>NZ_LXTT01000160.1 GCF_001683915.1 Allomuricauda sp. CP2A | reverse complement strand
GCGCATATCGCTTATTGGGAAGAGAATTAATAACCGATAGGATTACCGCACTTTTTGAATTAGTTAAGAACGCATATGATGCAAATGCAGAAAACGTAAATGTCGAATTTCAAAATATAAATCCAATAACTCCTAATTCTAAGATTATTATTAGCGATGATGGTATAGGAATGCAATTCTCCGATATCAAAAACAAGTGGATGGTCATTGGTACAAGTAGCAAGAGGAGAGAGAGATTGTCACCTGCACCTTATAGAAGAAAAGTTTCCGGTAAAAAGGGTGTAGGGCGTTTTGCAGTTGATAAATTGGGGGATAAATTGATTTTAAGAACCAAGAAAAAAAATCAAAATCAAACACTTTGCTTAGAAACGGACTGGTCACAATACTCCAAACTAGAAAATAATCAATTAAAGTTAGATTTTGAAGATGAGAAACCTTTCTTCACTGATGTAGAAAATAAATATTGGTATGAGGATGCCATTAAAAATGTGCAAGGCACAACCTTGGAAATCTCTTCTGTTAATGAAGTTTGGACTGAAGATGATATTAATAGAGCCTTTAAGGAACTTTCGAAATTAGTTTCACCAAATTCAGAAATTAAGCCAGAGCATCCATTTAGAATATGGATTAATTCTCCCTACGAGAATTTCAAAAACAGGGAGGTGAAAAGTCAATTAATTGACTTTGCAACAAAAAAAGTTGACTTATCCTTTGATGAAGAGGAAAAGACTCAAGAGATTCTCAAACATGAAAATGGTAACCTGAAAATAATTAATGTTCCAGCTAGACCGTGTGGATTATTAAAAATGCATTTATATTATTTTAATCAGGAAGATAAAAACAAATTTAAGAAGCATTTTAAAACAGAT
>NZ_LXTT01000144.1 GCF_001683915.1 Allomuricauda sp. CP2A | reverse complement strand
TTCGGAACGAAAATTTGCCCTTGTCCTGCTCTGAACAAAAGTATGTCTAATACCTCTCCATAAGTCTTATACGTATCTTCAATAAAAGGTGATAATCTTTTAAGTAGCTCTTCAAGAAACCAGAAATATGTAATTTTCTTATTCTTCAAGTATTTCTTGAAAAATTCAAAATCCTCTTCAATAAGATATTTTGATGAAATAGAAGCCTGTAAGTTTGGCAAGTATGCGATATAAATATTTTTCGATAGTAGAGCTCTAAACTGAAAAATCTTTTCCCTGTTCAGTCGAAGCCTTGTGAAATAGTCCATATGAATTTCACTCGCATAATCAGACCTAACAATCTTTTTGAATAATTCCAAGAACAAGTCAAAGTTTCGATTACCAACAACTCTAAGCAGTCTTGATACTGATTGGGAAAGCATATATGCTCTTTCATTATGAAATTCCCTATTCTTATAAATTACATTTAAGTCATTCACAATCTTCATGTAATCTGACCTTGTAAAATCCTTGGTATATCTAGCTATTTGATTTACCTTGTATTTCTCATAATCATCATGCCCTAACCTCCTTTCTTTTCTTTCACTTTTAGTATCGGTCAATTTTTGATAAAGCTTGTAAGCTCGATTTTTCAGATTTTTCAATAGTTTACGTTCATTGCTAACCTGAATCCAGTTTAACCTGTCTACATAAGTTGCCAGTATAGCATTATCAATAAAATCATTAAAGTTTAGCTTCAGTTCATAAAACTCTAGAAGAAGAGTTTTGTCAAATTCAATGACAGGTAAGGATCTATTATGATATTCTAGGTTGGTTGAATATTCTTGAATGCATTTTTGACAGTGGAATTTCAGTTCTGCTCTTTCGTAACTCTCAAAAATAAACTTCCATAGTTTTTCTCTGAATACTCTTTGCTCCTCACTTAAGACAACATTATAATTCCCAATAAGTATTTGGTTGCCAATGCTGTGATTGGATTGATAATTATCTCGCAGAAAGGTTGGAGCAATAAAGAGAATAATTTTTGAATAAAAATCACGGTCATCCTGAATTCTTTCGTACAAAAAGTCAAAAAGACATATTTGCTGAAAATATCCCTGTTGGTAGCTATATCTATCCATAGATATTCTTTCAGTAAAAGACTTTAACAATTTGTGAAATCTCAATTCAGATTTCAAACCATACTCAGTGATAATTTTTAAGGCTAAAAGGAACTGTTCTTTTCCTAAATATTGAAATCTTATTAGGATTTCAATAGTCTTGTCTCCAATAGTATCAGAGTGTCTTTCGTTGAAGATTTTAAAAGTGTAATCGTTTGGATTATCTCCTTTAATCTCTTTTGTTTTTTTATCAAAATAACTAAGAGACTCATGGGGAATGTAGTAGTAAAAATCATCAATAAAGGAAATAGCAAGTTCTTTAGTTTTGATTTTTTGCCAACCTTCTTTAATATCATTTGAAATAAGTTCCCCAATCAATTCGAGACTAAAATTATTTATTTGCTCCTTAAGGATATGCCCAAGTGAGAACCTTCCGTGTTTATCTATGTATGCATCAATTAATTTGGAAAATGATATTTCTTGTTCTTTAAGAAATACTAAATACAATATGTATTCTCCTAAAATTTGGTCAGCAACCTTATAGATCCTCTCAAATTCATCAGCAATTTCAAGATTATATAAAATCCTAAGATTCTCCTCAAGTGTCAGTTTCGAAACTGAAAAATACTTTTCAATTTCACCGACTTGTGTTTCGTTTTCGAGATTAATGGTTTTAAAAAAAGACAATAGGCCTGCAACAGCTAAAAGGCTTCTATTTTCAAACGAATCAATACTTTCTTTCACCGAAGAAAAGTAGGTTTCCAGAATTTGTGATGGATTATTTAGCTTTTCCAATTCACCACTTTGGCCAGCAATAACAGCCATAATCGCAAGTCGGGGATTGCCTTTTGAGATATTGAATATTCTTTCGGCATAGTAATCACTTATATTATATTCATCAGACTGTAAAATCTTTCCTAGCTCATCTCTTGCAAATGGCTTGAGTTCAATAAGCACAAAATCATCAAGGAATTTTTGAACTTCCCCTTTAACATAATTTCGTACCGTCAAAATGATTTTTATCCGTCCTTTGTTTACTCTTTTTCGTTGAAAATTTAATATCTGTATTAGATTATCCTTGAGCTTGTTGGCATCGTCCAGCACCAATAAATAGTCTTTTTCAGGTAAAAGGAATATTTGTAAATCCTGCCAAATGTCTAGGTTTCCGTTAGCCCTTATATATTTTAAATCATAGTTTTTGTTCTCGCTTAAAAATAGTTTTGTCAGCTCTATCGATAGTTTTGTTTTACCTGTTCCTGCATACCCGGAGATTAGTAGAATGTCTTTCTCTTTGAGGTTATTTAATCCTTCTTCAATTTCTGTTTCTCTATTAAAAAACTCATTGGATAAAGGAGTTGCAAATTTTGACTTCTCATAATCTTCAACAAACTCAGATACCTCTAGAATTTGGGCTGTATCTATAGGTATATCTAATTTTCTTGCAAGAGAAGGATAGTTTTGGCTTATTTCGTTTGCTAAAATCCTTATGTCAACAACCTCCAAGCGACAATCTTCAGAATAAGCTGAGAGACATGTTTTAAGTTCCTCGTGCTTAACTGTATCATGGACTCCATTGAACATCAAGACAACCTTAATGATTTTTTCCTTCGGCACATCATTTTGAGAGAAACAATGGCTGATGTCACTTTTGAGCTTGGTAAGAATATCTCCAGTTTTGGTAGTTATTTCTACAAAAAGGTAATAATCACCGACCGGGATAAATGTGTCAGGGGTGCCTTTTCTGGATTTGTCCTTTCCCACAACAAGACCTGTAGGGTAAACAAAAGAATATTTGAAATTTAAGTATTGACGGCAAAGAACGGCAAAATCGTCTCCATTGATTGTAGTTAGTTTATGTTCTATTTGGGTTACCATAATAAACGACAGTTTTTTTAATCATCTCCTTATAGCTTTCCAATCAGATTCTCTTTTAACCACTCAAAAGCTAGCTCTTGGTCATATCCAATTCCTAATCTTAATAACCCCTCCATATCCCCAGTGAAATTAATATCATTTTCTTTTTCTTCAATGTTGATCAAGAATTCCTTTTGACTTGGTGGTTTCCCTGTGGAAAAAATCATATACTCCTTAAAACATTGAATAATGGATTCCGTGTCCAAGCTCATGTGCAAGTGCGAATAATCCAAATCAAAAAGATCCCTGCCTTTACTACGTTGGTATAAAGCTCGAAGTTTTGTCCCTAACAATTCATTTAGGTTATAAGTACGTATTCGAGCTTCCCCCGAAAACCATCGATTTTTGATTTCAAAAGGAAGCTCAATCCAATCCAACACATTGAAATGTTCCTTGCAATTGATTTCCAACTTCAATCGTCTTCTCGTATTTCCATATTCTGAGGCAAATCGGTATAATGCCTTGGCACCATGCCCCCTTACTTCTGTCCGTCTGGGCTCTTCGAAAAAGTCAATTATTTCTCCCAATCGCTGCATGATTGGCTTGATAGGACCCGGTTTTATCTGTACCAAATCAATATCCTCTGAATACCTTGGTGCTGGATTTAAATAGAGTTTGTGCAAGGCCGTGCCACCCCTAAAGGCCAAATTTTCTTTAAGAAAATCATCGGAAAAAATGACTACCAATGTTCGGCTGATAATCAAATCTTGCTCAATCTGGTCGAATGATTTCCATGGTGCATGTTCTTGCCATTCCACTATGTAGGGTCTTGGTATCATATATCGCTTTCAAGGGCTAAGTTCACATCAACTTTCCATTTGTTATCTACCGCACCTGGTTTGATTTTATCCGATGTATTCAACAGTACAGGGTAAAAACCATGCCTTTCCAAATACACAATAAGTGGCTCAAGCAAATCATTTTTTGGGTTTACATAATCCATCAAAAAACCCAATCGTTGTAAAACACTTTTATGCGGATACCATTGCAATAAGGAATTCATTTCACTTCCTTCAACTTCTTCTAAAAGTTCCTCAATATTTGCCAACATTCTGTTTATTCCTCCTAGCTTTCTTTGATGGTATATTAAATCCACAATGGTCAGTAATGGATCTGAAACATTAAAATAACCAGCATCAGATCTTTTTTGGACAATATTGGCCTGAGGCCAGTTAGAGGTAAGAAAAAAGTTTATGGCTATATTCTTTTTATGAATATCCAACATTCTAGTACCTTCGGTGATTATATATTCAGTCTGTGCTTGTTGATGGGCCGCTCCATGTAATTGTGCTGCCGAGTATAATCCAATGTAATAGGGTTTGCCCAAGTGTACAAATAGTTTATTGACATAAAGCTCCAATGGTATAACACTCAGCTTTGAATACCTTGGTGGTATAATAAGGTAGAACCCTTTTCTTAAGGCAATGATTTCTCCTTTCTCGGATAAATAGGCCAAATCCGTTGCAACAGCATTTGCGTCCTTCCCTGAATAAGCCATATATTCATCTCGGGAGAAGGAATATTCTTCCACTGACAATCTACTTTTGATAAAATCGGCGAGCTGCATTTAGTAAATTTAGAAGAATATTAGTAATTATTGCTATTATTCTCCTTTTTTTACTAAAAATTCTCTAGAGTTTTTACAATAGTCTGATTCCTTATATTGTATATTAAAGTTCAAAAAACGATTGATGAACTGTTTCTTTTAGGAGAAAAATACCAAAGGATATGATTTTGAAGTTCAATAATCTCATTTTCTGTATAGTTTTTTTCTCTTGTTTGGTTTCAAGTGCTCAAAAACTTTCTATGGAATTAAAGGGTAAAGTAGAAAGCAATACTACGGACGTCTCGGATGTTCATGTAATAAACACCCGGAAAAATCAAGCCACAATTACAAATCAATATGGGTACTTCAGAATTAAGGCAAGTGTTAACGATACATTGTGGTTTTCGGCAATCCAATTTGACAAATCATTTTTGGTAGTTGATGACAAGATTATAGAAAGTGAATTAGTAACTGTGGCTTTGGAGGAGTCCCTAACTGAATTAGATGAAGTTGTAGTAACACCGTATAACTTATCGGGGAATCTCCATATGGACATTCAGTCCATGAAATTTAAACCCACTGTAAGTTCTACCTCCTTACGACTGCCAAACGCAGAAGTTAAACCATTATCCTTAAATGAAAGAAAACTTTTCTTAGCTATGCAGGAGCAACTGCTGCACAGGCTTATCGATGAAATAACGGGTCACAACAAAAAGTTGAGAAATTCTGTTTCCGTGGACAAACTAGAAAAAGAGATTCAGACGATAAGGAATTCTTATCCGGATTCCCTCTATAAAGAAAGACTAAAAATACCATCAGAAAAGATAGATGATTTCATATATTATTGCGCTGTGGATACAATTTTCAACTCTACCGTTCAAAGTCGGGATAAACTCAAAATCTGGAGTTTTCTTGAAAGAAAAAGTTTGGCCTACCGAAAAAACAATTATCTGGATTAACTTTATTACAATAACAAAAGGCTGAGCGGGCGTAAGGTTCATGAAAAATAAAAAGTATGGTAAATCATACACTATTGAAAAGTACAATCAAAGGATTTTGAAAGTAATTATTGAGTGACAAATGGATTTTCTATCCCAGACATACTATTTTGATTTCGAATCAGATGAAATTCAGGAGTTCGTCCGTGATTTTAAAGACGATTCCCTTTTGCCAAAAGAGAAAGCCAAACTATTATATGTTAAGGTAAGAGATTCATTTAGATACGATCCCTATTTTTTAAGTTTTTCAAAGGAGCATTTTAAAGCCAGTAACCTTGTGAAGCAAAAAAAGGGTCATTGTATAGATAAATCCATCATTCTAATTGCCGGGTTACGCTCCTTGGGAATACCGGCAAGAATCCGTTTGGCAAAAGTCAAGAACCATATAGCAATAGACAGGCTTACCGAAAAGTTCGGAACTAATGAATTGACTCCACATGGCATGGTAGATCTTTTATTGGAAGAGAAATGGTTGAAGGCCTCACCGGCATTTAATCGGTCATTGTGCAAAATGTGCAATGTTCAGCCCTTGGATTTTGATGGCGAAAATGATTCAATATTCCAAGAGTACAATAATGAGGGAAAAGAATTTATGGAATATCTTGAAGACTACGGCCATTTTGAGGATGTTCCTTTGGATTTCATGGAGGCGAATGCCAGAGAACATTATCCGCATATTTTTGGGAATGATAAAAATAAAAAGGAGTTTTGGTTATAATCACTCTGTCAAAAGTTCAATAAAACGATTATTTTGAGGTAGCATAATTCCGCAACTTTGTTTAACTCTACAGTCAGCGATTAGTTCCGTAAAAGGTTAATTCCCGATACTACTAAAAAGAACGGAAAATGGAACTGAATCTTAAAGTTTGCCCAACTTCTCTGAGCTTTCCCCTAAAACGGCCGATTAATAGGACCATAATTATGATTTATAACGGCCTAGGATTTTCACTTTAAAGAGCTAAATAATGAAATGTATATTTTGTAACAACGTAGAGCGAATTGAAAAGCGTATCAGAAACAATTTTGACAAGAAATTTCACTACATTGTTCTTTTGTAAATCGAATGATGAGCTTTCCTTTACTTGCCGGTATTGCAGCTTCAATATTACATGTGGTTTCAGGACCAGACCATTTGGCTGCGGTTACCCCTTTGGCGATTGAAACGAGACGAAAAGTCTGGAAAATAGGTTTGTTCTGGGGTTTTGGACATCTGACCGGAATGCTTTTGATAGGGTTGCTTTTTCTCCTATTTCGGCAATACATTCCAATAGAGAAAATATCGGAACATAGTGAACAGCTAGTTGGCGCCGTTTTAATTGTCGTGGGACTCTGGGCATTATACAGTATTTTCGGCAAAAGAAAAAACCACAAACATCCGCATGTGCACAATGCGGAAGAGCCCTATATTCATATACACGAACATGAGCATGACAAAAACATGCTAAACCATGGTCACGCTCATAGCAAAAAGGTTAAGCAAAATCAATGGACTTCTTTTGGGATTGGGGTTTTACATGGACTCGCAGGAATAGCACATTTTGTTTTACTCCTTCCGGTATTGGGATTTGAAAATAAATTTGATAGTATTCAATACATCATTGGCTTCGGATTAGGAACACTATTGGCTATGACGATTTATACATTCTTACTTGGACAATTAGCGAGGTACTCCAAAAAACAAAACAGTAAATCTCTTTTTAAAATGGTGCGCTTATCGGGAGGAGTTTTCGCAATTGCTATAGGTGTTTACTGGCTGTATCTTAGTCTTTAGAGCTTTAAATCCGTTATCACTACCCGATGATTTCCAGTATCGGCAATGATTAGTTTATTTTCTTTTGTAGTTATTGAAAAAGGCCAATACAAGGAGCTTGAAGTTCCCATCAAGGTTTCTTTATTTTCGCTTCCTGTTTTAAAATCTCGTTTCCCAATGACCGCTGTTGCTTCGGGATTGTTTTTCGTTGGGATTTTATCAAACCATAATACTCTACTATTCCCAGTATCATTTACTAGTATCCCGTCTTTATAGAAACAAGCATCATATATCCAGTTTAACGATTTTGAAGAGGGAAACAAGCCAAACTGATTTTGTCCACAAGCATCAAAATCGGCTTGTCCAATAATACTATCCGCTGGTTTTGAAAATGCTTTGTCAGCATCATTCCAAACTAATGAACGGTAGAATTGAGTGTCGGCTACGACCATTTGTCTTTTGGCATTTACCTTAACGGAATAGGGCCAAATGGGTTCATGATTTTCATAATCCCTGTTCGTGAAATCCGGTTTTCCTATGACTTCATCCGCCGGAGCAAAATTGGTCATTGGAATCCCGTCATAGAACAATATCCTCCGATTCCCTGTATCTGCTATCCAAAGGCTTTCTCCATCTGAGAAAACTCCGTACGGCCAGTTTAAGGTTTGTGCAGAAGGGTCGTTTCCAATACCCGAAACGTTGGGTTGATTTGATTCAAAATCGGGCTGCCCCAACACTACATCCGCTGGCTGCCCATTTTGAGTGGGTAACGAATGCCAAATAAGCACGCGATGGTTCCAAGCATCTGCAACGATAACGATAGTGCCATTGCTCCATATTCCCGATGGATAATGTAATGTACTTGCAGTTGCAATTCCACCCGCATTACGACCCGTTTCTGTGGCATCGACCTGACCCAAAACAATATCGGGTTCTTGATATTCTGTCTTGGGAATTTCATTCCAGATAAAAATGCGATTACGCCCCGTATCGGAAACAAAGAGTTTATTCTCCATAGTAAAAACTCCTCTTGGAGCCAAGAATGGCATTTCCTCGGAACCTTTAAAAACATAAGAATCGGTAACATGTTTGCCTAGCGTTTCAAAATTCATATTAACAAATTCTAGGCAATTGTTCTCCGGGAAGCATACTTATAACCCTCTTACCTCCTATTGCACTTTCCATAATGACTTGTTTGGGATGTTCCGCAACGACGCTTCCTATAATACGAGCATTTTGACCATTCTCATCTTCTTGCAAAGCAGTCAAAACGGCATCTGCTACAGACTCAGATACGAAAGCAATAAAGAGTCCTTCGTTTGCTACGTATAAAGGGTCCAAGCCTAATAATTCGCAGGCACTTGCCACCTGTTCATCCATAGGAAAATCTCTTTGAAACAAGTCGATACCTATTTCAGAAGATTGTGCAATTTCTTTCAATACTGTTGCAACACCACCCCGTGTCGGGTCAGTCAATAAATGAATACTTTCTCCAAACAGCTCAATCAATCGTAGTATGGTATGATTTAGATTGGTGGTATCACTCTTGATTTCAGAGCCGAATTCTAAACCTTCACGAACCGACATGATAGCCATTCCGTGAGATGCAACATTTCCACTAATAATTATTTTGTCTCCTACGGATATATTTTTTACGCGGATATTTGCTTTGGGATGAATAGGTCCGACACCTGAAGTGTTCACGAAAATTTTGTCGCCCTTACCCTTTTCAACCACTTTAGTATCGCCAGTAACGATTTGCACGCCTGCTTTTTCACAAGCGAATTTGATGGCTACCAGAATATCCCAAAATTCTTTTACTGGAAGTCCTTCCTCAATGATAAAACTTAACGAGAGATATTTGGGCGTAGCCCCGCACATTGCCAGATCATTGACCGTTCCGTTTACGGCCAACTCTCCAATATTTCCCCCGGGGAAAAATATGGGAGACACTAAAAAGCTATCTGTAGAAAAAGCCGTTTTGCCATGCAACTCTAAAAATGCACCATCATGGCGTTCGTCGAGGATATCGTTTTTCAGCAGATCAAAAACACCACTATCTAAAAGTCTGTTGGTTAGTACTCCGCCACTTCCATGCCCTAAAGTGATGACATCAAAGTCAAGTTTAGGCATGGGGCATTGCAGCTGCACGCGTATTTTGTTGTTCTCCGGCATTTGGTTTCGATTAAGCTTCAACTAGTCCGGAAAAGTGATAATAGGCAGCACAAGCCCCTTCACTACTGACCATGGGCGCACCAAGTGGATTTGTAGGTTTACACGCTTTACCAAATTGAGAGCACTCAAAAGGCTTTTTGATTCCCTTCATAACCTGACCTGAAATACAGTCTGGGTTTTCAGGTGCCTCTTCAATCGTGACACTAAATTTTTTTGTAGCATCAAACGCTGCATATTTCTCACGAACGGCATAGCCGCTATCAGGAATTTCCCCAATACCCCGCCACATCTGATGTCTAACTTCAAAAACTTCATCAATGACTTTTTGAGCATCACGATTACCTTCCTCCCGAACGATTCTAGCGTATTGATTTTCAACTTCAGACTTACTTTGCTCTAATTGACGGATAACCATCAAAATACCTTGCAGCACATCTAAAGGTTCAAAACCCGTAACCACGATCGGCACTTTATATTTGGCCGATATTGGATGATACTCCGTATTGCCCATTATGGTACATACATGACCAGCAGCCAAAAAGCCATCTATTTTACTTTCCTCATCATCGATTACCGCTTTTATTGCTGGTGGCACCAAGACATGCGATGCCAAAATAGAATAGTTTTTTACGCCTCTACGATGCGCGTGCACTACCGACAAGGCATTTGCCGGAGCCGTTGTTTCAAAGCCAACGGCAAAGAAAACAACTTCTTTATCCGGATTGTCTTCGGCAATTTTTACAGCCTCTAAGGGAGAATATAAAATCCGTACATCGGCTCCTTCTGCTTTTGCTTCAAGCAAACTTTTTTGAGAACCAGGCACTCTCAGCATATCTCCAAAGGAGCAAAGAATCACTCCTTTGTCTGAGGCGAGATACACCGCTTTATCGATTAAATTCAAAGGAGTCACACAAACGGGGCACCCGGGTCCATGAATCATAGTAACCGAATCCGGTAACATTTCAATGATACCATTTTTCACAAGGCTATGTGTTTGCCCACCACAAACTTCCATAATCGACCAAGGTCTAGAAACGGTGTTCTTTATTTCTTCCAAATATTTTTTTGCGAGTTCAGGGTCGCGGTATTCAGACATGTATTTCATCTGTAGATTTTTATTTTTATTAATTGGTCAGATGTAATTCGCTCAATTTGCAAATTGAATGTAATGTTTGTAATGGATCATTTCACGGCAAACGGTTTTAATTAGTTTTTGGCAAATATTCATCTACATCGGTAAGGTCTCCCAGTTCCCCAATCTCTTCCAGATACTTAAACGTTTTTTGCGCTTCTTCTTCATCTACTTTGCTGATGGCAACACCAACGTGTACCAATACATAATCGTCAATATCGGCATCAGGCAGCATTTCTAAACTGGCCTCTTTGGTTATACCGCCAAATAACACTTTAGCCATGCGCACCTTGCCATCATACTGCATTTCAATACTCTTGATTTTACCTGGAATCGCTAAACACATAATTTACTTTTTAATATGCTGATAATAAGATAACTGACCGAACGAAATATTCTCATCGTTACTAGACAATATACGATTAAATTTTAACTTTATTCCCGAATTTTCAGCTAGTTTTATAAGCTTTTCGATGAGTACAGCATTTTGAAAAACCCCGCCACTACAAGCAATACAACTAAAATTATGCTGCTTTGCTATATTAAAAATCACGCGCGCTAGCGTATGAATAAAACTATTCGCAATTCTTGGAATTGAGAAACCATCTACCATAGCTTGATGAATATTTTGAATAATTGTTTTTGTTGGAATGTTTTCAAATACTACCCCTGCTAAAAAATCAACTTCATCATTTCCAACATACATTCTTGCTTGATTTTCTAATAGCATTGCAGCCTCACCTTCATAGCTAGTCACATCTATTATACCCAACAAGGATGCAACCGCGTCAAACAAGCGTCCTACCGATGATGTTTTCAATGGGTTGTTCTCCAACATTTTTAAATAGACTTTCCATTCCGTTTCGGAAAACTTCTTCCTGGCAATTTCCTTTTCTGCATTGGGAAGTATACTGAGAAAGGACAATCTTGGTTCTTTCGCCATTTTATCAGCAGCCAACCAATCATAATATTCAAAGTGAATCAGCCGTTCCATTTCGTGATTTTGATACGTAAAGGACTCGCCTCCCCATATCATATTGTCTTCTCCAAACCCAGTTCCATCCCAAACTAGACCTAGTATTTTTTCTTTGGAATCAAATAAATCGTGTTCGCCTAAAACACTTGCAAAATGGGCTTTGTGATGTTGTATGGAGATATATTCCGCATTCCATTTTTCAGCCAACTCCCTTCCCAAAATGCTACTTTGATATTGTGGATGGGCATCTATCAAAATTACTTCCGGTTGTGTTTGAAACAACTTTTCAAATTGTCCAATACTATTCTGAAATCTTTCGGAAACATCATAGCTATCCAGATTTCCAAGATAAGGACTCATATAGGTATGCGAATTAGGCACAAACGTAAACGTGCTCTTTAAATGGGCACCCATGGCCAGTATCTTTTCGTTTCCCGAAGGTGTCATATTCAGAAAGTTGGGAGCTAATCCACGAGAACGTCGAAGTGTAATTTGATGTTCATCAGTAAACCGAAATACAGAATCATCCTGAGGAAAAGTAACTTCTAAATCGTGATGCAGGAAATAATCAGCCACTCCAGATAGTTTTTGAATTGCTTCTGATTCTTTCGAGATAATCGGGGAGCCATGAACATTTCCACTCGTGGCGATGATCGGAGTACCAAGTTCATCCATCAAAACCGTGAGCAAAGCTGATGATGGTAACATAACACCGAATTGATTCAATCCTGGAGCGATACCATCTTGTTCCAAGTCAGGAATAGACTTCTTCGGGTTCAAAATAACTATGGGAGCTACAGATGAAGTAAGTGCATTTTCTTCTGTAGCACTTAGGTTAAAGTCTTTTTTGATTCTTTCCAAGGATGGATAGAGCAAGGCAAAAGGTTTCGCAGGGCGTTGCTTTTTTTCACGTAAACGTTCTATCGCCGACTTATTATTGGCATCGCAACATAGCAGATAACCATTTGTGTTTTTAAGTGCCAGGATGCTTCCTTTTCGGATGAAGTCGGATGTTTTCTTAACTAGCTCCTTATGGTCTCCATCAAATTGCCTCCCGTCATAATCTTGCAGTTTTAATTGAATCCCACAATCGGCGCAGCCATTCGTTTGCGAATGAAATCGCCTGTCATCAGGATTGATATATTCCGATTGACAAGTAGCACACATTTTAAAGGCAGAAACCGTTGTATTTGACCTCTCAAAAGGAAATTTTGTGGTCGCCGCAAATCTTGGGCCGCAGTTGGTGCATGTGGTAAAAGCATACCCATATCGCCGATTGCTTTTATCCCTAATTTCAGCTTTGCATGATTCGCAAATAGAAAAATCTGGGGTTAACGGAATGTTGGTTTGATGCTTTGCTTCTGAAGGAATTATCTTGAAGCCATCGAATTCTTGAAACGGAATTTCGGAAATCTTATGTGATTGAATGATAGAAATTGATGGAGCATTTTCTAGTAGTTGAACCAGAAAATTAGTTGCTTTTTCTTCGGAGGCATTGATGTGAATTAGTACTCCGTCTTGATTATTGCAAACCGAACCCCTCAATTGAAATTGTTTAGATAAACTATACACAAAAGGACGGAAACCCACCCCTTGTACTTGACCAGAAATAGTAATTTCAAAGGTTTTTTGCATTTAGCCATTATCCTTTCTTCCGTTCAATTTTCTCCAGTAACCAATCACACCAAGCATCTATTCCCTCTCCGTTCGTAGACGAAACTTGTAACACTTCTATTTCATGGTTTACCTCTCGCGCATCCTTGATTACGGCTTCTACTGAGAAAGGCACGTAAGGCAATAAATCGGCTTTTGAAACGACCATCATATCGCTGGTCAAAAACATTTTAGGATACTTTTTGGGCTTGTCATCACCTTCTGTTGTTGCCATTAAGGTAACGCGATAGTCTTCACCCAAATCGAAAGAAGCCGGACAAACCAAATTGCCCACATTTTCTATGAACAATAAATCAATATTCTCCAAGTCGAATTGGTCTAAAACCTGATGCACCATTTGAGCTTCCAGATGGCAAATACCTCCCGTTACTATCTGCAGGGCATGTATGCCGGTCTCCCGAATACGCTCTGCATCACGTTCCGTTTCTAAATCTCCGACCATCACGGCCATTGTTATTTTATCCTTTAGTTTTTCTGCGGTTTTCTGCATTAAGGTGGTCTTACCACTACCTGCTGATGAGGTTATGTTGATTAAAAGAGTATTGGTTTTAGCCATTTCCTTTTTAATAATATCCGCTACAAAATCATTTGCTTTGAGCAAATTGATATTAGTGTTCTCGCATTGCACAGTTCCTCGTGCCGCCTTTGTTGATTTATCTACGCTCATCGTTTTTTTGTGTTTATAAAGACCTAATGGTCTAGTCATCAAATTCTATTTTGTGAATCAACATTTCCTCCCCTTCGATTACATTTTTACTTGGTCGTTCGCAATTTTCGCATAGAAACCTGTAATTCTCCACATTGGTAACATGATCGCAAACTTCACATTGAATTTTCAATTGTGTCGATTCTATTTTCAAAGCAACGTTCTGAAATCTGCCATCCCTTAAATGATAAACATCATATGCGTTGTGTAGCAAACGCGGTTCTATGTTCGAAAGGATTCCCACTTTCAGGTGAATTGCTTTCATCTTCTGGAGTTTCTCAGCTTCAAACTCTTGTTCCAAAGTCGCAATAATGCTATTTACGATAGATGTTTCGTGCATAACCCTCCTAAATTAAACTTTTTACTTTTTCCAATTCTTGGAGATGCTTCTCAGCTTGTTCTAGTATACCAGCATCTGTCACCAAAGTTTTCACTTCCTCGGCTTTTTCCTTCATTTCTTCATATTTTTTCAACTCCTCCTCACTAGTTTCGTTATGTGTAAGCCATCCCAATTCCAATTGATTCATCAAGGTCAAAGCACGTTCAAAGGGATATGCTTCTGCCGTTCTCACCTCAAGCGCTTCCTCAAACAGACCAGCTGCTTTTTCAAGATTGTCATGAATTTTTGCTGGAGGAAAATGCATTAACGCTGTCGCATAATTATGACTTGCCATTGCATTTTCATACGGATACTTATCTTTTGTATAAAAAGCCAGAACTTCTTTGAAGGATGATGCACAAAAGGCCGTCCACATTGGTTTCTCGTCAGCACCTACCGGAATTTCAGAATAAATTAACGCCAGATTGTGATGTACATCTGCAAATTTCTGAGGATGTGTATCTCGCTTGAACACTTTCAATACATCCTGAAAAGCATTAATGGCTGCTTTATAATATTGAGGACTTCCATTCTTTGACCAAGTATATAATAGAATCGCTTTTTTGAATCCGGCCTCTCCCAAGAACTCCGGAATATCTTCTTCTTTAAAATATTGAATCGCTCTATTAATAAGTTCTTTGGATGCAACAAAGTCTCCCTTAAAATTGGCAATTTCTGTTGCATCGACCAACAACATTCCTGCCTGTATTTTCAGGTCTTTTGCTTCGAATTGAGCAATGGCCTTTAACTGCAGTTCATGAACTTCTTCTAACATTTGACTATCATAAGGCACTTGTAATTGTGCCATTAAAATTCCCGCTAAATGGGTATTCATTGCATTTTTGGCATCTTCTGAAATGGCAATTTCGAATTGTTCTTGCGCCAGTTGTTTTGCCTCCTGCAATTCACCAGAATCGAGAAGTAAATTTAGGTAGTGTTTAGCCGTAAATACCTTGACTTCATCATTTTCAGCTTTGGAAAGTGCTTCAGAAAACTCTTTTTTAAGTCCCTCATTGTTTTTGGGGTTTTCTACGACACCATAATAACTTAGAACTGCACTGTTGTGCGGCGATGTATTGTAACAAAAATCTACCATGTCAGGCGAAATCTCATAACCGAATTGCAAATGTGTTGCAATCAAAAGGTGGTGGTATAGCGGATGTTCTTCAGAAACAAACTCAAAGGCCTTTTGATGATTTCCAAGCTTATAGAAAACCAAGGCCAGTAGATTTTGCCTGTTAAATGGAGTCGCAGGAAATATATAAGGCGGTTCCAAATCATACCAATCTAAAGGAACTGTAATTTCATCCGATGCTACCACCAAGGTTTTCAGGTCATCTATAGTTTCAGCGTCCTCGGTTATGCCAACCAACTCATCCAATCTATCTACCGATGCAATCGCCTTCTGAACCTTTAGGATGGCATCAGTTGTTGTTAATATCGTAAGCATCTTTGTCTACTTTTTGTGTACCTCGTGGGTCTTTTGCAGCTGTTTGCTGTATATTTCTACCATAGATTTCAGCGAGTCGTTCCGAACGGTAATCACCGATAACTTGAACCAAAACCTCGTTAGGGTCTTGGGTATTTATAAATATGAGCGAAACCTCCCAACGTCCTTTTACAGGGGTAACCTTGTACTGCACCTCGGCATCTATTAGCCAGTCGTTTTTTGGTTTTGTCATGAGATACTCACCTTTATCAAATTCGTTTTTTCAATGATTTCATAATCCAAATCCCTGTCAGTCATATCTAAATCATTGTCTATCAATATCTCTCGAATAGCTAGGGTTTTATCACCTTTTAAATTACGTGATTTCAATAGAAACTGAGTCGGTTTGTACATTTTAACGAACCATTGACTCGAAACAGGAGTGATTAAAACCTTACTCTGCTCTTCCACATAGGTGACATACGCGTAATGAATGTCTCCGAAGATGGGTTGAATCAATTCATTGTCCAAATAAATATGTGAAGTCTTCAGGGTGATTTTAGCACTCACGTAGATATCTATAAATTTAATTCTTCCAAAATATGTTGTACGACTTTATCACCTGCTTCCTTCACCACGTCACTCAAATCAACTTCTAGCTTGGTATTTTCAATCGCCACTAAATACACTTGAATATCTTCTGGATACTCATCTTGTAATATTTTTTTCGTGTACGATAAAGCCTGGTCCCATTTCATTCCATGGAGAAAAACCATCGGGTCATCTTGAGGTGCTTTCATTACTTCTTCCGCTGGGACTTTAAACAAAGTACCCACAGGTTCATTGCTATTCAGAACTGCATCTGCCAAAATAATCTTATCATGGCCTTTTAAACCAAAAAGTACTTCAAAGGCAGCTGTACCCATATCGATAATGCTTATGTCGTCAGAATCGGGAAGTTTTTCCCGCAACTGTTCTATTACATAAATGCCTACTGCATCATCGCTGCGCACCGGATTTCCAAATCCCATTATTGCCGTTTTCATCTATTTTTCTTTCTATTAAAGTAAAAAACTTTCCCGAGGTCACCCTCAGGAAAGTCTCAAAAAAACTACATGTCAGAAGTTATAATTTGAATCTTGATAGCTCAACGCCACTTTGCGCATCATGGGCATGTACCGTACATACCAAACATGAATCGAAAGAGCGCGCTACAATACCTACTTCTACTGGATCTAATGGGTCTTCGATCGTTGTGCCCAAAAGAGCGGTCTCAATAGGTCCTGGATTATCATTACCATCTTGCGGACCAACATTCCAAGTTGTTGGGGCCATAACTTGATAGTTTTTGATAACACCATCTTTAATTTCAATCCAATGTGCTAAGGCTCCTCTTGCTGCTTCCGTAGCACCAAAACCTTTGCCGTCTTTCTCAACAGGTTTGGTGTAGAACTCACCATCTAAATCAATTTCAGATAACCATTGTTCAATGAATTTATAGATTCTAGGAGCTTCATGAACTCTAGCAAGAACTCTAGTGAATACGCTAGGCCCTAGCTTTTTCATGATATCACCAAATAAAGGATCTCTAATTTGATGTTCCTTATTATTTGGGTTAGCGTTCATAATCACCCTAGCCAACGGACCAGCTTCAGCAGCATGTCCGTCATAACGCGGAGCTTTTGCCCAGCTATATTGATTATCAAAGTCACTATCATGCAATGTCTGCGATTTCATAGGTGTCGGAAGCGGTTCATCCCAAGGGTGAAGCCCATCTTCTTGGTCTTTATACCACGAATGCTTAACGTGCTCGCTCACTTTCATGTGGTCAAACTCATGATAATTTTCACCATCAAAGAATCCACTTGAGCTAATTAAGGCGTCATTTCTACCTTCAATAGTTGGATTATTATATCTGTCTTTATGCAAGTATGTTCCTGTTGCTAAGAATTTACCAACACCTTGACCGAATTTATCCAAACCAAATTCGATACCCGCACGAATCAACAATCCCAGATCACTATTCTTTTGAGATTCATTTTCTTCGACCCACGCCAACATGTCGTCCCAAGATTTGATTTCCATATAACGCTCGATAGAGCAACCTAACCAAATCGGTTCTAACCAATCGTTTTTAAATTGTGCGAGTATAGCATGAGCTCTGGTAATATCCTTTAAGGTAGGAGCGCACATCACCCCACCCGGCACCATGTAACTTGAGTGGGGCCATTGACCACCGAACAAGGCATAAATCTGAACTGGCAGTCCACTTGCCGTCAATCCCTTTTGAAAGGTTTCTCCGACATAGGCGGACCAGCGTTTTACCACTTCCTTATATAAAGGTTTATCGGCATACTTTTTATTAGCTAAATCCGTGGCGAAAATCGCATAATACCATCTTGGGATACTTTGAAGGGTTTCCGAAGCCTGACCAATCGCTCTCAACAAAAGAGCATTTGGGGTTAGCTTTGTTCCCCAAGCAGTATCTAATGCCGAGGATGCACAATATAGGTGCGACCCTCCACAAATACCACAAATTCTAGGAGTAACAATGAGTCCCGATTGTGGATCCTTGCCTGCCATGATTTTCTCAAAACCCCTGAACATCGCTGCTTGCGTATGGGCGCGTGTGACTTTGCCGTTGTCAATATAGACCTTCACATCCAAATCGCCCTCAACACGACCAACGGGAGATATATTTAATTCTGTTACTGACATTTTTATTCTTTTTCGTTGCTATTATTTTGAACCTTCCTTAACCCTATGGTTTGTAGGTAATACTTTCTGGAAACCGGCCTCTAAATAGTAAGCCAATTTGTTCCTACCCTCTGGGACTTCTTTAGGAAATGTACCCATGTACTTCATGGTCTTAAAAACACTACCTTTCATAAGGTCGTGATGTGGAAAGCCAGGTTCGGTACAGCCCAAACAAGGATGATTAGCTCGGGTTTTACTAGATTGTCTGTTCCACAATATATTGTTACAACTCGCTCTTGTCATTGGGCCTCTACATCCAACCTCGTAAAAGAGGCATCCGTTACCCCTTTGGCCAAATCCACCATCGACTTTTTGTGCAAAGTTGACTACGTTGGTACAACCTGTCTGAACAAAGTCGGTAAAAAACGTTTTTGGCCTGTGGTAATCATCAATAAGCACATCGCCTATCCTTCCCACAGAAATCGCGACAAGAATTTGAGTAATCCAATCTGGGTGCGCAGGGCAACCTGGTATATTTATTACTGGCAAACCACCTTTTGAAACATAGTCAGGGCCCAAGAACCCACCCTTGTTCTTTTTATGGAATTGCATTCCAGTAGATTCACTAGGGTTTGGCGGAACTGCAGGTATGCCTCCCCATGTTGCGCAATCGCCAATAGCGACGACATAGCCCGCAACTTCTGAGAGTTCCTTAATCCAGTCCTTCATCGGACGGTCAGCGAATAAGTTCATGGTTCCTGTGTTATCCGGGCCTTGAATTATCGAGCCTTCAAAAACAAGAATATCCATCTGCACTTTTCCTGCGAGGATATCCTTTAATAGGTCTTGAACTTGGTCCCCAATCTGTAAACCGGTTGTTGGGTGCCATAAAATGTTTAGCCCGAAATCGGTAATAAGTTCTACCACCGTTGGTTCTTCGGCGTTCAAAAAGGACATTGTGTTGCCACTACATGCACCTCCTTGTAACCATAGTACATTTGCCATAAGTCATTTGATATTTATTTTAAAAGTAATGAAAATAAGAATATGATTCTTATTTAACAAAATTTTTAGAGTATTTTGCGTTATTTGGAATATATCTTAATTATTCATGA
>NZ_LXTT01000134.1 GCF_001683915.1 Allomuricauda sp. CP2A | reverse complement strand
TATTAAATATTGGACTGCTTTTCAATTGATTTACCCTTTTTGAATGGTGTTTTTTACGTTATGTACAAATAGATTTTTAAGCCCACTTTATCACAACCAAATTTCATCTTGGAGGTCTTTAAACACATATAGAACAAATCATTGAAGGGTGCAGAAAAGCAAATCTCACACAAGTAGTTAACCCGTTTGACGCTGACAGTTCAAATAAATGGTTGACTTAAAAAATAATTATCTATAAGAGAGTACTAAAGGCAAACGCAGCGAAATGGAGTGCTATAAGCCACAAATCCTTTGAAAATTGGGTTTGCAATCAGGTTTGGTCATGCCGATAGTTACTAGACACTCTTCATCAAACCATGTTTTTCTCCAGGACATAATCATCCATCACATAGCCATTGCCAATATCCTGAACTATGGACGCGACATTGACAAATCCCATTTTTTGGTAGGCCACAATAGCATTGGAATTATACTTGTTGACGGTCAATTTTATTTTTTTTAAACCCAACTCTTGTCCTTTTTCCTGAATAAAAGAAAGTGCTGCTCTGGCCACTCCGTTTCCCCTTGCCGATTTTAGAACATACAACTTGCTCAAAAAGAGAGCATTTTCCTCTATACTGAAGGAAAAATAACCCACAAAATCATCTTGCAACTGCATGAGGTAATACGCAACACCTCTTTCAACCTGATCGTGAATTGCTTTGACAGACTGAAACTTATCCAGCATATAATTGACCTGACCGGCTCCGATTATTGGGGTGTAATGTTCGGTCCAAATGATCTTTGCCAAGTCAGCCACAACACTAATGTCTGCCTCTGACTTTACCGGTACGATGTTTACCATGGTCTGTACTATTCCAGTAAAAAGTTAAGCATTTCATATGAGTGTCAACAAAAGTTAATCATCAACACTGTTTATGAATGCCTCCATAAAACACTTACAAATAGTCATTTTTACTTTCATCTTAACATTTTTTAAACCTTAAAGAAGAGAATATCGCATACCTACTGTTTCCTATTTTGAATAACACATCTCCAGTTTCAAAAATAGCGTTGTATATGTAAACCGAGTATCTTCCGATTTAGATTTACACCAACAATGGTCTGTATTTAGTAATTTAGATTGTTGGATTGCCATTTAATCCTTAAAGAATGAATGTTTGGGAAATCATATCGGTGTTTTTTGCGGGTCAAGGCCTGTTGACGGCCATTTTTTTATTGCTCCGTAAAAGCAATGTAAAGCAAGCTAATAGAATTTGGGCCTTTTTTTTAGTCTTGTTCTCATTGAACATTGCGTACAACGTTCTCTTTTGGGCCTATGAGGACTCCAAGTTTACCAACTCGTTGAATCTAATGTACCTAATTCCTTTTTCATTATATGGCCCGTTGTTTTACTTGTATATGCTTTTTTTGGTAAAAAAGGATTCAATGATATTTTTCAGCAAGAGAACATTGGTACATTTTATCCCCACAATCCTCATATTTGCCAACTTTGTGTACTACTTCAGTCTGCCTGTTGAAACAAAAATTCTTTTTGAAAGTCAGAAAGATGTTTTTGGCGGCACCATTCCAGTCCACCCAAGTATTGTTTATGGGTTTATCTGTATTATGTTACTTTTCTATACTTTTTTGGCCCATAAGAATTTAAAAAATCATTTTAGGGGTGATGCCGAAATGAAGTTATGGCTAACTCTGATTACAAGTGTATTTGGGTTATTCGGAATCTCTTGGATTGTATATTTTATCTTTGCCAGAACAGGGCTGTTACAAATTGAGCATGATTATTTCATTGGCTTTTTTATGATTTTTATGATTGGGTTGACTTCCTACTTTGGATTTAACTATTCAGATGTATTCAATGGTAAGCCTTTGCAAAAGGTATTCCCCATTATCAAATACAAAAATTCAGGCCTTTCCCGAAGGGTACTTAACGAATTAAAAGTCAAGTTGGTCAATTTAATGGAAAGGGAGGGATTGTACCTGGATAGTGAACTGAAATTGGGCGACCTTGCCGATGAACTCAAAGTTTCAAGACATCACGCTTCCCAAATCATAAATGAATGTTTTGGCGTGAGTTTCTATGAATACGTGAACAACCTACGTATCCAGGAAGCCGAAAAGTTATTGATGGACAATGAGGCAATGGACATGAACATTACGGACATTGCCTATAAGTCGGGATTCAACAATCGAATGTCCTTTTACAACACTTTCAGAAAACATTTTGGGGTGACCCCATCCGAGTTTAGAAGCAAAAATCTAGCTTCATAACCAGAAAAACACAGTCGTTCAGTTAGCACCAATTAATTCGCTTTGCTTCCTCCAACATGTGGTACAGCCACTTTTCACCATTATCCTTAGAGGTTCTCACATATGTTTTTCTTATAAATGACTTGGGAGTGTTATTTGCCAGTACCATTTCATCCCTAACATATTCTGTAATACCATTTTCAATTAAAAAAGAGGCGGTTGTGTCTAACATCTTCTTATTTTCAACCATCGTTAGATCACCCTGTAATAATACTTTAATAGGCCAAGTAGAACTCAACCAAAGGCCTTTCATATTCATTGTAGATATTGTTATGGTTAAAATAGATAATATCCATGGCATTTGCTCTGCCGTGCAGTTCCATGTTATATTCGCAATCAAGTGTTCTCTTTATCATGCTCGGGTTTTCGGTTTTCGGATTATATATCCGTTCAATATTCCATTTACCCAACAAAAAAGAAAGGTCTTCGGTTGTTTTCTGTGCACAGGCTTTTGAAAGTGATACTAAAAACAGGAAGCAAAGTATGCTTTTGAGCTTATACTCTTTTAAAGACAAAACAATATCTGTATACATA
>NZ_LXTT01000122.1 GCF_001683915.1 Allomuricauda sp. CP2A | reverse complement strand
ACTAATTGAGTTTCATGAAAGGAACCTTATTCGGAACTAAGATTTCTTATCGTTATCTTCACTACATAAAAGAAAAGTTCAAATAAACGATGATTCTAGATTATTCTCATACTCAGGAGAGGAGACTTCATTATCGACTTGCATCGACTGAACCTGATTATGTTCAAGGGACTTTGTACAATACGAGAACGGGATGGTGCCCCTATGACAATAAATCTACTGAGCTTGTCTTTGATGGCTTTGACCCGTTAGATTCCCCACACGGAGGAGGAGAAAATCTAAAAATTTGGTCTTGTGACTCTTGTGGATATTGGCAATCAAGTAGGACCTCAACTTGGTGGAACGATTTAGCAACACTTGAAGGTCAAAATCTAATTGAAAAGCATTCAATGCTTAGGCATTTTGATATTGACTCAGTAAATATTCCTATATCTACGTTACGTAATTACCTAAAGTCAAAGCCAAATCTTATTTATAGGGTTGCACCAAAAAGCATGGAGCTGCTGGTAAAATCTGTATTTTCTGATTTTTTTGAATGTAATGTTTATCACTGTGGGCAATCCAATGATGGCGGTGTCGATCTATATTTTGTACAATCAAATAAGCCGATTTTTGTACAGGTTAAAAGACGTGAAACCCCGAACAAAACCGAACCTGTCAACACCATCCGAGACTTTTTGGGGGCGATGATGCTAAAGGAGGCCAAAAAAGGATATTTTGTGTCAACTGCAAAGAAGTTTTCAAAAGAAGCTCATAATGCTGCCAAAAAAGCCGAAACATTGGGACTTGTGGAAACATATGACTTGATAAACTATCATCGTTTTTTTGAAATTCTCAATTTAGTTCATAAAGAGAATACCCCTCCATGGAAAAAATACATCGAAGACTATTATGACCTTGTTGAATATAGAAACAAAAATAGATTCAAACTGAAATATCCACTTCGGGAAAATCCAAAATCATAATTTACCCCGAAGATCAAGTTTAAAACTTAAGGTATAATCAAACGATATTTTTATTTGACCAATTCATAACCATAACCTGGACCATCACATGGAAGATAGCCTCCATTGAAAATTTCCCTATCATTCAAAACAGACATCCATTCCTTAAGGGAATTTCCACAACTCTGTATAAGATAACTTCCTTTTTCATAGTTCAGTTCGAAATAATCTATGCCATCCGATTCAATCAAAGTATAACTACCCGTGGCGATGCTAGTACTATCAACAAAAACTCTCCTTTTGATAAAAGTGCTGTCCAGTGAAAACTCGACAAACTCATTGAACTCCAAATCCTCCTTTTTGATAATTTTTCCGGACATCCCTGCATTTATGAACTGGAGTTCAAAAAGCATTGTCTCCTCTCCCATGAATCCTTCATCATCATGGCCACAAGACAAAAAAGCTCCCATAGAAATTATCGAAAATAATATATTTGGTATTTTCATAACTAAAGAAATGTTGAGGTATCAAATAATAGATACTTCATGCCATGAAAAGTTGCTTTTCCCAATTCAAGTATCAAAGAAAACAACCGAACTACACAATCAAATAGTTTTAAACTCTAGGTGTCACATACAATAATATTGGAACTAGAATTAACCCAAGAAGTTCATAATGATAAAATCTAAGATTTTTACGGATGGTTTCTGTTTGGAAACAGATGAAATCAAACTAAGACCCTCAAAAATGGAGGACTTGGAAGCATTTCTGTCAATAAGCTCCCCTCCGATATGGACACATATGTCACAGGACTTGGAAAATCCATCAGACTGGGAAAAATTCCTATCCCAAACCATTTCAGATAGAGAAAATCAAATCAAACAGGAATTTGCCATCATCCTAAAAGAAGAAGACCGAATTATCGGGGCCACGAGCATCAGTCAAATTTCGGAAGTGGACAATAAGGTTGAAATTGGACTTACATGGATTTCGGAAAAATATCAGGGAAAAGGTATAAATCAAAAAGTAAAAGGTATACTCCTTACTTTTTTGTTCGAGGAACTAAAAATCAACAAAGTAGAATTTAGGACTCGTGGTGATAACCTAAAATCGCAACGGGCACTTAATAAAATTGGTGCTACAAAAGAGGGAGTGTTAAGAGAGCTCATATTCCGCAATGGAAAATATATTGATGTTGTATATTTTGGGATTTTGGCCTCTGAATGGAAAAATATAAAAAGGAGAGGAGCACTTTAATATAATTAGAAGCACTTATAGAAAACCATTCGAGACCAATTTGAAACTCTCAAACAAATAATAAGGAAATGAAATCTGTAAGATTAAGTCCAAAATCAAGTATGGATCAAGCTTCTTCAAGAAAAACTAAATTAAATAATATTACCATTAACGAGCCATAAATGAACCCAGATATTTTAAACACAGACATAGTACTTGAAAATGAAAGAGTATTACTCGTACCCTTTGAAAATTCAAGAAACCAAGAATTAAAAGAAATAATCTTCGAAAAGAGAATTTGGGAATTTATGGGTATGCACATTAACGATGAAGAGGATTTTCAAACTTATTTATCAAGCACAATCAACGACAAGCTTAACGGAATATGTTACCCCTTTTTAATAATAGATAAAATTAACAATTGTGTTGCTGGCAGTACCCGCTATGGATATTTAAATCCTATCAGCGAAAAATGCGAGATTGGATGGACGTGGTACGGTATCAATTTTCAAGGAACTGGTCTGAACAAAGCATGTAAGTATGAATTATTGAACTTTGGATTTGAAAATATCGGATTTAGAAGAATCCAGTTCAGTGCTGATCAGGAAAATTTAAGGTCACAACGTGCCATTGAAAAACTCGGGGCAAAAAAAGAAGGGGTCTTTAGAAACAATTATATTGCCCCGAATGGCGAAAGTAGAAACGATGTTTATTTCAGCATAATAAAAGAAGAATGGAATGAAATCAAAATTGCAGAATTCGCAGAGTTCTTATAATCCTAAAAACGGGAAAAAGTAGGTTAGTTGTTATCTTAATATCAAATAGCCGACATCTTATAACCTTATTTTTTCGCAGTTTTTCCAATAAACTTAATAGTAAAATTCAAGTTTTATTTTCTTCTTAAAACAAGCTTAGCGCCTATCCTTAAATCCACTTCTTACGATTCTACCTACTTTTTGGCAGAGATTTAAATGAAGTTTCTTAAAAGTTGTCTCATCTATTTCTATGACTTCAGACCATTCATCGTAACCGGATAGGTTTTTGACCTTGCCTTCAATTACTTTGAAAACCATAAAATCCGAGTTTTCGGACTCTATCAATGTTTCCATCGAAACTTGGAAAAGGTCTTTGGCTTCCATATTGGAACAAAACACATATTTTATAAAATCATCTGAAGACTGAAATGGCATAACTTTATTTGTATGTCTCTATAAGGCTATAAACTAACAACAAATATAATGAAAATTTCACGCTATATATGACGTAATATGTGTCCGCCGTTTTCTGCAACTTTCCGCCCATGCAGAAAGCCAATTATATAGAGGAGAGGAAAGCTATCGCTGACCGTATCAAAGAACTTAGAATCAAAAGTGGATATACCAGTTATGAAGCTTTTGCGGTTGAGAATGGTCTCCCACGCAAAAACTATTGGCGTATGGAGACAGGCGAGAACTTTACCATTAATACTCTAATTAGGATTCTCAAAATTCATGACATTAGCTTAGAAGATTTTTTTAAAGGCATCAAATGAGTTCCTTATTTCTCAAAAGCCTTTTTAATTCTTTATATCTTCCCATCTTGAATGAAATCCCCAAATGAGATAATGACCATTAATTGGAAACGCCGGACATAGTATACTACTTCAATTGTAAAGGGGAGGATGTTTTTACACGTTCCAGAATTTAACCCATTCTAATGATATACATAGAGTAATTGTCTTTGGTATCGTCTTTGGCATTTTCCATGATTTCCGATTTGATTTCCTGCACGGATGCTTTGCCTCTGAACCATAAAGAAATCCTTTCTTCATCAAGGTGCTCCAAAATGCCATCGGTACAAAGAAAGAAAAAATCATCTTTCTTGATATCCGTAATAACATGTTGGTCAACTCTTGTTGAATTTACTCCGTTTACCGCTCTAGTAATAATATTCCGTTTGGGATGTGTTTGTGCCTCTTCTTCGGTAATTTCCCCCATATCCACCATTCCCTGTACCACAGAGTGGTCTTTGGTTTGAAAAAGGATCTCTCCATCCCGTATGTGGTATACCCTACTATCTCCGACCCAACCGACCAATGCCTTTTCTTCTGCATCTGAAATCAGTAAAAAAGTGAACGTAGTGGCCATGCCCTTCGCTTCGGGATGGGTTTCGAGATATGTGCCCAAATTTTGTTCGACACTTTGTAGGGCCAAAGGTAAATATGTTTCATCTTCAATATACTCCACTGGATTTTCAGAGAGATACTTGGAAAATCCTTGACAGGTCAAAGAAGAGGCCACTTCGCCCTTGGCCTGCCCTCCAACACCGTCGCATACCATGAACAAGCGGGAATCCTCTGTTGGTGTTCCAGGGTATATGGCATCCTCGTTTGACTCTCTTAGGCCTATTTCATTACAATACACTGGTAGGTGGATCTTCATTTTCTTCAATACCGTTTAGCGATAACATCACAGGCATTTTTATACCCCTTCTCACAGGATTTTTGGTACCAAGTTTTTGCCAAATAGGTGTTTTTGACCGTTCCAATGCCACTTTGGTAACAAGAGGCCAGATTGTACATGCCAACCCTGTCCCCGTTTGTTGCGGACTTTTTATATAGTTCAAAGGCCTTGTCCAAGTTTTTCGGACCTCCCAGACCCCTGTCGTGCATATAGCCGAGATAACTTTGGGCACTGGCATGATCTCGGTCAGCCGCTATTTGGAACCATTTTCTGGCCGCATAGTAATATTTTCCATTGTAATACATCACGGCCACTCTATATTGGCTGTGCAGGTCCCCTTGTTCTGCTGCTTTCAAATACCATTGTGTGGCCTTTGCTTTTTTGTCCTTGCCCAACTTAAGGTCGTAATAAAGATCGCCCAATTTTTTTTGTGCCTGGAGATGCCCTTTGGTCGCTGCCTTGAGATACTTTCTTTCGGCTTCAAGATAATCTACCGGTCCAGCTGCCCCGGTTTCCGCCATGTAGCCCAACATATAGTCCGCAGTACTCATGTCCTGGGTCGCTGCCCGGAGAAAAAATTCCTTGGCCTTGATGAGATCTTTCTTTTTTCCTTTCCCGTCATAATGCAACCTTCCCAGAGCGTACAAGGCGGAACTTTGATTTTGCTTTGCTGCAAGCTCATAGTATACTATCGCTTCCGATACGTTCGGGGTCCCATCCGCTTCCCCGTACTCAAGAATCTTACCGGTCATGTACTGGGAATGTGCATACCCTTTATCAGCGGCCCGTTGGTACCAATCTCTGGCAAGTTTCACATCCTTTTCCACCCCCCATCCATCATAGTACAAAAGACCCATATTGTGCATACCGAAGGTGTTTCCTTTATCAGCGGCCAATTGGAACCAGTTTTTGGCCTCTAGGTAGTTCTTCTCATTGAAATATAAAGTGCCCAATTCATTTTGAGCCCCCAAATGTCCTTTATCGGCAGCTTTGGTCAACCATTGGACCGACTTTATACGATCTTTTTTGGCCAATACACCATTTTTATAGAATATACCTAAGTTGAACTGGGACAGGAGGTCACCGTTCTCGGCAGCAATTGTATATTGTTCCAGGGCCTTAACGGTATCCCTGGGGACGTATTGGCCGAACCTGTACATGTTGGCCATGCCCCGATATCCCGAATACCTTCCGATGGACGTGCATTTCTCATATCCTTCAAATGCTTCCTTATAGTTCTTTTCTGACACATTGAGGATCGCCAGGTTTTCGATGGCCGCTGGGTGGCCTTTGCTGGAGGCTTTTTCATAGTACAGTTTTGCCTTGCTTGCGTCCTTTTCCATTACATAGCCGAAATAGTGCATCAATCCCCTTAGGTTGTTTGCCTCTGGGTTGCCGTCATCACTCAAGGCCACAATGCTGCTCTTTGCCTTTTCATAGAATTTCTTGGCCTGGACCGTGTCCCTGTCCACACCAAGATTGTTTTGATAGGCCCATCCATGGTTAAAGTTTGCCAGGTCATATCCATCATCAATGGCCCTATCGGCATATTCAAACCCTTTTTCATAATCAACGTCGGTTCCATAACCATTTTGGTTGAACCTTGACAGAAAATAAAAGGCCTCCCCAGACCCATAGTCTGATGCCTTTTCATAGGCTTCATAGGCTTCTTTGAATTTTCCTTCTTTGTATAGGTTCCAGCCGTCTGCCAACAACGCATTTATCTTGGTGGAGCGATAAAAGGCATATCCCCCATACCCGGCACCCAAGATTAAGACAGTGGCCAACAAAACGGGCCAGACTTTTTTCTTTTTTTTGGGTTTGGCTTTCGGTGTGGAAAATTGTGTTTCATTTCCTCCCAAGAACACGGTGCCACTTTCATTGCTCTCTCCATTAATATCCCGGATGAAGTCGGATACGGAAGCATATCGGTCCGAAGCATTTTTCTGCAAACAAGTCTTTATGCAATTCTTAAATCTTTCGGGTACCTCGGAATAATCGGGATCTTCTCCAACGATACCATCCCGAATGAGTTCATAATCCTTCTTGTCATGCCCAAAAGGTAACTTTCCGGTCAATATTTTGTAGAACATAATGCCAAGTGCCCAAATATCGGTACGTTCGCTTATATCCCCATTCAGCCCGAATTTCTTTTTAAAGAATTGCTCAGGCGCCATGTAGTGTGGAGTTCCGACACCTTCGGTCATGGACTGTTGAATGGTCTTGTCGGATAGAATGTCCTGACTGATCCCAAAATCGGTCACCTTGGGCACTTTGTTTCCTTTGCGGTCCTTGGAAAATAGTACGTTCCCAGGTTTTAAATCCCTGTGGACAATGCCCTGTTTGTGCAGATAATCCACCGCTTGGGCTACCTCCACGATAATGTTCTTTCCTTCTTCCAAAGAGAGCTTTCGGTGTATCGCTTGGCCCAAGGTTCCTTCCCCGGCATACTCCATGATCAACACAGGATAATTCACGTTTCTGCCCATGGCATCCGTATGGGTAATGTATTCCAGACCATAATAGGTGATGAGGTGCGTATGGGATAACCCGTCTATTTTGGAAAACTCCTGTTCCAAACTGTATTTTTTCTGTCCGGTGCTCCCAGACGTACCTCTTGAAACAGCTTCTTTGTAAATTTTAAGGGCCACATACCTTCCTTCGGCATTGAGGTCTTTGGCCCTGAATACTTCGGCAAATCCACCTTCAGCTATGAGGTCTTTTTCTGGATCCCACTGGTAATGTGATAGTGTCATGATGGTCGGCGTAGTTGAATTTGGTTACTGTTTGGTGTTGATTTTAATTAACTGACCTGTTGTATATGGGTCACCATTTTGCATGCGTTGGCATGTCCCTGATCGCAGGCCTTTTTGTACCACGCTTCAGCCTTGGCCATATCCTTTGAAACATCCTCTCCGTTATAATAAAGGCTTCCAAGGGTTACATTGGCATCTACATACCCCAATTTGGAGGCCTTTTTCAGCAATTCCATGGCCTTGTCCACATTCTTCTTGGTACCCTGGGCCGAGAGGTACATGATACCAAGGTTGAAAACGGCAGGACCGTATTCCTTTATTGCCGATTTTTCAAAATAGCGCATGGCCTTTGGGTAATTTACCGGAGTGTTTTTGCCGAAATAATATTTACACCCTTGGGCAAAAAGGGCTTCTTTATTCTTTGGGAAGAACCAAATTATGGCCAGAACGGCAAGCAGTATCCATAGGGCATATCCCCATAACCATTCGGTGAATTCTATTTTATAGGGCGGAAGGGGGGTGGGTAAAGCTCCGCTGGCCTGGAATTTTTTTATCTGCTCTTCATCAAGGTCATAATAGGTATTGATACTTCCTTTTACCCCCAAAACATAACCATCGTCCGTCATGTAGACTCCCATAAAAATATACAGGGAAGTTGTTTTGTGGGCAAGATAAAGGTCTTCGCCATTGGCACCTTTAATATCTACATCAGTAATTTTTTGGATTCGTTCGCTTTTTCCAAAAAGTCCTCCGATACGTCTTGCGGATGCAAGGTTGGGAACCAAGGAGAGCAAGGCAATCAGTAGTAGTAATTTTTTCATTTTGTAATGAAGTGTTAAGGTTGAAATTAGTGATATATCTTCTTGTACCTGAACCTATTCGACAGTCAGCATTAAAAATAGGTATATGAAAGTTTTTATACCAACATTTTTAGACCTTGGTGTCAAATATGTTTGGGATTTATGAAATAGCCATATCGTGGCTGGGTTATTTACGGATTATTCAGTCTCTGTTGGCAGTCTAACCGCAATCTTGTTTTCTCCCATGGAGGTTACCTGAAAAGGGGCCCTTGCATTTTGGGGTATCTCTTGCCAAATGGTATCCGCATTTTGTTTGGATTCAATTTGGATGGTAACAACTCCATTCGAAAAGGTTTTGGAAGTTTTTTTCGTTCCATTTTTCTTTGAGAGTTCATGGTACAGGTTTTCTACATTTTTGTCCCCATAGGTAACAGTAGCTATGGAAATCAATATTGTGTTCTTGTTTTTTTCCTTCTTGGAGCCGAACAAAATGCTCCCCACTTTTTCAACGGTTTCCTTGGCACCTTCAATGGTGCTGTCAATGCCCTCCACTGTTTGGTCAATGTCTTTGTTGGTTTCCTGGACAGTTTGGCCCACTTGATCTACTCGTTCCGCTGCTCCCCGGTTTCCTCTTTTTGTGGCATCTGGATTTTGGGCATTTACAAAACCACAGAACAAACCGATTAGAAGAATTGTGTGTACTTTTTTGGATGTCATTTTTAATCGTTTTGGTTATACTTTCTATGGGTATATAACCGCAGATTGGTGATGTCATCTTTTTTTTTGATTTTTTCTAAAAAATTATTTCGTAAACACCTTTCGGAAAGGATGGCCGGTCCATGAACATACGGGTTTCATTGTTTTTGGTAAAATCGATTTGTTCTAGTGAGGTGGTTTCAGTAGCGTCAATGTTTAAGGGATATAGTTCATTTTTATGAATAAGGTAATGGGAGTTCCCTTCGCTTTTTGAAACAACTATAACCGTAATGGAATCAATATTCATGCTGGCATCAATGACCAACTGTTTTTTTTCATTCTGTTCCAAAAAGAAATAATTTTTATCCATGGATGAGTTCTCCGTAAGTGAAACGGTAAAACCGGAATAGGGCTGCGAATTTGCAATGAGGGGCATGACTTTCACTTGCACGCTCTCATCCTGTAAATCCCCAAAAGTGTATCCTTCTTGGACTTCTTTCAATGGATTTATGGTTGATGAAGTGGCCAGATTGAACAATTTACTCCCATATTTTAAATAATAGTTGCCTTTTTGATCTTTGCCCATTTGTAACTGAAGGCCTGAAATCCCTGAATCCCCATATAAGACCAGTTCTTGGCCATTAAAAGTATAGGTTAGCGATGAGGGCTGCCTAACCAGACGTATGGATTCCGATGGAAGTGATTTTCCATTGGAGAAAGCAAGTTGTGTTTCGTCTTGCGGGCTGCCATCCAATTCATCTTCTGGCAGTTCTTCTTTCTCTGTAACTTGGGTGTTGTTCTTTTTCAAAATGAGACTATCCACTGGCTGCGTTCGAACGGAGTCCACATCAACCACGTTGGGGGTGTCATTGCCAATAGGGTCGTTACCAGTTGATCTGAAGACGTAGAACAGGGTTCCCAACACAATACAGGCTGCCACGGCCCCACTGTAAATGATCAGTCTGCGGTATAGCCCTTTGGGCTTTTGCTCTCCAGACGCCCTATATTCGGCATACAAAAGGTCTAGCTTGGCCCTTAGTTTTTGGTCCTCCTTTGATTCAATGCCCGTGTAGATCTGTTTAAAGACCTCAAGCTCCTTTGCAAATTCTTTGTCTTCAGCTAACAGTCGTTCCACCTCACTTTTTTCATCGTCATTAAGATGGCCGGTCAGGTGTTTGTCAATCAAATCAATATGTCTCAATTCTTCCCTCATGGCTATTTTAAACGGATTATGACATCATAGGAGACTTCGCCCCTTAGCTTTTGAAGACACCGTAATTTCTGTTGGCTGGCGGAACGGGCACTGGAGTAATTGAATCTTTCGGCTATGTCCTCCATGCGCATCCCCAAAAATATGGTTGCCTCCAAAACAGATTTACAGGGTTCTCCGACCTTTGCTAGAGCTTTTTCAAGGTATTCCCGGAGGTTTGGGCCCTTTCGGGTGATTTCTGGGTTTATGGATTCATAGATGCCTACCTCACTCTGCCGGTTTTCATATTTTTTTCTTCGATTGAGCTGGTTGAGCCACTGTCGCTTTGAAATTTCGAACAGATAGGTGCTTATTTTGCTTCGGAGTTCATAGTTCCCTGCCATTACATTTTTATAGAACACGATGATTGCCTCCTGAAAAACATCCAAAGCGTCATCTTCATTACCGTTATTCTGTTCCACCCAACTTTTTACCATGCCGATGTGTTGGTACAGTTGCTGCAGACAATTCTCGTTCCCTTTCTTTAATTGATCTATTAGTTCTTGGTCGGTCATCAATGTTTTTCTGAAATGGCTATAATCCTATTTCCACACGGTCCTTTATGGGCACATTGAATTCGTACTCCTGAATTTTTATTTGGGCCTCGCCTAAAATAGTGAAATTCGCTTTTTGGTCGGTCAGCCAAGAGAATTTCATCTGTTTTAAAATATCAAAATTGCTCAAGGTAACATCAATGGGAATGGTAGTGGATTTTAGTGCTTCTTGGTAAAATGGTTCATCCATGGTCCACTCCGCCACTTTCCCTTTGTTTTCATCCAAAAAGAATTCAAGTTTCATGGTATTGATGGTATATGCAATGGGCAATCTGTTCAGGGTCTCAACACCTAATTTTAACCGAGTTTTGCTCAGTGAGGGTAATTTATTGCTGGAAATGGACCGAATTTTAAAATTATTGCCGTAATCCAAATTTTTGCTGATTTCCTCCAAAATGGCTTTTTTGGTATTCAGATGTATCTTTTCATCCAATCCAATGGTGAAGGAATTCAGCAGAAAGCTCACCTTTCCATTGCCCTTGAGGGCAAATTCGGTGGAATCTGACGCCAATAATTCAGGATAAAAGGCATTAAGACTTTTGAGTGCTATTTCGCAGGTTACCGGTATTCGTATGGTATCATTGGCTGCGAGACTCATTTGTTCGTTTAAAAATCCCTTTCCCACCAAAGAATCCTTATAAAAAATCTCCATGCTGGATTGCCTCAGTTTTGTTTTTACATTGTTAGGATTGTATACAACGTAATCCAATCCCACCACCAATGCATCTTCCGTGAGTCCTTTAATGGTAACATGGTCTATGGCAACAAATTCTGGTTTATTGCTGCATGAGGTAAAAAAAAGAAGTGCTCCAAATACTAGGGTTATTTTTTTCATAGTGTCGGGTTTAAATACTGTCCTTCTTTTTAAGTGAAACATAGATCAAGACATAGAACATAACATTGAGTGCTGCGATGACCACCACGTTCATATCAAAACTGTTGAAGACATCACCGATCAACGTTCCTTCATCCACCAATTTTTCATTGTACAGGTCGAGAAGTTGCACTGCTGAGGTTGAGGCGGTCTGCGTACCCACTTCGGGTGCGGGCAGTGGAACAGTGGTCAAAACAGCCTGAACCGTGTCTGGATTGAATTCAGAGGCGGGGGAGGCATCGTCCTGTAATCGGGCAAAGCCCTCGGTGCCCCATCGGCCCAAAGTGAAAAAGCTCAAGATTTCCACCAAGGTATTGTTGATTTTTGTCATTACCCCGGCCAACATAATCTGTGGCATCAATGCAATGGGCACTACGGTCATTACTTTCTCTGTGGTATTGAAGGCAGATGAAAGCCACAATCCAATCAGAGAGGCAGAAACCGAAATATAGAACATGAACAGCATGCTCTGGCCAAAAGGCCGTAGGTACACTTCTTCAAAACCTTCAAAAGTATTTAGTTTGAAATTGAGGTAGATGATACTCACAAACAATATGGTCTGCACCAGGGCAATCAAGGAAAGTACCAACCATTTGGAAAGAATATAGGTGTTGATATTAAGGTTGAACATACGCTCCCTTTTGTATACCGTAAGCTCACCAACAATCTCCTTTGCGGCATTGCTCACCCCAAACCAAACGGCAGAAATGGCCATCAAGAACATGACCCCAATCTGAAATTTGTTGAATACCAAGCAGACCAATCCCGCAATGATCACGGGTTGTGCCAATAACAAGGCCAAATTTTCCTTGTCATTGAGTTTGATGTTGAAATATCTTGAAACCAACCAATACAATTGCAGCCAGTACGAGTCTGGCTTTTCTTTTTTTACGTCGGGGTTGTTTACGGCCTTATACCCAACTTTGCTGGGCTTTTGGTAATAGGAGGTTACCGTGCCGATATCACTCATTTTACTATAGACCTCTACAATGTTCTGGGCTTCAAAATGGGAAGTCAATAGGTTGGCCGGGCCTTGAAATACCAAATGCCCTTGAACGCCCAAAAATATAGCCTGGTCCACATAGTTGAGGTCTTCGGGTTTGTGGGTCACCATTACAATTGTAGTTCCCGAATGGGCCAACTTTTTAAGACTCTTCAGAAAACTTTCAATGGTCTCGGGATCGAGTGGAGAAGTGGGTTCATCCAAAAACAGAATAGTGGGCTCGGTCAAAAGTTCCACCGCAATGGACACGCGTTTGCGCTGTCCACCAGAGAGATTCCCCACTTTTATGGTCCTGATGTCCTTTTCCTTATCTTGGTCCAAATTTAGGTCGTTGATGACCTTATCAATCCTTTGGTTGATCTCTGAAACGGCTGTATCATCGGGTAAGCGGAGCTTTGCTGCGTAGAACAAGGTCTTGTATACCGTCAATTCTTTGTGAATGATATCATCTTGGGGAACATAGCCGATTTTCTTTTTGATGAGGCTGAAATTCTCGGCCAATGACAATCCATGGATGAATACTTCTCCAGAAGTAGCCGGATTTTCACCGTTCAAACATTTCAACAAGGTGGATTTTCCACAGCCCGAGGGACCCATCAATGCCACAAAAGTGGAATGGGGAATGTTCAGGGACATGGCCTGTAATCCAATCTTGTTGTTCGGATATTTTTTTTGAATTGCCAATGCTCTTATGGCACTGCTTTCTTTCCTTAGGTCCTTGGCCCCGTCTTTAAGGGTAATGGTGTAAAATGATATGGTGACCGTATCACTGTCCTTGAACTTGGCCTTGGATTTCAACTCCTTTCCATTGAGATAGGTCTTATTGATGGAGCCGAGGTCCTCGATCCAAAATTCACCCTGCGAATAGGAAATTATTGCATGTTCCCGGGTCACCGTGGGATCATCCAAAACAATGTCATTATTTTCCAAGCGGCCAATTTTATAAGCACCTTTGGAAATGATTTTTTGTTTGAATCCGTTGAACTCCTTTTGGGATTCTGAGGGTTTTGGAACCTTTTCTTTTTGGTTTTCAGTAACTACATGCAGCTTTTGCGATGCAATAGTGAAAATCTCGTCAGGTGGAATCTTGACCCATGTATTTGGGGCTATCGGCTGTTCTTTGACCATGGTCCCATTGGAGCTTTCAAGGTCCATGATGTAGATTCCGTCCGTCCTGGTTTCAATTTGGGCATGTTTTCTCGAAGCAAGTCTACTGTCTATCTCAACTTGGGCGCCATGGCCTTTTCTTCCAATCGTAACAATTTCATTTTTAGACAGGGGAACGGACTGTCCGTTGCAGATGATGTACATTTCCGATGTCATTTTATTGGTCGATATAGGATTGGATGCATTTTTTACGATGTTCCGCAAAAGGATGCGTGGAAGTCAATTTTTTTATGAGGTCTTGCTTTTGGTAGCGTTCCAATTTTTTGAAGAAATCCGCAAATCGGTTCACATCATATCCGGCGGCCTTGGCCAATTCAAACCCGACCTTATCGGCTTCATATTCATCAATTTGATCAAAGGGGGGCGAAAAGGTCCTGTTGATCTTATTGGCAATATCGGTAAAGCCTTCCATACGGGTCATTCCCTCAAGGTCTGTGGAGAGCGTGAGTTTTGTTACTTTCCTTTGGGTGTGGAGTTTGTCCTCATGGGCCACTTCATGTCCTATGATGAACGCCAATTCATCATAAGAATCAACGAAATTGAGCAAGCCCGTGGTAATGTATAGGTAACCGCCCAAAGTGGCAAAAGCATTTATTTCCTCGGATTTAAGGATGCTTATTCGGTAGGATACATCGTTTCGGGACACATTTTTAACGATACGTTGAAGTATTTCCTCTACCTTTGGTTTGGCAAAATGGTTGTTGTCCAATTGGCCAAGGGCAACATATCTGTTATACATATCCCTTCCAATGTTTTTTTTGGAATCACTGGAAATATTCAGTGCAAAATCCAACCAATTGTTTTCCATTTGTTTATAAAAAAATGCGGGGCCATCAAAGGCATGGCCACAATCCTGAAGGACGGCTGCATGTTCAATTTTTGCGGTGTAGTCAGATAGGGCATCTTCCAATTTTTCAACGGAGATTTCCTGTGCCAAGGAAACCTGTAAAAAGCAACAGAAGAAAGTGGCGGATAGTGTGTGTCTCATGATGTTTTTAGTGTATATAACCAAAAATAACAAATGTCATCTTTTTAAGTCAAGGTTTTCGGTTTTATAAACTTTTGTCACTGAGACACCCCAAAAAAAGAACAGGGAAGCAGTTTATTAACTGTGATTTTGTTTCCAAAAAGGAATCAAAGAAAGATACTTTAAATCCATTGAAGAAGATTTGATTTATATCTTTAAGAGATAATGACCATTAATCAATGGATATGCCTGACAGAGTTGAAAAAATCCTACTTTAAAATTTCACATCCAAAAATTCAGTAAAAAAAATAATAGTAGTTAGTAATCATAGAAGAACATTAGTAATAATTGCTATTATTATTCTTTCTTTTTCACTAAACATTCTGGCTTTGACTTTTTTGAATCATTCATACTATTGACCATTACAGTCTCCGTCCTTTTCCTTTTCGTCTTTTCTTCCTAAATCGTATCTTATCGTCAAGTTCCAGTTTAAAAGAATTCCATTGATTGTCATCGGTTTGATGTGATTTCAATCCAATTGCTTCAACGTTTCCCATATCACTTTTTGATTGTTCAATAGTTTTGATAGTCTGTCCAGTAACACTAAATGTCTTTCCTGCAATTGGTGTTGATGCCCTTCTAAATTCTTTAAAAGCGCTATCACTTCTTCGTTCTGTGCTATTATTTTCGAGAATAACTGCACGGTCTCTGTCTTGTTCATAATCGATTCGTTTGATGATATTGTTCCATGAAAATTGTCGCCCAAGGGTGCTTCCTTTGTATATAATGCTATTGTACCTAATGGAGATTCCTGTTACCCGTCCAGTACTTTTGCTTATGTTGAACTTGGGAGTTATTTTCATTTTAACCAACTCTTTAATGAATTCCGTTACATTATTTGATTTTAAGATGGCATTTTCAAGATGCTGTTGAAGCATAAGTTTTAATGGTGGCTCTCCTGTTCTAAAAGCCTTTTGAATCTCTTTATGAGTAAGTGTTACCTTTTCTACCAATTCTAAATCACTTAGCTGAGATAGTCCATACTTAAGTTCAAGTTTCCGAACCAGATGCTCGCTTCGTTCGTAATCTTTACTGTCGCTGACCACTTCCCCGGAAAACTTTACACGATTAGCCACAATATGGATGTGTTCGTGTTCTTGGTCGCAATGTCGATACATGATATACTGATTGTCATCGAAACCCATGCCTTTCAGATAATCCATTCCCAAAGATGTGAATTGCCCATCACTTAACCTATCATCATAGGGCAGGTTCAATGAAACATGATACACCGCTTTGCCAAGTCGAGGTCGAAGTTGTCTGACCAAATTGAACTCCTGGGTCATATCTATGATCCTTCCATAGGTAAGATTGGTGTCCAACAGATGGCCTTTCCCCTGTTCTATCTTCTTTTCATTGTAGGCCAACACCCCATAGAAATCCTTTCCTTTAATCTGCTTGGCAATCACTCTTTACAATATTTGATTTTAGCATGTCCAAAATATTCTTTAATTCTGCTAGTTGATTAATTAACATTGGGGGATGTTTCATTCCCAGATGTACCTTTTTAGTGAGTTGGTTAATATTATTCCCGATACGGGCCAACTCAATGAAAAGTTGTCTGTCCTCAAGCAATATTCTTTTTCTTGGCAGTGCTTTTCCCGTTACCCTTTTCCTTATATAATCGGGAATCGTAATTCCCAGCGTACTTGCATTTTGGGATAGTATCAGGTATTCGTCCACCGTCATTCTCACGTTTACCCGAATAGCCTTTAATTCTCGTATTTTCTTTTTTGGTCTTGCCATATTTTAGGGGTTTGGGGAGATTCCCCAACAAGCCATGCGAACAGAGTGAGCAGTTTTTGCTTGCAAAAACATGGCTTGCTTCAAGATCTCCGATATAAAGTCCATTTTCTGTTTTGTCTTTGGTTCATCAATTTGTTTCTAAGAAGAGATTCCCCTTAACCGATTGATAAGTTCATTGATGTCATTGGGATGGAACAGGACACGTCCCCCAATAGGTATCTTTTTGAGCAGCCCTTTTTCCATCCAGGAATAGATGGTCGGTCTGGTCACTTTGAATTTTTTGACCAAATCGGCAATCGTCAACATTTCATTTTCAGTTTGATTTTCATTCTCCTCATCCTTCAGTTTTGGAGCTAAATTGTTTTTAAGAGATTCTACAGGAACATATTCCTTTAATCCACCGTCGTCCATGATAAATATGCGCTTCATATTACTGGTATTTGTTGATTTACTTTATTGAACAAACCTAGCAACATTGAACAGCATTTAACCCGTTTGCCATACATCAGTTTATGTACGGCAAATCAAGAAACATTCAAAATAAATTTGTATGGGAATTGAGGTCGAATCTAAGACAGGGATGGTAACCCCCCGAGGGGACTTACCTATTTGATTCCTTCTAAGGTGTTGCCAAAAACAATGTTTTTGGCAACTGCTATAAAAATATGAGTAGGGAGAAAAAGAATTCAGTTTACGCTAACACTCGGACAATCTCTAGCCATTGTCTTCTTTCTCCCTTTCCACAAATATTTTACAAAAATTTCAAGCTACTTTAAATACAATTATTTAAATAAATGTATAATCATACAAATGTA
>NZ_LXTT01000114.1 GCF_001683915.1 Allomuricauda sp. CP2A | reverse complement strand
TTTGTCAGGCAGGGCAAGGGTAGCCATGAAATTTACGAGAAAGATGGAAAACAAGAAGTTATTCCTAACCATGGCTCTAAGGAATTGGGTAAGGGACTGGAAAAAAAGCTAAGAAAAAGAATGGGGTTGTAAACTGCCTCAACAAAACTAAAATACTATGAAAACAGTTTATATTACAATTGAGAAAACTTCAGATGGATACTCGGCATATTCTGAGAATATTGATGGTATATATGCAATGGGTGATGATGTGAAGGAAGTTAAGGAATCTGTGATGGATTCCGTTGCGACTTTAAAGACTTTGGACGATGCCAATAGGCCTAAATTTTTAGAGGAAGATTACCAATTGGTATTCAAATTTGACACAGAGAGTTTATTAAAATACTATTCTGGAGTCTTTACATTTGCTGCGATGGCTCGAATCACCGGCATTAATCAGAAACAACTTCAACACTATTCCACTGGGCTAAAAAAACCAAGAGAGGCCCAGAGAAAGAAGATAGAACACGGATTGAAAGACTTGGCAAAGGATATTCTAGAAATAGAACTTTAATCATTGGCTGACATTGTTTATACAGAAGAGAGGTTCAGACCAATAA
>NZ_LXTT01000105.1 GCF_001683915.1 Allomuricauda sp. CP2A | reverse complement strand
TCTACTACATAACGTAGGATACAAGATTATTTTATTTTCTTCTTAATTTTTCTTTGGAGAGACCAAATCCAGAAAAAGGTCTTCATAGTTGGCCAAAATCTTTTCCTCTGAATACCTTGAATATACAGATTCCCTAACTGCGCTTGGGCTCCAAGGGTGGTTGATGGACAACTCCAGTTTTTCCAAAAAATCTACATGATCCTTGGCTATATATCCGTTTACCCCTGGCAGTATAATTTCATTGATTCCCCCCGGGGCATCGAACACAACCGCCGGGGTGCCCGTGGCACAACTTTCCAAAAGGGCATTTGGAAAACCTTCAACATAAGAGCCTTGTAGGTATAGATCGTTTTGCGCCAAATACTCATTGACTTTATCCGTATGGGAAACAAATGTGATTTTTTCGTGTAGTCCAAGACTTTCAACCAAATTGACCAAGGTATCCTTATAGTCACCGGAACCAATGATGGTGTAATGAAAAGGTTGGTCAAACTCGGCCAAGGCCTTTAAAACCCTTTGAAACCCTTTTCGTTCGGTCAACCTGCCAATAGAGATGAACCGCAATACGTTGTCCGCTGCAAAAGTGCGCTCCTTTAATTTGAATTTTGTGGTTACGGGGTTGTTGATGACCACCATCCTTGAAGTTGGCAAACCAAAATTCTCAATCAAATCATTCTTCATGTCAATGGATTGACAAATGATCATATCCTGGGATTTCAACGCCAAGCGATACAACATTGCCGGTCTATCGTTTCCCGTGTCCTCACTGTCCATGCTAAAACTGGATATGGTGGTTTCCCTGGCCACAAATTTTGTCTTGGGAAAGAAAAGCCCAATAAGGCCTAGCATGGTGTTCACATGGCCCATGGCACCAATTACAATTTTTGGCTTGTTCTTGATCATAAATTTGATGATACCAAACACAGCATGCTTAACGCGACTTTTGTTTAAAAAGGTGACAGGAATTTTGTCCACCTGGTATTTTTGGTCTTCATCGGAACCGGTGATCAGCAGATGGGAATTAAATAGGGCAGGGTCTATGTTCTGGGCCAAAAAGGACATTACCCGTTCGGCACCTCCTGAACGCAATGAGGGCAATACAAAAAGGACATCAATTTTTTTTTCCAACTGAAATGTGTTTAGTGATTTTATAGATTGGTGTTATTGCTCAATTAGGGACAGGACTTAAATTTTGTGATTCTTCTTCTACTTCCAATCTTGGAACAAGGCCTTGCGATTCGAGCCCCAATAACATCAAAACCATAAAAAAGGGATAATCCGCACTGAGGAAAATGTTATTGTGAAAGCTTATGTGGGTGGCATAGCCCAAGAGGAACAAGATAAAAATGACCCGCATGATGGAATTTGACTTTTTATTGTGTTCCAATAAAAATTTCACCAACATAAAAAGCAGTACATACCCAAGGAATGAGTAATAAATACCAACGTTTATAATGCCATTATGCGAGGTTAAGTGCAATATGGATGTCTGTCCAAATTTGTGGTACATATCTTGTTTAACGGTTTGGTACTCTTTTTTGGACACCCCCAGCGGATAGGTCATAGCCGCTGTAACACCGGTTAGCCATAACAATGGCCTACTATCCGACTGCCCCTCCGAGCTCAATTTGGTCAACCTGGAATTTTTAGGCAAAAAATAATCTTGGCCAATTGCAATAAAGAGGGAAAGCACCAACCCGGAAACAACCATGGCAGATTGGTAAAAAGGTCTTTTCTTATGGGGCACAAAGAAGAAATAGCCACCAACTATGACAAGTTCCCCGAGCATTAACGAACGGGTCTGGGTAAGAATGGAGCATATGAAAAGAACCCCAAGAAAGGCCATGTAAATTCTTTTTTTGGTTTTAACATACATAAAAAAGGTCATGCAAAAGCTGGCTATGGCAAAGTAGGAGAATGAGATGGTGGACGCAAAGGGCCCGGCCAATCTAAACCGATCGGCATAGCCTCCTGAGATATATGTGTCCTCCCGTTCAATGGCCCCTGAAATACGATCACTGTCCAATGTGCTGGAAAAAAGAAACTTTTTCAATTCCAACATCTCACTGGCGAAGGGTGAAATGGGGTGCTGTAAAATCGCAAATAGACAGATCAAGAAATGGCCTATCAAAACTATATTCACATACTTTAAGTTCTTCTGGGCCATCAAGAAAAATAAGGCCGAGAATACGATAAAGGAAAACCCCTTGAACAGGTCTATAAAAACATATTTGGTCTCTATTTCATTAAGAACCAAAATACGGAGGTTAACAAGGAATTGTATTATGGCAAAGGCAACTAAAAAAGCATTCCACCCCCTAAAAAAGGAATTTGTCTTCAATGCTTTTACATAGGGTTTAAAGAGTATAAAAAAGAATGCGAATTCCAATGCACGATCAATACTGATAATGTCTCCCAATCGAAATTTGATAAAGACATTGTCAAATGCCAATAAAAGGGCGATGATTATGTATGAAACCTTCAGATTCATGAATGTTGGGCAAAAAAGTCTCTAAATATAGGTACTCGACCCATATAATTTTTAATCTTTCCAGGCAGCGAATTGGCAACTAAAATAAACATGGGGAGATTATTGGGTGTGAAAATGATATTTTTTTTGCTTTTAAAATAGAACACAATGATGGGTAAATATACGGTTACTGTGATAATCAAGTGAATCCATTTGGATGTAATCCCAAAATAATAGAGCAGTACCGTGCTGAGAACAAAAAGGAGATGAAAAATGATATTTTTGGATAAGTCCTTTATTAACGCAATGCCCGAAAAATCCAAAACCTTATATAGCCTATAGGCAATTTGCACATAATTTATCAAAGTGGCCACCAACACCCCCGCAGCAACCCCGGGCAACGAATAGATTTGGCCACCAATATAGGTGCATACGAACATCAAGACTGCAAATATCAACTGGTAATAGGCTCCCCGGTACACAATTCCCAATGACTTAAGGTAAGATTTGTTTATCCGGGTCCCAAACCGAAAAGCCAGCCCCAAGATCAACAATTGCAAAGGGAGTACCGCCGATTTCCATTGGTTTCCCAAAAAAGCATCAATAATCAGTTCGGCGTTGATCAAGATCAATACACTTACAGGGACCAAGAGTCCAAAACAAAAGGTTGTGCTAAACGTATAAAAGGACGATAGTTTTTTGGTATCATTTTGTTTTTGGGATAGAATGGGGAACAGGACCTTGTCGAAAATGGTACCAAAAAAACTGGCCGGTATGGAATACAATTGGAACGCCTTGGAATAAAAACCCAATAAAGCCGTCCCTAATATTTTACCAACCACAATATTGTCCGCTTTCTCCCCAAAAAAATTAAATATAATGCCCAACGTATGCCCAGAACCAAAAAAGAACAAATCCTTTAAAGGTTGTTTTTCCAAACGCAATGAAAATTTGGGCACCTCATAATAAATTGTCAAACAAATGGTAATGCATAGTCCTACAAACTGCCCCCAAATGAGTGACCAATACCCAAAACCGAGATAGGCCATGGTTATGGAAACAGTACCAGAACCGATAAGGTAAGCGATCAGACCGATTTTAACCCCCACATCAAATCTAAACTTTCTGCTCAATAACGCTTCCCCAACACTGCCAAAGCTCACCAGCGGAAAAAAGATGGAAAAAAATTGAAGGGCCTCGATGTCTTTTTGGATATTGAAAAATTCGGCAAACAGTGGGGTGAGGGCATAGTAGGCAAACCCTAAAACAGTCCCCAGAAGAATAGAAAAGGTATAGGCCAGTGAAATATGTTTGGACGTTAACTCGGGTAATTGTACCAATGAACTTGCAATCCCCATTGTGGTGATTTGCTTTGTGAAACTGACTACGATCATGATTATGGCCACCACACCAAATTCTTCGGGGGTAAGTAGCCTGGAAAGAATCCCAATGACCAATAGCTGTAAAACAATTTGGACAACTGAACCCGAAAAATTCCAAATAAAACCGTGAATTCCTTTTTTGGTAAGTGAATCTTTCTTTGAAGGACCCATAAAAATGTTACAAAATTAGTCTGTTAAAAATAACGGTGAATAAGTCATTTATTGTTGTGCCATCAAATAATTGTTTGCTTCAAGGAATTACATGGTTTTCTGGGTTTCACGGTGCTTTTTCATGCTACTTATGGGATATTGGATTTTTAAGGAATAGTGCATTCAACCAAACCACGTCCAATTTTATGACTGATCACGGAAATTCAAAATAGTGTAATCAGAATTTGCGCTAAGTTCTAAACTTTTTCCGTGTCAAAAACATTTTATCATTTCAACTACCCATTTTATCGTTGTACTATACATTTTGAATGGCATTAAAGCAGCGCATAATGGGTTTAACAGTTAAATCAACGTTAAAAACACCCACCCAACGATCCAAAATAGGGAAGGGGCCGTAACTCGAAGGAAAAAAAAATTGAAGTATGCATTACAGAGAAGTTGTTAATTTTTCTATCGATGAAATCACTGATATTCAAAAAACTATGTATTTCATCGAAAAAAGACAACTTTTCATCGGCGTTTTTCGTTTTTGATATACTATTGCATACTGAATCTTGAATTACATTTTTTTAACCTATCTTATGAGACGTAACCCCACCCCAACTACGTTTATGTTGTTTATTATTTCATTTTTCTTTTTGCTGTTCTCTTCTTGTCAAAAAGATTCTGATTTATTTGCTGAAGCAATTCTTGATGATCCAGACCCCGTTGTGGATGGTTCTGATGATGGCGATGATGCTGAAGTGGAAGCGGCAACAATTACGTTGAATGCGATTGATGATGCCTATATACAGGATGGTGAAGGTATTAACGAAGGCATTGTCCGCGTTGAAACCAATGTAAGAACAACCTATTTAAAATTTGATTTGAGCTCCATTGAAGGTACCATAACGGGTGCCTACCTTGAATTTACCACTGATTCCGATCAAGGCCATGGGCATTTGGAAGCTTATAAAGGAACGGGCAATGATTGGACCGAAGAAAGCCTGTCACTCGATAATGCGCCCAGCCAAGGCGAACTTTTGGGAGAGGTGGACAGTGAATATGCTGTTGGCTTTGATCAGCAAATACCATTGGACAGCGATCTGTTGACATCTTCCTTGCTTTCGATTGTGTTAAACATTAAATCAGGAAATGATATTGCAATAGCTTCCAAGGAAAGTCCAAACAATGAGGGCCCCCGTTTGGTTGTTGAATATATGGGCAAGGTCAATGGAAATACCCAAGAGGATGATGAAAATGATGATGATATTGGAAATATTGTGATTGATGATGTTATTACACTTACTGACCTAAAAGCTTTTCCATCCGCCTTTGGTGCAGCAGCAGAGATTACGGGTGGTCGTGGCGGCACCATTTATGAGGTAACCAATTTGAATGATAGTGGGCCAGGATCATTTCGGGCAGCGTTCGAAGCAACGGGAAAAAGGATTATCATCGTAAAGGTGGAGGGTTTTGTTGAAAAATCTTCTGAATTTAAAAATCTTCAACCAGGACAAGGCGATGTCAGTATTTGGGGACAATTTGCTCCTGGAAGGGGAATTACCCTAAGCAAAGGGAGATTTTCATGGAGTAATGCAGGTAATATCATAGTAAGGCATATTACCGCACAAAACGGTGATGTAAATTGTACAGTCAATGTTAGTTGCTATGATGCACTGAATATATTTGCTATGAAAGAAAATACAGGCTTTTATATAGATCATTGCTCCTTGCGTTATGGTGCAGACCAGATATTTTTCACAGAAACTAGAAATGCCGGTAATACTTCAACCATGGCGTATAATGTCTTGGCTGAAGCAGTTCCATCACATAATACTGGTGTTATATTCAGTGATGATTTTTCAGACAGAAACAATGGTGCAGGAAGCCATTCTTTTGCTAGGAACATGTTCTATAATATATCACATAGATTTCCAAATATGAAAGGCTATAGTGGAAACTTTGAAATATACAATAACTACATCGTAAATTGGGACGCGAGACTTAGTCGGAACAGTGGCCCTCTAAAGGTAGATTGGCATGACAATTATGCTGAAGCAGGAAACAAATCAAAAGGGTCAACACCTATAAATAAATGGGGATATGATAATGGCGAATGGAATAATAAAAAACCAACCATTTATTCATCAGGAAACTTTATAGGTGGATGGGATGAAACGCCAAGTTCAAATCAAGAAAATATTTGGGTATGGTTCAAATCAAGCTCAGCTACCGTTGGAAATACAAGAGTAGTTGAAGACGAACCTTTGGATCCTTCACTATTTAGTTCATCGAAAATCAACAATTTTATACTTCCAAATGATGGTATCTGGTCTTATGACCAAATTCCTGAAAAAATGAATGCCAGTGTCGGACATAATAGAGGGATCAATGCGGATGGAAGCCCAGGGTTTTTCCGCGATGATTTGGATCAAGAATATCTTGCACGTTCATTGAGTGGTACTACGCCTTCTCGTTATCGTGAACCTTCGGAATGGACCAATTCATCATTTACCAATACAAATATGTATTTGGATTCAGACGGCGATCATATGCCCGATTGGTTCGAGAACCAACATGCACACCTTAATCCCAATGACCCAAGTGATATGTTGAAAACCCATGTTGATTGGGCATTTTCTGATGGATATGCCGTTGTCAATAATGCGGGATATACCAATCTTGAAATCTGTGCTGAATACTACGCAGGAGGGTTTGAAACTATATTGGAAGGAACAAATGATATGAACTTTTAGTCATTTAAAGGCAAAAGAGCATCTATCATAACAGAAAAAATTATTCTAAGCATTCTTAATAGGGATGCTTTTTTTTTTGAGGAAATCCTTTTATCGTGTGTTGTCAAAGATAATAATGCCTGTCATGTTTTAGTCTTAAATTTCTTTCTAATTCTGTCGCATGGCTTTGAATTTGGCAAATCAACCAATAAACTTTCGAAATCAATTCCATATTTAGAATTTTATTTTGAGTATTGTATAGCTAAATAATTTTGAGATTAATCA
>NZ_LXTT01000093.1 GCF_001683915.1 Allomuricauda sp. CP2A | reverse complement strand
ATACAAATTTATTCAAAAAAAATGAAATATATGCTCCTTCAAGATGGAATGGTCCATTTTGATCAAGGCCACTCTATGATTACCAAAACAAGGCATAGATAGCGGCCAGGGCCACCATAATGGCAAAGGCCCCAATGTTGAAGAGCGGTCCGGTCCTGAAGGCTTCCTTCATTAGCCGTATGCCCTTGGGGTCTTCCTTGCCACCAGTCTGTAGCTGGCTCGCCAACATAATTATCGCTATAGTGATCAAACAGGTCAAGCCCATTTGATCCATCCACGGTAGGGCTGGGAAAAGTGGTTCAAGGGCAGTTCCTTCGGCCCAGCCCTTTGGTCCGACCTTGAAGAACATGGCCATGGGTATAGAGACCAACACCCCGATGATCGCACCACGGTTGGTCGTCCTCTTCCAAAAAAGTCCCAAAAGGAACACAGCCAAAATTCCAGGGCTCACCACCCCGGTGTATTCCTGTATAAATTGAAAGGCCTGGTCCAGTCCTCCCAAAAGCGGTGCGACCACCATAGCTATGACCAAGGCGGTAGCAGCGGAAAGCCGTCCCACCCTAACAAGCGTTCCATTGCTTGCGCTGCTGTTCATATGCTGTTTGTAGATATCCATGGTAAAAATAGTGGAGGTGGAGTTCAACATGGAGGCCAACGAAGATACTATGGCCGCCGCCAAAGCTGCAATGGCCACTCCCTTCAATCCTGTTGGCAAGAATTGCATCAACCACGGATAGGCCTTGTCAGAGGCCCCCGAGGACGGGATGTTTGCCAGTCCCTGTTCTCCAAGGCTTGATAACAGGTCTGGGTCATTGACAATGACGTAGGCCGCAATTCCCGGAATCACAACAATGAGCGGTATGACCAATTTCAAGAAAGCCGCGAACAATATCCCTTTTTGTGACTCCTTCAAGGACTTGGCGGCAAGCGTGCGTTGTATGATGTACTGGTTGAACCCCCAATAATAGAGATTGGCCACCCAAAGTCCACCTACAAGCACACCGATGCCGGGCAGGTTGATGTACTCTGGGTTGGTCCTGTCCAATATCATGTCAAAATGGCCCGGTACCGTGTCAAAGACTGTTTGGAGACCCGCCATGACGCCCTGCCCGCCAGAAACCGTGTCCAAGGCCAGATAGGTAGTGATCAATCCACCCAAAACCAAGAAAACCACTTGAATGATATCTGTCCAGGCCACCGCCGCCAATCCACCGTAAAGGGAATAGGCCGCCGCAAAAAGCCCTAGGCCAATAATGGCATAGATCATGTCAATGCCCAAAATGGTCTCAAGTGCAAGCCCGCCCAGATACAGCACAGAGGTGAGGTTCACAAAAATATAGAGACAGACCCAGAATACTGCCAAGATAGATTTCAGGCTGGTCGAAAACCGTTTCTCTATGAACTCCGGGATGGTGTACAGCTCCTTCTCAATGAAAATGGGCAGGAAATATTTACCAACGATCAAGAGGGTCAAGGCACCCATCCATTCATAGGATGCTATCCCCAAACCAAGGGCAAAACCGGAGCCCGACATCCCAATGAACTGTTCTGCTGAAATGTTCGCTGCTATCAAGGAGGCCCCTATGGCCCACCAGGGCAGGGACTTGCTCGCCAAAAAATAGTCCTCCGTGCTTTTCTTCTCCCCTTTTTTTGTCCGGGAGACCCAAAGCCCCACGCTTAGGATTACAAGTGCATATAGTACGAAGACCAGATAGTCCCAAAATTCAAAACTGCTTTCCATAATTATTTGGTTGTTCGTTATTGGTTCATTTTTATTTGTTGGCCAACACTCATTTCAATGACCATCCATTTTGGTATAGTGTTCCGTTGGGAGCTGGGCCAGGGTCCGGGCCGCCTGTTCCGCAGTGATGTCCCGCTGTGGATCGGCGAACATTTCGTACCCTACCATGAATTTTTTTACCGTGGCCGAACGCAATAGCGGCGGGTAGAATGACATGTGGAAATGCCATTCCGCATGCTTCCCACCGTCCGTGGGCCGCTGGTGTATTCCTGATGAATAGGGAAAAGAGGTCTCAAAGAGATTGTCGTACTTGGTGGTCACTATTTTTATCATCCCCGCAAAGTCCCTCTTTTCCTTTCCATCCATCTGTGAAATATCCTGATGGTGTTTTCTGGGAACGATCATCATCTCATAGGGCCATACCGCCCAATAGGGCACCAAGGCCACAAAATGGCCATTCTCGGCAACTATTCGTTGATCCAGTTCCAGCTCTTGTTCCAGATAATCACCCAAAAGGCTCCGCTGGTTCTTTTCCCAATATTCTTTTTGATGGATGGTCTTCTTCCCCACTTCCTGCGGAATGGAACTCTGTGCCCAGATCTGCCCGTGTGGATGGGGGTTGCTGCATCCCATGATGGCCCCTTTGTTCTCAAAGATCTGCACATGGTCGATGAAGTTCATCTTACCTAATTCCAAATATTCTTTCTGCCAAAGTGTGACCACTTTTTCAATTGCGGAAACTTCCATTTGGGGCAGTGTCAAGGAATGGTCTGGCGAGAAACAGACCACCTTGCAGATGCCGGCTTCGCTTTTTCCCAACAAAAGCCCATCTTTATATACCTCCATAGAAGTATCTGAAAGAAGAGCTGAAAAATCGTTGACAAAACTGAACACATCTTTATAATCAGGGTTGGCCTGCCCACCTGCCCTAACGTTACCGGGACATAGATAACACTCCCTATCGTGGGATGGCTTGTCCAAAGTTGGTAGTTTTTCCTTTTTGCCCTGCCAGGGACGTTTGGTACGGTGTGGAGACACCAGTACCCATTCTCCTGTAAGAATGTTGTACCTACGATGTGGTATTTGGTTCAATCGGCTCTCAGACATGTTTCTTGATAATTGTTGTTCCTTGGCTCGGAACGGTTTGAAACGGAGACAGTTCAATGGAAAATTTCTTTTTGTAGGCCTCGCTTACCGCATTCACAAAATTGTCAACAGCTTCTACATGGATAATGTTCAAAGTGCAGCCACCAAAGCCACCGCCTACCATTCTGGCACCTAGCACATCTTCCCAATTCTTTGAAAAATCTACCAAAAAATCAAGCTCAGGGCAACTGACCTCGTACTTTTTGCGCTGTCCCTCGTGGGATTCGTACAAAAGTTTTCCCAACCCGATCAAATCATTGTTACTCAGATGCTCCGCAGCTTTCAGGACCCTTTGGTTCTCTTCAAGCACATAACTGCACCTCCTGTACCGTACATTGCCAAGCTCCTCCCTGCACCTTTTGACCATGTCAGGGGTCATGTCCCTGAACGAATGTTGTACGCCAAATCGTTCAGCAATGATCTTGAGACCGGAAGAGCTTTCCTCCCTCCTATCATTATATCCACTTGTGGAAAGGTTGTGCTTTACGTTCGTGTTGAGCATCAAGATCACATAGGGGTCCATCTTGGTGGGAATGTACTCAAAATCCAGCGATCGACAATCCAACAGCATGGAATGGTCCTTTTTGCCCATGACGGAGGCAAACTGGTCCATGATCCCACATTGTGTACCTACAAAATTGTGTTCCGCCCTTTGCCCCAACTTAATTATCTGCCAGCGGTCCAAACCTAAATCAAAAAGCTCGTTCAGTCCAAAGGCGAGCCCGCATTCCAGTGCCGCCGAGGAGCTCATCCCCGATCCCACGGGTATATCCGTCTCCATCTCACAGTCAAACCCTTTTAGATCTTGTGTGAGCAATTGCAGCTCGTTCAAAACGCCCAGCACATAATTGTGCCAACCTTCAGTACCCTGACTTATGTTGCCAAGATCAACGACCAGGACACTGTCAAAGCCCTTGCTCTTTATGGTGCACCTTGTCTTGCTTCCATTGGCCCTTAACCTAATGGTAATGCGCTTGTCAATGGCAGCTGGCAACACAAACCCGTCATTGTAGTCCGTATGCTCCCCAATCAAGTTCACCCTCCCAGGGGAGGAGACCTCTAGGTCGAATGCAAATTCTGCGACATCCAGGCCGTCTTTTAATTTATTTTCCATTAAGTCGGTATCCTTTATCATCCATTGATCAACATCAAATTGAATTCATATTTATTCCACTGAAAACCTATATTCTGTAACTGTATGGTACGTCTCTCCGGGGTTTAATTGTATAGATGGAAATTCTGGCTGGTTCGGTGTATCCGGAAAATGTTGGGTCTCCAAACAAAACGCTGTTCTGAAGTCGTCTTTGGCACCAGATTTCAACGCATTCTTTGAAGCCATAAAGTTTCCGCTATAAAATTGGATTCCCGGTTCCTCGGTAAACACCTCCATGACAACTCCCGATTTATCGCCCACAACCTTTGCTGCTTTATGTAAGCCTTTTTCATCACTATTTAAAACATAGTTGTGGTCGTACCCCTTGCCAAATTCCAGTTGTTCATTGACTGCTTTAATACGTTTACCAATCGTATGCGGCTTCCTAAAATCGAAGGGGGTTGAGGCTACCTCTCTCAACTCTCCAGTGGGAATGAGTCCTGCATCAACTGGGGTAAATCGGTCCGCATCAATTTGCAGCTTATGGTTCAAAATTGAACCGCTTCCTTCCCCATTGAGGTTGAAATAGGCATGGTTGGTTAAATTTACCACCGTAGGTTTATCCGTAGTCGCTTCATATTCAATAGTGACCGCATTGTCTTCTGTCAACGAGTAGGTTACCCTTGTTTGCAAATTCCCGGGAAAACCTTCTTCCATATCAGGAGAGGTGTAAGTTAAAATCAAGGTATGCCCATTGGGTTGTTCCGCATCCCAAACCACATCTTGAAATCCTTTGTAGCCCCCATGTAGGGTATTTTTATTGTCATTGGTAGGCAGGGTATATTTATTTCCGCTTATGGAAAATCTACCATTTGCAATGCGGTTACCTACCCTACCAATGGTTGCCCCAAAATAGGCTTCAGGTGATTCCATGTATTCCTTAATGCTGCTGCGACCAATATTTACATCAATTGCATTCCCATTTTTGTCTTGCACAAAAAGGCTTATGATACGTCCTCCGTAATTGGTCATAGCCATTTTTAAATCCTTCCGCTGCAACCAATACAGCTTTACAGATTTACCACCAATTGTTGTATTAAAATCCTTATCCTTTATAATATTGACTATTGCGGTTGGTAGGGCATCGCTTTTGATTTTTTTTTCCTGTTTTGTTTTGCACGATATGCACAATAGAACTATAAACAAAGCTATTGCCCGTCCGAGAACTCTATTTTTTGACCGAATGATCATTTCCCTCACCGTTTAATTTTTTGATTAAATTAACTTCATCTTGTCTATAAGGGGTACCGTCCTTTCTAAATATGTCGTGAAACCATTCAACAGGCTCAGCTCCATCTTCAATGGGAGTGTTCCATGCATATATGGTATTGGATTTTCCATTGACCAACCCCCAGTTAATAGCTCCTATATTTTCCTTTTTGAGAACAGGCAAAATATTTGAAAATCGGCTGTTGTTGGTCCGTGCCATATATTCGGTACAGATCATGGGGCGTCCATGTGTCTTTAGTAAATTGATTACATGCTGGTGTTTTTTCTCATCTTCATATTGGTGATAAGTTAGAATATCTGAATTTGCCGCTTGGAACGCATTCAGTTCCTGAAAATCCCAGCGCCAAAGACCGGCACTCAAGGGTTGACTTGGATTGACTTCCCTTGCCCAAATGAAAATTGCTTTTAAAAGGGGCATGGAACTTGTGAGTTTATCCGTGTTCCCGGGTTCATTGTAAAGGTCCCACAAGAGTATACGATCATCATTGGCGAAAGTGTTCAGGATATCCTTTACATAAACTTCCAAGGCTGGAAAATTTTCTTTGTTCTTGGATGCCGGGTCTCCAGGATCTTGTACCCACCCCGAATTATGGGTTCCTGGAACGGGTTCAGGTTGCTTGCCAATTTTTGGCTGTTTCCCCCAAACGTCATCAAAAAACACAAACATGGTTTTGATACCGTGCTTGTTCGCAATTTGCAAATAAGTTTCCATGTTTTTCTTGAAGTCCTTTGGATTTGCTTTATAGGCCAAACTGTGCAGATATACTCTCATGGTGTTGAACCCTAAACCTTCGGCATAACCGAGTTCACGATCAATGGTCTCTGGGTCAAATGTGCTGGATTGCCACATTTCCAATTGGTTGATTGCTGTACTGGGCACAAAATTGGCCCCTGTGATCCATTTTTGTTTGGCGTACCATTCACTCGCTTTTTCTTTTGACCATTTATTCTTTTCCAGAACATTTTCTTGGGCATTTGCCACAAGGATTGCACATAAAAACAGCCCAGTAATCAATATTCGCTTCATAATAATCTTGTTATTTTTGATTCACACTTAAATAATTTTGAATGTTTTAGTTTTGGAATTACCATCGACCTTGAAATTGGAATAGGCTATTCTGTGTAGGGGAAGTTGAATAATGGAATTACCGGGCCTTTTTCAAGGCCCGATAATTTCAATCAACTAAACTCAAACAATCTAATTCAAACTAACTAACACTCGTACTCAAATAATTCTTGGTTTTATTTTGGTTTTTGAATGACTTTTTTTAACGGCCATGGCACACCAAAATCCGGTCTGCCGTTTTCATCCCAACCAAACCGCTGTATCCTAGTACTCCGTTGGGAACATCCCAATTCGGGTTTATCCTTTGCATGATACACCAGCCAATGTTCGCTGGGATCATTGGAGGTTGTGATGCTATGGTGGCCTGGACCATACACATTGTTTTCTGTGGAAAATTCAAAGACCGCTTTAGAAAACCGCTTCCAAGAGACGGCTTTTGTGAAATCTGAATCCTTCTTGGCCGCCAGCATTCCCAAGGAATAATTATCGTCCCAACAGGCTCCTGCCGAATACACAATAAAGACCTCATCCCTTGGCCCCTCCAAAAATGAAGGCCCTTCCAGAATACTTCTTTCTCCGGTCTTCTCCCAATCGTACTTGGGTGCGGCCAAAATGGTTTCATCGTCATCTAAGGTCCAAGGGTTGGACATGGTGGCGATGGCTATATCACTGTGGTCATCTACGTAGGGGGAATACATGAAATACCGTTTATCGCCGTATTTGAAAATGGACCCGTCTATTCCGCTGTATTTTGTGTTGATTTTCCCCCTATCAATCCACTCCCCTTTCATTGGATCATGATGGCTGTTCTCCAGAACAAAGACATATCTGGAATGATCTCCTTCATTGGATGCATCAGCAGCGGTGTAATAGATATACCACTTTCCATCGACATGGTGTATTTCTGGCGCCCAAACGCAACAACTGTTTTCCCCCTCACTGGGAGCCTTCCATATAGTTTTTGAACCAATGGTCTCCACTTGGGTAATGTCTTTGGTGGACCAAAGTTCCAAGCGGTTTCCCCTTGTTACCATGAAGTAATAATATCCATCGTCATGCAGCATGGCATAGGGGTCTGCTCCGTCCTCTAGAATGGGATTGGTGAATGCATTTTCATCCTGACCTATCCCCAACTGAAAGAAGAAAATGGAAATCACGGAGACCAGTATGTTTTTTAACTTTTTCAAACTTCTATTATTAGGTGGGTTATTGCATGCTATTCGGAAGGTATTTCAATGACCTCTTCCTCGGATTTGGGCGTCCCAAGGATGGGATAGCCTTCCTCACTCCATTGGATCATCTGCATCCTTGGTGAACGATGCGAACCGCATCCTTGGCCTGGTTCTGAATTGGCATGATATAGAATCCAATCCTCTTTGCCATTGGGTGACTTAAAAAAGGAGTTGTGCCCGGGACCATACACTCCATTTTCCGGTGATTGGGTGAATATGGGTTCATCAGACTTTACCCAAGCTTCCGGATCCAATAAATTGTCCGTTCCGGCAAACGTCAATAATCCCAATGAATAATAATCGGTCCAACATCCGCTTGCGGAGAACACAATAAAAATATTGTCATCATGGGACAAAAATTGTGGTCCTTCGTTCACATATACCTGGGGAGGGTTACTATCGGAGGTCCCCTCATTCCAATGCCTTTCCCATTCATGGGTCGGTGAAGAAATTTTTACACGGTCTCCTTCAATCTCCAAAGGGTTTTTCATTTTAGCGATGAAAATATCCTGCTGCCCGTTGGCATCCCCTTCCCAGCCGGACCAAATCATATACAATTGCCCATTATGCTTAAACACATTACCATCAATGGCCCATTTATCCGTAGCTGCGGCTATCTTCCCCTTAAAATCAAAAGTACCTTGAAACGGGTTTTCGTTCGAGTTTTCCACAGCATACATTCTGTGGGTCTCGTTGTTCCCATCATCCGCAGCAAAATAAACGTACCACTTTCCATCAATAAAATGAACTTCTGGCGCCCAAATATCATGGGAGTACAATGTGCCCTCCGGTGGGGTCCAAATCGTCTTGGTCTCTGCTTCACTGAGGTTTGCCAAGTTTTTCACTTTTCTCAAAACCAGTTTATTGCCCTCTGTACTGGTGTAATAATAGTATCCGTTATGGTAAATGTTGAACGGGTCCGGGCCAGATGGCAACAATGGGTTGGTGAACGTCTCTTTCTTGGGTTGTTCACCTACTGCTGTTTCTTTTTTTTCTGTCCGCTCCTGACATGAAATCAAACAAAGGCCCAATACCGCAATAAGGGGTCCATAAACTATTGATCTTCTTCTATTTTTCATTGAATTCTTCTTTAACAATCTCAAATTTCTCAACTAGTTGGTTATATTCTTTTTTTGAAATAGCGATCATGCAACCGTGCCTAACCGCTTTGGGCAATTCATATTTATCCCAGTCACTATAAAATGTATATCCTGATGCTTGATACCACGGGCCATTCAAATTATCGGCCACGGAGAGTCCATAGGAAACCCCTGGATATTGCTCATAATACAGGTACCATACTTTATTGTTAGGGGAGGGAATTAGGGTTGGTGCTTCCCTAAAATTTGGGCTAATGGGATCTGCTGGAAAGGAATACGGTCCCAACAAGGAATCTGACCTTGCAATTCGTATGGTCTTTCCAGTTGGCCAATACAAGGTTGGATAGGTTTCATCCTTTATGATTGCAAAATAGGTGTCCTCAACCTTTCTGATGATGACGTCAATAGTACCAATGTTCCAATCAAAAAGTTTTTTGGGGGTATCGGAAAATGTCTTCAAATCCTTTGAAAGCACATACAAAGTCCTTTGACTTGCCCAATACCGTTCTGGGTCCGTTTTGGTGCCTTCTATGTGCGGCGTATGCCAGGTCATGACAAATTGCGACGAAGCATCATCATAAAAAAGTTTAGGTGCCCCAATACGCTGTAGCGCCTCTGAATAATCCGGAGTTTGTTTAAGGTTGGGCGTATATACCCCGTGTTTCTTCCAGTTGATCAAGTCGTCAGAAACCCAAATATTGATATCGGGTGAAGAATCACTGGTATTGCCCAAAATATAGTACTTTCCATCTGGTCCTTTGCAGATATCTGGATGGCCTTGATATGCATCGAAAACTCGTTCCCCATTATTCAAACGTTGCCAGTGCAGACCATCCAAACTAACGGAGTAATATAATCGCCCATAATCCTCATGGGTCATGTGGGCAAAAAGATAGGCCTCATTTTTTGGCGACTCATTTTCGGAAACTTGCCCCGGTATATCGGGTTGCTGGGCAATTAAGTCCGCAGACCACATTAGAGCAGCTAAAAACAATATGCGATACACCAACTTCATCTTCAAATTCTGTATTCTTTCAGTTTGGTTCATGTGGTTTGGTTTTTATGGTACGCGTCTGATTTCCCACAAAATCATATACATTGATTTGTTTTACACTTTTTGTGGAGGCAAGAATGCCCCTTGAGGATTGGGTTAAATATCCACTTCCGTATCCTATTTCCTTACGTTCAGCCTTCCCATTATCCAATATCATTTCGAGTGATGCTTCATTAGCTTGAAGCGATATAAATTCGCCATTTGATGCCACTGAAGTCCTTAGCAATTGTACAGGAGCATTGTTATTGGTGACAACGAAAAGATTCTCATTGCCTGCATTTACCATTCCCAGTGCTTTTTGGTCATAATCCAAATAAAGTCCAGAGTTTGATTGCGGAACATAGGTAAAACCTCCATTGCCATTTCCCAACATCAAAGTGCCCAAGGAAGCATTGTAGGGACCGGTATAGGTTTCAAAAGATTCTGAGTTGCCCACAAGTAGCACATCTAAAAATCCGTCTGCATTAAAGTCATTGGCCAGCGTTCCAAAAACTGGGGAAAACTGCACTTCGTTGGGCAACGGTTTTAGAACAAACTTTGAATTTCCTTTGTTTTCTATGTAGCAACTGCGCATTTCGGTGGCAGAAAGTACAATGGCGCTTTCCAGTTCCTTCTCGCTGAAAATATCATTTATGGAAGCTTTTGAATAAGCGTCATATGTTCCAAACCGCTTATGGGTGAGGCTCAATTGTTCTTGCATTACATCTCGAACAGCTACAGGAACATCCTCACCGTTTTTAGAGTAGCTCACAATGGGATCGTTGGTGCCATTATGATCAAAATCTGAGCCATATACTTTTAAAGGTCTATCGGGATAGGCTTTATACTGACTATTTAACCCAAGATTCCCAGCGATATAATCCATGTCTCCATCTTGATCAAAATCGCCAGCGGTAATGCTGTTCCACCATCCGCTTGAATTGGGAATTGTGGCTTGTTCGTCCCATTTTAGGGTTCCTTCATGGTTCTGGAAGAAGGTTATGGGCATAAATTCACCCACCACCACTAAATCATACCATCCATCCAAATTATAATCAGTCCACAAAGCAGCGCTTACCATTCCCACATTTTGCAATCCATCCACCGTATTGGCCACATCATTGAAAACCCCATCATCATTTCGCAACAAATAACTGTCCGGTGATTTTGGAAATTCGCCAACGGCGACCCTGCTTCCCCTAAAAATATCCAAGTCTCCATCGCGATCGTAATCAGAAGCCACCACAACACTACCGCTAAAGCTTGTTTTGGGAATCAGGTTTTGGGACCGGGACATATTGCCCTTGCCATCGTTCAAATACAGACGATCATTGTAGATATAGTCATCTTCCTTTAGGTTGACACTGCCCCCACTCACCACATACAAATCATTATCCCCATCACCGTCTGCATCAAAAAGAAGTGCGCCCATATCTTCCATATTGTTCTCCCCTTGGGGCAAGGCTTCAAATTTTCCCGGTGTTTTTTGAAGGTAGATGGTTCGCAATTGTTTGGAATCCGCTCCTATGAAAATATCATCGAGACCATTGTTGTCCACATCGGCTATGGCCATGCCTGGAGAAAGTTGGTTGTATTGCTGATGTAGGGAGAAGGTGCGATTGAATTCATCAAAAGCATATTCCTCATGTTTGTATGCCAATCCCAAACTATCCGCGTTCAGCAGTTGAAAAACTTGTCGTTCTATAGGTTGGGCTACCAAATGCTGTTCTTCTTGCGATACATACTTTATGGTATGAAGGGTATCCGGAGCTAAATCATGCAACTGTTGAATTTTGCCATCAGTCCAAACAACTTCCACCCTAAAACTGGTGTTATTCCCCAAGCCAAATGAGAGTATAGGATCCACAGAAGACATATAACCCCTTACAGAAAGGTTTTCCTGATATTTTAATTCCCCGGAAGGAAGCAAGACCCGTACCTTTGCACCAACTTCTTTACTTTGACCTGTATCGGATTTTAGTTGCAGTCGCACAAAATGGGATTCGTTTTTGGTTTCAGTGACTTCAGAAGTGGAGGATGAAATAAGCCCGTTCCGGTACAAACTTGCCTCAGAATCGATATTATTGAATACCAAATCGAGGTCGCCATCATTGTCAAAGTCTGCATAAGCCGCACCATTGGAAAAGGTACTTTGTTGAAGTCCCCAGGTTTCCGAAGCATTTTTAAAAGTTAGATTTCCATTATTCTTGAAAATGTAGTTCTGTAATTTTATTTCTGGAAGCTCATACAGTTTTTTGATTCGATTCTTCCGTGCCTCCTCTTGGTTCTTGCCTTGAAAAGCTGCCTCTTGGTTTAGGTACACCGCATAATCCAAATTGGTAATATCACGGCGATAGCCATTGGTGACCACCAAATCCTTTAATCCGTCATTATCAAAATCGGCCAATAAAGGAGCCCAGCTCCAATCTGTGGCATGAATACCTGCTAACTGGCCTATTTCACTAAACCGAAGGCTTCCTTCTTGATTGTTCCCTTGGTTGATTTGCAACACATTTCGCACATACTCCTCTTGATAGCCAAGACCTTTGGCCATACTAAAAAAGTCCCTGTTGGTCTTCATGACCATCATTTTTCTTCGCTGCTCCTCTTCGGGTAACATATCCACCACACAAATGTCAAGCAGTCCATCATTGTTAATATCTTGAATGTCCACTCCCATACTGTTGTATGAAGTGTGCTTTAAATACTCTGCCGATTTGTCCACGAATGTACCATCATGGTTGTTGATCCAGATGTTGTCGTTGGAGACAAAATCGTTGGCACAGTACACATCGAGCCATCCGTCTTGGTTCAAGTCTGTTACACAAACCCCCAATCCATGGCCCTCCTTTAGGATACCTGCACCAAGAGTCACATTTTCAAAGCTTGGATGACCATCTACAAATCCATTGTTCCGGTACAGCCGATCATTTGATGGGCTCTCACCATTATTTCGCTTTTTATGTAGTTGGTTGCGACCTGTTTTTTCCATGGCGTTGCTAAGAATGTAGCAATCCAGATCGCCATCTTTGTCATAATCGAAGAAAACCGATTGTATGGAAAATCCATCATCAGCAAGGCCATACGCATTGCTCAACTCTTCAAAAATGGGAATTCCTTCAGCGTTGTTTCCTTGGTTGATGAACAATAGGTTCGACCTTTCTTCTTTAGATCCCATAGCATGGGCGACTGCCACATAAATATCCAATAATCCGTCTTGGTTGATATCTGCCACTGAAACCCCAGTGCACCATTTAGTGGTGGCAACACCAGCTTTTTCAGTAACCTCAAGAAACTTAAAGTCACCCTGATTTACATACAATTGGGAGGAAACCAGATTTCCTGCAAAGAAGATGTCCTGAAGTCCATCTGCATTAAAATCACCTATTCCCACACCAGCGCCGTTGAAAAGCACATCATATTCCAAAGCATTCAGTGTATCATTTTCAAACGGTTGAATTTGATTGTTGAAATCAATTCCTGAGTGTGCACTGGATATCCGTTTGAACATCTTTGGTTCGTGGTCTTTTTCAGAACAAGCCGCAAAACACAAACAAAGGGTAGCAGCGCTCAAAAGCACGCTCCTTTGTCTTGCTAAAAATGTCTGTATTAAACTACACCTACCCATCGATGAAACGATATCTTAATTAACCTTGAAGTTTTAATTGGAGACAAGCACCATTGCTTGATTACGCTTGCTATGGCACTTGCCTTCTCTTTATTAAAATTGTTTATCGCTTACCAGCCTGGATTCTGTTCCAACGAACCTCCATAGGCATCAATTTCCCGCAAAGGAATTGGCAAGTATTCGGATTTACCTCTCACAAAATTTTGAAACTCCGTATCGAAATCTGATTCCGCGGCTGAAAGGCTTGGATCAGGCCCGGCAAGTTCCGGTCCTGCGATACCATAGCGTACCATATCAACAAATCTCACGCTTTCCCCTGCCAATTCAACCACACGATCGTGGCGTAGCTGTAACCTGAAATCTTGCTGGCTTAAGGTCATGGGCAAATCACTCATATTAGATCGTTGACGGACCAAGTTTGCGTATGGAATAGCCTCTGGTGTTCTGCCCAATTCATTCAAAGCTTCAGCATACATTAAATACACATCTGCCAATCTAAGCACCCTGGTATTGATTCCTGAGAAATAACTTTCATAATCTTGCCAGTAGTTGGTATACTTTCTCCAAAAACGGTCATTGGGTCCAGCGCCTCTTTCAGCATAGGTTTGCCCATATAAAAGTTCACCTGGATGATCATAGGTCATTGTATACTGAAGACGTGGGTCTTCATTGCCATCCTTATCGGTTTCACTCAAGAACTGGTTTAAGAGCCATTTAGTAGGTTGGCCATCGGTCCAACCCAAAGGTCGAACTCCGAAGAACTGTGCCCGCTCACTGGTTTCATCACCAGAGGCATTGTTATAGGTTGGGAACCCACCTGTTTTTCCATTGTTGTTTACGAACTGGATTTCAAAAAGGGACTCTTTGTTGTTTTCGAATTCCTCAGTAAAATTATCCTTAAAATCTGCCATCAAATCATAGGTTCCGGGTACCATATCTATAATTTTCTCGAATTCAGTCGCCGCCTCAGTCCATTTTTTCTGTTGTAAATAAGATCTCCCTAGATAACCTATGGCTCCACCATAGGTTGCACGTCCCACATCTGCGCCTGTATAACTTTCAGGCAGGCCTGCAGCGGCAGCAATGAAGTCTTCCTCAACTAAAGCCCAAACTTCCTCAATGGTGCCTTGCGGATAACGCGTATTGGCATCCTCAATACCAGTAACCAATGGAACACGACCCCAAAGTGTAGCCAATTTGTAGTAACAATGCCCTCTTAAAAAATGAGCTTCAGCCACAATTCTTGTTCGTAGCGATTCATCCATTTCAATGTTGGGGACGTTTTCCAGAACCTGGTTTGCTTTATAGATGGTCCTATACAATTCTCGCCAAACCTCAAGTAGCCATGGGAAGTCGTAATTTATGTTCACGTGTCTACCCACATTGGCGAGGTCGGTCCATGGACTCTGACTATAGCCCTCATCAGAACGCATGTCATAGTCAAAGATTTCCCATAAACTTAGTTCGCGGTTCTGGATTCCAGAGTATACCGCATTGATCCCAAGTATGGCATCTTCCTCCGTCTGCCAGAATGTATCTGGGGTCGGAGCATTTGGATTCACTTGGTCCAAAAGGTCTTTTTCGCATGAGACGGTCATCCCAAAGAATACCATCAATACTATTATTTTTCTTATTTTTTCCATTCTTTGAAGTTTAAGTTTTTAGTTGATTAAAATCCTATTTGAATCCCCAATATTCCTGTTCTCAATGAAGGGAAATTCCCGTTATCAAATCCTCTGTTCAAGAAATCACCGTTTCCATTGGCCCCAACAACTTCTGGGTCATAACCTGAATAATCGGTAATGGTGAAAAGGTTTTGTCCTGTCATATACAATCTAAGTTTATTTAAACTGAGTTTGCTGATGACCTCTTCTGGAAAGGAGTATCCTATTTGTAGGTTCTTTAACCTGAAATAATCACCCTTCTCCACATAGCGGTCAGAGTTCTGGGTAGGATTCAGAGAAGAATCCAAGTGTTGTGGTCTTGGAATAAGATTGGAAGTTCCCTCACCTGTCCAGAAGACATCATCTACCAAATAGTTGGCGTTATCATCATAACGTTGGGACCACCATTTTTGCTCATTAAAGATGCTGTTTCCAGTAACTCCAGCAAAAAACGCTGTCATATCAAATCCTTTGTAGCCAAAATTCAGGTTTAAGCCGTATTCAAAATCCGGTAAGGCCTTTCCAACCACTGTACGGTCATCAAAATTGATGACTCCGTTGCCATCATTATCCACATACTTTACATCACCAGGGCGTGCACCGGGTTGTACACCCCATGCATCAATCTCAGCTTGGTTTTGAAATATTCCCGCTGTTTCCAACACGTAGAAAGATGCAACGGGCTCACCAACTGCTGTACGCAAAATCTGTCCTTGTCCAAAAATGGGCAAGTTCCCTGCCTCTTCAACCAAGGCCTTTACCTCGTTCTTCAAGAAAGTTCCATTGGCCAAAACCCCAAAACTAAAATCATTGATAACATTCTGGTAGCCCAAACTAAGTTCCAAGCCACGGTTCTGCACCTGACCAACGTTTGCCAATGGGTCACCACCTGTGTTACCAGAAGATAAGGGTATTGGCACAGCCAGTAGTAAATCTTCAACATCAGCAATGTAATAATCCGCAGTAAGGCTCAATCTGTTTTGGAAAAAGCCCATATCCACACCAATATTGGTCGTGGTTTTGCTTTCCCACCTTAGATTGGGATTTACCAACTGAAGATTGGTTGCACCAGGAACCACTTGGTTGTTGAGCACATAGTTTTGGTTGTATCGGAGCACGCTTTGGGTAGCATAATTGCTGATGGCCTGATTACCTACAATACCCCAACTCCCCCTAAGCTTTAGGTTACTGAATACACCATTGTTTTCCATAAATCCTTCTTCACTAATTCTCCAAGAAGCGGACACTGAAGGGAAATTGGCATATCGGTTGTTTTTACCAAACTTAGAAGAACCATCCCGTCTAAAGTTGAACAACAGGGTGTATTTATCATCAAAGGAGTAGTTGAAACTACCAAGAAAAGACCGTAGTCCGGCTACTTCCTCCCTACCCTCCGTACGAGGGCTGGTAGTACCATTGTCTTGTACCCAGAACTCTCCACTTAACCCTTCCGTATGGGCAAAATTGTATGTAAAATTGTCTTTTTGGGTCGTGTAACCCACCAAAGCGGTAATATTGTGTTTTCCAAATGCCTTGTTGAAATTCAAAGTGTTTTCCGCTAGAATATTGAAGAATTCCGTATGACGATCATCCAAAAAGGCTGCTCCAGGAGTGTTCTGTCGCAATGCCCCAGCTCTTTGATAGTATTTCTCTCTGATCTGTGCATAATCAAGACCCAAGTTCAGCTTGTATTTTAGGAACGGAAAAATCTCAAATTCTGCAAATGCGCTACCAAGCACCTTACTGGTCACCGCAGTATTGCTGTAATGTTCTTGTAATCCGATTGGATTGGTGGCGAAAGTTGAATTGTTATCATCCCCATAGCCATAGCCACTTTCATTATTAGGGTCATATACTGGGATAGTGGGCAGCATCCAAACTACATCAATGAACGGGTTACCGTTCACTCTGGTTTGATTGCTCCTGCTCATGGCAATATTTTCACCAAAAGTGAACCTCCCCTTCTTCGTTTGGGTATTCACCCTAATCTGATAACGGTCAAACTCAGGACCAATGATGGCACCTTCTTGATCAAAATAGTTCAATGAAATAAAATAGTTTGAATTTTCGGAACCCCCTGAAAGGTTTAGATTGTGCTCAGAAATAGTTCCGGTCTTGAACAATTCTTCCTGCCAATCGGTATCCACTCCTTCCCTAAGATTTTGGGGCGCATCGCCATTATTGGTATAGGCAAGATCATTAATCTCCTTAAATTGTGCCGCATTGGTCAACTTCAACCTTTTATTTATGGTTTGGAAGCCATAATAAAAATCATAATCCACTTTTAATGGACCCGGTCTTCCTTTTTTGGTGGTTACAATAATAACCCCGTTCATTCCCCTGGATCCATACAACGCTGTTGCCGCGGCATCCTTTAGTACCTGTATTGACTCAATATCGTTTGGGTTGAAGTCAGACCCAAGGGCAGAGATCAACATTCCATCCACTACATAAAGCGGAGAATCTTGACCCGAAAACGAATTCAATCCCCTAATCTTTACGGAAGAAGAAGTACCGGGAGCGCCTGTTGAGGTAACGGTTACCCCGGCTGCCCTACCCTGTAACATCTGACCGACATTCCCAGCGGGTGCTTTCAACATTTCGTCCGTATCCACAACAGATACAGATCCTACAATTTCACTCCTTTTTACACTTTGGTAGCCAATTACCACAACCTCATCCAAAAGATTATTGTCTTCCGATAGTACAATATCAATTGAACTTCTATTATCAACATCCACCAATAATTGTACAAATCCAATATAGCTTACCATAAGCTGCCCATTTGAAGGCACACCATCCAGCTGAAAATTTCCATCAAAATCCGAAGTAGTACCCTGCTGGGTTCCTTGGATTACAATACTGGCTCCAGGCAATGGAGTCCCTTGGGTATCCGTAACGCTACCCGTAACCGTCAGTTGTTCCTGTGCATGAACAAAGCTGTGGGCGCATAACAAAAGTATTGGCAATAGCGCCATTTTAGTTAGTCTAGTTAGCTGTTTTTTCATTTGTCCTTAGTTTTAAATTTAAAGTTGGTATTCCAAAAAGCTTTAGCTGTTTATCAAATCATCAATAACAAATACGATTTTTTGATATAATTCGAATAAACAAATCAAATAATTTAGATTATGACAATACCTATAGATCTGTTCCAATCTATCATAC
>NZ_LXTT01000080.1 GCF_001683915.1 Allomuricauda sp. CP2A | reverse complement strand
CCAATATGAGATACTTATTGAAGCAAATGACCCAAAAAATAGAGATATTGAGTACAAAATATTCACTCTCAATAAATTTAGTGTAACTCAAAAATCAAATCGATTTAATATAGAAATTAATAATAATCTTGTTGGAGCAAATACTACATTATATGTTCAAGCTTTTACACCAAAATCAGAATATAAAAATGAGGCAATAATAATGATTAATATAACAGTACTTCCGAAAGAATAAAAACTACATCCAACAATGCTATAATTCATTGCTTGTTTCCCGCAACCACTCCCCAATCCCCTTTAATACTTCCACCACACTTTGCACTTCCCTTCGGGAAAAGGTGTTTTCTTCCAAATAGAACAGCATTACCACCCCCAAGTCCAAAATTTTGGCCAATTCTGCTGGGGAGCCATAGCTGTCTTTCATAAATTCCTTCAACTCATCTTTTTTCTGAGACATACACCAAAGGTAAATTAGACTTTTGGATGAAGGGTCATAACAGATTATGACACTATGCATTTTTATCTTACCTTATTCCGCCATTAACCAATTTTAAAACCACACCATTATGAAAACCATGACTATCTCTGTTTTTGCTGTACTCATTCTGTTTGGTTGTGGCAACAAAACCCAAGAATCCAAAAAAGAAGAAACTGTGGAAAAAACCGAAGAGGTCACAAAAGAGGTGATCACTCCTCAATTACGCCATGTGGTATTGTTCAAATTTAAGGAGACCTCCTCTGAAGAAGACATAGAAGGGGTTAAGCAAGCCTTCAACGAACTACCTTCCAAAATAGCAGAAATAAAAGGCTACGAATGGGGCTTGAACAACAGCCCAGAAAATTTGAACAAGGGGCTTACCCATTGCTATTTTTTGACCTTTACCAGTGAGGCGGACAGGGATGCCTACCTCATCCACCCAGACCATAAGGCCTTTGGAGAAATTGCCGTCCCGCATATTGCAGATGTAGTTGTAGTGGATTACTGGGCCAACTAAAATTTAGGCCTTAAGCTGAACTCCAGCCTGCCAACAGGCATGTGGTTTCAGCAAAAACCTACACGCTTTACGCTATTGCCATTGCACTTGAACTTTGAACTTGTTCTTGAACTTGCTCTTGAAGAACTTCTAAGGCAACCCACAAAACCGTAACAAATTAGTCCTAGACGCATCTTTCTAAATGAACACTAACTTTTTTACAATGCGATCAACAGCTTTAGCGGTCTTTGTAATTTTTGGGGTTAATTTCATTTTTGCGCAAACCTCACTAAATAAAATCGGCCTTAGAAATGGCAAATACAATGTAGGATTCAAACATTATACAACAATCGATAGTACAAGAACCTACCGCATCCATAATGAGTTTAATAACCAATTCATCAACAGACCAATTCCTATTAGTATTTGGTATCCCGCTGCTGTAAAAGATAGTGGGAGTACGGAATTAACCGTTTTAGAATATTTGGAAGTTTTAAAAGAAGAGGAAGAATGGAAAAACTTACCAAATGAGTTTTTATTGGATTGGTTTCCTCACTTATGGAATACCCCTGAAAACAAAGCACATCTTTCTGAAAAAGCTACTGCTTTTTCCAATGCTACTTTTTTAGAAGGAAAATTCCCTGTTGTAGTTTATGCCCCAAGTTATCAAGCCTCATCAATTGAAAATTTTGCATTATTCGAATATTTGGCAAGCAATGGTTTTGTGGTGATGTCCAGTCCTTCTAGAGGTACAGATACAAGATGGTTGGAAGGTGGAACCACAAAGGATATGGACACACAATCCAGGGATGTGGAATTTCTTTTAAAAGAAATTCATAAATACAAGACTATCGATTCGGATAAAGTTGCATTAATGGGTTTTAGTTTTGGAGGGTTATCAAATGTGATTACCGCAATGAAAAACCAGAGTATTAAATCTTTGGTAAGTTTGGATGGAACTGAAAGATATAGGTATGAGGTGCTGGAAAAATCTGCCTATTTTGATCTGGACAAATTGAATGTTCCCTACGTCCATTTTGCACAAAAGGATATACCAGAAGCTGTTTTAAAAGAAGATAAAATCCCAGCAGAATTAAATCATAAGTTTCAACTCTACGATTCTTTAAATTATAGTACTGTTTACAGCTACAAATTCCATGACCTAACCCATTCCTATTTCAGTTCTTACGGTGTTTTGTTCAGTAACAGGGATAAGCGACAGGATAAGAGTGACGATAAAATAATGGCTTCTTACAAACAACTATCCAAACATGCCTTAAATTTCTTAAACGCTACTTTGAAAAACGAAGAAGATGCGAAGGAATTCATTACGAACAGTCCTGGGCAAAACGGTTTCCCGGAAATCATGATTTCAAAAAAAATGAAGAAATCACTTGAGGCAGAATTTGATTATAAGGATTTTAATGATTTGGCATTGCATCAAGATTATCGAGATTTAATCCAGCTCTACAAAAAAACAATGGCAATACATCCAAATCTAAAACTGGAAGAAGGTATGTTAAATACCCTGGGGTTAAGGTTGTCTTTTGACCCTGAAAGAAGTGAACAAGGCATAAATGTATTTTTATTGGCTGTACATATCTATCCAAAATCGGCTAATTTATATGACAGTTTAGCTGAAGCTTATTTGAACAAAAAGGATTTTGAAAATGCAATTACCAACTTTAAAAAGTCATTGGAATTGAATCCTGAAAACCAAAATGCGATCAATAGACTAAAACAATTGAAAGAATAAAGCCAACCGCCAAAACGCACACACTTTACTCCATTGCACTTGAACTTGAACTTTGAACTTTGAACTTTGAACTTAAGGAGCTTTTCAATTTCTAATATTTGCATCTACAACAGCAAAATAAAAAGCCTAGTCCCTTCCAAAACCCCATTTTATTTAAATATCTTTAAGTGGAGTCCAGAAACCACACAAAACGGGGCGTAACCCAAAAGCCAAACGAGTAGGAAACTAAATTTTAACGTCATGCCAAAATATGTCATTGAGCGGGAAATACCCGGTGCCGGTAATTTAACCGGTGAGCAGCTCAAAGGAGTATCACAGACTTCCTGTGGTGTTCTTCGCAACATGGGCCCAGAGATTCAATGGGTACAAAGCTATGTTACCGGAGACAAGATCTATTGCGTGTACATTTCCCCTAATAAGGAAATGGTGTTGGAACATGCCAAACAGGGAGGTTTCCCTGCCAATTTGGTCAGTGAGGTGGCCACCATTATAGACCCCACTACCGCTGAATAGGCCAATGCTACGATAGTTCATACCTAAAGCCACGACCAAATATTGGTACATGGCCAGATTGATTTATGGCCAAAATCACCCCGAGAAATATGAGATATACGCCCCAAGACGGTTTTCCCTATTATTTTGAATTGGCCCAAGAGCAGGAACTCTCTGCACTTTTTGCATCATTGAAGACCAATGCTTTGTTGGAATCCTTAAGCGAAGAAAAGGCCGCCTATAGATATGCATCGGGCAAATGGAGCATTAAACAAATTGTAGGGCATATTACCGACCATGAACGCATAAAAATGTTCAGGGCCTTTCAGTTGAGCCGAAAGGAAGAAGTCCAACTTTGGGGATACGACCAAAATTCCCTTGTCAACAACAGTCGTTTTGATGAACTCACCCTTCCACAATTGCTCACAGATTATTGCAATGTAAGGGAGGCCTCCCAAAGCTTTATCGATACCCTATCCGAAGACCAATTTATAATAAAAGGTTGGGCACGGCAGCATGAAGTTAGCTTGGAGGATTTTCTCAAATCCATTATTGGTCATGAACTACACCACCTCAACATAATCAAGGAAAGATATTTGTAACAAACCTTCCCTTGCCTTGTCTTTGTAAAAGACCATAAATACCATACCATGTTAAAAACGCCATATGCCGTTGTAGCAGTGCTTGCGTTGGCAAGCTGTACCTCACCAACTTCACAACCTGAACCCCTACAACCCGAAAATACCAAGGAAGCGTTGCTCATCGGCACCTTTCATTACCACAATCCCGGGGCGGATGTGGCCCAGACCAAAAGCTTTGATGTCCTCAGCAGCAGTGCCCAGAGGGAATTGGAGGAGATTTCAGAAAAAATAAAGGCCTACAATCCTGATCAAGTGTTGGTGGAGTGGCCCTATGACAAACAACAGGAGTTGGACTCCCTCTACCAATTGTATTTGGATGACAACTATTTCACCAACGACAGCCTTTCCGACTTTTACCTGAAAAATGAAATCTTCCAACTTGCGTTTCGGGTGGCCAAAAAAACGGGATTAAAATCCGTTCAGGCTGTGGATTACCGCGACACCGCTTTCCCTTTTGACAGTTTGATGACGGTGGCTGCCTCACAAAAGCAAACCGCACTTCAAAAACAGTTTACGGATGGCATAGAACGTTTTACCCAAGAGTTTGATGAAAAAATTGAGTCAGGTGCCTCTTTGTTGGACATCACCTATTACCTCAATTCCGAAGAACTTAGAAGGTTCAGCAATGAATTTCAGACCCAAGTACCGCTCCTAGTGGGGGGGCGGGATAATTTTGTTGGGGCATACCTTGCCTCGGAATGGTACCGTCGTAACCTCTACATGTGGTCCCTGGCCCAAAAAGCCACCCAACCTGAAGACAAGAGGATAATGTTGCTGCTGGGCTCCAGTCACATTGCATTGATCAAGGATTTTATCGACAAAAACCCCGAATGGAGTTCGGTGGAGCTCCAAGAAGTGATGGCCCGGTAACACCCCGTTTTTCATTTGAGTCAAAGAATGGTAGGGAATGGGATAAATTAGAAATCCGTTATTTCCGTATCTTTAGGGGGAGAAACAGTTGCTATGATCCTTACCGATTCCCTTTTGGATTTCTTTTTGGAAACCCGACAACATTCCGAAACCATTTGCCAACCTTTGGAGATTGAGGACTATGTGGTGCAGCCCATTGTGGATGTAAGTCCGCCCAAATGGCATTTGGGACATACCACCTGGTTTTTTGAGGAATTCATCCTAAAACCCCATGCCAAGGGTTATAAGGAGTTCAATGCTGATTTCTCCTTTGTCTTTAACAGCTATTATGAGACCGTGGGGAAACGGGTGGTTCGTTCGGATCGGGGAAATCTATCCCGGCCTTCGGTAAAAAAAGTGTACGAATACCGAAACTATGTCACTGCCGCCATCAAGGAATTCTTTTCTGAATCACAGGACGAAGAACTACAGGGTGTTTTGGAAATCGGAATCCATCACGAAAAGCAGCATCAGGAACTGTTGTTGACGGACATCAAGTATATTTTGGGCAACAACCCGCTCTTGCCGGCCTATTCAGATACATTTGAGGACCATCCGAAGGAAACCCACGAACAGGACTGGGTTGCCATGGATGAAGGTGTGTATGAAATTGGGCACAATTCGCAGGATTTTTGTTACGATAATGAACTCGGAAGGCACAAAGTCTATCTGCACCCCTATAAAATTTCCAACAAATTGGTCACCAACGCTGAATTCATTGCGTTCATTAACGAAGGAGGGTACCAACGCTTTGATATTTGGCATGCCGAAGGTTGGGATTGGGTGAACCAGAACCACATCACCGCACCCCTATACTGGCACAAAATTGATAATGCATGGTGGCATTATACCGCAAAAGGGCTCCAAAAAGTGGATATGGAGACCCCGGTGACCCACATTTCCTATTATGAGGCCTTTGCCTATGCCCAATGGAAGGGCTTACGGTTGCCCACAGAGTTTGAATGGGAGGCCGCACAGCAGTTTTTTCCTTGGGGCAAGCGCTGGGAATGGACCGAAAGTGCCTATCTGCCCTACCCCAACTACAAAAAGCCAGATGGGGCGCTCGGCGAGTACAACGGTAAATTCATGGTCAGTCAAAAAGTGCTCCGTGGCTGCTCCGTGGCCACGCCAATAAAGCACACACGGCCCACCTACCGCAATTTTTTCCATCCGCAGCTACGCTGGCAGTTTACTGGATTAAGGTTAGCGCAATAATCCCGACAAAGCTGTTATGCGACCAAAAACCACCACATTTAGTTCCACTTTTGAGCAAGAGGTCTTTGAAGGTCTCACGGCCCATCCCAAGTACCTGTCCTCCAAATATTTTTATGATGAGGTAGGCGACAAGCTTTTTCAGGACATCATGGCCATGCCGGAATATTACCTCACGGATTGCGAGTTCAATATTCTGGAAGCGAACAAGGCAGAAATTGTTGACCTATTTTCCGGTGATGGTGAATCTTTCAGTCTGTTTGAGCTTGGTGCAGGTGACGGTAAAAAGACCAAAATCTTACTCCGGCATTTGGTGGAACGTAATATCCCATTTGATTACAGGCCCATTGATATCAGCCAAAACGCCCTGGACCAATTGGAAGCCACTTTGCACAGGGAAATCCCGGAAGTGGTCATCAATCCCTTGCAGGGCACTTATTTTGATACGCTTCGCGATATTGGCAACAGCAACGGACGGAGAAAGGTAATTTTGTTTCTGGGTTCCAATATTGGCAACCTCCTGCATCCCCAAGCGGTGGAATTTCTCAAAAATATGCGGGACGCCATCAACACCGATGACCTTATTTTTATGGGCTTCGACCAAAAGAAAAATCCGCAGACCATTTTGGATGCCTATAACGACAAGACGGGTATTACGGAAGCTTTCAACAAGAACATTTTAGCCCGAATCAACAAAGAAATGGGTGGTAATTTTGACCTTGACCAATTTTTGCATTGGGAAGTGTACGATCCCCAAACCGGAACGGCCAAAAGCTATTTGGTTTCCAAAGAAAAACAAATGGTATGGATAGAAAGTTTGGATTTGGAAGTCCCTTTTAAACGCTGGGAGACCATCCACACCGAAATTTCACAAAAATATGATGACGAGGTCGTGGCATGGTTGGCGGGAGAGGCCGGGCTACAGATTGCCACCTCCTTTTCCGACGAGGAGGAAAACTACAAGGACTACGTGTTCACCAAATGAACCAAAAAAACCGCCATTGAATTTGGGGGACTCCAATGACGATTGTATTTGTTATACTTCCAGAACAGCGTTTTCTGTTCCTGCATAATCGTTCCATTGAAAACGATCTGCTTCTTCATCGTTGGTGAAGGCACCGTCGATAATGTACCTAAATTCGTAGGTGTTCTCTTTGGGAAGCTCAAAAGTTCCCTTAAAGGTCCCATTTTTTAACTTCTTCAAAGTGCTGCCTTTGGGGTTCCAATTGTTGAAATCGCCCACTACAGCCACTTTTTCTGCCTCTTCTGCGGGTACGGTGAAAGTCACCTTGCAAACAGGCTTGCTTTTCAGGTATTGTTTTTTAATTGCCATGGTACTATAAATTAAAAATCAAGAACAAAACAATAGATAAAACGGCTTATTTACAATAAGTTAAGTTCGATTTATCAAATTGATAAAATGCTCCTAACAATAGGA
>NZ_LXTT01000072.1 GCF_001683915.1 Allomuricauda sp. CP2A | reverse complement strand
GAAAAGGGCCGTTATAACCTTACCAACGCCATCGTGTTCTGCCAGGGTGTTGTTATATTCATTGAAATAGAACATTATTGTTCCCAAAATGGTCAAGGTAGAGGTGGTTATCAGTGTAATTCGACTGTTCAGGTTAAGTACCCACGGTTTGTGCTTTTTTTGTTCCCCGGTAAAATAAAACAGTTTCCTAAGAATAAAATATTTAAGATACTTTATGATGTTCACTACGATAGGAAAACCCAATCCACCCAATACGAAGGCCACAATAATAAGGCTTTGGAACATATAATTATAACGAAACCCAGTTTCGTACAAACTATTGGGCAAGGTGGAGAAACCTGCATTGCAGAATGCGGAAACAGCGTGGAACACCGAAAAAAAGAAACGATGAAAAAAAGAGGTGAACAAACGATTGTCCATACTCAAATAGATAAATAGTGCCGCAACCAATTCTATGGAAAAAGTAATGATAAGGATACGCCTCAGAGTGCCAAAAACCTCACCCAATTTTTTGCTCCCGGTCATATCGCTCAAGGTCAACTGGTTTTCATAGGAGGCACCTCCTTTGAAAAAGTAACTGAAGTAGCTTGCAACGGTCAGTATCCCGATCCCCCCGGCCTGGATAAGGCAAAGAATGACGGTTTGACCAAAAACGGTGAAATAGCTTCCTGTGTCCACAACAATGAGGCCCGTTACACAAACAGCACTTGTAGAGGTGAACAAGGCATCCAAAAAAGAGATGCCATCATGGGTGGCATTGGGCAATAGCAACAAAAGTGAACCAATCAATATAATGCCCAAAAAACTGGCAATGAACAACTGAGCTGGATTGAGCAGTGTCTTTTTATAGTTGATTTCCTGTTCGGAAAACTCCCTAATAAAAGTAAGTATGATCGCAAACTTTACCCAATTATCGGAATACAGGAAAGAAATATGCCTGTGGGCCTCTTCACCTAAAAAGTGGGCATATAGAATTACCAAGGTCACCACAATGGTAAATGAATCGAAAATAATTACGGAACGTTTAAATTGTTTGGCCCCCCTTGTATATCGTAAAACGGTGACCAATATTCCTAAACCAATTACTACGAAATAAAAAGTATTGAACCAAATTTGGACCTTTTGTGATTTATCAAAGCCAAAATCGATAATGAACAGGAAGACCCCAATAATGCTGGTATAGAAAGCCAGAGGAAAGAGAGCTTTGGAAAACCCCCAATCAAAAAGCACTGACCTTCCCCGTTTGAAAAGCGACATAGAAAACCATAATTCGTTTGGAGAAAGCAAAGGTATGTATAGAGTTATAAAGATTTTATAAAGATTGGGCTGCCAGTGATGACCGAAACCAAAGTGGCATTTATAGTTTACCTTTATAATATTGGGATAGTAGGTTCTCCAGTTTGGTCACTTCGGTCAGGATTTTGTCCAATAGTACCATGAATTCAGTTTTGTTTTCCAACACATTGCCACCCATTTTGTATAGGGTCAATGTATTTTGGATAAAATCCTTTGTCTTTTCCACTTCCTTGAGCATGCCTTTTAAGCCCACGGCACCCAAAACGGCATCCAGACCATCTTTTACGGTATTGTAAATGTATGCAAAGAGCAAGGTATTGGGGGGACTTGGCTCATCCACGGACATATATTTGAGTTCGTTGATTCTGAAACAAAGCTTGACGATCAAACCCGAGACTTTCTCGTTGATTACTGCCTTAGTGTTCATTGGACAAAAGTTTGGAATGAAAGGAGCATTAAAGGGGAGGAACCCAATGAAGGCCATTTTGTGGTAGAGCGGTCAAAGGATTTACAGGGTGTTTGAAACCCTATAGCCGACTTTATATAGGTCAGCAGGTTTTCCATGGTCCCTATCAAAATGAATCCCATTTCAGGGGTTTTATTGTTTTGTTGCCACAAAGATCATGGGAAAAGAATATTCAAAAAATCAAGAATTGGGCAGAAGGGATAAAGATTTTATAAATTTCATTGGAACCGATAGCCAACGCCACTTTCCGTAATAATGCGTTCAGGATGGTTCGGGCTATCCTCTATTTTTTTTCTCAATGTACCTACAAATACCCGTAAATATTGGGTCTCATTCTGATGTCCATAGCCCCAGACCTCATTTAGGATATACTGGTGTGTCAATACCTTGCCTTCATTCTTTGCAAACAGGGCCAATAAGTTGTATTCAGTTTGTGTCAACTTGATCAATTTTCCTTGTTTTTTGATGGTTCTGGCCACAAGGTCGACTTCAATGTCCCCAGATTGGATGGTCGAATTGAGTTCAATGTTTTGATCCCTTCTCATTGCCGAGCGGATACGGGCCAAGAGTTCTCCTGTCCTAAAGGGCTTGGTGAGGTAATCGGATGCGCCATTGTCCAAAGCCCTGATGATGTCCCGTTCATTGTCCTGAACCGATAGGATGATGATAGGTTTTTGATACCAGTCCCTGAGATCCACCAGAAGTTCATGACCGCTTTTATCGGGTAATCCAATGTCCAAGAGGATGGCGTCCGGCAAATGACTTGCGGCCAGGGCAGTGCCCTCTTTGGCATTTGCAGCTTGCAGGGTACTGTAGCCATTGCTGTCCAGATTGATTTGGAGCAGTTTTCTTATCTGGGGCTCATCATCAATGATCAATATTTGCGCCTTATCCATTTTCATGGGTATTTATCGGGGTTTTTTCCGCTGGAATTGATATGGTGAAAAGAGCACCGGTACCCTTTCTGTTTTCCAATTGTACCTTACCATTCATGGCTTCCGTAAAGCCTTTGACAATCGAAAGACCGAGTCCGGTACCCCCCACGGTATTGTCAAGTCTGTAGAACTTTTTGAAAACGGAACCCAATTCATTTTCGGGAAACCCTTTTCCATTGTCGGTAACCATCAAAATACAACCATCCATTGTTTCATTGGCCTCAATCGTAACAATCGAATTTTTGGGCGTATGTTGAAGTGCATTATGGATGATGTTGTGCAAAATATGTTCCAATAGAATCCCGTCCAATTTGAAAAGAGGTAGGTGTTCTTTGGGATCAAAAAAGATTTTATGGTCCAATGCATCCTTGTGGTTTCTTCTAATGGTGGAAAAAATGATTTCATTGATGTCGCACCAATCTTTTTTGGGTTTGATAACCCCAGCCTCCAACCTGCTCATGCTTAACAAGTTCTCTACTTGCCGGTTCAACCGAAGGCCTGCAATCTCTATTTCCGAATAAAGCTCAATTCTGTTACTGTCCGAAAGCTTGGAACCGTTATCTTTAATAGTATCAACAGCCCCGATAATAGTTGCAATTGGCGTCCTCAGTTCATGGGAAAGGGAATTCAACAAGGTGTTGTACAGAGCTATGGATTTGAGCCCCTCTTCCTCGTCCCGTTGCTTCTTTTCAAATTCCCTGATTTTGAAGGTGAGCACGGCATTGATGGATGCAATGACAAAGTACATCAAGAACATAAGGCCATCCTCGGGGGTCTCGATGTGGAAGGTCATTGTAGGGGGAATAAAGAAAAAGTTCCATATCAGGGCACTTAACAGAGCTGATATCATTACTGGAAAAATATCGAAGAGGATGGCATTGAGGGAGACCGCCATCAATAGTATAAGGGCAACGGCACCATAGCCGATAAAACTTACCAAAAAGAAACAGATGACCGAAGTTGCCACAATGAGCAGGAGACTTATCGTGTACTGTTTCTTTTTACTGTAATTCCGCGTCCTGAGGAAATCCAAACCTTTTTTTGGGTAAAGTTACCCAGAAGAATATAAAGATTTTATAAGGATTTACCCTTGGGCCACTTTTATTTAATGGTTTTTTGTAGACTGACGGTTGCCAATGTTTACTTTTGATTCTTAAAATTTTAAACTTATGGTGGTCTGGGGCATTTTCCTTCTGGGTATCCTTTTTTTCTTGGCATTGGACCTTGGTGTCTTTAACAGGGAGGCACATATCATCAGTGTGCGGGAAGCATCAATATGGACTGGTATTTGGGTGACTATGTCCATTTTGTTTTCAGGTCTTGTTTACTGGCTTTATGGAACAGGAAAGGTGGATAATGTTGATTCCCTTGCACCTATGGAGGCCAGTTTAAAATACATTACTGGCTATCTGATTGAACTCTCATTAAGCATAGATAACATCTTTATTATTGCAGTGATTTTCGGTTCGTTCCACATTCCACAGAAATACCAGCACCGGGTACTCTTCTGGGGAATTTTGGGGGCCATTGTGTTCCGGGCCCTGATGATATTCTTTGGAGTGGCACTGATCAAAAAGTTCAGTTTTATGACCTATATTTTTGGCGCTTTTTTGATTTTTACCGCCATAAAGATGTCGGTGTCAAAGCAAAAGGCCTTTAATCCAAAGAAATCCTTTGTTTATCGTAATTTGAGAAAGATCATGCCCATTACCTCACACATGCAAGGGCAGAAGTTTTTCATTAAGTTGCGCCATATTACCGCTGCAACGCCCTTGTTCATCGCCTTGGTGATCATCGAATTTTCCGACATCCTTTTCGCCTTGGACAGTGTCCCGGCCATTTTGGCCATTACTTCCGATCCCTTTTTGGTCTTCAGCTCCAATATATTTGCCATATTGGGTCTTCGCTCGATGTACTTTTTCCTTTCCCATATGATCAACAGGTTTCACCACCTTAAATATAGCCTGGTGGCCATCCTGAGCTTCGTGGGGGTAAAATTGATATTGGCACATCATTATAGTTTTCCGGAATGGGTTTCCTTGGGATTTATTGCATTGTCGCTATCCATTGGGATTTTGACGTCGTTCAAAAAAGAAAAGGAATAAACCGCGATGGAGATCTTGAGGTGAACCCTCGACTTTACCAATCTTAGCTAAAGAGTTGCTTTACTTTCCTATCAGCCATTAGGACCACAGAACAAATGGCGATAAGAAAAAATAGGGCCCCTAGGACAACATGTGAAAGGGATAGGGAATGATGGTAATACCGGCTAAGACCATGTCCCGTGATACTACCGTAAAGCACCATGGCATGGAGGATATAAATGGACAATGTGTTTTGCCCGATATCAAGAATGGTCTTATGGTCCAAAATGTTTCTCAATGTGATGAATATGGCAAAGATCACAAAGACCACGCCCAACCGGGCAAAAAGGTAGCTGTCATCAATTGCACTATGTAAAAAATGGTTGTCGGTCAGGTTTCCCATATCCCTTATGAACTCATAGGATTGGAAAATCAATAGGATGCCGATAGAAAGTGTAATCAAAAATACTTTGGGATAGAATCCTTGCTTGTTGAGATGGGAATGAAAAAATCCCGATAGGCACGCACCTGCCGTTGCAAAACCAAACCAGGGCACCATGGTAAAAACGGAACCGTTTTCCCGTGTGAAATAATTGGATAGCCATTCGGGCAGCAAACCAAACTCCCATTGGTTCACGGTGCCATTGGACAGGAAGAGTAAAATGGTAACGGAACCCAACAATATCTGGAACAGGTATTTGTTGAACTTATGGGCGGCCAAATAAAGAACTATGATCAATAGCATGGAGAGTCCCAAACATTGTAGTACGTGGACAATGTCAAAACTGGCATTGATCGAGCCTTCCAACAATCGTCCAAACCTGATCTGCAATACGTAACCGATGAGAATAAGGAGGCCACTTCTTTTGATTCCCTTCTTAACGCGTGGATTTGACCACCCCTTTTCATATTTTTTGAAGAGTAAATACGTGAAGATGAATCCCGTTACGGTAAAGAAAACAGGGGCGGTCACCCCCCTGAGATATGCCCATAGGGAATAGGCCATACCTCCTTCTTCCCGATAGCTTTCCGTCAATAATGCGGATACGAAGTGTCCCTGCAGCATCATCAAAATGGCCCAGGCACGAAGGGCATCTATAAAGTATAGCCGCTCAGGATTGGCTTTGTCCCGAAACTTTACGGATTCAGTGTTGTTCTGTTCCAATGGTTATGTACTGAGGGGGTGAATGGCCCCATATTTTTATATACGGTATAAATCCGACCAAAGATTGTTTTAAATCCACCTATTTGTAAATTGCCCTAAAGTTTGGGGAAGTTTAGCGCATAAAAAACTGTCCCTTGATGATGGTTTTAAAAAATCCTTGGATCATAGGTCTAATGGAGCATCAACTCAACATTGACAACATTCGTGCTTCTGGTTCCTTTCCGCCATAAACTTGACCTTGCCATTTTCACGAATTGCAGCCCTAAACTTTTTTTGTTTTGCCATTTTATAGGGTCTCTGAAAGGGTCGAAATTGCGAGGTGCCGAATTTAACTAATTTGACCATTTTGTCATTATTAACCATGATGCATTTTAAAATTTGGAGATTAACTATCTATGGGGGTTATTAATAACTTGTAGGTTAAAAGAAGAAATCGCTTACCATTTTTGGAAGTTTAATTGAATCCTCTTAGCACAATTGGCGTTTGTCTTAATTTAACTATTTAGTGCAAAATGGTGGTGCGATTTCAAAAGATCAATCTTTCCTTAATAGTTATGGGAACCAACATTCTATCCAATAGATAAACGCGTAAAAGAATGCGGTCTTCCCTTTATTTTCTGCCATCACAAGGGAGTGAACATTCTGGATTGTTCCAGAATGAAATACAAAACCCGGGTAAAAGTGCAGATGCCCATTTAAATTGTTTTGTCACAAACTTTATCGGGAATGATTTGGCACTCGGCATATCGGTCAGGGATCAGCCCTAATCGTTCCAAATGGAGGTAAAGACAAGGTTCGCTTTTTCCAAAGTACCCATGGCTGTCTTTTAGACTTCACTTAAGTTTTGTGTGGGTGCAAAGTTTTTAGTAAATTAAGTCTTGAATTATGTGATTGGAAAATCCTAAACAAATCCCCTTATATATTTTGTTTTAAGCTTCTTGCTCATTATAAAATGTTGTTCATTCCCCCGAAAATATTTAAATTAACACGTACAATCAGACATCTTTTAAGTTAGAAAGTACATTGTCCTTGATATGGAGGAAATTAACAAAACACTGGTTCAAAAATTAAAATTGGACCTTGGCTTTTCTGATATTTTTGTGGAATCCATTCGAGATGGCCTGCTTATTGCCAACGCCGATGGAAAAATTATAATGGTCAATACCGCCCTCAGCGAATTGACAGGTTTTCAAAAGAATGAACTATTGGGTGCCGAAGCTCCTTTTCCTTTTTGGCCGGAGGAATTAAAAAAGGATTTCAGTAATGGCTTTAAGAAAACCTTAAAAGAAGGCCTGACCGGTGAACATGAGACTTTACATATACGCAAAGATGGAAGGCGTTTCCCCGTATCCATCTTTTCTTCAAGTATTAGGGATCAGGAAGGCAATATCATAGCCCATCTTGGATTGTTGAGGGATATCACGGACGGAAAAATAGATACGTTCCAGAATATTTCCGTGAATCAAGAGGTATTTTCCGTATTGAACTACAGAAGAAAGTACAATGATTTTATAGAAGAAAAAGAATTGGTTTCCCAATTGGATTTTACCCTGAACAGTATTAGCGATGGTATCATATCCTTGGATAGGGATTGGCACTATACGTATGCCAATGGAAATGCAGCTGCTATTGTGGACAGAGCACCGGAGAATTTGATCGGTAAACATATTTGGACAGAATTCCCTGATATTGTTGAAACGCCCTTTTATAATTTGGCATTGAAAGCTTTTGAAACACAGCAAAAACAAGAGCTGGAAGAATACTATGCTCCTTTTGGTAAATGGTTTGAAAATAGGTTCTACCCATCCAAAGAAGGATTGACCATTTTTTTTTCGGACATCACGGAGAGGAAGAGAGCGGAAGAGCTTCTATTGGTGCAAAAAACGGGCATAGTATACCACCTTCGGCGGGTCAAACTGAGCCACCCGCGGCGGACCAAAGTGAGCATAGTGGGGCGGATGAAAGTGAGCCACTAAAAAGATCGATTCTATTTGAGTGTTGCGATGGTTTCTTTTGTAAAAAAGACCATGGCGAACAAACAGATAGATATGCGCAAGGCAAAAAGGATTTACAAATTGTACGGCGAGGGGGCCAGCAAGCGACGCATCAGCAAGGAACTTGGCATCTCCCGCAACACGGTGGCCAAGTACATCGAGTTCTTCAAGTGCTACAGGCTGACGCCCTACGAGGTCTCGGAGATGACCCTGGAGGAGATCCACAGGCTCTTCAAGGCGGACCAAAAGCCCAAGAGCGAACAGCTGAGGACCTTAGAGCGGTACTTCCCTTATTTTGACAAGGAACTCCGCAAAACGGGTGTCACGCGACAGTTGCTCTGGGAAGAGTATCATGCGAAGCACCCGGACGGGTTCAAGCTCTCCCAGTTCAGGTACTGGTACCGTGAATGGACAAAAGAGACATCGCCAGTGATGCACTTCACCCATAAGGCGGGCGACAAGCTCTTCATCGATTTTACGGGTAAAAAGCTCCATATAACGGACAAATATACGGGAGAGATCCAGGAACTCGAGGTATACCTGTGCGTGTTGGGCAGCAGCCATT
>NZ_LXTT01000057.1 GCF_001683915.1 Allomuricauda sp. CP2A | reverse complement strand
ATCATGATGATCTTCCTGCTAATGTGGGTGGGGGCGTCACCGGCCTCAACGGGAGGGGGCATAAAGACCAATACCTTCGCAATTGCCACCCTGAATTTTTTGAGCCTGGCCAAGGGAAAATCAAGGATTGAGGTCTTTCGCAGGGAGATTTCCGAGATCTCTGTGCGACGTGCCTTTGCCGTAATAGCATTGTCCCTACTGGTAATAGGCTCTGGCGTTATACTGATTTCCATTTTTGACAGCGACAAAAAACTGATGGATATCGCCTTTGAATGCTTTTCGGCATACAGCACCGTTGGTCTGAGTATGGGAATAACCGCAAAGCTGAGCGCTGCCAGCAAATTCGTCATCATCGGGGTCATGTTCATCGGCAGGGTCAGCATGCTCACTTTGTTGATTGCAGTGTTCAAAAAGGTAAAGCAGAAAAATTATAAGTATCCTGTTGAGGAACTTACCATAAACTAAAAGAACTGATTATGAAATATATCATTGTGGGACTTGGAAGCTTTGGCGCATCTCTTTCGGAAAAGTTGACCGAACAGGGCAATGAAGTTATTGGTATCGATACGAACATGAACCGGGTCGACAACTACAAGGAGCGTATCTCCCATACAATCTGTATGGATGCCACTGATGAATTTACGGTTTCGGGCCTACCTTTGGAGGACACCGATATGGTCATTGTGGCCATTGGTGAGGACAAAGGGGCCAGTGTGATGGCCACTGCCCTTTTTAAGAACTTTCAGGTTAAACGCCTGATCAGCAGGTCCATTGATGAACTTCATGAAAAGGTTTTGCACGCTATTGGGGTGGATGAAATAGTACACCCAGAGGAGGAATCAGCGGAACGGTGGGCCAAAAAATTGTGTCTCAAAGGAGTAGTGGATTCCTTTGAGTTGAACGATGATTACAGTATTGTCGAGGTAAAGGTTCCCACTAAGCTCCATGGCAAAACCATAAGGGAGAGCAATATAAGAGAGGAATACAATTTATTGGTATTGACCACAATTGCCAACACCGAGGAAAGAAGCGTGGTGGGCAAGACCCGAAATGTCACTAAGGTAAAAGGGGTCGCCAATCCCGATAGTATGCTTAACAAAGATGACATCATTGTGGTCTATGGTTCCAACAAGGACATCAAAAAATTTCTTAAAGATGATTAGGGCAAAGTATAATTTCGTTCTAGCAATGTTGACTGTACCATTGTTCACGGCCTCATGCAAGGACAGGGACTATGAGCAAATGCTTATGGAACGACAACGGGTTGAAGATTCTTTGTCCAATACTATTGAGGGCAAGACCTCAAGTATTCCCAAAGACCATTTTGAGACCATTGTTTTTGAAGGCTGTGAATACTTGGTTTATAAAGAGGAGCCTGATTCCAATTCGGCATTCGGGTTTATGGCACATAAAGGGAATTGTAGCAATCCCATACATGTTTCAAATCCCGAATAAGCTCAAATCATTGGGTTCAATGGGTATGGCACCATAAAAATCCGTTATGCTTTTGACCATGGAACCACGATTCGGTATAAACATTTAAAATAGGATGTCCTTTTAGTTCAAATTTTAACTACACTTGTTTTGTCTGGAAGGGCTAACAGAGATTGAAGAATTATTAGTGTAGTCGATATTCATATGAGAACGGATACCAGTAAGTAAAAGAAAAAACAACGATAACTGTGATATTAATGACTAGTTTGATTTCTTTTGGGATATGTTTATTTCAAAGTGTAGAATTCTCAGAAAAAGATATCATTTTGGATGTACATAAGGAGTATCACATCATTACCCTTCGGTCGTAAAATAGGGATAGTAGGGATCAACTACGACTTTTTTCCGAGAAGAAACAAAGAGATGCATGGTTAAAATTCATTTGATTTTATTAAACTTAATTTATAATTTTAAAATATTTGTGATTAAAATCCGTTACGGATAAAATTCATTGGGACTTGGAATTTCAATTTAGTAAACCAACCATATCCATATAGGCAACATGCTTCAGAACTTAATTCTTTACCAGTGACGTTTGGTTATCCAACCGTTTCGATTATCCCAAACTTCTTAAACCAACCTCAAAGGAATGTCCCCCATCCTAGATGCTTCCAGTTTATCGGAAGACCATATTTTTGATTTTTGTCCACACCCCATGTGGATTTATGATTTTGAGACACTTCGTTTTCTAAAGGTCAATGATGCTGCTATCCAACAGTATGGCTTTACAAAAGGCCGTTTTCTCCGTATGACCCTTAAAGCCATTAGACCTAAAGAAGATATTCCCAAGCTACAGATAGCCATTGAGAATGCCAAAGGTAGAAAGGATACCTACAAAGAAGGCTTTTATCGCCATAAGAAAAAGGATGGTACGGTTTTCCCGGTATTCCTAAAAGGCAATCTCATCCAATACAAAGGTAGAGCAGCTGAACTTGTCATAGCCATGGATATTTCCGATACCGTGGAGTACGAAAAAAGGTTGCTTTCCCAAAACCGACTTTTCCAGGCCATTTCGGATATGAACAACAATTTGATTCGAAACCCGGATTGGTTGAAAGCATTGGATGTTTGTTTTACATTGCTTTTGGAGACCTTGAAAATCCACCGGGTCTATTTCTTTCGGAGCGATTCAAAACATGATAGGATCACGTTAATGAAAATTAAGACCGACAGGGACCCTAAAATAAGTTCCGATCCCGATGGTTACCCTGCCTTGCCCTTTCCCCTTCTGCAGCACCTTATTGGGCGTTTGAGGAAGGGAAGGGTCTTTTCGATGAACCGATCGGAGGTCTCCGAACCCAATCTTGCGGAAACCTTGAAAACAGAAAGCCTAAAGTCATTATTGGCTCTTCCTGTTTTTTCATCTGGCACTTTCAGGGGGTTTATCGGCTTGGAGGACCATGATATGGAAAGGAAATGGACGAAAGAAGAAGTGCAATTGTTGAACACACTTACCACAAATCTATCCCATTTGATCAATCAATCGGATGTGTTGGACAAAGTGAAGAACAGCGAAAGTAGGTTCAAAAGTCTTGTACTGAATGGAACCGATCTGATCTCCATCGTGGATACGGACGGGATCTACCGTTATGCTTCCCCATCTTTTAACAACCAATTGGGGTATTCAACCCATGATTTGATGGACACTTGTTTTTTTGATCGATTGTCCAAAGACGATATACCACGGTTAAGGAAGGCCCTCGAAATGGTACAAGAGGTCGAACATGTTGAGATCGAACCATTCCGATTCAAACATTCCAATGGAACCTGGAAGTGGATCGAATCCATTTGGAGCAACCATTTGGCCACGCCCAACATTCAGGGGATTGTCATGAATTCCAAAGATATTACCGAAAGGATGAGGTCCAAATTGAAAAAAGAGCTTTGGCTGGACCTCGTTAAAGCTTTTGGAAAAAAGGGAAACCTTCGGGACGGCCTTGATGCCATCATGGAAAAATTGGTCGAAGTGTGCGAAATACAAGCCGCTGAGGTGTGGTTAAAATCAAGGGACGGGGCCAAATTTAACCTGCTAGGCCAAGCCAGCAGTGGGAAGAGTGGGGAACTTTTTTTGAAGCAACCCATGCCTGTGGATTATTTTTCAATGGAGAAGGGAATACAAGGCAAAATCGAACGGGCGAATGCATTGATGATCTGGGATGATTTTGACAAGAACCCAGAATTTGTTCGATCAAATTTCGCCAAAAAGTTTGGGCTCAGAACCTGCATTGGCCTACCCATACTTTCGGGCCAAGAATCCATTGGATGTCTCCTTTTATTTGCAAAGAAACCAAAAGTGGAATTGAATGATATCTTATATCTTGTTGAGGGAATTGGCCACCAAATAGGTGGGACCATCAAACAAAAAATGGTCCAAGCGGAATATTTGGAGTTTTTTGAGCTCTCACCGGATCCCTTTTGCATCATTGGTTTTGATGGGAGAATAAAACAGGCCAATAAAGCCTTCTCCAAGGCAATAGGCAAAAATCAAACACAAATTGTGGGAATGGCATTTGAAGCCTTTATCCATGCATCCGATCAGGACAAATTGGACCAAGTGTTGCCCAATCGCCGAGGTTCGGGAAGAACTGATGGTGTTGAAATGCGTATGTTGACCAAAAACAATACGGAAAAATGGTTCATATGGTCAAGTACTGCCAATGTTGACCATGAACTTGTATTGGCAGTAGCCAAGGATATCACCGACCAAAAGCAACTTGAGCATTCTTTAAGGGTTTCAAACACCAGACTCAACCGGGCACATCGAATAGCTAAAATTGGTTATTGGTATAGAAATTTCGGTTCGGAACTTAGCGAGTGGAGCCCGGAAACCTATGGGATTTTTGGATATACCCCTGAAAATTTCCTTCCGACCATGGAAAATGTCACCAAAGCCTTCCACCCAGAAGACCGATACCTTATCGAGGAAAATCCCAACATCCATTTGGAACCAGGCGTCATTACAAAATTTGAACATAGGATCATCACTGGTAACGGGACCGTTAAATGGGTGCACCAAGAAATCCAAATGGCCATCGATGAATCCTCAGGGGAACCACTGCATATTGAAGGAACGGTCCGGGATATTACCCAAGAGAAGGAGTATGAATTGCAATTAAGGATAAGTAGGGAACGGTTCCTATTGGCCATGTCGGCCAGTAAACAGGTCATTTGGGAACTTGACCATCAATCCAAAACCTTATTATATTGCCAAGTTATTGATCGAGTGGAGGAACGAATAACCAAACAGCCCTTTGAAATAGACAATGATTGGTTCAAAAGAATCCATCCAAAAGACAGGGAACATGTCTGGAATACCCTAGAAAACCATTTGTACGAGTCTGAAAAGAAGGATTGGGCCATCGAGTATCGGACCATATCCGAAAACGGCTCCATAGGTTATGTTCTGGATAGTTTTTATGTCCAGAGGGATTGCCACAATAACCCTATTAAAACCATTGGTTCAGCAATGGATGTTACAGAGGCAAGGGAACAAATGGAAAAAATTAAGGATCAGAACAAAATGCTTACGGAAATTGCCTGGCTGCAGTCACATGCCATCCGTTCGCCCCTGACCAGGATCATGTCCCTATTGATCCATCATAGAAGCTATGGAGAAGAAGTTTTCTCAACAAAGGACCTGTTGGATATTATTTCAACCTCCATCGATGAAATTGACCGTGAACTACATAAAGTAATAGAGATAACCAATAAAAATTTTCAAAATGACAAAGGAAATATTATTGATCGATGACGATGCCATCACCAATTTTTTAAATCAAAATTTGATCGAGCAGAAAATAAAGGGCATTCCCATTACCATATTCTATAACGGTCTGGAAGGTCTTAAACATATCAAGAACAATCCGGACAGGCACTATATTGTTTTTTTGGACATCAATATGCCGGTGATGAACGGCTGGGAGTTTCTTGAAGCGGTGAATTCCTTAACGGTTGAAACAAGCGTGGAGATTCATGTTTTGACGTCTTCCATAAACCCTGGGGACAGGGATAGGGCCAATGGTCTGCCTAATGTTGCTTCGTTCATTGAAAAACCGTTGGATGAACTAGCGATGGAGTCATTTATGGTGGCGAAGTTAAAAAAGCCACTTTGATTTCAGTAAAGGACCGTTCACGGATATATCTATATCCAGTGTTTTTGCAGTTTCCCAGCAAATGCAGTATATACGGTATGCCTTATTTGTAGAGAATCAACATCACAACACGGCATTTGGTTTTTGCGCCTTTTTCATTTTCAATGAATAGCAAAGACCTAAAACATTGGCGTTTTTGAATAAATGGCTTCTGTTTCATGTTTTAGGCATTATTTTCAAGAAGCTTTAAATGTATTTTAGAGCTAAATTCTTATTTATGGACCATAATTTTACGTTGTCCAAGTGATTGACTTTAAAGAACTTTTGGGCTACCATGGTTTTCAACACGCATCTTTGGACTCGAGCTTCACCTATTGTCGTTCTTAGCAGAATATAACCCCCCAATAAAAATTTCCATTGTGCGGCCTACATTTCCCATATCATTCTTGGTATAAAAATTGTGGCCTTATGAACAAAGATTAAATTAAAAAGTTCCGTATTGTTTTTAACGAAATATTTTTCTTCATCAACATTACCTCAAATCGACCCCTTATACAGAAGGATCATACATTTTTCAAAAAAATATAGAATAGCTTACTGTGAATCTTTAATGTTTCGTACGAAAGAGGAAATATCAAAGTCAACATGCAATCAGAAAAAGAAAGAACTCATTAAGATATTAAAGGCATCCAAAAGGGAATTCAAAAAGCTCAAAAAGTAACCATACCGTCCGGGACTACTATCCATGTGTACTGGTTATTAATTGTCCCAGCCACACACTCTTGCCATGTTGGTTTTTTATATAATTTCCACCGTTTGAAAAGAACACAGGCCTGGCCATCGATTAAGGTCCCGGAACCGGTTCACTAACTCAAACATCCTCGATGAAAGCATTTTTGACAATTGGCCTGTTGGTCATGAGTAATTCCTTATGTTAATGGCCTGGTGGAAAGGACGGATACTGAGAACCATTAAAAACGGGAAAATCATCCCACTTAATATTTCACTCCGATATACTGTATAACTGCATGTTATTACCTGTTTAACTATGCTCATTTTTTTCTGGCTAAGGTTGTATACACAATCCGTTTTTTTCCAGTATAGGACAGATTTGCAAAACCACCTTGATTTTAGAATTAATTAAATATGAATCAATAACTTATATATAATTTTAACATATCCACTTTTTTCCGTTTCCAATGATATCCCGCCACCGTTTCTTCACCATTTAAAGTTCCATCTTTATAGTGGTGCAAAAAAGTATTATATTGCATCACCAAATTAAAGTTTATGGAAACAGTTAGAAAATCGATCACTTTTACAAATCAACAAGATGGTTGGATAAAGCTTAGGGTTCAATCAGGTGATTTTACCAATGACAGTGAATATATAAGGGATCTGGTAAGAAAGGATCAGGAAGAGAACATGAAGCTCTTGGAGCTTAAGGCGGCAATCGATGAAGGTTTACAAAGCGGCAGAAGTAATCTGAAAATAAGTGACATTATCGCAAAAGTTGATAATGGGGAACTATAATTTATCCACAAGGGCCCAATACGACTTAGTTGGCATATATAAGTATGGAATAAAGTTTTTTGGCCCTGATCAGGCTACCAAGTACTTATTGAATTTGGAAAGTTTTTTGGAGGAACTGGCCGGACGTCCAGAATTGGCAAAAGATGCATCGACCATTTCCGGCTCATTAAAATACTACAGCTATGAAGCCCATGTCATTTTCTACCAATTCGATGGCGTTGGCGAGATTTTTATCGTTAGGGTTCTGGGCAAACGCATGAATTTTGTCAAACACCTTTAAAGTTCAAATAAATTATTACTGCACCAATAAAATTCCATTTTAAATAACCAACTCTATAAATACATATTTATTACATAAAGCATATGAC
>NZ_LXTT01000049.1 GCF_001683915.1 Allomuricauda sp. CP2A | reverse complement strand
CCTTCAAGGTTACAGGGTAAAACTATGATTTTCGGCAATATAAGATTTCGTCGATGATTCAGTCATCCCGACTCATTTTAGTGTTTAGTTGGTGTATATGTTTGTTTAATATTTTATAGTTAGATTTGACATCTACGAAGTAAGGTTACCAAAAGTGGTCTGTAATTCGGTTAGCAGCAAAAGCATAGGCAAGGAAAAACGTAATAAACATAAGGGTTGGCGAATTAGGTTCGAATCCCTCAGCGCCCACAACAATTGAAAGACCTCCGAATTTTCGGAGGTCTTTTGTTTCCATGACTTAGTGTGTGGCCTGATATTAAGGGGTCCACTTTTCAAAAGTGTATTTTCACAACCATTTCAATGTTAATTTAACGTTTAATAATTGTAAATTAATCCAACAAGAAGTTTTTTTGTAGAAAAGGATACAGTGAAAATCAATTGGAAATCAACTGGAAAAATCAATCAGCAAAATTCCCTGCATCTTTTAAACTTGGAATATGCAGTGGAACTTCAGGTAATCCTAATTCTTATTAGGGAAGCCGAGCACTTGATGGAATACCGCTCGTTGATTACTGTTGAGGTTGACCCCGATGGAGGGCAGGTTTCCATTGATAGTGAAACACCTGAACCCCTATATTCAATTCTTGAAAGAAACTTCCATGGGTTTGATTCCAAGGTTGAAAAGAGTTTGTCCCCTCATGAAAGGACTGTGAAGCCCTCATTTGCTTCCATATAGGCGAGGGTAGAAGGTCATTTAACATAGGACCTATCAATTTTGTGAATGAATAACCAATGGTTATCGTCTTTTTTATTTGCTTTGCAGTATGATTGTCACCATTTGCAGAAAAGCCCATTTTAATGCCGCCCATCGGCTCCATAATCCTAATTGGAGCCAAGAAAAGAACATTGCTGTTTTTGGAAAGTGCAACAGCCCCAATTATCATGGGCATAATTTTGATTTGGAAGTCAGGGTTAGGGGAGAGGTGGACCCAGATACTGGTTTTGTGATGGACTTGGCCGTACTGGGAAGCTTGATCAAAGATGAGATTGAAGAACGGTTTGATCATAAGAACTTGAATGAAGATTGTCCAGAATTCGAGGGTATTTTTCCTACCACGGAATATTTTGTAAAAGTCATTTACGACATCCTAAAACCCAAGTTGGAGAAAGGGCAATTGCTCCACATTACCTTACATGAAACACAAAAGAATTCGGCGGAATATGGAGATTGGTGACAGATTTCTGCACCGCTTTGAAAGAGTAGGGATTACAGCTTCGATTTCATATCTCCCCATTTTGTAGTTGAAGTTTTCTTCATTTCCTAAAGATTCATAACCCAAATATTCCACCTCATTTTTTCATTCATCAATTGATTAGGGGCATTCATCAATTGGTAGGTCTTGGTGCTTCGATAAGCCATTATTTTATGCAATAGCCGAAAATAGGTTTTGAAAAGATAATGAGGTGGGTTTTGATTCTTCATTCAAAGAATCCCCTTATTTTGTGCACCTCAACCAGAAGCAGAGTAGCAAGGAGGCCATACCCGCCTATCGAAATCAGCGGTTCAACAGGCAAGACCTTGTTCAGGTTATTTCTTCCCTCACGGAAAAAATGGTCAATGCCGTTGGATTGGATGAATTTCAATCGCTCATGGACCAACTGAAGCTATAATGTCCAATATCCTTCAAATTCCAACGGTAAAACCACAACTTTTTCCAGAATATCCAGGTGCCATCAAAAGCATGGGGCGGGAATTTTATTCTGACTGCGGGAGATGAGCAGACATTGAACTATTTTTAATGATATGGGGTTCAAAACCGTAATTGGGCTTTCGGAAATAGTACTCTAAGTATCTAAAAAAGAGCAAGAACCCTTTTCTATAAACCCAAACAGGGGTTTCGTCAATTACGCCTCCTATCCAATTTACATTTTTATCATTTTTGACCTAGGAGAATAAGGCTAATTCAAAAATCTTCCAAAAACACATGTTATGTCCTTTTGGAAGTACATATTATTATTTTTTTCAATTTTTGGACTACTGATGGCATTTTTTTTACTTTCCTCAGAAAAGGAAAAGCCATTTAGGGAAAGGTTGCTTTTAGTCGTTTCGTTCTTATTTGTTCAAACAGTTTTGTTGACCTTTTACTATTGGCTTCGATTAGGTGAGAAATTTTATAGCCTACTACTTGTGTGTGCTTTTTTTACGCAATTGCTGCTTTTTGCGACTCTGATCTACTTATGTATTACTCATCCAGATGGTAGTAGGAGACAACGGAATTCAGTTTCATCTTTTAACCAGAAGCAACTTAAATATGAAAAAACCGGACTTTCTGAATCGTTTTCTTTTGAACTGAAAAGCAAACTTGAGCACTTGATGGCAACCAAAAAACCTTATCTGAATCATGAACTACGGTTAGATGATATTGCTGAACTTCTTGATATTTCAAGGCATCATGCCTCGCAAGTTATCAATGAAAACTTTAAGATGAGTTTTTATGATTATATAAATCAATATAGAATTGAAGAAGCCAAAAATAAGCTGAGTTCAAGCATTAGTAATAATTTATCTTATTCCATATCAGATATTGCTTACCAATGTGGTTTCAATAATCGGGTTTCATTTTATAAGGCATTCAAAAAAATCACAAGGACTACTCCAACCGAGTTTATTGATAATGCGGCTTAAATACCCCTACCCTTACTTCTTAATATAATTATCCAACAAACAACATAGCCCTCATACTTATTCCAGTAGTACTTCACTTGCCACTAGACTTTCATAGCTGCCTTCTTGATTGAAAATCAACACCTTCAATGGCCGTAAGGAATCAATACCGCCTTGAATGTTAATTTGGTTCGGCCATGGTGTAAAGGTTGTTAAGCATTTACATCGCCTTTTATTTCTTTTGTTTTTTTTGGAGTGCAATGTTCAAAGTAGGAGCTCTAAACCTTACTCTTCCCAAGATTTTAGTTTTCATTTTATAACTGAAGATTATTTGAATTAGCCTACAAAATTTAAGATTTATCTCCTGCCTTGTTCGGTTGCAATAACTAACTCTTAATTAACTTTTATGAAATCAAAAATTTATTGGATGGCATTAGTGTTTATCTGTAGTTTTACGGTAGCACTTGCGCAACAAAACCAGGTCACAGGTACCGTGACCGATCAAAACGGACTGCCACTTCCTGGCGTGTCCATTGTTGTTGTTGGAACCACAACAGGTACTCAAACAGATTTTGATGGCAACTACTCCATCGAGGCCTCTGAAGGGCAAAGGTTGTACTTCAGTTATCTAGGGCAAAAAGACACAGAAAGAACAGTCGGAACCTCTTACGTTGTTAATGTACAGATGGAAGAAGATGCCCAAGCCTTGGAAGAAGTTGTAGTGGTCGGCTATGGGACAACTACAAGACAAGCCTTTGCAGGAACAGCGTCCGTTGTTGAGGCTGCGGCTTTGGAAGTGAAATCATTCTCCAATGTATCGCAGGCATTGGCAGGTGAGGTCGCAGGTGTAACGGTAATCAACCAATCCGGGCAACCTGGAACTTCCTCTACAATTCGTATTAGGGGGTATGGTTCAGTCAACGGTAATAGAGATCCATTATATGTTGTTGATGGAGTTCCCTTTACAGGCAGTATCAACTCCATTAACCCTGGAGACATTAAAAGTACAACCATACTAAAAGATGCCACAGCTACGGCTATCTATGGTTCTCGTGGAGCAAACGGCGTTATTCTAATCACCACTAAAACAGGTTCTGTCGATGAATCTTTTGTTGAGGTTGATGTAAAATCCGGTTTCAACATGCAGTTGATCCCAAGGTATAATGTGATAACCTCCCCTGAGGAGTATATCGGTTACGTTTGGGAAGGTATCCGCAACAGAGCTGCCCTGGATGGTGAAGATGACCCAGTTGCTTTTGCCAATGCCAATTTGTTTACTGCAAATTATGTTCACCCGGGTTATAATATGTGGGAAGTAGCAGATGGCGGTGAATTGATAGACCCTTTAACCAGCACTGTTAGACCAGGTGTTGTAAGAAGATATACTCCACAAAGGTATGCTGATTTAGCATTTGATTCAGCCATTAGAACAGAGACCAATCTTAGAATGGGTGGAGGCAACGATAAAAGTAAATATTTCACATCCATAGGATATTTAGATGACAATGGCTACGCAATCAACACAGGCTACAAAAGATATACAGCCCGCTTAAATGCCGATTCACAAGTTAAGAAGTGGTTGAATGTGGGTGTTAACGCCGGGTATGCATACTCCAAAAGTCAAAACAATGGTCAAACTGTAGGTTCTGAAAACCTTTTTGAGTTTGCCGACAAAATGGCACCCATCTTTCCTGTTTTCTTAAGGGATGACAATTACCAGTTGGTAGAGGATAATATTTTTGGAGGCTACCAATATGACTATGGTACCGCTTCAGGGTATAGATCAAGACCAAATGCCGATCAATTGAACCCAATTGCTTCTGCCTTGTATGATTTTGTAGGTACAAACCGGCATGAAGTCAACGGCAACTTTTCAGTTAACGTGAACATAGCAGAAGGTTTGACTTTTGAGACCCGTTTTGGAGCACAGTTTGCCACAGAACGCTACAAATCCTTTTCAAATCCCTTCTATGGTGGAGGTATTTCCACGGGTGGTGACTTGTATCAAAGAGATAGGAATTTCTTGACAATAAACTTTCTTAAACTCCTTCGCTACCAAACCGAGTTTGGAAGCCACTCTTTCGAAGCCCTAGTGGCTCATGAAAATAACCAATTTGAAAGAGAGCAAAGTGTTGCCTCCAAAAGGTTGGCCGTACACCCTGATATTTATGAATTGAACAACTTTGTTGTTTCTCAGGGACCACCTACGGGTTTTTCAAGGGGATATAGTATAGAGTCTTACTTTGGACAAGTTAACTACGACTATGATAAGAAGTATTTCTTGACAGCTTCCGTGCGTAGGGACGGTTCCTCAAGATTTATCAATGAGAAATGGGGTACTTTCGGTTCTGTTGGTGCTGCTTGGGTTATCTCCAACGAGGAGTTCATGTCAAACAATAGTTTTTTCAATTTTCTAAAATTGAAAGGATCTTATGGTCTTACAGGGGATCAAGCAGTTGACGAAGATTACTATGTAGCTTATGACACCTATGACATCAACAACCTTAATGATCAGATTTCCCTTTCCATCAGAGATAACGGAAACCCAGATCTAACTTGGGAAACATCCAAAATGTTCCAGGCCGGTATTGAGTTTGGTTTGGGAAGGTTCTTGGATGGAGTTGTTGACTACTATGGTAAAAAGACAGATAACCTAATTTTCTCGAGAAGGGTTGGTCCGTCGCAAGGTATTGCAATTGTTACCGTAAATGATGGTGAATTGATGAACCAAGGTATCGAATTTGACCTTACCGGACACATCTTTGACAAAGAAGACTTCAAATTGGACCTATCCATCAACGGTTCACGTGTGAACAACGAAATCTTAACAATGCCCCTAGAGCCATCCACAGGAGAACCAAGAATTTTGGACACTTCAGCATCTCCATATGGGTACTCCAAAGGAAGCTCAATCTATGATTTCTATATCAGGGAATGGGCCGGTGTAGATCCAGAGGATGGTGTTGGTATGTATTATCAGTACTTCAATGATACTAATGGCAACGGTTCTTTGGATGACGGTGAAGATGGAATTTCCGATATGATGGCCTATCTAGATGAGAACCCCGACGCCAATGTAGAGCGACAAACAACCAAGACTTATGCTGATGCCACCCAGAAATACGTGGGCAAATCAGGAATTCCAGATTTAATAGGTGCATTCAGATTGGCAGCCCAAGTAAAGAATTTTGATGTCTCTGCCCAATTTACCTACAGCTTGGGTGGCTGGGCAATGGATAACCAGTATTCAGAATTGATGAGCGATAACTTTGGCGCAGCCTCAACCAATTTCCACAAGGACATTGCCCAGAGATGGCAAACCCCAGGAGACGTAACAGATGTTCCACGTTTGGACGATGCCACTGGCCAAGATCAAAGAGTAGGAACAACAAGATGGTTGATCAGTACAGATTACTTAGCCTTTAACAATGCCAAAATTGGATACACTTTTCCAAAGAGGAATATTGACCAAATAGGATTAAAAGGTGTAAATATTTGGGTGTCAGGAGACAATTTGGCCATCAAGACTGCTAGACAAGGTTTTAATCCATCTGTAAGGGAGAATGGTAGTTCTGCAAGGAGGATTTATGCTCCTTTAACAACTGTAACCTTAGGTGTAAGAGTTAAATTTTAGAAAAAAGATTATGAAAAATTGTAATATAAAGTTTTCGGTTATAGCCTTCCTGTTGTTATTGGTGGGCTGTGAAAAAGATTTTTTGGACAACCAACCGTCTGAATTCTTGACACAAGAACAAGTTGGTGAAGCAGCGGCGGTTAACCCAGCCGTAATTGAGGGAACAATATCAGGGATTTACTCAACTATGTTCGATCCGGGCAGTGGTGGAACCACTGGACACGATGACTTTGGCCACAAAGGCTATGATATTTATAGTGATATGCTTTCGGGCGACATGGCCCTTTCGGTAAGCACTTATGGTTGGTACAGAGCAGACATAACAGAGTTTCAAGCTACTACAGATTTTACAAGGACAAGAAACTATATTGTTTGGAGGTATTACTACCGTATTATTCGTTCAGCAAATTTGGTTATCGATGCATTGGGAGGAAATGATGTGGTACCTGAATTGGAAGAAAATAAATATCTAATGGGCCAAGCAAAAGCCATCCGTGCCCATTCATATTTTTATTTGACCCAGTATTTTTCCAATTCCTATGATCCATCGGCGGAAATTTTGCCTATTTATGACAGCCCAGATGATTTGAATGGACCCAAAGTCACAACAAATGAGATATATGCATTGATGGAAAAGGACCTGAATGATGCAATTTCTTTGTTGAATGACTTTGCAAGAGATTCCAAAAGTAAGGTTGATAAATCTGTTGCCCAAGGTATTTTGGCCTATGTGCTCGCATCTAAAGGTGATAGCCACCAACAAGTAATGGATTTAACCGCTGATGTTATTAACAATGGGGGGTATGCACTTATGAATTCAAATGAAGTTCTGGAAGGATTCAATGACTTGAACACACCTGGATGGATGTGGGGTGTTGACCTTACTGTAGATGCGGGTCTTGGGCTTGTTTCGTGGTGGGGCCAAATGGATCTTTATACCTATAGCTATGCTTGGGCCGGAGATGCTAAAGCTATGGATTCTGATTTGTATGCTGCCATTCCTTCAGATGATGTCCGAAAATCACAATTTGCAGAACCTATAGGTGATTATACAGATTTGATGCCTTTAAATAAATTCTATGCCCCGGAAAAGGTTATAGGGGGCCAGGCCAATATAACAACTGACTACGTATATCTCAGGGTATCAGAAATGTATTTATTGCATGCCGAGGCAGCTGCTAAATCTGGGGATGATGCAAGTGCTCGTACTATGCTTAAAGCTCTGTTGGATGAAAGGTTGCCAAGCACAGCCTACATCGATGGCCTTTCTGGACAAGCACTTATGGACGAAATCTACTTGCAAACCCGAATTGAGCTTTGGGGAGAAGGCAAAAGCTACTTGTCCCTTAAAAGAAATCAAGGAACTGTGGTTAGAGGTTCCAACCACCTTTCCAATGTAGGTGTGGCAATCACCTATGATGATGAAAGGTTGACCTTTGAAATTCCACAGTCAGAAATTCAAAACAACCCAGAAATATCTACTCAAAATTAACTTTCAAAACCATATATAAACATTGGGACCCTGTTGTTTTCAGCAGGGTTCTTTTTTGGTAAAAGCTAAGAATTGTCCTGTCATGAAATAAGTTGACGAAAAATTGACATATTTTATGAAAAACAACAAAATCAAGAAGAAATGTACACAATGGAATTACAACATGAGCCTTAAATCGGTTGTTGTATCCCAAGCTGAAAAGAACAATTACTGCACATTTCCCTCCATGAAACACAAAAGAATTCGGCAGAATATGGAGATTGGCGACAAATTTCCGATATTGCACCGCTTTTTAATGGGATATTAGCTCAGTTGGTTTAGAGTGCTGCCTTGACAGGGCAGAGGTCACTGGTTCGAATCCAGTATATCCCACTTTTTCTACTCATATTCAGAAATCTTTTTTCTTAGTTTTTGGTTACTGCGCTCCAAACGTTCATTTTGGTGTCGCAAATTGCCCAATGCCTTTTGTAGGGCTTGTAAACTTTCTTGTTGTAGGCCTATGATTTGTTCCAGGTCTGATTTGGTGTAGCTTTTGTTCATGGCTTCTAATTTATTTGCATACAAAGTCAATAAAAATTGACTTAAAAATATAATAAAAAGTTTTTTAGAACAAATTAAATGATGTAAATAACAAATAAAAGTATTTTTTACATCAACAATTGTTTCTTTCTCAATCAATTAAATTTGTTTAATTCACAAATAGATTT
>NZ_LXTT01000038.1 GCF_001683915.1 Allomuricauda sp. CP2A | reverse complement strand
ATTTATCACATCCTAAATATTATGCACTCTTTTTTGTCATAATAGAATTAATTAACTGAACAAAATCAAAACTTAGTAACATGACTAAAAATTCATTATTTGTTTTTACAAATAGCAAATGGTCATCACCTTTGCATTTGTACCTAACAAGCTTTTTGTTATTTGTTTTTTGTACTACTGCTTTCGCGCAGAACACTATTACGGTGACTGGTACTGTGACCGATAATTCTGGCGCACCTATTCCCGGGGTAAGTGTAGTTGTACAGAACACAACAAACGGAACAACAACCGACTTTGACGGGAACTACGTAATTGAGGCGGCTTCCAACGCCACCCTTGAGTTTCGTTATCTTGGATTCGTTACTCAAACGATTGCGATTAATGGAAGATCTACCGTGAACGTTCAAATGGCCGAAGACACCCAACAATTGTCCGAGGTTGTGGTAATTGGTTACGGTACCCAAAGGAAGGAATCTGTTACAGGTTCTGTGGTGTCCATTAAAGGGGAGGAATTGAACGAAGTTCAATCCGCCAACTTCACACAAGCCCTTCAAGGTAGGGCACCCGGTGTGCAGATATCAACTACCGACACCAGCCCAGGAGCCTCACCGCAAATTCGTATTCGTGGTGTGCGTTCGCTGACAGGAAACAATGACCCGTTGATTGTTCTTAACGGGATTCCATTTTCTGGAGGTCTAAGTGACATCAATACCAATGATATTGAAAGCTTGGACATCTTAAAGGATGCATCTGCTACGGCCATTTATGGTTCTAGGGGTGCAAACGGGGTTATTCTCATAACCACTAAGACCGGTACAAAAAACCAAAAAGCAAGAGTTACTTACAACTCGTATTATGCCACCAAGGAAATTTTCAGCAAATTCCCAATGATGAACGCTGCAGAACTTACCCAGTTACGTGCAGACGTGGCTGCCAACAACGGCGGAACTCCAATTTATGGTTTGGGAGGTGATGAAAGCCTTGAAAATGATACCGATTGGCAAGATTTGATATATGGCTCAGGTCTCCAGACCAGCCATGACGTTAGCATTACGGGTGGTACCGAAAATGGCTCATATAATATAGGTATGGGGTACTTTAAGGAAACCTCCGTGCTGCCAAGCGATTCGTTCCAGAGATACTCCTTAAGAATAAACGTTGACCAGGAAGTCGGCGCTTTTCGTTTTGGTGTAAACTCGGTTATGAACTTTAACAAAACCAGTAGTATTGTCGGTGCCAATATAGATGCCTCGCCGCTATTAAGCCCGTATGACGAAAATGGGGATTTTATAATTCCTGTCCGTCTTCAGACCGAAGCTGATGATGTTTGGATTCCTACCCGAAGAGAGGTAAGCCAGACCGGAAAAGGACGGTATAACGATCAATTGGATTTTGGTACCTACAATAATATCTTTGGAGAGGTTAAAATCCCAGGTGTTGAGGGATTGAAATACCGCCTTAACATAGGTTTGAACCTACGTACAAGTAGAGATGGCAACTTTACCGGGGTGGGTGTTTTCAACTACAATCCCCAAAGTAGATCTAATGCAAGCTATGACGCTTCTTTAACACGGGATTATGTCATTGAAAATCAAATACTGTTTGACAGAACCTTTGCGGACAAGCATCAGGTAAACTTTGTGGGGCTTTTCTCTTCACAAAAAACTGAATTTGACAATGTTGGACTTGCCGTCCAAGACATCCCCAATGAAGACTTCCTATTTTACAACTTGGATGCATCTTTGGCGGAAAACATCACCCGATATGGCACCAATTATGAGTCTACAGGACTGTTATCCTATATGGGTAGGGTCATGTACCAATATGACAACCGCTACCTGTTTACAGCCACCCTACGTTCCGATGGATCATCAAGATTGGCCCCTGGGTATAAATGGGTGACCTATCCTGCGGTATCCTTAGGTTGGAATGTTGGCAATGAAGCCTTTATGGACAATGTGGATTGGGTTAACTTATTGAAGTTTCGAGCAGGTTACGGAGAAACCTCAAACCAAGCCATAGCACCATATTCTACCCAAGGACGTTTGGAGGACATCAACTATAATTTTGGGAATACGTTTGCCACAGGTTACTATGTGGACAAAATACCTAATGCCAGTTTAGGATGGGAGTTCTCTGAAACATGGAACTACGGTTTGGATTTTGGATTGTTTAACAATCGATTGTCTGGTACCGTGGAGTACTATATTACAAAGACCAAGGATATCCTTTATGATTTAGGGCTGCCAGCAACTTCAGGTGTTGCAAATGTGACCAGCAATATTGGTGCTACGGAAAATAGGGGTGTGGAAATAGCACTTAATGGAACCATCATAGATACTCCCGATTTCACTTGGGATGCAGGCATTAACGTGTACGCAAACAGAAATGAGATTACATCCTTGGCCACTGGTGAAGATGAAAATGTAGGGCAACTTTGGTTCGTTGGCTCTCCGATCAATGTTATTTTTGACCATAAAAGATTAGGTCTTTGGAATGAGTCAGATCCAGATTACCAATATTTGGACATATTGGAACCAGGTGGTAATGAAGGAATGATAAAAGTGCAGTACACCGGGGAATATAACCCTGATGGATCTCCTGTTAGGGCCATTAATTCCGAGGATAGGATTGTACAAGATCCAACCCCTGATTTTCAAGGTGGATTTAATATGAATTTTAGATACAAGAATTTTGACCTTAGTACTGTAGGAACCTTCCAAAAAGGAGGTATTGTGGTCAGTACATTGTACAGTTCCAACGGATACCTAAACTTGCTTACAGGAAGAAGGAACAACGTGCGTGTTGATTATTGGACACCCACCAACACGGACGCCAAGTACCCTGCCCCCGGAGGTGTGCAAAGTGGTGACAACCAAAAATATGCAAGCACCTTGGGTTATTTTGATGGCTCTTTCCTTAAAGTCAGGACCATTACATTGGGGTACAACTTTGAGCAGGATTTCTTGAAGAACTTAGGAATTCAAAACCTTCGTTTGTATGGAACGGTGCAAAACCCATTTGTACTATTCTCGGATTTCACAAAAGAATCTGGAATGGATCATGAGACCAACTCTGGAGTCGACAATAATGGAAACCGTCAAAACGTAGCCGTAAATACTACCCAGATCTCAGATGGAATTCCGACTATTGGAACGAACAGGCCTACCACTCGTAATTATTTGATAGGATTAAACGTAACATTCTAATAAAAAATTATTATGAAAAATTTAAAATTTAAAAATATAACCTCTTTACTATTTGTAGGG
>NZ_LXTT01000031.1 GCF_001683915.1 Allomuricauda sp. CP2A | reverse complement strand
GTATTGCCAAAAGCCTTTGTCTGCATAATTCTCTTTATTATTTATATAATTTCGTCAAAGAAATTTCGTTCCCAGGCTTGATCATTTTTATAGTCGGTCATGCTCATGCCCATGATTTCCTTAAACTGCCTGGATAAGTGGTTGACACTGCTGTAATCGAGCAAATAAGCGATATCAGAAAAGGTATGTTGCCGCAACTGAATGAGCTCTTTTACCTTTTCTATCTTCAGCTTTATGAAGTATTTTTCAATAGTGATATTTTCATTTTTTGAAAAAATCTTGCTCAGTACCTTGTACTCTCGATGTACTATGTTAGCCAGATAGTCCGAGGTTTTTCCCCGAATGTTGATAGGGATATCTGCGACCAATGAAATCAAGGCGATCTTGATTTTCTCGACTATCATCTCCTCTTCGCTTTTGGCTATTTCAAAACCGTTGGAATGGAGGACGCCCACCACTTTTTGGTCTGCTTCGACAATAGCTATTTCTGGAGCCTTTACCGTAAGTTTCCCAAGTTCAAGGGATAGTATGGTAATGCCCAAATCATACAATTCTTGCTTTATGACCTTTAGGCAACGCCTACAAACCATATTCTTTATCCAATATTCCCTTATGGAATCCATGGTGCACGTATTATGGTTTACAATAAATCTCAACAGGTAAAACCCTGTTTGGCAATCAATCTGAATGTTCTGTCGTGGGCATGGGGTACGACAAAAAGGGGCCACTTAAGAGGTATGGCCAATGCGAAGAGCGGACTATTGCATAAACAATCCGCTTAAATATAAATCAAATTAAGAAAGTCTCGTGAAGAACTAGTAAATCCTTCTGAATCAACGGAGGTTTATAGTTTTTGAAGGGAACTACATTTTCCTCAAGTCCTTCAAAAAGGTTTATATAAGTGTGGACAAAGGCCTTTAAGAAGACAAAATTTTGAGAATCAATCTCAAAGGAAACCTTTTGGAGATTATCATTACCTTGCTGTATAAATGAATCATCACTACAACAGTCTCCAACTCCAATTGAACATTTTTTTGAAGTGTTTTCCGTCTTTTGGATTTTTTGATCACAGGGCGTTGCTTTACCGAACACGGCAATATCTACCAGTTTTTCACAGCAAAAATGCATATCCGCCGTAAACGAGGTAGTCGAAAAGAGTACCGCCAACGTCAAAAAGATGGATAATATTTTGCTAAAAAACTGCTTCACATTCTAAAATTACAAAATTTTGTTTACCCCCAAAAATAAT
>NZ_LXTT01000025.1 GCF_001683915.1 Allomuricauda sp. CP2A | reverse complement strand
TCCAGTACAGTGCCATTGAGGCCCAAAGAGGTGTTGTACTCGTTCCCGGCGTCCGTGTCGCCATCGGCGGCGATATGGTTCGCGATGTCCGTGGCATTTGTCGCAATATCACTTGTATTGGTTGCGATATTGGTCGTGTTGGTAGCAATGTCAGTTGTATTGGTGGCAATGTCGGATGTGTTCGTTGCGATGTCGGATGTGTTGGTTGCAATATCCGTAGCGTTCGTTGCAATGTTTGAAGCATTTGTCGCGATGTCGCTTGCATTGGCCGCTACACCCGCACTGTCGTCAAGACTTGAAATATCAACCGCCGGATTGTTCCCCAACTCGTTGGTATAGGTCAATTCACTTGTCGAACTGTTGAAGGACAAGGCGGTGTTGGTCTCGGCTATCGATACGGAGGCCACATTAAGGTACAGCGCACCATCGGATCCCGCGGTTATGTTGTTGTTGGCATCACCACTGATCAGGTTGACAGACTCGGTGCCGCCACCGTCCGTGATCTCCAGGTTACCTCCTGTGATACCGCTTCCCGTGTTGTACTCGTTCCCGGCGTCCGTGTCCCCATCGGCGGCGATATGGTTCGCAATGTCCGTGGCATTTGTCGCAATGTCAGATGTGTTCGTGGCAATATCAGTTGTATTGGTCGCAATATCAGTTGTGTTGTCAGCTATATTGGTCGTGTTAGTAGCGATATTGGATGTGTTCGTTGCGATGTCTGAAGCATTTGTCGCGATGCCGGCCGTGTTCGTGGCAATGTCACTTGTATTGGTCGCAATATCGGATGTGTTTGTAGCGATATCCGAAGTGTTTGTGGCAATGTCTGAAGCATTTGTCGCGATGTCACTTGTGTTTGTGGCTATATCTGCCGTATTGGTGGCGATATTGGATGTGTTCGTTGCGATGTCGCTTGCGTTGGCGGCAACCCCCGCACTGTCGTCAAGGTCGCTCAGGTCAACGGTAACGTCCGTGGTGCCCTCGCTTATGGTCAGTACGTTGCTCGGTGCATCCAGTGAAGCTCCCGTGATGTCGTCGTCAGTGGCCGCCAAAAGTTCCGCGTCGGTGGCAAAGACCGCATCCAGGTCGTCGCTCAACGTTCCGCCCCCGTCGACAAGCTCCAGCACGGTCCCGTTAAGGCCCAACGAGGTATTGTACTCGTTCCCGGCGTCCGTGTCGCCGTCGGCGGCGATGTGGTTCGCGATATCCGTGGCATTCGTTGCAATGTCAGCCGTATTCGTGGCAATGTCAGCAGTGTTTGTGGCGATGTCTGATGTGTTGGTAGCAATATCTGATGCGTTTGTTGCAATGTCACTTGCGTTCGTAGCTATATCAGATGTATTGGTCGCAATATCACTTGTATTAGTTGCGATATTGGCCGTGTTTGTCGCTATATCAGCCGTGTTCGCAGCAATGTCAGTTGTATTGGTTGCGATATTGGTCGTGTTAGTAGCGATGTTGCTTGCGTTGGCCGCAACCCCGGCACTGTCGTCAAGGTCGCTCAGGTCAACGGTAACGTCAGTGGTGCCCTCGCTTATGGTCAGTACGTTGCTCGGCGCATCCAGCGAAGCACCCGTGATGTCGTCGTCAGTGGCCGCCAAAAGTTCCGCGTCGGTGGCAAAGACCGCATCTAGGTCGTCGCTCAACGTTCCGCCCCCGTCGACAAGCTCCAGCACGGTCCCGTTAAGGCCCAACGAGGTGTTGTACTCGTTCCCGGCGTCCGTGTCGCCATCGGCGGCGATGTGGTTCGCGATATCCGTGGCATTCGTTGCAATGTCAGCCGTATTCGTGGCAATGTCAGCAGTGTTTGTGGCGATGTCTGATGTGTTGGTAGCAATATCTGATGCGTTTGTTGCAATGTCACTTGCGTTCGTAGCTATATCAGATGTATTGGTCGCAATATCACTTGTATTAGTTGCGATATTGGCCGTGTTTGTCGCTATATCAGCCGTGTTCGCAGCAATGTCAGTTGTATTGGTTGCGATATTGGTCGTGTTAGTAGCGATGTTGCTTGCGTTGGCCGCAACCCCGGCACTGTCGTCAAGGTCGCTCAGGTCAACGGTAACGTCAGTGGTGCCCTCGCTTATGGTCAGTACGTTGCTCGGCGCATCCAGCGAAGCACCCGTGATGTCGTCGTCAGTGGCCGCCAAAAGTTCCGCGTCGGTGGCAAAGACCGCATCTAGGTCGTCGCTCAACGTTCCGCCCCCGTCGACAAGCTCCAGCACGGTCCCGTTAAGGCCCAACGAGGT
>NZ_LXTT01000017.1 GCF_001683915.1 Allomuricauda sp. CP2A | reverse complement strand
CTGCAATCAAAACCTCTAAACTTGATTGTGTCAATCATGTAAGGTGGACCAGTAATGGCTTGGCTGGAACACCGGTGGCAAAAATCTAAATCTTGTAATTTATACAGCTAGTTTAAAAATGACAATCAAAGTTCTTATTATATCTGCTTGTCGATAGGGCGAATAGATACTCATCTTGTTTGTGATGAGATTTTGAACTCACAAAAATTCCTTTGTCTATTTTGATTTAAAATTAAATAAAACAAGATGGTGTGGTTTGATTTTAAATATCGATATTTACGTTGTGAAAATCATTATTTCACACGAAGATGTCCTATGGGATGTCCTATTTTGGGAAAATCGACATAATATTCTGGATATTAATGGGTTAGCGCCTCTTCAAGAGGTCAGTCATCCCGACTTACCTTATTTAAGTAAAATCAAAACACTGTTAATCTTATGATTTTCAGTGTTTTGTGTTTTTAGGCATATCGTTTGAATTCATTTAAAACCATCTAAAATCATATCAAGCGTGTTCCCATCGGGAGCAAACACTTACAGTTCTTGTTGTAACTTTAAATGACTTTTAGAACCATTTTTCTTGTGTTTTGACTTTCACAGTATTAACACTCTAAAAGGTTGCAACATGCAGAAAAACAATCGTTTAACAATTAATTTCTTTACAAGAAAGCACAAGGTGCAATCCGAGAACCGGATTGTCTATTGTAGGATCACCATCGATGGAGAGCGTACCGATTTTAGCATAAATCGGGAAATTAAAACCAATTTATGGGACAATAGCCGTAAAAGGGGCAAGGGATTTTCCAATTATGTCATCTCCCTTAACAAGTACCTTGACCAAATTTACACGGGCTTGCATGAGGCCCATAGGCTATTGATGGCAGAAGAGAAGGTTATCACCCCTTTGGCCATAAAAGCAAGGTTCTTTGGGGAAGATGATGGAGGCAAGACATTGAAACAATTGATTGCCTATCACAATGGAACCATGCACACGTCTTTGCGTCCGGGAACAAGAAAGAACTACCATATTACCGAAAAATGTATAAGCCTCTTTTTAAGAGAGGAATATGGAATCGAGGATATAAAACTTAAAAAGCTGAACTACCGTTTTATATCTGATTTTGAACAATACCTGAGAAAATACAGGCCATCGACAAGAACCAAGTGCACCAACAACGGGGCCATGAAACACATGGAACGGCTTAAGAAAATGTCGAGGTTGGCCGTTCGGTTGGATTGGATAGCAAAAGACCCTTTTGAAAACTATAAACTGCGTTTTGAGAAAACCGAACGGGAATATTTGACAAAACGGGAATTGAGGTTGATAGAAGAAACCACGTTCACAAAGGAGGGGGTTGAGAAATGTAAGGATGTTTTTCTCTTCTCGTGCTATACCGGACTATCCTATATCGATGTCAAGGCATTGACCCCAGACCACCTACTTAAAGGAATAGATGGCAATGAATGGTTGTTCACCAAAAGGATAAAGACGGACGAAAAACTCAAAATCCCCTTACTTCCACAAGCAAAGGAGATCATCAAAAAATATGAAGATTCCGCAGAAAGAAAGATGATGAAAGTCCTATTGCCTGTTTATAGCAATCAAAAGGTAAATTATTACTTAAAGGAAATCTGCAAAGCCTGTAAGATTTACAAGAAAGTGACATTCCATACTGCAAGGCACACTTTTGCAACAACGGTAACCTTGTCCAATGGAGTCCCTATAGAAACCGTCTCAAAGATGCTCGGCCATACCAAATTGTCCACCACACAGATCTATGCAAGGGTACTGGAACACAAGATAGGGGAGGACATGCAAAACCTAATAGAACATATGCAGACTAGCCGATCAGCCGAAGGATGATAAGGTAGTATTCATTCGGTCCCGCTTGCGGGACGTAGGGAATAGCAAGAGGGTGATGCGCAGATTGCGCCATCACGGTTGTTTTCGGGTCTTCAACAAGTTGAAAACCAGTTAATTGAGATGTTTAGGAAATACTGTGCATAAAAGGAGGCTACAGTAGACTTTTCCGAAATCTACAGTAAACCCTTTGGGAAGCCCTGTAAACACTGGAAATTTTTGACGAAAAAATTGACGCAATTTCACTAAAAAATAAAATTCGGCCCATGGAAAAGCAATCAACAAAGGAAAGGACAAAGAAAGGAATAGGTGGTTATTCCAATATCACGGTAAAGAAGGAAACGGCCACACGCTTTCGCAGCTATTCCAAAAAGTTCGGCAAATCGCATAGCGAGGTGTTGGATGGAATGATACAATACTTCAAGGAGAACAGCCTTGACCCTTTTGGGGAGGGAACAAAGATTATCGTTGATAGTATCAAAAAATTGGAGGTGAAGATGATGAAAAAATTCGATAGGATTATCGCCATTATCAAGAACATGGAAAAGACCAGTATCCGGCCCACCTATGAAATGATGTTGATTCTTTACGAGGCCTATGTAAAGGATGGAAGGAAACCGAGACGGGAACCTGTCCAGATACAGGAAGAGCGAATGGATTTTTTGGAGCCTAGAAACACCGTTCCTAAAGTGGATCATGAGAGAATACTCCGTGAATTTGAAAGCTATAAAAAGCGTTGCAATGAAATGCTCCACAACGTTGAAAAGATAGAACCTATGATGGGAAAGCCCTATCTGAAAATCAATATGGGCATCGGGGAGTTTGAAAAATTAAAGCACCATTTAAGATAAACGGCTATGTACCTTACTATCTCGGCACAGAAAATGGGCAGTACCTATAACTCCAGTGTAGGGAACTATGTGGACTATCTGGAAAAGGAAAACCAGGACAGGTTGCCCGAACTCAGGGAGGAATTCTTTGACCAAGAGAACGACAGCGTAAGCCCTGAAACGGTCATCGAGGATATAGATGCCAATACCGCGAAACTGAGACAGAAGGATCCGAAATTCTATTCCATAGTGGTCAGCCCCAACCAAAGGGAGCTGAAAGCGATTGGCAATGACCAGAACCTGTTAAGGGAATACACTAGGAAACTTATGGAGGACTATGCCAAGAGTTTCCATAGGAACCAAGAGGTCAAGGCCGAGAACCTTAAATATTATGCCAAGATTGAGCATGAGCGCACCTACCGGGGCTTCGACAGGCAGGTTCAGGAGAATGCACCTTATCGAGGTGAAATAGCAAGGCTCAGGAACGAGATACGGAAAGTGGAACGGGGCGAATCCATCGGGAATGTCAAAGAGCTTGAAAAGAGGATCGCAGAGCAAACAAGATTGGCCCCGCATAAACAGAACGGGCAATTGGTGGCAGCAGGGATGCAAAAAGAGGGGCCACAGACCCATATCCATATCATAGTCAGCAGAAGGGACGTGACGAACACCTATACCCTATCCCCAATGGCCAAGCACAAGGCATCCGAGGTTGAATTAAATGGAAAGACGGTCAAGAGAGGATTTGATAGGGACAGCTTTTACCAATCAGCGGAGAAGACCTTTGATAGGACAACTGGTTTCAAGAGAAACTATGTGGAATCCTATGTAGGGAGAAAGGCCCATGCCAAGGAACCGGGAAAGTTCTTTGCCAAGGTGATGGGACTGCCCACCCAGGAAAAGGACATGGCCTTTAAACTGCTTAAAACAATGGGGGTCAAAGCTCCAAGTATTCCAACAAATAAAGTGCAAATAGCTGCCAAGATCATCAAAGCTCTTGGGAGGGGTATTGATAAGGCCAGGAGCACAGGTGAGGACATGGGCTACTGAAAGCCAACAAGTAGGTTGCGCCCTTTCGGGTTTTTGCTTCACGCTTATCTACCGGAACACTACAAAAACCCGTCAGGATCCATGCGCAAAAGTTGGAGGTAAGATTTTGGGGGCTTGCAGCGCGAAACATGGTTTCGCTTGCTTAATTAAATGAATAATTACAACAGAGTACAGAATCCATCTTCAAGAATTTCAAAAGGTAACTGAACACAACCATCATTATTTTTAAAATCATTTTCAATAATTTCTATAATTTCATTGGCACTTATAGCAATACCATATCCAAGTTGATCTAACTTTTCGGGTTGCTCTATGTCCGGCAGGATGTTGACAATTATTCCAACCACGGTTCCAAATTTATTTAAAACAGGGCCTCCACTGTTTCCGCCTTTGACCTTTGCATTTAAAATGATATAATCAGTGGATTCACCATACCTTAGCTCTTGTGCAACGACATTTCCTTTAGAACTCTTTTGGATTGAGTTAATATGTGCAGTATCATTTATTTGGATAGCGTCAAACGTTGCCAAGGGAGGATACCCCATGGTTAGAATTTCTTCCAAAACCTCTGGCTCGCCGAACATTAATTGCTTTACTCCCTTAAACGGACACCCTTTGGTCTGGATGATTGCAACATCAATTTGAGGATTTTTAGAAATAGAAATTCTTTCTGGGATTATAGGATGGCCTAAAGGATCATTTATAATGACTTTCTTGAAATTTTCTATGCAATGTTTAGCAGTAACAATTAAGTTATCCTTTACAACAAAACAAGTCCCTATGCTATGGTCCCCAATTTCGTCCAGAACTACAATTTTTAAAACCGATTCGGAAAAGGTTTTTTGGATTAATTGAAAACCCTGAACTAAGAAATCATATCCACCATATTCTCCTAGACCTGCATTAAATTCTAGATTGATATACTTATTCCCAAGAATAGGAACATTCCTTTGATTGCCAAAATCCAACAATGCCCCCTCATTTTTTAAACGCTCACAATATTTATAGGTCTGCCTCAAAAGTACAGGGTCAATATTTTCGCCTATTTTCGACTTATGAACTCCACCATTGGCTCTTAGGAAACTTTCTATATCTTTTTTCATTTCAAGGGTTGACCTTCCTCCCTTTTCATGAAAATGTGCCATGATTTTACCTGCTAAGAAATCCATACTATGTTAGAAGTTAAAGGGTAATAATGACCAATTATTTTTTCTGTTTAAATCACTTTCATCAAAGTCATTATGGTTAAACCACCTGAAATCTACTTCTTTTCTTTGCGTACCGTCTCTCTTTGGAGTTTTAATGTAATTGCTATAGGTTTTTTCAACTTTTTCGCTCAACGTATCGTAAGGATAAATATAATAGTCACATTTTCCTTCTTCGAGTAAGTTGACCAAAATAACATATAGGTTTGGATTATTTTTTCTCAAACAAATATCTTTATTCAGTCTCCATCCCTGTTTGTTTCCTTTTGACATTGTTTTTACCTGAACTGCAATTATTTGGTTGGCACTTAAGTCTGTTGCTAACAAGTCAAATAATGGATTGTTTTTTGGCGTAGGGATAGCTAAAATGCCCCTATAGCCTAACTCAGCGCATACATAATATTCTCCAGTTACTCCTGTGATGTTATTTGAGTTTTGCATAATTGGATTATTCTTGAATTTTACTTTTAACTTTCCTAAGTCTTTCTTGGAACTCATTTAATTTTGGCCTTATGTCTGCCCTTTCAGTTGAAACTAAAGAATTGAAAACAGTTATGGCTTTTTCTAAAACCCTTATTTCTTCAGAGAGTAAATTTCTTTTTCGATACAGAATTGCCAACCTTCTATAAGGAAAACTACCCTCAAAGTTTTCTGAAATGTTGGTTTCATAAAGGGACATTGCTTCCAATATCTTACCTTCTTTCTCCAATTGTTTACCCATCAAGTTTCTATGTACTTGGGCATCGAAGTTGTCCCTCATCGTTTATTTGATTTTTAACGGTTTGCGTCGATAAGTTTAGCATTAGAATCTGGATTTTATAGGCTTGTGCCAGTATAAGATTCGCTTGAAGATTGTGATTTTCTTTGGGTTGCCTATACTTATTGATACATGTTGTGAGTAGATGTAGTTGATTCACTTCATTAAATAAATAAGCTTTTACATTTAAGCTTTATTTGTTCCACAGCATCTACAATATCATTTAAGTCCAAAATTTCTCCATGAATTATTAGAGTATTATCGAAAGAGTTATACCCTCTGTGGCAAGATTCTCCAATTGATAAATATAACGATGGATTCATTGCCAAATCAGTATAAGAGTAGATATCCTTGTCTTTAAAAAAATCATCTAACAATTCATCATAATGTTCAAACTTATTCCTGAATTTTCTGCTCTTCAAAACACTTTCAGAGTCGATTTTTATAAGTTTCCTAAGTTCTTCACCTCTTACTTTATATTTTGATTTTGCTGGCCATAGAATTTTAGAAATATTACCTGATGATATTAAAATGGATTGTATACTTGACCAAACGGCAGTTTTATCAAAGTCATCAACAGCTTCCTTCAACCTCTCGTAAGAATTTGATACAAGTTCAGCTTGGAAAATTAATTCCGAAACAAAAGCACCTACTCGAATAAGTTTCATTGTTGTTTTGAACTCTCAGGAAATAAGCTTTAAAAGAATAATTATAGTGCAAAAAGTATAGTGCAGCGAATTCTGCAATCACTTTAATTCAGAGTATATTACCTTGGTTATCATGTCAGGTTCTATATCGAGTAAATCTGCAAGTCTCACTATTTCTCCCATAGTGAACTTGTCAGGATGGTTCAGCTTGACCATATACCTGCCATAATTTATACCAAGTGATTTTGCTATTCGGGTCGGATATAATTCTGCAAGTGTGTACATCTTTCGAATTTTTCCCGTCTCGAACATTGAACCTATGGAAACCAGTGCAGGGTCTTTATGATCATCTTTTTTTGTCATGGGTGTATTTGTTAACCCTAAAATGACAAGTAATTCATTTATAGTACTGTAAAATATACTTATAAT
>NZ_LXTT01000006.1 GCF_001683915.1 Allomuricauda sp. CP2A | reverse complement strand
GGTATAGGTGTACACGCCTGCCCCTGCGAATGCGGGGCTCCATGTGCCCCCTGCGTCGGGGGTTCCCCCCAGCAGTGCGAAAAGGTCTGCTTCGGATAGGGCGGTCCCCTCACAGATGTTGGTGCTGCCGTCGGTCCCTGCATCGGGCTGGTCGGTGATGGTCACGGTCACGGTTGCAGTGGCATCAGTACAAGGCGGGGTGGCAGTAACGGTATAACTGAAGTCATAGCTTCCGGGGAATATTGTGGAGAAGTTCATATTGGCGGGGTTTCCCACGACAGAGTTTGCGCCATTGCCGAAGGCATCGTTCACGTCGGTCCATGTGCCGCCGCTGTCCTCCCCGGCGAGCTGTGCGTTCAGGTCGTATGTGATGTTGTCCCCCTCGCAGATGTCCAGGTCTGTTGGGGTGCCGGCATCAGGGGATGTATATACTTCTATTGTATGTGTTACCTCAATAAAATTACCTGAGGTATCTGTTACTCTATAGGTACGTGTAATGGTCTCTGGATTGGAATTGTTATCTGATACATCACCTACTATATGTTCAACGGTGTCCACGGCACAATTATCCGCTTCATCGGTAACCACATTTGGGTCTGGTGCGGGAACAGTATCACATACCACTATTGTGGTCGGATTGCTTGCGGTAGGAGGTACCAGATCGCCATGGCCAATAGTGAATACATCTTGATGTTCAAAAGTGACATTATCAAAAAAGACATCAGTGCCAATAACGCTTGTGGCATTGATGTAGGTAATTGGCCCAGTAGTGAAATCCCCATCTCCATCGGTGTCTATCATTAAATAGAGGGCACATGAATCAGTGAGTGGGATATCTGAACCTGATAAATCAACTCTTAAGCTAACATTATCAATAGGGTCAACCCCGACAGAAAACGTTTTCTGTATTCGCCATTCCCTAGAGATTCTTTCGATGACGGAGGTATTTGGACTTGGTAATTCTACATTGGTAACATTTAAACTGGCATGGTCATTGCCCCATAGTAAATAATTATGTTCATAAGGATCTATAGCCCCAGTTATCTGTGCATCGATCTCGGTTCTGGTAAAATCCAAGTTGTCAGTGGAGAAATCTGAGTTGGTGGACATTGTAACGATGGCCTCTGTATTGACACTTTTGGATATTCTCTGGTCAAGGTCATATCTCAAGCTAAGTGAATTTAAGACGTCTTTATACCTGTCTTTACCTAACCCTGCAATATCAAAACTATATGTGGGGTCTACTGTCCATATTGTAGTTCCGTCTGCAGCTAGGTAATTATATGTGTCGTTTCCAGTAATACTTCCTAACTGACCTGCAGCATTCAAGGTGATACCGTATTTAATGGCTAGATAAGATTCAACTCGTTGCCTTAGATTGTCAGACATTGGAAAATCTGCCAAAATCACCTCTGCAATATCTCCTGTTAGATTTCTGTTGGGGTCATTGCTGTTGAAATGCTTGCCCAATTTATTGAAATAGAACAAATCATTGTCTGCCAATGGGTCGTTCACCATTTGGGACAAATCAGCCAGACCGTTGACATGTGTATTAAATGTTTCAGAGTCGACACCTGCTTCTCGCGTAAAAGCACCTATGGCAGGCTCACCCAGAAGGTCTATGGAACCTTCGTAAAAATTTCCAGCACCATTGCCTTCCCATGACCTTCCTACTGAAAAATGGTTGTTTTGGGCCATACCCAATGATAGATTCGTTGTCCAATCATCTGGATTGAAAGATAGATGGTGTTGGTCTACATCACCACCAAAAAGCAGCCTTTGGGTTTCGGTACTATTGCCTGCACCAAGTGCTTTGAAGACCACGAAAACGGTTACATCACCACGTGAGTTAGATCTAAAGTGTAATGCCTGGCCATCTCCAGAACCATCAAAATTAACCACTGGATTAAAGTTTATGTTATCCGTAGCATTCCTCCTTACTGTGGGCAACCCAGGAATTGATCCAATGGGTTCCAGATAAAGGGGGTTTGCACCGCTGTTGGGAAAGGGATAATCGAAACCGTCAGGATAGGGTAACGAATAATCCAAAGGGTCTGGATGGGGGACAGCATTCTGTTCAGAGTAATATACGATATCATACCAAGCAGTGACTTGATCTCCATCTTGTCCCAATGTTGTTATCGGGTTAGGGTTAGACAACCCAATGCCATTAGTAGGTGAATTAATTCCTTTTCCCGCTCTGAACCATGTGTCTACTTGCTGGCCTATGGTTGAAGTACTGTGCAGCAGAATGATCAATAAACCAAGAATCGACAAGGGCTTGTTTAGCGATAAATAAAAACGAACATTTGGAAGTTCTGTTTTCATATTGGATTTGTCCGTAGTCGGGAAGTGTAAAAATCTAGTCATAAGCAAGTAGGTTTTGCCACATATTTTTGGGAAAGAAATACATGGCTTTATGTTAACATAGATTTAAAGTACTATACCTACCTTATATATTATGGAGCCAATTAACCTATGTGAGGTTAGAATTGACGAAAGGCGTATATGGATTTATGGCGAAAATTCCAAATAGGGACATTTTGAGTTTTTACAAGGAAGTTGTACTATAGTTTATTCTTGATGTTTCACTTTCTTTTGGAGTATAGAGAAGACCAAAAAAAGCCGCCAAGATTTTTCTTGGCGGCAAACTATCACTGCTTTTTTAAGAATACACGAGTTACACCAAACCTTACATTCTTAATTGAATTATGGACAGGATAGCTATTTGATTAGGTTGATCTCCACTCTTCTGTTCTGTTGTCTTCCAATTCGTGTTGAATTGGTAGCTATCGGTTTTTCTTCTCCAAAACCAATGGCAGACAACCTATCTGAGGCAATGCCCTCATTGATCAAGAAATCCCGGACCGAGTTTGCCCTGGCTTCGGACAGTCTTTGGTTACTTTCACTGCTTCCCACGCTATCGGTATGGCCTTCCACAGTAAATTTGGCATTGGGATATTCATTCAAGATTTGGATGATATCCACCATGGTTGAAAGGGATTCTGATTTGATGGTGGCCTTTCCGGTATCAAAAAGTATGGTACGGGCGTAGTCGTTCAATTGTTTTTGGACTTCCTGGGTTACTTCTGGGCAACCATTATTGCTTACTGGACCAGCTATATCGGGGCATTCGTCATCAATATCCGCAAGGGTGTCACCATCAGTGTCAGGGCAACCTTTATGTTCTATACTTCCGGGAGTAGCCGGACAGCGATCATCACCGTCTATGATGCCATCCCCATCTGTATCCGGACAGCCATTGTATTCTTTTAACCCTACTTCGGTGGGGCAGTGATCATCTTTGTCCAATACGGCATCACCATCGGTGTCTTTCCAAGGGCAACCCTTGTTTTCTGTTGGGCCTGCTTCATTGGGGCAATCATCGTCTTTGTCCAAAATGCCATCTCCATCAGTATCTTTCCAAGGACAGCCTTTGTTTTCGATTGGACCAGCAACCTCTGGGCATTGATCTTCTTGATTGATTATGCCATCGTTGTCCTTATCTTTCAGCCTATTTTGATACACAGGAATTTTAAGACCGGCAAATACATCAATGGCCTTCGTGTTCTTACCGGCTATGGCTGAAATAATAGATCCAGACCCTAAGTATATTGGCCCCAACCTGAGTCCTGCTCCCCATTGGAAGCCTGCTCCTTCGAGAATACTTAAAGGAGAATAAATTCCAAGCCAAGTGCTCTCGAACCTAGGGGTAAGCCTGAATTGGTTCAACACCCTATTGGTGTTGATTTTTTCTTTGGATGTAAGGGGCATGTCTGCATTCAGGTTGAGATATAATCTGGAAGTGATATTCCAATCTACATTGGTGTGGAGCGCAGTGGGCAAGGTGACACTAACAGATTCGGTTTCTGATATCAGGTGAAAGTTGTCCAAAAGGGCTTCTTCCAATACATCACCGTCAAAATTATCAATGTCTTGGGTTTCATTAAGGTCATAGAAGCGATCAACACCACTTACATCATTAATTTTACCAATATCTGTGATAGAGGCACCGAACTTTAACTTGTATTTATTGGTACCTCGGTCCACAATGGGATTTCCATTGACGTCTTTTTTGGTGTATTTGGCATATTCAGGCCTCCACTCATAAACAAACCCTATATCCGTGCCAATGCCTGCTCCTCCATTAAAATCGAAATAGTTACCACCATTGCCCTCATCATCCAGACTGGCTGTATTGCCATAATTAAATAGTCCGGTAGTGGCAACCTGGCGTGAACCTGAATCATAATCCACAGTGATGTCCGAGCCATGTATGTAAACATTACCCATACCCTGTATGTACTTTAAAGAGAGTCCTCCCTTTATGAAATGTTGTTCATTGTCCAAAAGCACCCTGGCGTAAGTAGCACCTATTTCAGCCCAAAGATTAAAGGCCCCCGAGATATTTCCTTCGTCCAAAAAGAAATCCTCAGATTCATCAAACCCTCCTTCTTTGTCCAAAAGTTCTCCATTGGCATCATTTAGGTTGAAAAAAGCCCTGGCCCTGGTAAAAAAGGAAAAAGAGTGTTTTTTGCTGAGACTAAGCATTACAGAAGGACCAAGCACATCAATGTTCCATCCTATAAAATTGCTCTTGGAAGGAAAGGTGGCAGCATTGTCAAATGCATTGCTCATATCACTAAAAGCATCACCAAGGTTAAAAGCAACATAGTTGTTCCCAACAAACGAGCTTGCTCCAAAAAGGTTTATGTCCGTTTTAAGTTTAGAATCGGCAATGTTAGCTGGGTTGGAAATAATACCATGCACCCCATTGTAGTTGTCCTCCAATAAACCAATATAGGATTGGGCATGACTTGTGCCGATGGTCACGATGAGTAAGATTCCCATCAAAATCATTCTTGAATTCATTTTTCTAATTTTTTATAAAGTTGATTTGCAGCTAGATCTTTACGGGATTAGCGTTGTACAAAGAGAATAGAAATATGTATGGGGCTTATATGGAAATGAACGAATGCACCCTTTCAATTGATAAATCAAAAAGCTGGGTTCACCACAGTTTTTTTAATGAAGGTAAAAGAGCCTTTTGCGTGTAAGAAAATACTTCATTCACATAAAGCCAAAAAAAGGAGCTTTAGCTTATTTTGTTTTTAACGCAAAGAATCCCTGCATGTGAAATGGGCAGGAGAGGAGAGGTTTAAAAATAAAAAACCATTACGACCAAGGAACCATTATAGTTCCTTGGCGTAACGGAAACCTCAACTAAACTAAACACTTTTATGACCAACAGTCTTAAAAAGTGCATTGCTATATGTGCATGCGTTAAAATTGATCTTGCTTTTCAATATGTTTTAACGCGTAATTGCACAACAAACATAAGTTGTATTTTTATTTTTAAGATAGGCCAGCTTATGAATGCCCCATTTCAACTAACGAATGGGCAATTTGGTTTGGTGGTTAAAAAAAATGGGGTGGATAAACATGGCCATAAATGATCATGGAATAAAAAAGGCAGCTCATTTGAGCTGCCTTTTTCAGTATTCGAAAAAATATTTTTTGTGGCTAGGAAGAAATCTCTTCGACCGAAGCACCTGGAGCATTTTTTTTCACGGAAGCAACACCATTTTCCATGGCCGAATCGCTGGAATACATCTCGCTGTTTCCAATAACCTGCCCGTTGGATGCTTTTAGGTTAAAATAAGGGCTTCCGTCCTTTGCAGTGTTTCTTTCAAAATTCCCATCGTCCTGTGAATGTGTTCTCACTGACTCGATGCCATTTTCGCAGGCAGCTTTGGAGGAATATCCCTGACTGCTTAAAATTACTTGGCCGTTCCCAGCTTTTAAATTAAACCTGAACTTGCCAGATTTATCTGTTTTAATCTCAAATTTTCCCATGGTAATATGTTTAGAATACTAAATCTAGATAATTTCTTAAAAATTGACCAATAAAAGAGGCTAAATTTATCAATAAATCAAGGTTTTGGGCCTTTAGGCTAGATGGATGGGATTTTAATACTGTCGTTACACAAAAAAGAGGGGTGTCTAAAAAGCTCGTTATCTGTCAGTTCGAGCCTGCCTTTGTCGGCAGACAGGCGCAGTCGAGAACCTAAAAAATGCTGATAATCAATGGGTTTCGACTTAAGTTTATCCTGAGCGAAGTCGAAGGACTAAACCTGACAAATTCAAACTTTTGTTGCTTTTTAGACCTCTTTATTTTATATGATGCAATATTTACACCCTGATCTGTCCATCACCAAATACGTAGTATTTGTTGGTGACCAATTGTTTTAGGCCCAATGGCCCTCGGTGGTGCAATTTGTCCGTGCTAATGGCCAGCTCGGCACCTACACCCATTTGCCCACCATCGGTGAATCGGGTGGAGGCGTTTTGGTACACGGCCGCACAATCTACATTTTCCATAAAGATTTTTGCCACATCATTGTTTTCTGTCATGATGGAGGCAGAGTGACCGCCAGAGTTTTTGTTGATTTTCTCCACGGCCTCGTCAATATTGTTGACGGCACCGATAACGCACTTCATGGCCAAAAATTCTTCTTGCCAAACAGAGGCATCTGGAATGACTTCCTCATCCTTCAACACTTTTTTGACTTCCTCATCCACCAAAATGGATACGTTGTTGGCGGTAAGAACTTGCTTCAATTCCTTGAGCTTGCCCTCGTAGCCATCAATTTGGGTATCCATCAAAATTTTGTCCAATGCGTTACAGGCCGAAATCTTATGGGTTTTTGCGTTCAAGATCACTTTTAAGCTCTTTTCCCAATCCGCTTCCTTGTGCACATATAGGAAGTTATTTCCTCTACCACTTATCAAAACCGCACATTTGGCATGTTCTTTCACAAAAGCGATCAAGCGTTCACCGCCACGGGGAACGATAAGATCCAAGTCTTGGTCCGGATTCCTCAAAAAGTCCTGTGTCTGGGTTCGGTCCATTTCCAAGAATTGGATAAAATCCTCGGGCAATCCGTTTTCGGTCAAGGCTTGGTGCCAAAACTTAACAAGGGCCTTGTTACTGTGATAGGCTTCTTTACCACCCTTCAACAATATTTTGTTGTTGGCCTTGAAAGCTAGTACGGCAGCCTCAACGGTTACATCCGGACGCGATTCATAAATGATCATTATGGTGCCGAAAGGTGCTGTACGGTTGATGATCTTTAAACCGTTGTCCAGCTCTCTTGTGGAGATTTCCTTGTTCACAGGATCCTCCTGCAAGCGAACCTCTTTTACGGCCTGGATCATTTGGTCCACTTTCTTTTGGTCCACGACCAAACGATCGTACAAAGCCTGATCGTCGCGGTTAAATGCGTCTAAATCTTTTTTATTTGCTTGGAGCAATTCTTCTCGATTTTCATCGAGGATTCGCTCCATATCTTGTAATACTTTATTTTTTAAATCTGTTTTTAATAACTTCATTACTCTGGTTTTGAAACTTTTGTTCCTACGTTTTTTCCGTCAATAACATCTAGGATTACGTTATCCCGCTTACCGTTAACAATGTAGGATGGAATGTTATCGGCGGCGGCTTTTTGGGCGTAGCTCAATTTGGAGCCCATTCCTCCACGGCCTTCACCTTCTTGTTTGTTTCCTTCTTCAATATACTTGTCCAGATCTTCCTTTGGCTCAACCTTGTCAATTACTTTGGACTCCTCTTTATCGGGATGTCCATCGTAAAGGCCGTCAATGTCCGTCATCAGGATCAATTTGTCGGCTCTCATTAATTGGGCCAACAGGGTTGCCAGTTCATCGTTGTCCGAAAACATGGACATGGATACGGAAACGGCATCATCCTCATTGGCTATCGGTATTACTCCTTCGGAAAGGAGTCCCTCAATGCAATTGATCATATTGTCACGGTGCACCCCAGGGTTAAAATCCCTTTTTGTGGGAAGTACCTGGGCACATTTCATCCCGAAATCGCTAAAAATGTTGTAATATTTTCTCATCATTCTGGGCTGCCCAATGGCAGAATACACTTGCCTGCGTTGGGTTTTGTCTTTGATCTTTGCTTTTCCCAGCACCTCCTTACCGGCAATTACCGATCCGGAGGAGACCAAAATGGTCATGATGTCGCGCTCATATAGCTCTGCTATTTGCTGTACCAAATTGTTGAGCACAGGCTTTACAATTCTGTTGTCTTTATTAGTCATCACATTTGTACCTACTTTGATGACCACGAGTTCTTTATACATGATTTAGTATTCTTCGCCCAGTTCCACAGCTCTGCCAAATGCTGCAAAGGCGGCTTCTTTGATTAATTCGTTTACATTGTTGTCTTCCATGGAATCCAAGGCGGCCCTGGTTGTTCCTCCTTTGGAGGCCACCATTTCCATCCAGGTATCGGGATTTAGGTTGTTCTGGTTGAACAACTCCACCGCACCGGTAAAGGTTTGGCTCACCAATACTTTGGAGACATTTTCGGAGAATCCCATTTGCAGGGCGGCTTCCATCATGCTCTGCATAAAATAGAAAACGTATGCCGGACCACTTCCAGAAATTCCCGTGGATGCATCAATGAACTTTTCATTTTTTACCCGGAGTGATTTTCCTGTGGTGTCCAATAGGCCTTCCACCATAAAAAGCTCCAAACGGGATACTTCTTCGGCAGAAACATAGCTTGTTAGCCCCATACCGACCTGTGCCGGCAAGTTGGGCATGGCCCTTACCACTTTTTTGATTCCCAAAGCTTCTTGAATATAGTTTATGGTGACTCCCGCCATTATGGAAATGAACAATTGTTCCGGGTTTACCAATTTTTTCATGCGTTGGAAAAGTTCCTCGGCATGATAGGGTTTTACTGCCAAAAAGATGATGTCTGCTTGTGGAACACAGTCTTCGATCTTATCAATGGCGTCGAAATAGGCAATTTTTCCTACTTCTTCCAATTTTTCTTTTGACTTGTCCAGTACCATGATGTTGCGTTTCTTCAACAATTTGGATTTGGACATACCTGTGGCATAGGTAAGTCCCATGTTACCTGCGCCAATTACCAATACTTTCATTGTTTGGATTAAAAAAGGTTATATGATTATTTTAGATGGATATGTTACAGTCCTTGCAGTCTTTTACCTTACCATAGTAGGTTTCCCTATACTTGTGCAGAGTGCGTATGGGAAGCCCCAAGATGTATCTTTTAATGTACGTGACCTGGGTGGTAAGTTCTCCCATTTTGACGCTATAGCGTTTTTCATACTTGGTTTCCCTTTTAATCTTTAAAAGTTTCATTTTGTTGTTAATGTAATGGTGTTTAAGACTATTCGTTTTCCCTTTCGTTAAGGTATTTTTCTTTGTATTGTGCTTTTTTTAGTGTTTTTCTTCGTTCTACTGATTTTTTTGTGTACTCCTGGCGGTCGCGGATTTCGTCCAAACGCTTGGTGTTCCTATATTTTCTTTTATAGCGTTTTAGGGCTCTTTCTATACTTTCGCCAGGTTTTACTTCAATTTTGAGCATATTTTGTTTTATCTGTTCAATCTCATTTCTGTATGGGTTTCGCTGAACCCGTATTCTTCAAAAAATTGTTTGTTGGGGCATTGGTTTTCGCCGGTTATATGGATGGCAACATCTCCTTTGCAATACTGCAGGGTATAATCCAATAACTTTTCCTCAATACCTTGGTTTCTAAACTCGCGGTGCACAACAAAAAAGACCATAAAGTTTTCCGGGATATAATCCCCCATCCCTGTTTTGTTCACCACGGCCAAGGCAAGGATGTTGTCCTTGTCTTCCATGGAGAACACATAACCGCCCAATCCAGGTATCTCCTTCGTGGAGTACTGAATGGCTTTTCGTATGGCCTGTTTTGTGGCCTTTCTTCCTTCTTGGTGCTCAAAAAGAAAGTTGGTGAAACGTGTGGCTTCCATGGTTGAAAGTCTGGTATAGGCATCGTAGGTTTTGATTACCATGCTTATGTTTTGCGATAGAATGATATTAGGGTTTTTATGGTTACAAATAGGGCTTTTGCCATATCTTGAAAAGCGTTGTTTTTTCAAGATTGCGCATTGCAAGAGAAACCTTGGTCAGAGGCAGAAATTAAAAGGTAGGCGGAATGAATTTATCCGGTTGGTTACGAAATACCAGATAGGTAAAACTTAGAATCCTACAGTTTTTTCTCTCGTGGAGCTTGATTTTCATCGGGACAAAGATAAGTCATACAAGCCGTAAATCCCAATTTTACGGGCTTTTATGTTTTTTATAACGTTTTCAGCACCGTAATTATTCTCCCTGTATTTTCATGTTGAAATTAGAATGACGGTTTATTAGAAATCTAATTCGTAATTTTAAAGGAATACAATTTTTTTAAATTGATTTCAGCAATAAAGTTCAATTTCAACACCAACAGACATGAAAACCCAAATGGATAGACGCCTTTTTTTAAAATCATCAACCTTGGCCAGTGGAGGGATGCTGTTGGGGTTTAGTTGGGTGTTATCCTGTAAGGATAAGACCAAAGGATTGGAAGGTACTATGCCCGAAGATTGGGTGGAAGTCAATGGCTACATTAAAATAGCTGAAAATGGTATGATCACCATTATGTCGCCCAACCCGGAAGGGGGCCAAAACGTAAAGACATCCATGCCCATGATCGTGGCCGATGAACTGGATGCGGATTGGGATTTGGTTATTGTGGAACAAGCTCCGTTGGACACCGATAAGTACACCCGTCAATTCATTGGCGGAAGTCAGGCCATTCGTCAAAGCTGGCAACGCCTTAGGCAAGCAGGCGCTTCGGCAAAATACATGTTGATGCAAGCCGCTTCTGAGCTTTGGGAGGTGCCCATGGAAGAACTGACCGCCCAAAAAGGTGAAATTTTCCATTCAGAAAGTGGCAAAAAGACTGGGTATGGGGAATTGGCCACCGCCGCATCCAAACTACCTGTTCCGGAGATGGTTCCTTTAAAAAATATAGAGGAGTTTACCCTAATTGGGACTTCCCAAAAAAATGTCGATGCAAAAAAAATTGTGACGGGGAAACCCTTGTTCGGTATGGACCATCAAAAAGAAGGAATGTTGATAGCCATGATTATTCATCCCCCTGCATTTGGGTTGAAGTTGAAAGATTTTGATGCCTCTTCCATAAAAGATATGCCCGGAATCAGGGATGTCTTTTCCATTACAACCTATCCCGAAGACTACAAATGGCAGTTTTTTGATACCAACTCCTTTTTGGACCTGGTTGTGGTCGTGGGAGATTCCACATGGCAGGTGATGAATGCCAAGAAAGCACTTGAACCCAATGTGGAATGGGAACCCAATTCTGATCTAACGGTTACCAGAGACCGATTTGGAACCGAACAAACCCTGTTTTTCCCTGCGGGACTAGAGAGCACCGATGAACACTCCAAAAAGATGGAAGAAATGTCCCAACAAAAAGGGAGCGTGGAAAGAAAGGATGGAGACCCTGAAAGCGCATTGCGCAATGCATCACAAGTTTTGGAACGTTCGTATACCGCACCCTTTCTGGTTCATAATTGCATGGAACCCATGAACTTTTTTGCAGATGTAAAAGAGGATCGAGCAGAGCTTGCGGGGCCCTTGCAGAAACCGGAATTTACGGAAAAGACGCTATCGGCACGTTTGGGCATCCCTTTGGAAAATATTGACATTCAAATGACCCGATTGGGGGGTGGTTATGGCCGTAGGTCGTATGCGCATTGGTTGGTTGAGGCAGGGATTATTTCCCAACGCATGAAAGCACCCGTAAAATTGGTGTACACCCGGGAGGACGATATGACCTCGGGAATTTATAGACCAACCTACCGAGCTACCTACAAGGCGGCACTGGATACCAACAATAACTTGACGGGATTACATATCAACGCAGGTGGAATTCCAGAAAGCCCCTTGTATGCCAATCGATTTCCAGCTGGGACCTTGGATAATTATGTGGCAGAAAGTTGGGTGATTCCCTCCAATATAACGGTAGGGTCATTTAGGGCGCCAAGTTCCAATTTCATGGCTTGTGCCGAACAATCCTTTTTGGATGAGTTGGCCGAGAAAATGGGCAAGGACCCCATCGAATTTAGATTGGAATTGTTAAGTAGGGCGGAAAATGACCCTGTGGGCGAAGGAAACGAGTACGACCCCGCTCGCTACAAAGGCGTTTTGGAATTGGTCAGGGAAAAGTCCAACTGGGACGAAGAAAAGCCCGGGGTGTTTCGTGGAGTAGCGGCATACTTCTGTCATAATTCCTACGCGGCCCAAGTTTTGGATTTGGTGATGGAAGACGGCAAACCTCAAGTTCAAAAAGTGTATTGCGCAGTGGATTGTGGCATTGTAATCAATCCCGATGCAGCAAAAAATCTCTTGGAAGGTGCTGTAGTGGACGGAATTGGAAATGCCCTGTTTGGGTCATTGACCTTTAAGGATGGCAAGCCCAACAAACAAAATTTTGATACGTATCGATTGATTCGAATGACCGAAGCACCGAAGAAAATAGAAGTTCATTTTGTGCAAAACCAAATTGACCCCACAGGATTGGGTGAGCCGGCATTTCCGCCCGTATTCCCCGCATTGGCCAATGCCATGTACAAAGCCACCGGAAAGCGATTGTACGACCAGCCTTTTTTATGACAATTTATCAATAACATAAAACAAAAAAGCCCCGAAACTTCGGAGCTTTTTGCGGTCTGGACGGGATGCTGCCCCTAATATTTAACATTTCATTAACTTACATTATTTTATTGATTATCAAATAATTAAATATATATTAGTTTTTATTTTACATCATAAAACACTACTTTTCGTGAAAAATGCGGCACGAATGCGGCACGCTGATGTACAATTATAAATTCTACATACCGGATAAATCCAATCAAAATGGAACCCATAGTATCAAATTAAGATATTATGAAAATCGTAATTCGAGAATCCAAATCGATACAGGAATAGAAATCCAACCGAAATATTGGAGCCCAGAGAAATCATTCTTGAAAAAATCGAAAGAAGTCGCTTCCGAATTTGTTCAACTTACCCAAATGGACAGCTTGGCCAATCAAATTGTTTCCAGCTATCGAAATCAAGGAAGGCCACTTTCAAAAAAGATGTTCAAGAAACAATTTGAAGAAGGTGAACCGTCCATCAATTCAAAACCTGTCCAAGACTTTTTTACTGAATTTGACCATTATCTGGAAAGCAAAAAGAGCAAGGTGGTCAAAGATGTCATCAAGGATTACAATTCACTTAAAAAGCATTTGGAGGGTTTCCAGGAATTTTCGGGAATCATCATCGATTTCAATGCTTTTGATTATCATTTCTACCAAGAATGGACGGACTACCTAGCGTACCATGCCCCATTAAAAAATGGAGGTGTCGGAATGAAGAACAACACGATAGGCAAGTTGGTGAAAAACTTAAAGGCCTTCTTAAATGACCGTATGCGTAGAAACCGTATCAAGCCCATAGATCTTTCGGCATTCAAGGTAGTTCAAGAAGAAGTGGACCATATCTATCTATCCGATGATGAAATTCAGTCAATTGCAGCCGTTGATTGTAAAGCCGATAAAGAATTGGAGAAAGTAAAAGACTTCTTTGTAATTGGGTGTTTGACAGGGCTTCGGTTTTCCGATATTTCGAGGATTCGACCTGAGTATTTGGATGATAATGGGTTTTTGAATATCCGACAAAAGAAGACTTCTGGCCGAATTGTAGTGCCACTTCGTTCCCAAGTCAAGAGCATTTTGAGAAGATATGATGGATATGCACCTGATATTGATTCATTCACTTTCAACAGGCGCATAAAGGAACTTGGGGATTCAGCCAAACTTCACCAAAAAGTAGAGATTGAACATAAACGGGGAACTATAAAAGAAGCGCAACTTTTGGAAAAATATAAATTGATAAGTTCCCATACCTGTAGGCGTTCCTTTTGTACCAATGCTTACCTAAATGGCATCGATGTGCAACTCATCATGAAGATTTCTGGCCATAAATCAGAAAAGGCTTTCCGTCGTTATCTCAAAATTTCAAATTATGAGGCCGCCCAAAAATTGAAAGAGGCGTGGGGAATTGCATAAAAATAAAATCTTACTTTACCCTTTAGAGGAACTTCATACTGTCATTAAATAAATATTTAATGATATATAC
>NZ_LXTT01000044.1 GCF_001683915.1 Allomuricauda sp. CP2A | reverse complement strand
ATTATGATGGAGCATCCATAATAATTGAAGTCAATTTGGAAATTACCACTTCTTTAATAGCGCAATGGCGATGGTGGTCTAAAAAACGTAAAATTGTGGGTATTATCTTTTATTTTGGTCGCAAAGGGGTATAAGATTACAGACTTTCCTCAATAATCTGCTCCACTACCTCTGGGTTCAACAAGGTTGAAATGTCTCCCAAATTATCGGTTTCCTTGGATGCGATTTTGCGAAGAATGCGACGCATGATCTTTCCACTTCGGGTTTTGGGCAAGCCGGGCACAAATTGAATCTTATCCAGCTTGGCAATGGGACCAATATGCTCCGTAATCATTTGGTTGATTTCCTTTTTTAGATTGTCCCTATCACGGGATTCCCCAGTTTCCTTCAAAATGACATAACCGTACAGCGCATTTCCTTTAACGTCATGCGGGAACCCAACAATGGCCGATTCAGCTACCGCAGGGTGCTCGTTAATGGCATCTTCAATCGGTGCCGTACCCAAGTTATGCCCGGAAACAATGATCACATCATCTACCCTACCGGTGATTCTATAATAACCAACTTCATCCCGCAAGGCACCATCTCCAGTAAAATATTTCCCTTCAAAAGCCGAGAAGTAGGTGTCTTTATACCTTTTATGGTCTCCCCAAATGGTTCGGGCAATGGAGGGCCATGGAAATTTAATGCACAATCGCCCATCCACTTGATTGCCCTTGATTTCCTTTCCGTTCTCATCCATTAAGGCCGGTTGTACGCCGGGCATGGGCAAAGTGGCATAGGTAGGTTTTGTGGGGGTGGAAAAAGGAATGGGGGAGATCAGGATTCCTCCCGTCTCCGTTTGCCACCACGTATCCACAATGGGGCATTTTTTTTCACCAACATGATCGTTGTACCAGTGCCAAGCCTCCTCGTTGATGGGTTCTCCAACCGTACCCAAAACTTTTAAACTTGAAAGGTCATATTTGGTGACAAAATCCAAGTTTTCCTTGGCCAAGGCTCGAATGGCCGTAGGAGCCGTATAAAATTGGGTTACCTTGTGTTTTTCCACTACTTCCCAAAACCGACCAAAATCGGGATAAGAAGGAACTCCCTCAAACATTACGGTAGTGGCACCATTGGCCAGGGGCCCGTAAACAATGTAAGAATGGCCTGTGATCCAACCAATATCAGCCGTACACCAATAAATATCCTCTTCACGGTATTGAAATACATTTTTGAACGTATACGCAGTATACACCATATACCCCGCTGTGGTGTGCATCATTCCCTTGGGGCGTCCGGTGGAGCCCGAGGTATACAAAATGAACAGTGGGTCTTCTGCTTCCATGAGTTCGGGAACACAATCAGAATACGCTTTGTCCAACAAAGGTGCCAGCCAGTGGTCACGCCCCTCCATCATATCGATTTTTTCTCCAGTACGTTTGGCGACCAAGACACTCGCAATACCAGGACACTGTTTTAGGGCTTCATCCACAATGCCTTTTAAGTCGATGGTCTTGCTTCCTCGGAACGAACCATCAGAAGTAATGACCATTTTTGCATCACAGTCATTGATCCGAGTGGCCAATGCGGTGGATGAAAATCCTGCAAACACCACGGAGTGGATGGCTCCTATCCTCGCACAGGCCAATACGGAAATGGCTAATTCAGGTATCATGGGCAGATAAATCACAACCCGGTCTCCTTTTTTTACCCCTTTATCCTTAAGCACATTGGCAAACTTGCACACCCGTTCATGCAATTGGGTATACGTGATATGCTCTGCTTCTTCCTTTGGGTCATTGGGTTCAAAGAGGATGGCTGTTTTATCGCCACGACTACGCAAATGCCGATCTATGCAGTTTTCGGTAATATTGAGCTGTGCTCCATCAAACCATTTGACCTCAGGCTTTGTAAAATCCCATTCCAATACGGAATCCCATCTTTTACGCCAGAAAAAGTGCTCCTCTGCCACTTCTTCCCAAAATGCCTCTGGATTTCTTACGGATTTACGATAGACCTGAAAATACTCTTCCAAATGTTTAATATGGTAGTTGCTCATCTAGTTTACTTGATTTTTATTGGGCCTTAAAATTATGAAAAAGGGAGGAATTATTCTGGCTTATCAATGCTCAATGGCATCGCCCACCCCACTTGGTATACGGATATTTTCCACGATTTCCTGCACATCTTCCGGAGGGTCATCGGTAAAGCTGTTCACTACTATGGCCACGATAAAGTTTACTACCATTGCGATGCTTCCAAATCCTTCTGGCGAAATACCAAACCACCAATCATCCTTTAAACCATCAATGGCCTCCTTTCCTCCATCAAAAATTCCAAATTTAAACTTCAACATATAGAAAAGCATCAGACAAAGGCCTACAACCATTCCTGATATGGCCCCCTGACTGTTCATCTTTTTATAAAAGATGCCCAAGATAATGGCAGGAAAGAACGATGCTGCTGCCAGACCAAAGGCCAGCGCTACCACTGCCGCCACAAAACCTGGCGGGTTGATTCCAAAATACCCTGCAATGACCACAGCTACTGCAGCTGAAATTCTTGCGGCCCAAAGCTCTCCTTTTTCGGAAAGGCCAGGATTAAGGACATTTTTTATCAAGTCATGGGATACGGAAGAGGAAATTACCAATAACAATCCTGCTGCGGTTGACAAAGCTGCTGCCAATCCTCCTGCGGCAATCAAACCAATTACCCAAGCAGGCAAATTCGCTATTTCCGGGTTGGCCAATACCATAATATCCCGGTCAACCGTAAGTTCGTTTACTTCTGGTGCGGCCACATATTGAATTATGCCGTCACCGTTTTTATCCTCATGGGCAATGAGTCCGGTAGTTTCCCATCGGCTGAACCATTCAGGCATTTTGTCATATTCTTTCCCGCTTACCGTTTCAATTAAGTTTGTTCTAGCGAATACAGCAACTGCCGGCGCTGTGGTATACAAAATAGCAATGAACAACAATGCCAAACCAGCCGATTTTCTGGCATCCCGAACCCTTTTTACAGTAAAAAAGCGGACAATTACGTGCGGTAGACCAGCCGTACCCACCATCAATGCAAGTGTAATGGCAAATACGTCAATCATGCTTTTGGATCCAGAAGTATATTCTGCAAAACCGAGTTCGGTGGAGAGACCATCCAATTTATCCAACAAATAGGTTCCCGAACCATCGGATAAGGTGTCACCAAAACCAAGTTGCGGGATTGGGTTACCTGTCATCTGAATTGAAATAAATATGGCAGGCACCATAAAAGCGAAAATCAATACGCAATATTGCGCCACTTGGGTATAGGTGATTCCTTTCATTCCGCCGAGGACGGCATAGAACAAAACAATCACCATACCGATAACCACCCCTGTGTTAATGTCAACCTCCAAATACCTTGAAAACACGATGCCCACACCTCGCATTTGTCCTGCTACATAGGTAAAAGAAACAATAAGGGCACAAAAAACAGCCACAACCCGGGCTGTTTTGGAGTAGTACCGTTCTCCAATAAAATCAGGTACGGTGAACTTTCCAAATTTCCGAAGGTAGGGTGCCAATAACAAAGCCAAAAGCACGTAGCCTCCTGTCCACCCCATTAAATATACAGCTCCATCGTACCCCGCAAAGGAGATAAGCCCCGCCATGGAAATAAAAGAGGCTGCCGACATCCAATCTGCTGCGGTAGCCATTCCATTGGCCAATGGGGAAACCCCACCTCCTGCAACATAAAACTCTTTGGTGGAAACGGCACGAGACCAGATGGCAATTCCTATATACAGACCAAATGATAATGCGACCAACACATAGGTCCAAATTTGAACATCACTCATAATTAAGTTTTAATGATTGGTTATTCTTCGTTGTAGCCGTATTTCTTGTCCAATTTGTTCATAAGCCGGACGTAGACGAAAATAAGAATGACAAACACGTAGATAGACCCTTGCTGTGCAAACCAAAAGCCCAGTTTAAAGCCGCCCATCCGGATGGTGTTCAGCTCATCCACTAGAAGGATTCCAAAGCCGTAGGAGACCAGGAACCAAATAGAAATTAAGATGGCGAGGTATTTTAGATTTTCTTTCCAGTACTTTTTGCGAAGGTCGGTGTCCATTTGTTAGGTTTGATTGAAGAAATATAAGGAATCCTCAGGAAAAACCATCAAAAATTGGAAAGACCAACACTTTTTAAGAAAGACTGTTCAAATAATTTGAAACATTGATCCCAATACGTTCATGGATGTTGGACACATCGGCCTTGAGGAAGTTTTCTCCCGTAATGCTCTCATACAGTTCAATATACCGCTCTGAAACGGACTCGATGTAGTCATCGCTCATTTCTGGAACAGTTTGCCCTTCCAAACCTTGAAATCCGTTGGAAATCAGCCATTGGCGTACAAATTCCTTTGACAATTGTTTTTGGGGCTCTCCTTTAGCCTGACGTTCTTCATACCCATCAGCATAGAAATAGCGGGAAGAGTCCGGGGTATGGATTTCGTCAATCAACACAATTTCTCCTTCTTTTGTTTTTCCAAATTCGTATTTGGTGTCCACCAAAATCAATCCTCGTTTTGCAGCAATTTCAGTCCCTCTTTGGAAAAGCGTCTTGGTATATTTTTCCAAAACTTTGTAATCAGCTTCAGAAACAATTCCACGTTTTAGTATGTCTTCTTTGGAAATATCTTCATCGTGATCGCCTTTCTGTGCTTTTGTGGCCGGAGTGATGATGGGTTCAGGAAATTTATCGTTCTCTTTCATGCCTTCGGGCATGGGTTCTCCACACAGCAGTCTTTTTCCTGCTTTGTACTCCCGCGCTGCGTGACCGGAAAGATACCCCCTGATCACCATTTCAACCTTAAAAGGCATACATGCTTTTCCAACAGCTACATTGGGGTCTGGGGTGGCCATCAACCAGTTGGGAACAATATCCTCCGTGGCTTGCATCATTTGGGTGGCAATCTGATTCAAAATTTGACCTTTGTACGGTATACCTTTCGGCATAACCACATCAAACGCGGAAAGGCGGTCTGTGGCCACCATCACCAAAATGTCGTTCTCCAAGGTATAGACTTCCCTTACTTTTCCCTTATATATCGATTTTTGACCCGGAAAATGAAAATCCGTGTCCATAAGTGTATTCTGCCCCATTTTAAAATTGATTTTGGTGCTCTATGTTCTTGTAGGCGTCAATGACTTTTTTGACCAATTTGTGACGGATAACGTCTTTTTCATCCAAATAGATAATGCTGATGCCATCCACATTCTTAAGAATGAGCAAAGCCTCTTTCAAACCTGAAATCACCCTTCGTGGCAAATCTATTTGGCCAGGGTCGCCTGTCAATAAAAATTTTGCATTCTTTCCCATACGGGTCAGGAACATTTTCATTTGGGCATGGGTGGTGTTCTGGGCCTCGTCCAGAATCACAAAGGCGTTGTCCAGCGTCCGGCCCCTCATAAAGGCCATGGGGGCTATTTGTATGGTACCGTCCTCAATGTATTTAGCCAATTTTTCCGTAGGAATCATGTCCCGAAGTGCATCATACAACGGTTGCATGTAGGGATCTAGTTTTTCCTTGAGGTCTCCCGGAAGAAATCCCAAATTTTCTCCCGCTTCCACCGCAGGTCGGGTAAGAATAATTCTCCGCACCTGTTTCTCCTTCAATGCTTTCACGGCCAAAGCCACACCCGTATAGGTTTTTCCGGTTCCGGCAGGACCAATGGCAAAGACCATATCATCCACCTTACAGGCATCCACCATTTTACGTTGGTTAAGGGTCTGGGCCTTGATCAGCCTGCCGCTAACACCATGTACCAACACATCGCCACTACTTTGGGAGGAAGCATAGTCTTCCTTTCCATTGCTGGTGAGGACACGCTCGATCATGTTTTCATCCAACTTGTTGTACTTGGCAAATTGGCTGGTGAGCATGTCAAACCGTTTGTCAAACTCTTCCAAGAGTTCTTCGTCCCCATATACCTTAATTTTGCTGCCCCGGGCAACAATCTTTAGCTTTGGGAAATATTTTTTTAGGAGTTCAATATTCTCATTCTGCTGCCCGAAAAAATCTTGTGGGCTGATGTCCGTGAGTTCTATGATGAGTTCGTTCAAAAAGTGTGGGGTATTTTTATGTTGTTTTTACAAGAATTGTATTCTTTCTTTTTTAATGTAATTTTACTCCACAAACTTAACCAAAAATCAATTTGAGAAGGCAAAAACATATCAACAGTATTGCATGGCAATCATAACCTTAACTACGGATTTTGGAATTAAAGACCACTTTGTTGGTGCCGTGAAAGGGACTATTCTGAGCAACCTTCCCGATGTGAACATTGTTGATATTTCCCATGCCATAAGCCCATTCAACATTCAGGAATGCGCCTATATCCTTAAAAATGCCTACCGTTCCTTTCCTGAAGGCACCGTGCACATTGTTGGGGTAGACTCCGAACTCTCCCCCGAAAACCAACATATTGTGGTGCAGGTGGACGGGCATTATTTTGTAAGTGCTAACAGCGGGGTGATTTCTTTGATAACCTCCGAGGTGAAACCTGAAAAAGTGGTGGAAATCAGTATTCCCAATGTAATTTCCGGGTCGTTTCCCGTGATGAATGTCTTTATTCAGGTGGCTTGCCACATTGCCCGTGGCGGAAAACTGGAGGTGATTGGAAAACCTTTTGATGCCCTGAGGGAACTCCGGGAATTTGAGCCCAGAATCATCAATGAGGGAAAAACTATCTCGGGCAATGTCATTTATATCGACAATTATGGCAATGTGGTGACCAACATCCAAAGGAGTCTTTTCAATGCGTACAGAAATGGCCGCGATTTTGAGGTGACGGCTCGTACTACCAAAATCAAGGAAATACACAGTAGCTACAACGGAATCATCAATTTTGAGCTGGATAAAACCCAACGCAAAGGTCCGGGTGATGCTTTGGCCCTTTTCAATTCGGCGGGCTATATTGAGCTGGCCATCTATAAAAGTGACCTGAATTCCGTTGGTGGGGCTTCTTCACTTTTGGGGCTCAATTACCGGGACACTGTAACCATAAATTTTTTGTAAATGCTGATACGCATCGTAAAACTCACCTTTAAACCCGAAAATATTCCTAGTTTTGAGCGAATTTTTAAGGAATCGAAAAACGGAATCTTGGCGTTTGAGGGCTGCAACTTGGTAGAGCTGTATCAAGACCTCAAAAATCCTTGTGTGTTTTTTACGTATAGTTTTTGGGAAAAGGAATCGGACTTGGAAAAATATAGAACATCAGATTTTTTTAGAGAAGTGTGGGGAACCACCAAAAAATTGTTCAGTGAAAAGCCCGAAGCTTGGAGCGTCAACAAAGTTCAATCAATAAACCCATCTTAATGTTCGCTATTTTTAAGAGAGAGGTACGGTCTTTTTTCACTTCGCCCATTGGGTATTTGATCGTGGGGGCTTTTTTATTGCTCAACGGACTCTTTTTGTGGGTCTTTAGAGGAGAATACAACATCTTTGATTACGGTTTTGCCGATTTGGGCAACTTCTTTTTGCTGGCTCCCTGGATTTTTATTTTCTTGGTCCCCGCCATTACCATGAAAAGTTTTTCCGAAGAACGAAAAATGGGCACACTGGAATTGTTGCTCATCAAACCCATTTCGGTTTGGAAATTGGTCTTGGGCAAATTTTGGGGTGCCGTGCTTTTGTGCATCATCGCCATAATTCCCACCATTGTGTATGTGTTTGCCATTTCCAGTTTGGGGATGATTGAGGGCAATTATGACCTGGGGATGGTTCTGGGCTCCTATTTTGGACTTCTATTTTTGATTTCAACCTATACGTCCATCGGCATATTTGCCTCTACCCTTTCGGATAATCAGATTATTGCCTTTTTGGGGGGCATTTTACTCTGCTTTTTGGTGTTCAACGGATTTGATGCGGTTTCTTCCCTGTTTTCAGATGGTGAGTCCCAGCAATGGGTGCAAAATTTAGGAGCAAAATCACATTTTGAAAGTATAGCCCGTGGCGTTATCGATACACGGGATTTGGTATATTTTATTTCGATGACGCTGCTCTTTTTGTACCTCACCTTTCAACGTCTAAAACAACTGCCCCGATGAAAAAATTTCTCATTTCAGTAGTGGTGGCCCTTGTTGCCGTTGTTTTGTTGAACATCTTGGCAAGCTTTGCCTACACGCGATTTGACCTGACCGAGGATAAACGCTATACCTTATCCCAGCCAGCCATGGATATAGCCAAAAAATTTGATGCACCCGTCGTGGTGGACGTGCTCTTGGATGGGAACATTCCCCCCGAATTTTCAAAGCTCAAGGCCGAAACGATTCAGCTATTGGAATCCTTCGCTTCAAAAAATAAAAACATTACCTACAATTTGGTGGACCCGCTGGAAGATGAAAGTCAAGCGCAACAGACCATTGCCGAATTGCAAGGCTTGGGGCTTCAACCTGCCAACGTAACGGTAGAGGAAAATGGGAAAGTTTCGCAAGAATTGGTTTTTCCATGGGCGATGGTGAATTATGGCAATCAGACCGTGAAAGTGCCCTTGCTCAAAAACAAATTGGGATCATCCGCAGAGGAACGCATCAACAATTCGGTACAGCAATTGGAATATGCTTTTGCCGATGCCTTTACCAAATTGAACCTCACGGAGAAAAAAAGTATCGCTGTCATCAAAGGAAATGGGGAACTCGCTGATATGTATCTGGCGGATTATTTGACAACCATTCGGGATTACTACAACATTGCGGCCATTACGTTGGACTCTGTGACATCCAACCCACAAAATGTATTAGATCAATTGAAGGGTTTTGATATGGCCTTGATTGCCAAGCCTACGGAAGCCTTTTCCGATCAAGAAAAATATGTGATGGACCAATTTGTGGTGCAGGGTGGCAAATCCATTTGGTTGGTAGATCAGGTTGCCATGGAAATGGACAGCATTTTGGCAGGAGGTGGAAGTGCGTTTGCCCTGCCTCGGGAGCTCAATCTGAAAGATTTCTTTTTTAAATATGGCGTCCGAATCAATCCCGTATTGGTGAACGACATGTATTTCACCCAAATTGTTTTGGCAACAGGAGAAGGCAATGATTCCCAATATGACCCCGTACCCTGGTACTACAATCCCATGGTGTTTTCAAAAAACAACCATCCCATCAACACCAATATTGAGGCGGTTCGCTATCAGTTTACTAGCCCGATGGAGGTGTTGGAGAATGATTACGACAAAACCATCCTTTTGCAAAGTTCACCCTTGTCCAAAACCGATGGTACGCCACGGCAAGTCAGCCTGGATATTCTGAGCAATCCCCCAGAACAGGAAACCTATACCCCTGGGAACATGCCCTTGGCGGTATTGATTGAAGGTGATTTTGTGTCGATGTACCAAAACCGGGTAAAACCCCTTAAACTAGAGAACACTTTGGAAGAAGGCCCGTCCAACAAAATGATTGTCATCTCTGATGGGGATGTCATCAAAAACCAATTGCGTAATGGCAGACCTTTGGAGCTGGGGTACGACAAATGGACCAATAGTTTCTATGGCAACAAGGAATTTTTGGTGAACTGCACCAATTACCTGTTGGACAACACCGGACTTATAAACATTCGGAGCAAGAAAGTATCCATTCCTTTGTTGGATGTAAAGAAAATCGCAGCCGAAAAAACCAAATGGCAGCTCATAAACATTGGTGTTCCCGTACTCTTGACCTTGCTTTTTGGAATTTTCTTCAGCTATTACAGAAAGCGCAAATTTGCGGTCTGAGTGTTGATAAATTTGTTTCTTTGCTTCGAGCTTTTAAGATATATTTGCTTTTATCGATTTATAAGCCCAGTTTTTAATGACTTCAAGTCGATTGGGCCACAATACTAAAGGATTTCTTTGATGAAGTTTATTGTATCCAGTACATATTTATTGAAACAATTACAGGTTTTGGGAGGAGTTATCAACAATAGCAACACGCTTCCCATCCTCGATAATTTTCTGTTCGATTTAAAACAGAACCAACTGACGGTCTCAGCATCCGACCTTGAAACCACCATGAGCTCTGTTCTTGAGGTGGATTCCGATGCCGAGGGCACCATTGCCGTGCCAGCCCGTTTGTTGTTGGACACTTTAAAGACATTTCCCGAGCAGCCTCTCACCTTTGTGGTAGAGGACAACAATACGGTGGAAATCAGTTCCAACCACGGTAAATATGCCTTGGCCTATGCCGATGGTGCTGAATTTCCAAAAGCTGTGGAGGTTTCCAACCCAAGTTCCACTACCCTTTTGGGTGATATTTTGGCCACCGCCATCAACAAGACCATTTTTGCGGCCGGGAACGATGACCTTCGCCCTGTGATGAGCGGGGTGTTCTTTCAGTTTTCTCCCGAAAATCTGACTTTTGTGGCCACCGATGCCCATAAATTGGTGAAATATCAACGGCAGGATGTCACTGCTTCACAAGTAGCGGAATTCATTATGCCCAAAAAGCCTTTGACCCTTTTAAAGGGGATTTTGGCAGGTTCAGAATCCGAAGTGACCATCGAATACAACGACAGCAATGCCAAATTCATTTTTGACAATTCAGTATTGATTTGTCGATTGATTGATGGGAAATACCCCAATTATGAGGCGGTGATTCCAAAGGAAAACCCCAATAAATTGACCATCTCCAGAAACCAGTTCTTGAGTTCGGTGCGCAGGGTTTCCATTTTCTCCAATAAGACCACGCACCAAATCCGATTGAAGATCGCTGGTGCAGAGTTGAACATTTCTGCCGAAGACGTGGATTACAGCAACAAGGCCGAAGAGCGGCTTTCATGCTCGTATCAAGGTGATGATATGCAGATTGGATTCAACTCCCGATTTTTGCTGGAGATGCTCAACAATTTATCCTCGGACGACGTTTCGCTGGAAATGAGCTTGCCCAACAGAGCCGGAATCCTTACTCCCATTGATGGATTGGATGAAGGGGAGCACGTGACCATGCTGGTTATGCCGGTGATGTTGAACAATTAGTTTCCCTTCATAGAAAAGGGAGAACCTACGTAAAATCAATAAAGGACCTTTTACCGAGAATATTTTGTATTCATCGTTGTCATTGGCTAGAACACAGGTTTTAAATTATTTTTAACAAATAATGTGTTTTAACCTTAAACTTTTGAATATGAAAAAATTAACACTAGCTTTTTTTGCGGTTTTCGCATTAATTCTTTCTTCGTGTGAGGTTGAACCTGCTGGAGGCAAGGATGTAACCAGCATTGATGCCAAGGGTAAAGCCCCAAAAAAGAATTCAGTAGAATTTGATTTTTCTGAAGAATGCCAAACTTCTGAAGCTATTCTTTTTGCAGGACAGAACATAGAAGTAGGTAAAGTGACGGTCTCTGAATCTGGGGGAAATTATGTTATTACCTACGAGATTACAAACGATGAATGGTGCATTACTGAAACCCACCTATCCGTAGTGAGTGCTCCAGAGGATTTTCCAATGACCAAATCAGGTAATCCAAAGAATGGAAATTTTGAGTACTCGGACGAGTTTGAGTGTGAAAAGGCCGTTACCTATGAGGTAGCTATCGAAAAAGGACCCTTTATTGCAGCCCATGCTGTAGTGGAATGTGTTTCCAGCTCACCGGAGACCATTACCGCCAGCTTACCTGAAACCGTTGATTTTTGTACTATTGACCAAGGACCTGATGCCTATTTGAACATCAATATTAGTGAAGGACCTTTGGTTGGCACGTATGGTGCTTGGTGCATTGATAATGATTCACCTATCAATCTTGATGAGTGCTATTCGGCCGATGTATATGACATAGGAGAAGAGCTTCCTGATTCATTTGAATATCCAGAAAACTTTGATTTGGTCAATTGGTTACTAAATCAAAATCCAGTAGGTGAAACCAGTCCTGGCTCAGGAGAAGCGTATACCTATGGTGATGTTCAATTTGCCATCTGGAAGTTATTGGACGACATAGAAGACGAATCATGTGAAGAATGCAGTTTGGGTGATTTCACTCCAGAGCATGTTGATGAGCTGGTTGCCTTGGCTCAAGAAAATGGAGAAGGATTTACACCAGAGTGTGGAGATGTAGCCGGTGTTGTACTGATATCAGAAGATGCTCAACCGCTTGTTATTCCTATACCATTGGAATGCAGCCCTTGTGAGGAGACAGCTTGGGCAGATGGATGCGACTTCCCTGGCGGTAATTGGGCTACCTATTTCGAGTATTCCGAATAATAATCCAATAGGAGTAACTTTGTATCACAAAAATAAAGGGGCAAACCAAACTTTGCCCCTTTTATATTATAGTACATTTACCTAAATCCAAACAATACGCTTCTACATGAAAATACCCTTTGTAGAATCACATAATTTCTTTTTTGACTTTTTTGAAAAGAATCAAATCCCTGCTTTTTACAGCAAAATTAACGGTGTTCCCAAATCTTTTTTTGCTGAAACTGTTCTGTCAAAAAAAACAAGAAACAAAATACATATTGTAAACTGTGTGCCTCCACATATTTTTGACGATGGAGATAGTATAGACCCTTCCTATGGTTTCTTTTCAAAATCATACCGAATGGGATTTGCCATGGATTTGACCAATCACGATTCCGCCAGAGCGTATTTGCGGGATAGACTCGGCAAAAAAACTTTCAAAAATATTAGACAAGATCAACAAAGGTTAGAGCGTGACCATAACATTCGTGTTGAAACATACCATGGTGATATTGACCGATCCCTTTGCACAGAACTTTTGAACACCTTAAAAAAGTATGTGGAAAGTCGGTTTAAGGGTAGAACACACAAACACACAGCCTTAAGTAGGTGGGATTTTTATGCCGAAACAACTTATAAAAATATATGTGCAAAAAGAGCTTCCCTATTTGTAGTATATAATAACAATGATCCCATTGCCATATCACTCAGTTATCACTACAAAAATATTTTTAATGCCACCATCACCTCATTTGACCAAGAGTATTACAGATATAGTTTAGGAAAATTAATGTTTGTATGGCAGTTGGAATGGTGCTATGAAAACGGATATGGGCTATTGGATACCGGGTGGGGCAACTTGGACTATAAAATCAAATTTTGCAACGCCGTTTACTATTATAAGACCCATGTATTTTACCAAAAGAAAAGTTTTTTTAAAAAGATTTTGGCCTATACCATAAGCTGGTTGTTACTGAAGAAGCACCATTTAATAACCCTCCGCGGCAAAAAGATACAAGATTTAGAAAGTGCCTATGAAGGTCTATGGCTGAAACCCGAACGGTTCAAGTGCTGAAACCCGTAAAAACAACAGTTCCTCTTTTGATAATAAAACTCCAAGGTGAAAATCCTATAAAAATCGTACCGTCATAAAATAACTGGGTGACTCTCCATTAGACGCTTTTACCGCATTGACTATGGGCAATATAAAACCCAAGATTCCTGTTGCGATCAAGCCCAAGATTCCCAAACCCAAAAGTAGGATGGCCGGAATACTGATAACGATGTAAAGTATCAAGCTTAATTGTAAATTAATGATTGCCTTTCCATGCTCGTTCATTCCTTCAACCTTATCTCTTGATGATAGCCAAATGATTAAAGGTACTATAAGACTCCCAAAACCTATCACATAAGATAAGAGTTGGGTAAGGTGCGTAATGGCCAACAAGGTGTTGTCCGTTCTAACTGCTTTTTCATTGATTACTTCCATTTTTCGATTGATTTTGATGATGTACCTTATTAGTAGATAATTTGTCCAAAATGTTACAGCTTTCCGCTAATTTGTACTTTTGCCCTATGTCATACACGGATAACATTGTAGCCTTGGCAACCCCTTCAGGAACAGGGGCCATTGCGGTGATTCGCATTTCTGGGCCGAATGCCATTTCCATTGCTGATTCCATTTTTAAATCGGTAAAGGGGAAAAAATTGTCCAAGCAAAAGAGCCATACCATCCATTTGGGGCATATTGTGGATGATGGAAAGGTATTGGATGAGGTGCTGGTTTCCATTTTTAAGGGGCCGAATTCCTATACTGGAGAACATGTGGTGGAAATATCCTGTCATGGTTCTCCCTATATTCAACAGCAGATCATTCAATTGGTTTTGCGGAAGGGTTGCCGAACGGCTTCTGCGGGAGAGTTTACCCTTCGTGCCTTCCTGAATGGAAAAATGGATTTGAGTCAGGCGGAAGCTGTGGCCGATTTGATTGCCAGTGACAGTGAAGCTGCCCATGACATTGCCATGCAACAAATGCGGGGTGGTTTTAGTAATGAAATCCAAAAATTGCGCCAGGAACTTTTGAACTTCGCTTCCTTGATTGAATTGGAGCTCGATTTTTCCCAAGAAGATGTGGAGTTTGCGGATCGTACCCAATTCAATGAATTGCTGAACCGCATCAGTGAAGTTCTCAAAAAACTGATAGATTCCTTTGCCCTCGGAAATGTGATCAAGCACGGTATTCCTGTGGCCATTGTGGGCCAGCCCAATGTGGGAAAATCCACCCTCCTGAATGTTTTGCTGAACGAGGAAAGGGCCATTGTAAGTGACATTGCAGGAACCACAAGGGACACGGTTGAAGACCAAATCAGTTTGAACGGCATCAATTTTAGGTTCATTGATACCGCTGGAATCCGTGAAACAGTGGATGTGGTGGAGAAAATTGGAATCGAGCGTACCTTCGATAAAATCGACAAGGCCCGCTTGATCATCTTCCTTTTTGATCGTATGGATTTTGACCGTTCGGAATTGGAGCGCATCAAAAATCGCTATCCGAACAAACAATTGGTGCCCATCTGCAATAAGGTAGATCTTTTAAAACCTGCCCAAATAAAACAATTGCAAGAGGAAATCCCAGATGTACTCTTCCTCTCGGCCAAGAACAGAACGGGAATTAGTGAGTTGGAAAAGAAACTGCTTGCTTTGGTAGATTCGGGTGCTTTGAGCGGTGATGAGACCATCATCACCAATAGTCGCCATTATGATGCACTTTTAAAGGCCTTGGAGGAAATCCAGAAGGTAAAGGAGGGTATGGAAATGGGACTGGCCAGTGATCTTATGGCGATTGACATTCGACAAGCCCTTTATCACTTGGGAGAAATTACAGGTAGCGTTACCACAGATGATTTATTGGGCAACATTTTTTCAAACTTCTGCATCGGCAAATAATTCTATATTTCAAAATATTATTTTGTAATTCAAAATTTGGCATTACCTTTGCTTAGCAGTAATTGAAGTTTAAACAATGCGTATTGTTACCTACAAAAGAATAAAGGAGTTTATAGAAATGCACGCAGACAGTGAAAATCCTTTAAACTTTTGGTATCATACGGTTACGGCAAAAAACTGGGATAACATCAACGAGTTAAGGCAGGATTTCAACACCGTTGATTATGTGGGAAACCACCGTTTTGCTTTCAACATCAAAGGAAACGATTACAGGCTGGTTGCCATAATTTCGTTCAATGCCAAAAAGGTTTACATTAGGTTTATAGGTACGCACTCGGAGTATGACAAGATTAAGGACATTAAAAACATTTAGCAATGATACAGACGGATAAAGAGTATAACGCCATTGTTGAACGTATAGAAGAGCTTTTGCAAAATCCCGACAATATCGAAAACAAAGATGTAAAGGGTTATGTGGAACTAAACCTATTGTCTGACCTTGTGGCAGATTATGAAGAACGCCATTATCCGGTAAAAAAGCCTCCATTGGTTGAGGTGGTTAAATTACGTATGGTTGAAATGGGATTGAACCAAAAACGCCTATCCGAACTTTTGGGAGTTAGCACGTCAAGGGTAAGCGAGTACCTCAACGGAAAAAGCGAACCTACTTTAAAAGTAGCTCGGGAAATAAGCAGAAAATTAAGTATCGACGCTTCTATTGTTTTAGGCGTGTAGATTTTGTAAAAAACACCGTTCGTATTTATTGTTTTGATTGGACGCCATACATTTAGCAACGGTAAGGATACCCGTAAAAAGGAAGTCTTTATTATATTTAGGCAAACCTTCGGCTAGAGGAATTAATTGATATGGTTGACTACAATACCCCAACTGATGACTCCTTGGCTATAGAGTTTACGGAAATTACCGATATTATAGAACAATACGAAGAAATCCATTTCCCCATGGGGTTGCCTACCCTACAGGAAATCATCGAGCTTCGTATGTTTGAAATGGGGCTTAAAAGGAAAGATCTGGCTACACTTTTAAATACCAGTGCATCTAGAATAAGTGACTACTTAAACGGCAAAAGAGAGATTACATTGAATGTTGCCAAGGCATTGCACCAAAAATTGAATATTGACAGTGATATTATTCTTCAATAAAAGTTTTTAACAAAAAAAAGCCATCTATTTTCCACCTCCAACGCCTCTTCCCATTTGTAAATAGCACCAATTGTCCTCTTTTTGGGGCAGATAAATTTTTCATTACTGCCACTAAATGCTTCCCAGACCTTGATATTTGATTGTGGTTAATATTGCCATACCCCAAAATAAACGGGATAAACAAGTTGATTTTCAATTTAAATCCTTTCCTTTACAGCACATCATGGATGATGGACGACCATTGATCCAATCCTTAAATAAAAAGGCAGCCCTCTTCTTTACCTATGTCCAATTCACTAGAGGCCACTTCTTAGTTATTTTTTGCTTGAACCAATACTTGCGTTTCAAAGACCATTGAGGTCAAAATCCAAAGTTGTATATCTGGGAACTGCCTTAAACCAGATAATGGAATGCTATTTTACACGATAGACCCATAAAATGGCAGTATCACGTAATCATTTAAAACAAAAGAAACATGCTGATAATCAAGATAGCTCCTAACGAGAACATTGAAAGGGCGCTGAAAAGATATAAGAACAAGGTGCGAAATACCCAACAGTTGAAACGCATTAGGGACAACCAGGAGTTTACCAAAAAATCCATGAAGAAAAGACATGATTTGGCAAAGGCCATCCATAGAAAAGAGTATTTAAAAAAGAATGAGGAATGATTTTATGGACAAAGACCTAAATCTTGCCGTCTTAATAGATGGCGACAATATTCCTTCACGCTATGTTAAGGAGATGTTGGAGGAAATTGCAAAATATGGCAATCCAAGCATCAAAAGAATATATGGGGATTGGACCAAACCTAGCCTGACAAAATGGAAGGATGTCCTTTTAAAAAATGCCATCACTCCCATTCAGCAATATGGATACACCACTGGCAAGAACTCAACGGACAGTGCCATGATCATTGATGCAATGGATATCCTTTATTCCGGAAAGGTAAATGGCTTTTCGCTGGTCTCCAGTGACAGTGATTTTACCCGATTGGCCATTCGGCTCAGAGAAGCCGGAATGACCGTTTTTGGCATTGGGGAGCGGAAAACCCCCGATCCTTTTATAGTTTCATGTGATAAGTTCATCTACCTTGAAATTTTGCATAAGGACCCTGTGGGAAAATCCGATACCCCGGAGAAAAATGATAAAAGTAAAGTTGATAAAATCACACCAAAGGTGGTTGACCTTATCCTTAGTACCATAGCAGATGTGGAGGATGAGGAAGGTTGGGCCTTCTTGGGCGAAGTGGGCACACTTTTACAAAAGAAACAGCCCAATTTTGATGCTAGAAACTACGGGTTCAGAAAATTGACGCCTTTGGTCAAATCCATAGGTCAAATTGAAATAGGATCAAGAAAAAACCCTAAAGGCAATGGAAACTTGATTTATGTACGGACGATGACCTAATGAAAATTGATGCCTATGAGACCTCTTTCAATATCTAAGCAGATTACCAATAGAGATACTCCTTCTCTTAATTTGTACTTAAGCGATATAAGTCGTATTCCAATGATAAATGAGGAAGAAGAGGTTGATTTGGCGGTCAGAATCAGGCAAGGAGACACCAAGGCTTTGGATAGATTGGTGTCCGCCAATTTGCGTTTTGTGGTTTCCGTGGCCAAACAATACCAATCAAGAGGGCTCAATCTGCACGATTTAATCAATGAAGGAAACATGGGCTTGGTAAGGGCAGCAACAAAATTTGATGAGACTCGTGGGTTTAAGTTCATTTCCTATGCCGTTTGGTGGATTCGTCAAGGCATAATTCAGGCCCTTACCGAAAAATCAAGGATTGTTAGATTGCCCTTGAACAAGATCAATGTGATCAATAAGATAAATAACATTTCTTCGCATTTTGAGCAAATACATCAAAGGCCGCCAACGGCAGAAGAAATATCGGAATTGATTGATTTCTCACTATCAGAAATCCAAATTTGTTTGACGCATTCTTCTTGGTCCATCTCTATGGATGAATCATTGAAAATTGGGGATGGTGGACTTAGCTTGCATGACACCATGCGCTCCAATGAATTCAACAGTCCAGAACAAAAACTGATCATGCGTTCATTGCAATTGGATATGGATGGTGTTTTGGATATCCTATCCTACCGTGAGGCCTTTGTCATTAAGATGTTTTTTGGTATTGGAACAAACGACCCCTTGGGGTTGGAAGAAATTGCTTTTCACTTAGATCTTACCACAGAGAGAGTGAGACAAATAAAAATAACAGCATTGGAGCGTTTACGAAATTCTTCCAAGATTGAATTTTTGAAAGAATATCTGGAATGACCGGCTTTCGGTATATAGCAGTGCCACTATGCTTTGCCCAATTTATTGGTGCCCAACAAAACCATATGCAAAACAACGAACCCCATAATTACAAGAAACACCAATTCCACTTTGGAAAGTAACGCGTTCATCCCCAACGCCCGGTTTGAACGTTCTGTCATTTGGCCACCTTCAGCAAATTGAACATTTTCCAAATCGTCCAAGTTTTTCCTAATTTCCAGCAATTCTATTTGAATATCTCTCCGGGTAGTTCCCATGGTTTCCTTTTGATGTCGCAGTTTGTTCTCAAGTGAGGTCAATTCCACGTAGTTTTTTCGTAAGTCGAAGAAAAAATTGGACTCATTACGGGTCAATTTGGTTTCTCCAAAACGTGACATCAAGCTGGCAATGGAGTCGTTTGTGGCTTCAAAAATGCCGTTGTTTTCTCCAAGGGAAAGTTCTTTTTGATAAAACAGCCCACTCATTTGGTAAATATAGTCTTGGGCCACTACGCGATCATTGTAAACAGAGTTTACCGTGTCTTGGGTTCTAAGAATATAACCGTAATCCATTAAGTTGGCAACCATTATAAGCATAAATGAAATTGCCAAAACCAGAATTAAGCGCAATCGTTGCTTTCTTCTGGAACTTTTGGATGTACTGATCATCTTTAACACGGCTATCTAATTTTTCCTATCGCATACATTTTATTGTCATTCTAAAAAAAGCCCAGCTCCAATACCTCCTGATCGAGCAAATCTTGGAATACAGAAGCTGGGCAAACACCAATCAATCAATTAACCGCTACTTAAGCTTTTACCAACTCTCCGGAGGCCACGGCTTCCCTAAAATTTGCCGCTACTTGCCAGTGGCTTCCAAAAAAGCGATTGCCATCAATTCGTTTGATCCTAACCTTAAGGGTACCGTCTTTCTTTTCCTTCACGGAAGTGACCACAACTTTGTTTCCCTCCACCCTTTTATAGTTTGCAATTCCACCACGTTTTATGATAAAATTGGCTCTGGGGAAATCTATGTGTTCATATTGTGGGGCATCCGGGGTTCCAATTTCAAAAACATCACCTACGGAAACCTCTTGGGCATTAAGGCTTAACGCACCGATCATAAACGCTACTACTAAAATGTATTTATTCATATCTGAAAGTATTTAAGGGTTATACAAAATTCTCTTTTATTCATTCTTTATGGAATAGCTCATACTATCTTTGGTGACCATCCATTCCACTTTTTCAATCGCAATCTGGTCGGATTTGTTGGGAAGAACTACTTGATCCCCCTCTGAACGACCTATCAATGCTGCCCCCAGTATGCTTCGTACCGAAACCTTGTTGTCATCATTTACCCCATCAGGCTCAAGCACCAATTGAAAGCTTTGCTTCTCACCGGATTTCTTGGCCACCGTTATCCTTGAGTACAGACGTACAATGCCTTCGGGCAATTCCGAACCATCATAGATCTTTGCATGGTCCAAGCGCTCTTTGAGCATATCCAAAGCATCTTTCTGGAGATAGTCATGATAATACTTGTGAAAGTTCAATATCTTCTTAAGGGCCAAATAATCCGTTTTTTCCATGATCACATCTCCAAACTTCATGACTTGGATTTAGGTCTTATGGTTCCAATGAATGGCACAAAAATTAGCATGGCTATTCTATTTGCTATACTAAGGCAAAGCCCGTGCCTAAAAATCCACTGAATTTCAGATTAATTTTAATTGTTTGAAAATCAGTATTTTGATAAAAATAAGAAGTGTGTTGGAGAAATCTTGACTGGGGAATTTTTACCCGTATGAGTAATTTTTACCCGCTTATTTGAGCTTTTCGCGGAGTGTTTTACGATCAATTCCCAGAATCTTTGCGGCTTGGGTTTTATTGTTTCCAGTGGAGGCCAATACTTTTTGAATGTATTCTTTTTCCACCTGTTTTAAGGGTTTGAGGGATTCCTCGGGGAAGTCTATTTTAAACTTGACCTGCTCTGGAAGATGTTTAACGGTTACCTTGCCATCGCACATAATTACGGCCCGCTGAATGATATTCTCCAGTTCTCGAATATTGCCCGGCCAAGAATAGCGTTGCAGCACTTCAACAGCCTCTGGGGCAATGCCCACCAATCTATCCCTGTATTCCACGCCATATTTTTGAAGAAATTTGTTGACCAAAAGCGGAATATCAGAAATTCGCTCACGTAAGGGGGGTACTTTGATGGAAACCACTGTTAAACGATAATACAAATCTTCCCTGAAATGCTTCCCCGCTATCATTTCTTCCAAATTGCTGTTGGTGGCGGCTATAATCCGAACATTTAACTTTTCAGGTTTTTGGGACCCCACTTTCATGACTTCCTTTTCCTGAAGGACCCTCAACAGTTTATTTTGAACGGCTAGTGAGGCATTGCCAATCTCATCCAAAAAAATGGTCCCGTTGTTTGCCGCCTGAAAAAAACCGTTTCGGGTTTCATTGGCGCCGGTAAAGGCTCCCTTGGTATATCCAAAAAGCTCTGCCTCCAATAAATTCTCTGGAATGGCACCACAATTGACCGCAATGAATGGTGCCCGGGAAAACTTGCCGGAATAGTGAATGGCACGAGCCACAAGTTCCTTTCCTGTGCCACTCTCACCCTGAACAAGAACAGTAGCATGGTTGTCCTTTACTCGCTCAATGATTTGTGTAATATCTTCAAAAGCTTCCGAGGCACCTATCATTTCTCCGTATGCCTTTGGGAGTTGTGATTCGGGCTTTAAATCCTTCCTTTTTAAGATAATGGTCTTTAGTGACTTTTCAATGGCATCTTCCAGTTCTACCTTGGTAAAAGGTTTGGTAAGATATTCCGTAACGCCCGATTTAATAACGCTCATGGCATCATCAATGGATGGAAAACCTGTCACTACCAGTTTGGGCATGTCAGGAAAATGTTCTGCTGTATACTTTATCAACTCAATGCCATTTATTTCAGGCATATTGATGTCCGTGATCAATAGATCTATCTCGGTATCCTTTAAAATGTAAAGGGCCTCCTTAACGGATACGGCACTGTAGGTGTGATAGTGCATTCCATTGAGGTGCCTTTGGAGCAATTCCAAAATTTGGATGTCATCATCTACCAGCAAAATATTTTCCTTCTTCAGCATACGAACCTATTTGAGTTTGGGAAATTCAATGGTGAATACGGTTCCCTTAGGCTTGTTCGGGGCATGCGCTATACTTCCTTTGTGGCTTTTTATGATGCCATGTACTACGCTTAGGCCAAGACCGCTCCCCTCTCCCACCGGTTTGGTGGTAAAAAACGGATCAAAAACACTGTTTGCTTTATCTTTGGGTATGCCGGTTCCTTCATCGGAAATGACCATGATCACCTTATCTTTTTTGTCCGTGACCCTAATTTTAATGGTGCTCTTTGGAGGTGAAAAATAGATGGCATTTACAATAAGGTTGAAAAGCACTTGGGTCAACTGAATCTTGTCCGTGCGCAATACAATATTTTCTGTATTGACCTTCAAATCGCAGGAAACCTCATTTTTGGCAAGGGTTGTGCGCAATAGATCTATGGCATCCTGAATAATGGGAACAATGTTGATGCTACTGCGCTCCTCCGGCATTTCGCAGGCAAAGAACATGAGTTTTTTTACCACCTCCCTTGAAAAAATGGTGTTTGTAATGATTTTGCCCAAGTCTTTTACGGCCAGGGAATCATTTTCGACCCTTTCCCGCAAGAGTTCGGCAAACCCCAAAATATTGGCCAATGGCGTATTGAGTTCGTGGGCAATGCCAGCAGTGATCTCACCCAAAATTCTAAGCCGGTCCGCTTGTTCAACTTGTCTACGAATGCTTTCCTGGTTGTCCTTGATTTCCTTCCGTTCCAAGAGATTGCCCACTTCAAGGCAGACATTATCCAGCAACTGCTGTTCTTCCACCAAAAAATCATCAAGAGTATACTTGGGTGACGGATAGCCTACTTTTATAAGGCCTTTTCGCTCATTGAAAACGTTGATGGGCGATTCCAAAAACACGTATGCTTCTCCCCTTTCTTCGGTTTGAATTGAGGATACAGGAGTCTCCAATTCCACATAGGTCTCTTCATTAAACTGCCATGCCCGTTGCAAACAGTTTGCAATGGCCTTTAACACTTCTTCTATCTGTTCGTAATCACTATGAACAATCAAGGAAGTCACCTCATAGAGGCAGGTCAATTCCTTGATACGTTCTTTGAGTTTCTGTTCTGCTGTGTGCAAGGTCTTGGCTTTGCCCGTAAATTACTAATTTCCCAATTACCAGAAAGAAAAGGAAGGCCAATAAAGTTCGTCCAGCCATTTATTTTGAATCCAATCTTTGGATTTCAACAGTGGCGGCAGTGATTAAATTTTTAAGCTGTTCCGAATCTTTCTTTGGGCAATTTTGGGAGAGTTGATACTTTGAACTCTCGATAAGCCTTTGGCAATACGCTATTTGCTCATTGACCGGCAGTTTGGATATCGTCTGACCAAAAAGGTCATCCAACTGGCACAATGAAACTTTCTTGGGCTTATTACGAATAAATTTGAGCATTTTAAATATGTCGTTGGTGTGGTTCCATATAAAATCCACAAAAACCAAGCCATAATTGTCTGCGATACACTTAAAGGCTGTGCTAGTCCTCCACCTTTAGCATAAACCCTCTTCGGTTCACATTTACAATGCTTATTCTGGAATCCCTGCTTAAACGTTTCCGCAGGTGCGATATAAAAACATTGAGGCTCTTTTTATTGAAGTAGTCATTCTTATCCCAAATGGTGGTCAATATTTCCTTATGGGTACAAAGTTGGTTCATATTCATGGCCAGTAAGGTCAATAGATCAAATTCCTTTCCGGTCAACTTAATGCTCTCCCCTTTGTACTTGAGCTCAAAACTTTCTGTGTTCAAGGTATAGTCGCCTATATCAAAACTGGTCTCTTGGGATTCATTGTTTTCTTCGGTGACCAAACGGGATAACAGAGCATTGATACGAACCACAAGTTCTTCCTCATCTATGGGTTTCTTCAAATAATCTACCGCACCAAGGGAAAACCCCTTTAAGACATCAATTTTCAAGGAACGTGCGGTTAAAAAAAGAAATGGGAGCTCTGGGTTAATGGCCTTCACCTTTTGTGAAAGCTCAAAACCATCCATATCTGGAAGCATGACATCCAAGATGGCCAAATCAAATACATTGGTTTCTGTTTTTTGGAGTGCTTCCTGTGCGGTTTTGGCCCAAGTAACGGCAAATGCCTTCATACCAAGATATTCCGAAAGCAAATATCCCAAGGAAGCATCGTCCTCTACCAAAATCAATTTGTACTTATTGTCCATTTTTGCTCATTTTTAGGGAAATAACAAAGGTTGTGCCCTCTCCCAATTTACTATCTACCGAAATATTTCCACGGTGCATACTTACAATCTTGTGTACATAGGATAAGCCAAGTCCATGCCCTTTTACTTTATGTACATCGCCATTCTTGATTCTATAGTATTTTCTAAAAATCCGTTTCTGGTCTTTTTGTGGAATCCCAGGGCCATTATCCGAGATGGCTATCTGAAGTTTTCCTTTTTCAATATGGGCCTTTAGGTGTATCACAGGGTCATCTGAATACTTTTTGGCATTTTCCAACAGATTTCCTATGGCATTCTCCAAATGAAATTTTTCTGCCCGTATGGGATAGGCCTCTCCATGCAATTCAAAAGAAAAGCTGATCTTTTCATATTCTGATAGGGTTTTAAAGTCTTCACAAATTCGCTGTAGTTCAGGTTTAAAATCCAGTTCAGAAAACTGCATGATCTTTTTGCCGGATTCCAAACTTGCCAATTCCAGCACCTTATCAATATGTCTTCTCAATCTATCGGTCTCTCTTCGTATCAGTTCCAAAACCGGTTTCTTTTCCTGGGATATGCCCTCTTCCAATATTTTACTGGCCAGGCCAATGGAAAACACGGGAGTCTTCAATTCATGGGTAAGGTTATTGATAAAATCGTTGGTGGTTGTGATCAGGCTGCTCTGCCAATAAAATGACCTTAGCACCCAAATCACAACAACAATAATGGCCAATAGAAACAGAACCCCGGGGATGGTCAATCCATTTAACTGGCTCATAAAATACTTATTGATATCGTTAAAACCCAATTCAAGTATCACCTCCTTATTTATAAGGTTGGGCAGATACCCCTCAATCTTAATGGGATAAATAAGGATATCATCCCCCTTTATATGTGGCTTTATAGATGTTAGGTATTGCGTAGAATCCCTAGCGTACATTGAATAGGTAAAAGGAGCATCTATGCCCGAAACCCCCAGCTGGTACGAAATATAATCGTTCAAATAAAACTGCGAAAGCCTTTGTAGGCTATCCAAACTGATTTTTAATTCAGATGTATCTTTTTTTATGGTGCTCCCAAGGGTGTATGAGAGGGAGTTGAGTTCGGAAAGCTCCCCATTTATATTTTCCCTTGCATCATCGATTTTTTTTGAAAACTGCACCCGTGCAAGCCCCAAACCCACCCGAAGATATTGATACTGCACTACCAAAAGGCCAATGACAGATACCACAAAAACAATGACGTATACATTTCTCCGTGTCAGCATATTGCGAAGTAAACAAAAAAACCGAATCATTTAACCCATTGGTTGGCTTCATTAATCTTTCATTAATCTTTTTGGTCTTTTGTTAATCTCTTTGCTTGCATCTATATTTTAATTTAGCGTTGAGTTTAGTTAGTCATAAGTTAAATAGTGTAACATCTGTAAAAACGTAAAAAAACCGACCAATTGGTCGGTTTTTTAATTTCCAATGAAAGAACAGGCACATTTATTTCTTAACCATCAATTGTTTGAAATAGGTCGCCCCATCTTCAGTCAATATATTCAAATGATAGACTCCGCTTTGCAAATTAGTAATTGGTAAAACGTAAATAGTATTACCTGTTCTTAATTCCAAAGCATTATGAGTACCCACCAGCTGTCCAGATGAATTAAAGATTCGTATCTCTTTTAAACCTGAGCCGCCATTGGTTGAAAGTGTGACCTCTTGCGTTGTTCCTGGATTCGGATATAACATAATTTCAAAAGGAACAATTTGCACTTTGTTATCAAGAGTGCTCGTTGTATAATCGTTTATTCGCGCTGTTAGGCTTGGAGAAGACCCAGTTACTGCAACAGTATCAATAAAATAATATTCAGGGTTGCCACTGACGATCATCTCAATGACGACCTGTAGCGTGGAGCCCGTAAGGCCATCGGCCGTAAAGGTCTGTGGGGATATGTCGTCCGATACAAAACCGAACTCCACCGGGGTGCCACCGTCCAAAATGTAGAGGGCACGTACAAAATCCGCGCCTTCCTTTCTCTCATCGGCGTCGTCAACATCAACGGATATAGATACCGTACCGCTTATCGATATCACCTCGGAAGTCCACACACCTGGGGTATCACTGGCACCGTTGGCCATGAAACGGCCATCCAAGACCTCAAAGGTGCCACCGTCACGGACGGATGTCCACGCCGTGGAACCGTTGTCAACAGTGGTTCCGTTGGCCAGGTCCCCGAAGTCCTCCAGCCATATCGTTCCCCCCGAAGGGATTGGGCCATAAGTGGCCGTAAGGCTCACCTCAGAGGATGGCATGGTGACGGTCGTGGAGGCACTGTTGATGTCCGTGACTGAGGCGATATCGCCCGTCCAGGCCTCGAACTGCTGGCCCGTGGGAGCCGCATCGGCCACGATGTTGACCACCTCTCCCGATTCATACGTTCCATCGCCGCTTCCGTTGTTCACCGTGAGCGCATACGTTGTTCCACCGATTGGGCTATACGTAGCGGTCAGGTTCACGTTGGAGGATGGCATGGTAACGGTCGTGGAGGCACTGTTGATGTCCGTGACTGAGGCAATATCCCCCGTCCAGGCCTCGAACTGCTCGCCCGTGGGTGCTGCATCGGCCACGATGTTGACCACCGTGCCAGGCTCATAGGCCCCGTCACCGCCCCCGTTGTTCACCGTGAGCGCATAGGT
>NZ_LXTT01000169.1 GCF_001683915.1 Allomuricauda sp. CP2A | reverse complement strand
ATTATAATGATTGTTGATAAAATAGACTTGACCTTTGCATTACCTTACCTTTGTTGGTAGGTCAAGAATTTTAATTTGTATTTTTCAAAAAAATAAGGACGTAAATGTCAAAGAAGAAGAAGAAGAAGAGGAACAGAAGTCAACGGAAGAATGAGATTACCAAGGGCATTTTTACAGTTCTTGAAAAAGAGCCTTCCCAAAGCTTTAACTACAAGCAAATAGCTTCACAATTAGGGATTACCGATACGCAGGACAGAAACGATTTGATCAAACGTCTGGGGCAACTGAAAGCCACTAATAGAATTATTGAGGAGGATCGTGGAAAATATAAGAAAAAACCAAGCTTGCATACGTATTTCACGGGAAGGGTGGACATGACCACCAGTGGCAATGCATATGTGGTCATTGAGGATAGGGAGGACGATGTCTTTGTTCCTTTCAATAGGATCAATAAAGCATTTCATGGTGATATTGTTGAGGTTTTTCTGAAACCCAAACGTAACGGGAAACGCCCGGAAGGCGAAGTTTCAAAAGTATTGGAACGCAGAAAATCCACTTTTGTGGGCATTGTGGACAAACAAAAGACATTTGCTTTTGTTAGACCAACCGACCCCAAAATGTATACCGATATTTTCATCCCATTGGAAAAATTGAAGAAGGCCAATGATGGTGATAAGGTTTTGGTACAACTCGGCGAATGGCCAGACGATACCGATTCACCTTATGGTGAAGTGATAGAAGTTCTTGGAAAACCAGGAGAGCATGATACCGAAATACATTCCATTTTGGCGGAATACGGTTTGCCGTATACATTTCCACATGAGGTGGAACAGTTTGCCCAAACCTTGGATACGTCCATCAAGGAATCCGAGATTGCCAAGCGAAGGGATATGCGGGACGTGCTCACCTTCACCATAGATCCAAAAGATGCCAAGGATTTTGATGATGCGCTTTCCTTTCAACAGTTGGAGAATGGCAATTATGAAATAGGGATTCATATTGCAGATGTGTCCCACTATGTTTTACCCGATACCATTTTGGAAGATGAGGCCTTTGATCGGGCCACATCGGTGTATTTGGTAGATCGTGTGGTGCCCATGCTTCCGGAAGTATTGTCCAACAACGCCTGTTCCTTGAGGCCCAATGAGGAAAAATATACGTTTTCCGCCATTTTTGAGATGGATGACAAGGCCAAATTGGTCAACCAGTGGTTTGGTAGAACAGCCATCAATTCCAATGAACGTTTTGCGTATGAAGAGGCACAGCACATTATAGAGACCAAAAAAGCGGAAATCCCAAAGGAGATTTCAATCAGGGGAGAAGCTTACACCGTCTCAGATGACGTAAAGGATGCGATTCTTAAATTCGATGAACTGGCCAAGATTATGCGGAAGGCCAGGATGGATGCCGGAGCCATTTCTTTTGATAAGATTGAGGTACGCTTCAACCTGAATGAAAAGAACGAACCGGAAAGTGTGTATTTCAAGGAAACAAAGGAAGCCAATAAATTGATTGAGGAGTTCATGCTGCTGGCCAACCGAAAAGTGGCGGAATTTATTGGAAAGAAGAAGAAAACCTTTGTCTACCGGGTACATGATGAGCCCGATGAGGATAAATTACTGGCCTTGAACGGGGTTATTTCCCGTTTTGGACATAGCATCAACCTAAAGGACAGAAAGAGCATCAACAGTTCTCTAAACCAGTTGCTGGAGGATGTAAAAGGAAAGAAAGAACAGAATTTGGTGGATACTTTGGCCATACGTAGTATGAGCAAGGCCATTTATACCACGGATAATATAGGGCATTATGGTCTGGGATTTGAATATTATACGCATTTTACCTCGCCCATTCGTAGATACCCAGATGTTATGGTCCATCGGTTATTGCAGCACTATTTGGATGGAGGAAAACCACCCAAAGAGGCCATTTATGAGGAAAAGTGCAAGCATTCCTCGGATATGGAGTTATTGGCGGCCAATGCAGAACGGGATTCGGTGAAATATATGCAGATAAAGTTCATGGAAGACCATAAGGACCAAGAGTTTTTGGGCGTGATATCCGGAGTCACGGAATGGGGCATTTATGTGGAAATCATTGAAAATAAATGTGAAGGCATGGTTCGCATAAGAGATATTAAGGACGATTACTATGTTTTTGATGAACGCCAATATGCCATTGTTGGTGAGCGAAGGAAAAAGGTATATCAATTGGGAGATGAAGTTTATGTAATGGTCAAGGATTCCGATTTGGTAAAAAGGCATTTGGACTTTTCGTTGATCGGTAAGAAGGAATGATACTATTTTTGAATAAAATTTGTTATTCTATTGAGAACCAAATTTTTATAGTATGAAAACCTACACAATTGTTTTGTTGAGCCTTTCTTTTCAAGTATTGATTGCCCAAGGGGAGGTAACACAAAATCTTCAGGGTTTTACGGAGGTAAAGGCTTTTGATGGGCTTTCTGTACGCCTAATCAAATCAAAAGAGAACAAGGCGGTCATCAGTGGGGAAAACACGGATAAAGTGGCCATTGTCAATAATGATGGCGTTTTAAAAATAAGAATGGAAATTGATAAATTGTTCAGTGGTTATAGAACGTATGTTGATTTGTATCATACCGAGACGCTTAAAGTTATCGATGTAAATGAGGATGCACGTATTTCTTCAGATGAAACTTATGTGCAGGACGTCTTGGAACTCAAAGCGCAAGAAGGTGCTGAATTGGAAGTGAATTGCCAAGTAGACCAGCTTTTGATCAAGGCAGTTTCGGGAGGAGAAATCTTTGCTGCTGGGTTTTCAAACAATCAAGATGTCATTATCAATACCGGAGGTGCCTACAACGGAAGAACATTTAAAACAAAGTTTACTACCATTTCGGTAAACGCAGGGGGCAACGCAGAAATTTATGCAACGGATTATGTAAAAGCCAATGTGAAGGCAGGTGGTGAGGTTCTGGTCTATGGTGACCCAAAGAAAATGGATGAAAGTACCGTGTTCGGAGGAAAAATTAAAAGAATGGAATAGGGAACATGATCGATGATATACAGGCAGCCATACCGTTAGGATTCTTGTTGAGTTTTATGATTGGCCCTGTCTTTTTTGTACTGTTGGAAACCAGTGCAACAAAAGGATTCAGGGCAGGGGTGAGTTTGGATATTGGGGTCATTATTGCAGACATTCTTTTTTTGCTCATTGCCTATTTCAGTAGTTTTCAATTGTTGGAAAACCTGAGCAACCAACCTGGACTTTTTGTTTTTGGAGGTATGATCCTCTTGGTGTACGGCATTGTGCTCTTCGTGAAAAAAGACGGAAAAAAGGCACGATTAAAAGCCAAGAAAGGGAACTATCTAGCCCTTATGGTAAAAGGTTTTTTATTGAACTTCATCAACATAGGTGTTTTGGCATTTTGGTTGGGACTTCTTATTGTGGTTGGGCCAAGTTTGGATAACGACCCCGACCGGATGCTGGTATTTTTCTCTACAGTGTTGGTTGTCTACTTCACTACAGATTTGGTCAAGATTGTACTGGCCAAGCAATTAAAAAGGTATTTGACCAAGGAACGGATCGTTCTGATAAAAAAAGGGCTTGGAATTGTGCTGATCATCTGTGGGATTGTTTTGATTATCAAGGGATTTTTGCCTAAGGATGAGTTCAACATCCAGAAAGAAATCGAACGGATAGAACACATCAACGAATAAAAAAACCCAACAAAATTTGTTGGGTTTGCAGAGGCATCGAGCGGATTCGAACCGCTGTACAAGCTTTTGCAGAGCTGTGCCTAGCCACTCGGCCACGATGCCGTTCAGGAGTGCAAATGTACTACTTTTTTTAGGTTACCCAAACCATTATTTGGGCCTTTCAACGGCCAAAACAACGGTTACACTTTCCACATCACCGCCAATTGGGGGATTAATTTTTGAAACTTCAACAATAACTTTTGAAACTTCTTTTATTTCCAAAAAAATACGATCAATGATACGTTTGGCAACGTGTTCCAAAAGGTTGGAACGGATGGCCATTTCCTCTTTTACGATGTTGTTCAAATGAACATAATCTACGGTTTCACTGAGCTTATCGGATGCTGCAGGTAAAGAGAGATCAGCAGAAATTTCCAAATCTACCCTATAATCGCTCCCAATGAGCATTTCCTCCTTTAAGCACCCGTGATTGGAATGTATCCTGATGTTGTTTACCCTAATCTTTCCCACTCTTTCGGTTTAAACAGGGCAAAAATAGGGTAAAACCTGCTAAATCAATACATACATCTACAGTTGCTTATCCCTTGGAAGAGATCCATTCCAACGGTAACCACATGGGTTCCCGTGCTATATCCCAAAATTTCGTTGGTAATCACTTGGTAGGAATAGCCAAAATAGAAGTTGCTTTTCTTGAATCCGGCTATGGGAGCTATGTACAAAGGTTTACCCAACTGGTCGTTCAAGAAACGGTAAGTAAGGCCCACGTAGTAATAGTCCTCAAAATCGTGAAAACGGAACTTGGCGTTCAAATCCGTAACGGAACGATTATCACTTTCAAACCATTGAAAGAAAACGGATGGTTCCAATTCCAGCTTGCTGTTTTTGTTCTTGGAAATGCTATATCCTGTGTAGACATAATAATTTCTCAAGGTATTTGGCTCAAAAACAGGGTTGAACTGTTCCAGGTTTTTGTTCAGGATGTTGGAGGCATTTAAACTGAAATAGAATTTGTTGTACCGATACAGTACCCCCAAATCAAAATTGTGGTTGGTGGTGGCTTTATCATCTGTGGGTAGCTGTCCGTTGTTTTCCCTAAAGTTTTCTACATCTATCCGAAACTGGTTAAAGTTGTAGGATATACCAAAGGACATAAAGATGTCGTCATATCTATCCAAGGTCAAGTGGTGGGCAAAGGAAACCCGGGCCCCCCTTTGTTTGGTTTCGCCATTACTATCGTTGTACAAAAGCATTCCCAACCCAGAACGGTTTCCAATCCTGGCATCGGCGGCCAAGGTTTGGGTGTCTGGAGCATCCTCTATTCCCACCCATTGCGTTAACCCATTTAAACGAACCTTTATGTGGTCTCCAATACCCGCATAGGTAGGGGACATGATAAAGGGGTTGTCAGCAATATATTGGGAAAGCTGGGGAATCGTCAACTCCTGTCCTTTGACCATAAAGGCCAAAAGAAACAAAAGGACGGAGAAATATGCTTTTTTAAACATTTGTGGTTCAGTAGGTTAAGTTTTATTGTCGATATAGGGTAAAGTGGCCTACAAACTCGCGATCATCATTTTCGCCATTCAGACGTATGATATACCAGTAATCTCCTGTGGGCAATGGTTTACCATCGTATTCTCCACTCCAGCCGGCGGTATCCCGAGTCATCTTTTCCACTACTCTACCATAACGATCATAAATGGTAATTAGTACATCGGGGAAGCCTTCTAAATTGTCTGGAATCCACATATCATTGAGACCATCTCCATCTGGTGTAAAGAAGTTTGGCATTTCAATATCAATGAACTCCATGAATATCTCAGCGCTCATCTCACATCCATTCTGGTCAATCACGGTAACGGTATACGTATCCGTCCTATTGATATAGAAGGTGTTATCGGTTCCGTTGTCCACATCACCAAAGTAGAAGGTATAGTCCTCTACTCCACCAGTAGCAATGGCCGTAATTTGGTTGATGTTGTTGTTTTCCAACACCAAGGTCAATGGCTCAAAGCCCTCTATAGTGAAATCATAGGTGGTCATACAGCCATTGGCATGTGCAATGGTGATATAGTGATTACCTGGAGCTATATTGGTAAAGTCTGAAGACAATTGCATATCTGCAGGGTCGGTTGAATCCAAAGCATACAACACATCTGCTTCAACCGTTGGATCTTCAAAGACAATATCCAGAGAATTGTCAGGAATATTTCCGGTACACTCGTACATTGGGGTTACGGTGGCATTCAAGTTTACGCCCGGTTCTATTTCCACAAAAACATTGGTCTCACATCCTTGGGCATCCCGTACAAAGACCACATGGGTTCCTGCGGCAAGATTTTGGAATACCGTTTGATTGGGCACAAAATCCGCATCCGCATTGGAGTTCAGGGCAGTCTCATAAGGAGCTGTACCTCCTGCAATCTGTAGTTCAAATGAACCATCGGCACTATTGAAGCACACTTCATGCATAATGTTGATGGCCTCTGCCTCTACAGGTTCAGGTTGTACAATTTCAAACTGGAAGGTCATGAAACAACCATTCCTGTCCTGAGCGATCACATCGTAAACTCCAGGAGCCAAATCGGTGAAGGTGTTTTCGGTATCAAACTGATCAAGGTTTGGTGAAATGGCGTAGAAAATCTCACCGGTTCCTCCAGAAACTTCCACTGTGATGGTACCGTCATCCATTCCTGCACAGGTAACATTGGTAAAGCTTTGATTGTCTACCTGCAATGGCGCTGGATCTACAATGATGACCTCAGGAGAGACCTCAACACAGTCTTGACTGGTAACACGCACAAAGTAGCTACCCGCAGGAAGACCGTTGAAGGTTCCGTTGCTTTGTGGACCGGTCACCAAGTTGGACAGGGCCGCATCACCAAATAGCTCATATTGATAATTACCTAGTCCGCCAGTGGCTTGGGCCCTAATGGTGGCCGTTGATTCACCCATACAGTTAATAAAGGCCGCAGAATCATCTATGTTGATGGTCAATGGCGGTATCATATCCACACTCACTTGGTTGGAGATTTGCGCCTCACATCCAAATGCATCACGCACATAATATTGATATACCCCGGCACCTACATTGAAGGTGTGGGTGTCGCCACCGCTCATGGCCGAGTAGGAAATACCATCTGTACTGTACTCATACGGAGCAGTTCCTCCTGTGGCGGTCAATTGTATTTGAGCTTGATCGTTACAGGTCATGGCACTCAACTGCACCAATGAAGCAGTAACATCTGTAGGTTCGGTAATGGTCACCTGTGGTGTTTCCACATCGCAATTCCAACCATCTGTAACGGTGATGCTGTAAATTCCAGCACCCAAATTGTTGAACGTATCTGAAGATTGCTCTCCAGTGGTAAACACAATGGTTGTGCCTGTTGGGTCATAGGTATTTAACTGATATTCATATACACCTTCACCACCTATAACATTTATGGCCGAAACCGAAGCATTGGTATCACCGTAGCAAGTCAACATAGTGGTTGATGCTGAAATATCAGCGGTTATTGGATCAGGTTGAATCAAAGTAATGGGCTCGTTGATGACACATCCATTGGCATCGGTGATTTGGACATCAAAATCACCTGCGGACAATCCACTGAACAGATAGCTGTACACATTGTTTCTGGTATACACTTGCGTAGTGGTTGTGTTGGTCACAACAATATCATACGGAGCGTATCCTCCCGTAGGAGCCACCAACAGTTCCCCTTGGTCATTGGCACAGGTAACATTGGCCACCTCTTGTGGGGTCACTTCCAGTTCCGCACTTGGCGAAATGATGGTTATGGTATTGGAATCCTCAACACACTCTGGATAGCCAGTTTCAGAGACACGTACAAAGTAATTGCCACCCACCAAGGCAGGGTCAGTAATGGACAATGGGTTTGTGGCAGTGTTGGCACTTCCTGTAATACCTGTAGTGGCACCGTTGGAGTTGAACACCTCAAAATCGTAGGTTCCAGTATATCCAGTTACATCGATTTCAAGGGTGCCAGCGCCACCAAAACATACGGCAGGCGCAGTAGCGGTTGCCACTACGTCGATTAGATTGTAAGGAGCAATGGTATACGGTGCTGTGGTTACATAACAACCCGTTGCATCATCGGTAACCCTAAAGGTATATGTGCCTGGGGCAATCAACTCAAAAGTAGCGGTTGTATTGGACAACACCACTGGAGCTGATCCGTAAGGATTTCCAATTGGCAGCAGTTCAAATGTGTAACTATTGGACACATCACCATTATCGGAAACGGTCAACAATACTTCTTCTGGGTTGACACAGCTTATGCCGACATTCTGGGTTACATCAACGGTAAAGGTGTTGATGGTAGGTATCGCAACAGAGGTCGTTGTAGTACATCCATTGGCATCCCTTACATAGACCGTAACATTCTGGTCAACTCCAGTATCTACCACAGGGAATGTGTTTGAGGTCTGGAAGTTGATGTTGTTCAAACTATACACATAATCCGCTGTTCCGCCAGTAGGCGTAACGGTAATGGTTGAGGTATTCACTGAATTGTTCGGATTACACACAAAATCTGTAGCCGAAGCAGTAGCGGATAATGCTGTCGGTTCGGTAACCGTAGCGTCAAAGAAATCCTCACAAGCTCTTGAAGAAATTACACGGACGCGGTAATCTCCAGCAGGAAGGTTGTCAAATATAGCACTGCTTTGTGCAAAGCGGTATGGGGTAACCAAATCGGACATTTCATAAAGCTCATAGGTATATACAGGATCTACCACGGAGGCAGGATCTAATACCACGGTCAAACTACCATCGGAACCACCAAAACAGTTCACAGGGTCTTCAAGCACACTGTCGATTACAGGTTCAACCTTATCGTCCAATTCTTGGGTAACGGTAACGGTACAAGGAACCCCAGTATCGTTATCGGTTACGGTGAAGGTGTACATACCGGGCTGAATAAGTCCAGTAAAGACCCCTGTTGCATTTGTTATTGTTGTAGTAGCATCAGGGAAAAGCACCTCATAGGTCAGGTTGGATGAGCCTCCACTAACATTCACGGTGATTCTTCCCCCTGGGTCTACAGTACAGTCAATAGGTTTTACCACGGTTGTTGTGGCTGTCATGGCATCCAAGAGCACAACAGGGCCAACCGTTGTGGTACAGGTCCATTGATCGGCAATCAACACTTGATATGAACCGGCGCCCAATCCAGAGAAAACAGGGTTGGTCTGGGGCGAACCTACGTTAGATCCATTTCGGATAAGCTGATAGGTATAGTTGCTTCCTTGTCCACCTGCAGTACCCACAACTTCAATTTCACCCTCAAGATTGGTACAGTTATCCTGATTGATCTGAAGTGTCGCAGTGATGGGCAATGGATTAGTCAACGTTTCATCGGGCAATTGCAAAGCACAACCGTTTTGGTCAATGACCCAGATTTCATACGTGCCGGCCACAAGATTTTCAAACCTTGGATTGGACACATAGTTAGCAGGGTTGTTGGGGTCTGGGTTTGGTGTTGTGCCCACATAGTAAGCATAACCACCCCATCCGCCTTGTACATTGACCACCTCAATGATTCCGTCATCCATTGGGCCGCAAGTAATATCGGTGACTTCAACAGCTGCGGAAAGAGCTGAAGAGGGACCTGCTATGGTAAAGGCTTCCACATTGGTACATTCTGGGAAAGCATCTTGGGAAATTTCCACTAAATAGCTTCCAGCGGGTAAAGCAATGGGAGCAGTTGGTCCGGTAGTTCCTGAAGAGCCACTGGTAACAACCGTATCGTCCGCAGTATTTACAGGTGTGCCATTGGTATTGTAAATGGTCCAATTAAAGCCACCCGCATAAACAGCGTCCAAAAGTTCAAAGGTAACCTGACCACTTGCGGTACCATAACACACCACATCGTTGACCACAACAGTATCTATGGTGAAGGTATTCGGGTTGTCAATGGTTTCGGAGGTTGAAACAATACAGCCCGTATCGATATGACGTACCAAGAAATTATGGGTTCCCGCATCGAGACCACCAAAGATATTGGAGGCCTGCCAAGAGGTGCCATTGTCAATGCTGTATTCAAACCGCGATGGATCACCTGCGGTTGATGTTACGGTGATGGTTATTTCACCGTCCATGCCAGGACTACAGCTCAATGGGTTGGTAATGGCAGCGGTGGCGCCGGTTATCTCGTCAAATGGGGCAACGGTTGCTGAGGTGGAGCCCAAACAGCCGTTTTCATCATATACATTGATGATATAATTGCCTCCTGTCGTATTGGTTTCTATATAGGAGTTGTTGGATCCAGACTGAACCACAACATCATCTCCTGTAGCAGGAGTACCTTGATCATTGATAAACTCGTAGATAACATAAGTGCCACTTCCACCAGTAATGGACCCTGAATCCACAGTGATGGTGGCATTGTTCATATTGTTGCCTGCAACACAGCCAAACTCCACTACATCAACAACTGGAACGACAATGGGGTTGGGTTCGCCAATAACAATGCCGTTGATTTCCGCAGGACAGTTATTGGATCCCACGGCACGGACATCATAAGTTCCGGCAGGAAGGTTTTCAAAGGTATTACCGTTCAATACAGCTCCTGCAGGCATGGGAACAAGCGTGTAAGTCAATGGATTGATACCGTTGTCCACTTCATGGAGGGTAATGCTTCCATCACTTCCACCATGGCAGCTCACATCCACATGGGTTTCGGTAAATGTTGGTAGCGGAGCGTCCGGAACATCTATGGTAATGGTCTTGGGGCAGTTTGGTGGGGCGGTGCCCATATCAAACACCACGACGTCATAGCTGCCCGCAGCTGCTGCACCCGTCCATGTAAAAGGATTGGAAGACAGAACTGCTCGCACTTGATCGTTTGCACCAGGACCGTCAATCATGTATTCGTAATTGCCAGAACCGGAAATGACCTCTATTTCAATCTCTGCATTGGCAGCAGCACCGGGCTCACAGTCAAGGGCCACGGTTTGAATGGCCGTGAATTCCAATGGCGCCGATATGTTGATGGTATCGGTATCTGTACAGCCATTGCTGTCGATAATGGAAACATTGTATGATCCAGGGGCAACGTTGTTAAACACACCGCCGTTGTCCAAATAGGTGGTGCCACCATCCAAAGAGTAGAATATCTGGGCTGCGGTACTAGTAGCGGTTATGGTCACCGTTATGGGCGAATCACAGTTCTCCACCACAATGCTGTCTATGGTCGGATTGGGCGTTAAATCCAAGTTTACGGGACCTAGATCCACACTACAACCATATTGGTCTTCCATGAGTACATTGTAACTTCCAGCTGGGGAATTGGCAGGAATTTCGATAGGGTTGTCAGAAGTGGAAGTAATGGTTGTGAAGCCGGAAGGACCAGTAACCGTATAGGTGTATATTCCACCGCCACCAAGAGGATTTTGGATTTGAATGAGCCCAGGGGCATCACAACTGATATCTTGGAGAACAACCGGAGTGCCCGACAAAGGATCCAATTCTTCCAGAAGCTCGTTTTCTGAAGCACTTACACAGCTATCAACACCTCCACCGTCTACTTCAACCACTTCAATATAATAGTTCCCGGGAGCTAGGCCATTAACAGTAACATCTTGGGGAGAAGAGAAAGGAACGATACCGCCACTATCTGTTACAAATGTGGAAGTACCAGAACTCATATCATATAACGTCCACCTAAATTGGGATTCAAAAGGGGCTTCGTTGTCGGTAATGGTATAGGTAATGCTACCATTATTTGCGCCATCACAACTTGGGGTAACGCTAGAGGCAATTTCCAAGGGAGCGGTAATCAAATCATTGACGTTCACATTACTTTGACGCACACATCCTGCGGCATCCCTTACATAGAACACATACGTTCTACCAGGGACCAATCCAGTAAACACATATGGCGTGAACTCGTCCTGGGCCGGAGTTGTCCATGGAACTGCCGGGGTTATGGGATCAAAATTGGCAGGATCATCAGAATAGGTGTAATTATAATCGGGTGTTCCTTCGGAACCTTGAACGGTTACCTGCAATTCGTTACAGTTTACAACAATGGCAGATATCGAGATATCCAAATCATCCAAAGGATATGGAATGATGAAAGGCGGTAGGTCTGTTTGACAGATGGTGTTTCCTGACCCGTCCACGGTTCTCATGGAAGGATAAACGGTCTGTCCAGAGGTATAGCCTGTAAATTGATCAGAAGTTCCTGGAGTTGAATTGTCGCCAATCCATGTAACTCCACCGTTGTCACTAAATTCAATAGTTCCTAAAGTGGTTGGATACCCAGAGAATCCAAAACCAAAATCATTTGGGTCACCTGTACAGGAAGAAGGCGTGATTCCCGTAACAACCCCAGTCAGTTCATCAGGGTTGTTGATGGTCTGGGTATCTGTTATGACACAACCCGATGCATCAGTCACATTGATGGTGTAATCTCCGGGCATCAAATTGTAATAGGTTCTGCTTGTGGCCAACACATTGGTGTCGGTTTGGTTGGATGCACCTCCATTGTCCAAATCAATAATTTCAATGGTATAAGGGGCGACTCCAGAGGTAATATCCACCAAAATGGAGCCTGTTCCATCATGACATTCGGGATCTGTAGGTGTGGCCGTCATGGTCAATGGAGTGGCAGGGGCCACAGTCACGGTTTCCATATATTCACAAAATGGATTGGTGGCCGAGTTGTCCCTAACATACACATCGTAAGTGCCATCGTTACCTGTGGTAACGGTAAATACATTTGAAGCGGAGAACAGACCAGTTGGATCGCCTCCTGTCAACACAAAAGCATATTCCAAGGGAGGAGTTCCCCCAGAAGCGGTCACGGTAATGCTTCCATCGGCACAGGTTGATATATCAACAACATCCACTGATGCAACCAAAGCGTCCACTATGGTAACCGTTTCCAGCACCCCGGTACAGCCATACCCATCCCTAACATTAATGGTATAGGTTCCCGCTGTAAGGTTGCCAAAAGTATGTGTGGTGCCCGTTGCCGGGGTTGGGGTGATCCAAGGACCGCCATTCAAACTGAACTGATAGTCTCCGTTGCCGTCGGTCACATCCACGAGGATGCTGCCGTCGTTATTTCCGCTATAACATGCGGTGGGTGTAACGTCAAAGGCTATATCGGCAGGGGGCACTACGGTAATTACGCTGGTAACGTCCTCGCACAGATTGGTGTCCCTTGCCCTCACCACGTAGTCGCCATCGGTAAGTCCCGTGAACACATTGGAGGATTGGTAAGCGGTGATTACGCCTCCGACACTATCTTCCAATTGGTATTCATATGTAGGGGTTCCCCCAGTTGCGGTTGCCGTAATGACCGCTCCACCATTGGTACAGGTAAGTTCTGTTGTCACGGAAGCGGTTACATCCACTGCATCGGGCTGTGTAAGGTCTTGGTTCAGTTCAACGAAACAGGATGGGTCTCTAAGATCAACAATTCTGATGGTGTGATTGCCAGCCGATAAACCGGGTACGGTTACAGTACCACTGAATTGTGCCGCAGAAACCGCACCTCCATCCACTTGATAGGTAAAACCAGTGGCAGGGTCAAAGTTTTCAGCTTCAAAGGTGATGGTACCATCCGCAACACCATTACAACTGATATCCGTATGTGTTGTGATGGCAGCATCAAAGGCATGACCATCCTCTACGTTAATGTCAAAGCTCAATGAACCAGAACAAACTTCTGGGGTCTGGAACGCTTGGATGTCATCAATGGCGATGTCGTTTCCATTGATTACCGCTGAGTTGGTTCTAATAACAATATCCAGATTGTTGTTTGCGCCAGGATTCAAATTGACAGAATAGTTTTGCCAATCGTTGGCACCGTTGTTTTTCGGAATACTACCTGTGGTTGTGCTGGCGACTATGGTTCCGCCACCATCCACCAATTGGATTTCAATGGAGGGGTCTCCTCCGCCAGTTCCATTTCGAAGTAGGTTGAAGGCCCATAAGGAGACAGTAATATCTCTATTTGGAACCACTTCAACAGCGGTTTTTTGGTACACGATTCCGCCCACTCCGGCTACACCGCCCACATTGATGGCCAAAAACCTTCCATTGGCCAAAGCTGTGTGGTCATTGGGACTTAACCATGACCCGTAAGGGTTTACAATGGTCTGGGTCACCGAATATTCCCCATCCTGAATGTGGGTGTCGATGCCCCAACCACAGGAGTTTACAGAACCGTTTTGGGGTTCATAGCAATATGCGGGGTCAATCTCGGAAATACTGGTATTGGGCCCAGTTCCAAAGTTTTCGGACAACAAGATGCTCGGTGATGGAGCTATATTGCTGGTATAGTTTACTGTGATGGCATGGCTTCCCACAGGCACATTGTTGAACGTGTTGGAAGTGTCCGGGGTGTTTGGGTTCCCGTCAATTTCATAGGTATAATCAAAGTCAGGGCTGTCGGGGGTGATGGTAACGATTCCCTCGCCATCACATTCATAATCAATGGTCGGGATTGCGTTGGGAGGTGTTGGTTCTGGCTCTATGGTAACGGACATCGGATAGGTACACAGATTGGCATCCCTGATGTAAAGGGCATGCGTGCCCGGGAACAAAAACCCAATGGAGCTTGCACCGTAGGTGGTTCCCCCATCAAAACTGTACTCATAAGGGGCTGTTCCCCCAATGGCATTGGTGATCCTGACCTCGGCACCCATGCCTGGGTTACATTCCGCAAGCGCCGTAACCGCAGCAGAAGCGGAAAGGGTGAGTGGCTCCGTGATGGTATAGATTTGTGTTACTTCACAGTTGTTGGCATCCCTGACCCGGATGTTGTAGCTTCCGGCAGGACGGTTCACAAAAGTGTTCGATGTTTGATAAGTAGCACCATTGTCTATACTGTATCGGTATGGTGCTTCACCACCAGACGCATTTATGGTAATTTCTGCTTGTGATTCACCACTACAAAGGATATCGGTATTGGAAACGGATATTGCCAACGGGTCATCCTGTACAATTGTGATATCATAAGAGGCTTCACAATAATCTGTTCCACCAGCATTATCCCTTACATAAACATCGTAATCACCGGCAGCAGTAACAGTTACTGGATTGGTGGTTGAAAAATCGCCATCGGCAGGTATTGCACCATCGGCAACCACGGCATAAACATAGTTTCCGTCCCCACCAGCGGCAGAGATGGTAATGTCTGTATCGGTGGCACAAGCTGTGATATTTGGGGCTGAGGCCACAACACTAAGTTCTGGATCAACGGTTATGGAAGCTGAATCCACACAAGTGTTCCCATCCCTAACTTGGATGGTATATGAGCCTGGGCCTAGTCCAGCAAATACATTACTTGCCACAAATGGACCACCATTTAAACTGTATTCATAGTTGCCATCCCCACCGGAAGCAACATTTGCGGTTAGGGTAAGCCCTACTGCATCGTCATAACAAATATCGTTGGGCACAATGGCCAACACAGGGGGCACCGCCTCAATGATGTCAAATGTGTCGGTAAAGACACAACCATTGGCATCTGTTACGGTATACGTATAGGTTCCTCCAACCGTTAGGCCACTAAACAATCCATTGGATTGTGGACCAAAAGTTGCAGGCCCAGCTGTAATTTCATAGGTATAACTTCCCCATCCACCCGAAGCGGTTATGGTCACAGACCCGTCTGAAGGACAGGTAGGTTGCGTAACCGATGCGGAAGCTGTTAAAGCCGAAGGGGGAGCATTTATAGTAACATTAGCCGTATCGGTACAGTTGGTAAAGTTATCGGTAACTGTTATGGTATAGGTTCCCTCGGCCAATCCGGTTAAGGAAATTGTGCCATTGGTCTGAGCACTTCCGGAGAAGGTAGCAGGTCCGGTTACAGCGTAATCGTAATCGGTATTGAAGTTGCTTATGGTATAAAGCAATTCACCATCGGTATCTCCAAAGCAGGTAATATTACTTACGAGTTGTCCTACAACGGCGATTTCCGTAACAGGATCTATGGTGAAGGATTCATCATAGGTACACCCCTTATCATCAGTCACCCTGAAGATGTAGGTATCCGGAGCCAATCCATCAAAATCTGCGGTACCTCCTGAAGTTGAGGTAGCGGCAATTGCAGATGGAGCAATAATTTCAAAAACAAAGGGCGTGTTTCCTCCGACAACCGAAACGGTCACATCCGAAGTGAATGTGGGACAGCTTGGATTGGAAGCCGTAAAGGTTAAATCCGTTGGAGGATCTAATGGGTCAAGTGTGATGGGGTTTGTATCGAATGTACATAGATTGGCGTCCCTAACCGTGATGGTGTATGTGCCGCTGGTCAAGCCTGAAAATGTTTCAGCTCCCGGGCCGCTTACAAAGTTTACGCCATCAATACTGTATTCATATGGTGCGGTGCCACCAGTTACGTTTTGAGCTTCAATGATACCGTCTTGCAAACAGGTATAATCCTGAATCAATGCAGCCGAGCCCGAAATGGCAGTAGCCGGTGCTGAAATGGAATGGTATTCAAAGTAATCACAGGAGGCACTTCCTTTTCTTTGGTTCACAACAATGGCATAATCGCCATTGGTCAACCCAGGAAAATAGCCTGAGGCATTTGTGGCCAATGCATTTGCAAGGTCATAATTTTCATCATCGAAACCAGTGGCATCAAACAAATAGTAGGTAAGTTGGTAGCCATTGTCATCAACAAGATCAAAAACTATAGATCCTGATGCTTCACCATTACAGAGAACATCATTTACAGATGTAGCGTTGAACTCGGCCTCGGGCCTCAACTCTATGGAAACAGTGTTTGATATGGAATGGCAATTGTTTCGGTCTACCACCACAAAGGTATAATCCCCGGGAATCAAAATATCGAATATTTGACTGGTTTGATAGGCGGAAGCTGGAATATCGTTTACAGAGGGATATGAGATCTGGGTAATTCCATCATTGTCCACAAAGGACCAAATGGCATAGGTATGAGGTGTTTTTCCTCCTGTTGATTCCATCAAAATATTACCTTCCCTACAGGTAATGTGTTGTGAAATCCTTGCCTCCAACTCAAGGTCGGTAGTATCTTCAATGGTAACCTGTTCGGTATAATCACACCCATCATCCGTAGTAACCGTTACATCATACACCCCTGCGTTGAGGTTTTCAAAGGTGTAATTGTTATCTGAAGAGGGACCATAGGTGTCCACCACAGTTCCTCCAAGGGAAACTTCGTAGTAGTATTGGGGCTCCACATTTAATATAGAAATGGCAATTTCTCCCAATCCATTACAGTCTACCTCTTTGGGAACAACATCTACCTGAAAATCTCTTCTAAGAATTCCAATGTTGTCCAAGACAAATACACATCCATCGGTAACACCTTGTTGTCTCATTTCAACGGTATAGGCACCGTTATTGGTAATGTTAAAACTTGGACTTGTTTGGTATGGAAACAACACATTTCCAGAGGATTGGTCTATAAGTCGGTACTCATAACTGGCAGGCATATTAGTCACGGTAATGTTTCCATCCGTGTCACAAATAATATCCTCTGATGTGTACTGGGGATCAAGGGGGTTTTTATAGATATTGAAGTAGAATCTACTGAAACATCCATTTTGATAATTGATTATCAACCGATATTGCCCAGCATCTGAGGCCAAAAAGTCGTTACCGGTGTCCACGGTGTTCCAGGTACATCCATTATTGGTATTGGCACAGTCTTGGGTTGCAGCAGCACAGCTTGCCTCGTCCAATTGTTCCCAAACAATACTGGTGGCGTCCGGAATGTTTACTTGGATCAATTCGGTGTCGTTGAGACCACATAAGAAAATCTCTGGAAGTTCACTTCCATCATTGGGACAGACAACGATTTCACCGTCTATGGTGTTGGACGTATCGTTGATCAATGCGGTTATGGGGTTGGATTGTACACTTCCAAAGAGTTCAACCTCAATAATCTCCATAAAATCCTTACAGGGGTCGGCCACCTGTTTATCCACTAGGTAGGCTCCCACTTCGGTAACCAAAATGGTGCTTGGATCATTATCGGCATCTGCATCGGTAATAACCGTATCAGTGCCCAAATCTATCTGATTGTTGCCGTTTTCATCAAGGTACCAGGTGTAACTGTCAAAGTTGTCACCAGCATCCAAAAGCACATTATCTCCACAAAGCTGAACGGTCCTGCTAAAATTACAGGCACTTAAATCGTCCAACAAGAAGTTGGTTGCACCGGGTGTTCCAAAACCACAGCCGTCAAAATCGTAAACACTGGGGTCATCGGTGATTTGTGCAGGATTAATTTCACCGGTATACGTTGAATATGCCAAGTTCTGGATGATATCGGTACAGGCATCAATGAAGTCAAAGCAGTTTTCAGCCACTTGCACACGCATACGAATTGCAGCTGCGGGGTCTCCTTCTTCTATAATGGAATCCGGTATGGTAAATACAATGGTACGCGTTGCGGGGTCGAACGTATAGGTAACCCCTGTTGGCACATCAATACTTGATTCATCAAGGGTTACGTTGATGGGAAGCACATCTCTAATCGTATAGTTTTGGGCACTATCGTTACCTACATTTTGAAAGGTAAGCACATAGTCCAAATACTGTCCCAAATGCACCCCTTGACCGGTAATGTCGTTACCTCCAATATCCTCAACGGTTTTGGCCAAATTTATTTGTGGCTCAATGATCTCTACATCCAAAGAGGTAAAAAAGATGTCGTACTTATCTTGGGTGGATGTAGCTCTCAAGGTAGCCCCGGTCTCATCGTTGGGGATTACCGATTGACTTGGGTTTGGTATGGTAAACAAATCCACATCCCACCCCAATGTATTGATACTGTTTGGGTTACGATTTGTTACGATACTCCCTTCATCAGTAATGTTACTGTTAAAAAAGTTATTTGTTGGGTTGGCGGTGTTGGACAATGTTGTAAATGATGCGTTGCTGTCAGCTCTTATGGCCAGTTGATCACCACTTATTCTGTTGTCTCCCTCCAAAGCGGCAACACCAAGTTTGGCATTTACCGGAAATGGGGCGGGGAGCGTTGTGAACCCACTAAAGGGAATGTCTACCGACTCCCCTGATTTTATACCTGCATATCCGTCAAAGGTGGTTATGTATTTTCCCGGAAGTGTGGGGTTTTCATATACTACCACCAAAGACCAACCTCCCGATACACCGCCTGTTACGCTATCGCCAGAACTTGCCCGGACGTTGCCCACAAAATATTCCCCATCGGGATTTCCCAATGCGGATACTATGGAGGTTACATCTTTATAACAGGCATACGGGGCATAGCTTCCAAAATCGGAATCGCCTTCACCATCAAATAGGATTTCATCTGCCGTAAGATCGATATATGAGCTCCCTGGAACTTGGAATTTAACTTGATTGAAATCACTACTTCTGTTGCTGTCCCTATAGACGGCAGACCAATAAAGTCCTGCATAACGGATTCGGGAACAATCAGAATCTGGTATGGACAAGGTTGCGCTACTTGAACTGAAAGTGGAAGGGTCGCCATCAATATCGATGTATTGCATGTTCAACCTATCATTATATTCAGAGCTACTGCCCGTTAGGTTATATGGGTCTTCAGGGTCATCTCCTCCCTCGTCCCGGTTCACAATATTATTGGCAATAAAGGTTAAATCTCCTTTGAGTCTGTTTTCGTAACGTACATCAAAGTCGTTCTTTACCTGAGAGGTACCCGCCCAAGAGATGAGCGCCACCCCAAGGAACAGCAATATTTTATGTAAATGGTTGGACATGGTTAGCTGTTGGTGTTTGGTTTTATTCGCATGATCCACATTTCGTCATCATACGAGGCATTTAGTTTGGAGTAGTATGAGGTTAGGGCATTGCTCCAGGTTTCGTGCCTTTTCAAGTACACGTACCTATGATTATCTTCAGGGTTGATGAAGTAACTGGCATTCAGCCCCTTGGCATTTAGTTCTTTTACAAAGCGGTTGGCGCTTGATGAGCTTTCAAAAACATTGGCAATGATATAATAGCCAGAGCCAATACCACCAATTTTGTAGTTACTGTAGGTGACTTTGGGTCTTCCGGATTTGTTTTTTGTCACATTTTTACGGAGTACATTATCATCGTACTTTGAGCTGTTTGTGTTGGCCGTGTTGGTATTGGTAAAACCACCAAAACCTTGGTTTCCATCATTGACGTTCATTACCCAAGCATCACCTTGATAGGCTCCGTTTAGGTTGGAATGATAGGCATTCAAGGCCTCTTTTTTCTCCTTGTAGCCATTCAAATACACATAATTGAGGCCATTTTTTGGGTTGATGAAGTACCCGGCATCAATACCTTCTGATTGCAATTTTTCCACAAAGGCCGTTGCATTGTCTTCATTCCTGAAAACGTTGGCAATTAAATAGTGACCGCTTGTAACATTTGGAATGTTATGCGATTTAAAATGGGTTTTTGAAGCCCTTTTTGCCCGTACTGTTTTGTCCTTTTTAACACCCGAAGTGCTGGCCATTCTGCTCTTGGCACCATCGTCATTCAAGCGAATGACCTTTTTGGCCGCAGTGGTATTGGAAAGGCCGTGATTGGACAACGGTTGTCTTTTCTGTGTAGTGACCAAATCCGCACTGTCCATATTGGCGAAATAGATTTCTTTGGCCTTTTCTTCCAATTGTGGATTTTCTCCACGGGTTTCTCGGCGGACCATCTTCATAACGGTTTCGAACCTTCGTTCCAAATCTTGTCTGCGCGTGGTTTCAATGGAATCCTGGCGCATAAGAAGCTCATCCAAAATGGCATCGTTTTCGGCCAATTTTTCTTGGAGCTGTGCAATCTCTAGGTCTTTTTCTGTGATGTTGAGGCTATCCTGTGGAACGTTTTCATTTTCCACGAGTTCTTCCCCTTCATTTTCAAGCATTACACGGTCTTCGGTAAGGTTGGGGGTAAAGGAATAGGCCAATGAGATTTCATGGCTTACGCCAAAGTTTTCAAAATTGTTGGTCAATCCTTTTTCAACGGTATATCCTAAGGAAAGGTTTTTGTTCAAATTGAACCCTAAACCAGCTGATGCTCCGTAGAAGTCATCATACCCTGCTTGTAACCAGCCCAGTTTGGGCAAATCCAAAATGAGGTTTCCACCCAAGACCAGATTCTCATCACCTACTTTTCTAACACGAGCCAGGGGCATTAATCGAGCCTGCTCCATAATGCCCGCCCCACTTTCAAACTGATGGGTATATTGTAGGTGTCCAGAATAGGTTTTATCAGCAAAATCAGTTACCGATTCGCTGGTTTTTAGATTATAATCAAATAGGTTTTCAGCGAAACCACCGATGTCAAAATTCCCAAATGATAAGTTGAATCCAGGTTGAAAGCTGACCAAGGAACTGCTTTCCAAGGTGTTCAAGAAAGGATCGTCCTCAACGGCATTGGCCCTGTTTTGGTTGAAGGCACTCTGGTAATAGGAGAAATTGGCTCCGAAGGTAAAAGCACTTTTTTCGCCCAAGCGCACGCCATAGGCATAGTTAGCATGTACACCAAAGTTGTTGAAAAGCCCTTCTCTGTTGGTAAACAAACTTAAACCAACACCACTTCTATCACTTACCCTACCACTATAACTCAAGAAATATACCTGATTGTTGTCATCAAAAGAAACCGATTGGTTTCTATGGAACAAATTGATATAGGACTTATCCTCACGAACCGTTGAAAAGGTTGGGTTCAATAAAAATCTATTGAACTTCAACAAGTTCTGTGAAGGAATGTTATAGGGTACAAAGGGATCCTCTTCCTGTCCGTGAACCATCGCGGAGAAAAAAAGTAGCAAGAAGGATGTAAGTAATAGTATCGGTTTTTTGGTGTGCATCGCTATTTAATAACAGTTATGGTGCCTTGTTTCAGGCTGTTACCTCCCCGTGTGATCTTGTAATAGAAAATCATACTGGGTTTATTGAACGCCATTGTTGATTGTGGCCAGTTGTTTTCGTAAGCTGTTTGACTAAATATTTGCTCTCCTCTTTCATTAAAGATGGTCACAAGTACATTCTGGTCTCTGGAATAGGTGTTGGGCAATACCCATAGGTCGTTTATGCCATCTCCATTGGCGGTGATCACATTGGGAATCGCAAACATATCACGGAAAGTGACCGTAATAAGCTTACTCACCGTACAATTGCCAAAGTTGGCCACTAACAAATACTCGCCCTCCTGTTGGAAGCCATAGGAGTCTTGTGTGCCAATAAGGTTGTTGTTGGCATCAAACCATTCGTAGGAATCAGCACCACTGGCCGTGATGGTTTCCGTTTCACCTTCAATAATGACAAGGTCTTTGGGCTTGTCCAATGCAAGTAAGGAGTCATCGAATGCCCGTATGGTTACCTCATTGGAGACAATGGGGCAATCATTGGTTCGTATAATTAGTTGATAAGCACCAACTTCATTTACGGTGTAGCTTTCAGATGAAGTATCCACGACCTGACCATCCTTTTTCCATTCAAAGGTTTGATCGGACAAATCTTGGGAGCTGGTCAAGGTTATGGCTTCGCCACCTTCACAAAGCACCGTTCCGTTGGCACTGATGTTCAAGCTTTGATTTGCGGATAATGTTACATTTAACGTATTGGAAGTAGCATTGAACCCATCCAAGGTTCCGTCTAATTTGTAAGCGCCATTTTTTTCATGGTTGGATACCGTGATGGTCTTGGATGTTTCACCACTAATGCTGGCGCCATCAAGTTTCCATTGATAGGCAAATGCTGATTCCAATTCGGAAGTAACATCGGTCTTGGCACCATTGTCGCTAACCGCATTGACAGCAGCAAGGCTTATGGTGGCATCGGTGTTTTCGCAATCGGAGTAAGCTCCAATGAACTCTATCTCCAATTCAAAAGAATCAGGGGAAACTATGGTTGTTATTTCAGAATTTTTAGGTCCAGAAGAACAGCTACCGCCATTTTCGGTCACTTCAGCATAATATTCACCCACTTCATTAATAACCAATGAGCTACTTGTAGCATTTGTAATGGGGGTACCATCTTTATACCACTGATAGGTTGGTGAACTTGCCGTTGTACTAACGGATAGTGTTTTGGTCTGGGACGGTAACAGAACAATGTTTTCCTCGTTCTGTCTGGATACTTCAAAGGAACCAGCACTTCTAAGAACGACCGCTGATGAACGTTCTGTACAGGCTGAAGCACCTCCTATTTGCACTTCGTAATCGCCTTCAAAGCCATCTACACTAGTATTTATGGCTAGGGTGGATGCCTCCAAAGTCGGCCCACTAATTATGTTTCCGTCTTTATACCATGTATAGGTAAGGCCCATACCGCTGATGTTGGCCTCAAGCGTATGGGGTGCGCCAGGACATAGTTCAATGTCGCTATCACCATTGATGGCAATGCCCATGCTGCTACCATTATTGATTTCAATGGTATTGGAGAGGGTATTGGCAGAACCGGAACAAACCGAACCGTAGTCCAATTCCACATAATACATCCCTGGGGTTGAAACGGTTATGCTTTCTGTTTTTTGCGCCAATAGGGTTCCACTTCTATACCAGTTGTACAGATATGTGTCCGCATTGGGAATATTGTGGGGCTTCAGGGTGACCGAGCCACCATCGCAAATTTGGATTACACCTCCCGCAGGGATGCTCCCGCTGCCATTTTCACTGATAAGCAAGGGCAGATTGTAGTCAATATAGAACATGGAATACGCATCAGAAGCCGGACTTGTTTTGGCCGGACTTGTGCTTCTAACCCTGAACTTGTAGCCTTCGCCCCGGATATCATCGGGAAGGGCAAATTCAAACTCAAAGTCAAAAACGGTGTTTTTGTCCGCTACTCGGGCCAATTCCCTTGGAGAACCAAAGTTTCCATAGGAATCAGAGAGCTCTAGGATGAACTCGTTGTTGGAGTCTACCAAGGGAGGACTCCACGTAAAGTTCACAAAGTATTCGTTGAAACTACCTGAGGCACATGCTGCGGTCCAGGCCGAATTACCGGCTAAGTTGGGGTTGTCCGCGGCTGTAGGTTTGTTGAGCACTTGGGCCACCAAGGAAGAGGTGCCCATTAGCAGCATTGCTATAGCAAGAACTAGAATGCCATACGTTGAACTACTTTTTTTCATCAGCGTTAGTTTTAAGAGGTTGTGGGCAATGTTTGCCCGTTAGTTTGTGCCCCTTAATTTCGTTAGTTCGTTGTAGCGCTGTTCTTGCGCCACTTTTTCATATAGCATTCCAATAACAAATATGATTTTTATTTCGTCGAAAGGAAAGATATTGTTGTAGGTGGCACCAAAAGTGTTGTGAAATGGCTTTCTTTGTATACACCAAGTGGCGAATAATAGCTATGAACACTGGTTTTTACTACATTTGCGCTTCAAATTTTGGATATGGCGGAAGAAGCTAAATCATTGAACTTTATAGAACACATCATCGAGGATGACCTGCGAAGTGGATACAAAAGGGATGAGCTGCGTTTTCGGTTTCCACCCGAACCCAATGGATATCTTCACATTGGTCATGCAAGCTCTATTTGTTTGAACTTTGGGTTGGGATTGCGGTATAATGCACCGGTAAACCTTCGTTTTGATGATACAAATCCCGCAAAAGAAGAGAAAGAGTATGTAGAAGCCATCAAAGAGGATGTGTCTTGGCTTGGTTATGAGTGGGATAGGGAGTGTTATGCATCGGATTACTTTCAGCAGTTGTATGATTGGGCCGTTGAGTTGATCCAACAAGGGAAGGCGTATGTAGATAGCCAAACTTCAGAGCAAATCGCGAATCAAAAAGGCACCCCAACTGAACCTGGTACAGAAAGCCCCCATAGAAATCGCTCGGTTGAGGAGAATTTACGATTGTTTGAAGGGATGAAAAATGGCGAATTCAAGGAAGGGGCCCATGTGCTTCGGGCGAAGATCAATATGGCTTCTCCCAATATGTTGATGCGTGACCCCGTTATGTACAGAATCCTGCACAAAGCGCACCATCGCACAAATACCGATTGGTGTATTTATCCCATGTACGATTGGACGCATGGCGAAAGTGATTATATAGAACAAGTCTCCCATTCCCTGTGTACATTGGAGTTTTTACCACATAGAGAGTTATATGATTGGTTTTTGGACCAACTGGTATCAAAAGACAAGTTGCGTCCAAAGCAGCGCGAGTTTGCCCGAAGAAACCTGAGTCATACCGTAGTGAGCAAGCGAAAATTGCTTCAATTGGTGCAAAACAAGGTGGTAGAAGGCTGGGATGATCCCCGTATGCCCACCATTTCAGGCTTGCGAAGAAGAGGGTATACCCCGGAATCCATCAAGAATTTTGCCGATACCATTGGAATTGCCAAACGGGAAAATGTGGTTGATGTTTCTTTATTGGAGTTCCATGTGCGGGAGCATCTGAACAAAATTGCCCCACGGGTCATGGCGGTTCTGAATCCGTTAAAGTTGGTCATCACCAATTACGAGGAGGGCAAGGAAGAATGGTTGGAAGCTGAAAATAATCCAGAGGACGAAGCAGCTGGCAATCGTAAAGTACCATTTTCCAGAGAGCTCTATATTGAGCAGGAGGATTTTAGGGAAGAGGCGAACCGCAAATTCTTTCGGTTAAAATTGGGCGGTGAAGTTCGCTTGAAGAACGGATACATCATCAAGGCCGAAAGTTGTACCAAGGATGCAGAGGGCAATGTTACTGAAGTCCAATGCACCTATGATCCAAAAAGTAAAAGTGGTTCAGGCACCGAGGAAAGTCTTCGGAAAGTGAAAGGCACCTTGCACTGGGTTTCCATTCCACATGCCATAACCGCCGAAGTTCGTTTGTATGACCGTCTTTTTAATGATCCCACCCCAGATGGACATAAGGACAAGGATTTCATGGATTTCATTAATCCGGATTCTTTGGAAAAGGTTACAGGGTATTTGGAACCGAGCTTAAAAGATGCCAACATCGGAGATCAAGTACAGTTTCAACGATTGGGATATTTTAATGTTGACAAAAACGCAACGTCCGATCACCTCATCTTCAATCGCACGGTTACCTTGAGGGACACTTGGGCCAAATTGGAGCAAAAAGATTAGCATAGATTTTTCTTATTTTATAACCTGCATACCATTTGGTTTGATTATTAAAAACGGCTTGTTTTAAGGCGTTTTGTTGAAGGTTTAAAAATTGTCAATCCAATTCTAAGTGTAGGTGTTCGATCATTAAGGAGAATGTACCTAAATGAAAATTCTAAAAATCAAGGTTGATAAATCAATTTTTTAAAGAATAGAACTTTGTTGGAATAGAAAGAGGTCTAAAAAGTCAATTTTCGTCAACCTGAACTTGTTTCAGGTTCTCATAATGATTTGTTTATCATTATGGTGAGATTCTGAAATAAATTCAGAATGACGTTTTTCAATATTTTTTAGACCTCTTTCTATGTAGTGTCACATCGAGCCTGCTTTTGTCGGCAGACTCGAATTGAATTGACATTGATTATTCTTCTTTCTTTTTGTTATGTTGCTTCATGGCCTCTCCAATTTGATTGCTTGCCGTGAAAGAAGCCACCATATTGTTCAGCATGTCACTTCCTGCTTGTGGTGAGTTGGGCAACAGGATCAAGTTGGTATTGGTTTCCTCACCAATAGCTTGGAGGGTATCGTAGTGCTGGGTCACCACAATCAAAGCAGATGCTTCCTGTGAGTTGATGCCCACCTTGTTCAGCACTTCAACGGATTCTTCCAAACCGCGGGCAATTTCACGACGCTGATCGGCAATACCCTGGCCTTGTAATCTCTTGCTTTCTGCTTCTGCCTTTGCCTTTTCCACAATAAGGATTCGGGCTGCATCCCCTTCAAACTGTGCGGCAATTTTTTCACGCTCCGATGCATTGATACGGTTCATGGCCGCTTTTACCTGGGCATCGGGGTCAATATCGGTCACCAAGGTTTTGATGATGTCGTAGCCATAATCCAACATGGCATCTTGCAATTCGGTTTTTACGGCAATGGCGATATCGTCTTTCTTTACAAAAACATCATCCAGCTTCATCTTGGGAACTTCGGCACGGACCACATCAAACACATAGGAAGTAATCTGGTCATGGGGATATTCCAGTTTGTAAAAGGCTTCGTAGACCTTTTCTTTAATGACCACATATTGCACGGAAACTTTTAGCTTCACAAATACATCGTCCAAGGTTTTGGTTTCCACAATGACATCCAATTGTTGAATTTTTAAACTGAGTTTACCTGCAATACGGTCCACAATTGGAATTTTCATCTGCAGCCCGGAGTTACGTATACTTTGAAATCTACCAAACCGTTCCACAAGAACAGCGGTCTGTTGCTTTACAATGAAGAAGAACTTAAAAAGAATGATAAGCCCTATAAAAAGAATCGGGATGAATAAATAATTGCCCATGGCCTTTAGATTTTTATGTTAGAAAGGGAAATTACGAAACTCCCCAACATATAAGTAGGCAACCGTCAAGTTTTGTTACACATTCGTCAATTGGGAAGGCTGGAAATGGCTTTTTGAATACGCAGAATACTTTCCTTTTTTCCGATGAGCTCCAAAATATCAAATAAATGAGGCCCTTTCATGTCACCTACAATGACCAAGCGAAAGGGAGGCATCACTTTTCCGAAGGAAAGTTCTTTTTTCCCGATCCAATCTTTAACGATGGTTTCAATGTTTGAAGAAGTAAAATCGTCAATGTTTTCCAAAAGAGACATCACCTCATTCATGATTTGTGGCGTATCTTCTTTCCATTGTTTTTTTACGGCCTTTTCGTTATAGGAAGTCGGACTTTCAAAAAAGTAATCGCCCAGCTCCCAAAAGTCGGCAACAAAACTTGCGCGTTCCTTGATCAGGGAAACGACTTTGGTAACGTATTTTTTATCGTTCCTAGTCTCGACTCCGCGCGACGCGACACTAGGATTTTTCATAAACAATTCTGCGAGCTCTTCATCGCTCTTACGTTGCAGCCATTGTTGATTATACCAATTGTTCTTTTCTGGGTCAAAACGCGCACCCGATTTGTGTACCCGGTCTAAACTGAAGGTTTTGACCAATTCTTCCAGAGAAAAGATTTCTTGTTCGGTTCCGGGGTTCCATCCCAAAAGGGCCAAGAAGTTCACCACGGCTTCTGGAAAAAATCCAGCTTCCCGGTATCCTTCGGATTCGTTCCACGACAATGGAAAAACTGGGAAACCTCCCTTTTCACCATCCCGTTTGCTCAATTTTCCTTTCCCCACAGGTTTCATGATCAATGGTAAATGGGCAAATTGTGGGGCATCCCATCCAAATGCGTTGTAAAGGAGTTGGTGCAAAGCCAAGGAAGGCAACCATTCCTCGCCCCGGATCACATGTGTAATTTCCATCAAGTGGTCGTCCACAATATTGGCCAGGTGGTAGGTGGGCATACCATCACTTTTGAACAAAACCTTGTCATCCAAAATGTTGGTGTCTATTTTGATTTCGCCCCGGATAATATCGTTCAACAACAGTTCTTCATCTTGCGGGGATTTAAAACGAATCACAAAATCCTCACCAGCATCTAATTTGGCCTGCACCTCTTCTGGGGAAAGGGACAGCGAGTTGGAAAGTTTTAATCGGTTATGCCAATTGTAGATAAAGGTTTTTCCCTTTGCTTCATGGTCTTTTCGGTGGAAATCCAATCGTTCTGCCGTATCAAAAGCATAATAGGCCATTCCCTTTTCAATGAGTTCCAAGGCGTAATTCTTGTATAGACTTTTGCGCTCACTTTGTCGGTATGGACCAAACTTGCCTTCTTTTCCGGGACCTTCATCAAAAGGGATTCCGCACCAGTTCAAGGCATCAATAATATACTCTTCGGCCCCTTCAACATATCGGTTTTGGTCGGTATCCTCAATACGAAGTATAAAATCGCCATTGTGCTTTTTGGCGAACAGATAGTTGAAGAGAGCGGTTCTTAGACCGCCAATATGCAAAGGCCCGGTTGGGCTGGGGGCAAATCGTACCCGAACTGTATTACTCATAGTTGATGCGCTTGGTTGGCAAAGATACATCCCCTGCCATGATTTGAAAAGGGAATAAGGCTCTGCTTTTGGTTTTTGGGAACGGCTTGATACAGTAAGGTTTAACAAAAATTTTCAGATGAATTCCCCAGTAACGGGTATCTTGGTGGTAAAAATCATTGATTTTGGGCAGTTATCAAGACATTTTGGCCAAGTTGGAACGCTTCACCAAGAAGTATTACACCAAGCAATTGATTAAGGGAATTTTACTTTTTCTTACCCTTGGAGTTTTGTTTTGGATGGCGGTCATGTCCTTGGAGTACTGGTTTTGGTTCAACAACGGATGGCGATTGACCTTGTTTTTGCTGTTTATCGCCGTGGAACTTTTTTTGCTGTACACATTCATTGTGGTTCCCCTTGCGTATTTGTTTCGGCTGCGGAAGGGAATCAATAATCGGCAAGCTTCGTTGCTTATCGGGAAACATTTTCCAGACGTAGATGACAAGCTACTCAATTTATTGGAACTGTCGGAGAATCAAAAAAAATCAGACCTCTTATTGGCCAGCATTGAGCAACGGGCGCAAAGTCTTGGCCTCGTTCCCTTTACAGAGGCAATAGATTTTAAGGACAGTTACAAGTACGCCAAATATGTGCTGATCCCTTTGGGCTTGTTGGGATTTATTTGGATTTCGGGCAACATAGCTTCTTTTTTTAACTCCCACCAAAGAGTTGTCAATTACGATTTGGCCTATGAGCGACCCGCGCCGTTCACCTTTCGGGTTTTGAATGATAAACTTGAAGTCCTGGACAATGAACCACTTACCATTACCGTAGCCATAGAGGGCAACATGAAACCTGAAAGTGTTCATATGGTGATTAATGGTGGAGAGGAGATTCTGTTGAAACAGCAAGGAGATGTTTATGCCTACACTTTTGAAGCCCCCGTTGTTGAAAGTTCATTTCATCTTACAGCCAATGGGTGGAATTCAAGGACATATTTCATTAGGAGTTATAGCACACCTGCTTTGGTTGATTTTCAAATGGAATTGGATTATCCAAGTTATCTCAATCGACCATCTGAAGTGGTTACTGGAACTGGAAATGCGACGGTGCCAGAAGGGACAAGAATTCGTTGGAATATTGAAGGAACAAGTGTGGACACGATCAAAATGACGGCTGCCGATACCAGTTTTGTGTTTCACAAAAATGGGAATCAATTCTTGTACGCCAAAAGACTACGAAATGATTTTGCCTATGAGTTGAGTACCTCCAACGGCCATGTTTCGGATTTTGAGCGATTGACTTATGGAATTGATGTGATCAAAGATGCCATGCCCACAGTTAAAGTTAATCAGGTTTTGGATTCCCTAAATCCAAATCAATCTTTTTACACGGGCCAATCTGCGGATGATTATGGAATCAACGAAATTAGATTGGTGTGCTATCCTTCAGACGATATGGAAAACGTTCAAAGAATTCCATTGGAAACCCCATATGCCAATGTATACCAGTTCTATTACACCTTTCCTTCGGGACTTCAATTGGAAGAAGGCAAGAATTATAAATTGTATTTCGAAATCGTTGATAATGATGGAGTTAGAGGGGGTAAGGTTACCAAAAGTGAGACGTTCCACGCAACGCTTTATGATGATAATCAACTGAAAAACAAAGAGTTAGAGTTTCAGAATGCTACTTTGTCCAAAATGAACAGGTCTTTGGAGGACTACAAGGACCAAAAGGATGCTTTATCCAAGATCAATGACCTTCAAAAGGAGGAAAGGGCGTTGACCTTTGAGGATAAAAGTCAGATCAAGGATTTTTTGCAAAAGCAAGAGCAGCAAGAACAGCTGATGGAGAAGTTCAGTAAGGACTTAAAGGAAAGCCTGAACAAAGATGAAAATGACAGTGAGTTCAAAAAGATGTTACAAGAGCGTTTGGAGCGACAAGAATTGGAGGCCCAAAAGAATGAAAAGCTATTGCAGGAGTTGAATGAACTCTCCGAAAAAATCAAGAAGGAAGAGTTACAGCAGAAGTTGGAAGAACTGGGCAAGAACCAAAGCAAAAATGCTAGAAACCTAGAGCAGCTTTTGGAGTTGACCAAGCGCTATTATGTCTCGGAAAAAATGTCCCAATTGTCCAAGGATTTGGAAGAGCTTTCTAAAGCACAATACAAGCTTTACCAAGAGGATACTAATACAAACAACAAGGAAGAGCAAGAGAAACTTAATCAAGAGTTCGACGAGCTAAGCAAGGAGTTGGATGAGCTACGAGAGGACAATAATGCGCTTCAAAAGCCAAAGGATTTGAATGTTTCCCCAAAGGAACAAGAGGATGTGAAAAAAGACCAAAAGGAAGCATTGGATAAACTTCAGGATAAACCTAATAATGGAAATACTCCACAGCAGAATGCTTCAAAGCAACAGAAATCTGCAGCCCAAAAAATGCAGGAAATGAGTGAAGCCCTTCAACAAGGCGCTATGGGTGGAGGAGGTTCCCAAGAGACCGAAGATGCAGAAATGCTCAGACAGATTTTGGATAATTTGGTCACCTTTTCCTTCAAACAAGAAAACCTCTTTGATAAGATTGAAAGTGCTGATGTTGACATTTCCCAATTCTCGAAAACCGTTCGAGATCAGAATGAACTACGACGATTATTTGAGCATGTTGATGATAGTTTGTTTGCACTTTCGTTGCGCAGGGTTGAACTTTCAGAATTCGTTAATGAGCAGATCACGGAGGTATATTACAACATCGACAAGTCTTTGGAAAGCATTTCTGAGAATCAAATCTATCAAGGGGCATCGTATCAACAGTATGTCATTAACGCCACCAATGCACTTGCTGATTTCCTAGCAAACATTTTGGACAATATGCAGCAGAATATGAAAGCCGGACAGGGCAGTGGACAGGGCTCAGATTTTCAATTGCCCGATATCATCAAAGGGCAGCAAAGCATTCAGGAGAAAATGCAAGGGTCTGGTGATAAGGGCAAGCCATCTGAGCAGAGTGGAGAACAACAAGGGGAGAGCGGCGCAAAAGGGCAACAGCAAGGGGATCAACAGGGACAACAAAAAGGAAATCAAGGCGAAGGAAATAATGGTCAACAGCGGCAAGGATCAGATGCCAATCAAGGAACTGGTGAGGATGAAATGGGCCTGAATGAGGTGTATGAAATCTATAAAGAGCAACAGTTTTTAAGACAGCAATTGGAAGAACAGTTACAGGACATGATCAATAAACAAGATGGTGATCTTGCAAAGAAATTGCTTAAGCAAATGGAGGATTTTGAAAATGATTTATTGGAGAACGGTATTACAGAAAGAACCAAAAGTAAAGTCAATGCCATTCAACATGAGTTAATGAAGCTGGAGAATGCCACTTTAGAGCAAGGCGAAAAGAAGGAAAGGGAAAGCAACACCAACAAGAATGTTTTTAAAAACCCGGTTACCACCCGTCCGGAGCTTCTTAAAGATTACCAGAACGACATTGAAATATTAAATAGACAAGCACTACCTTTGCGGCAAAATTACGAGCAGAAGGTAAAGGTGTATTTTAAAAATGATTGAATTTCATTTTAAGTCAGATTTAGTATTAAGCGACATAACCAATTACTCCGATTGGATTAGTAGAATTCTAAAGTCAGAGGGATTTCAGATAGGGCAATTGGATTATGTTTTTTGTTCTGATGAATTTCTTTTGACGCTCAACAAGGAGTATTTAAACCACGACACCTTTACGGACATTATCACGTTTGATTATTCAAGCGGAAAAACCATTTCAGGAGATATATTTATTTCGTCGGAAAGGGTAATTGAGAATGCAGAAACGTATGGCGTTCCTTTTGAAAATGAACTTTTAAGGGTAATGGGCCACGGCGTTTTGCACTTGATGGGGTATGGTGACAAGACAGATTCCGAGAAGCAGTTGATGCGAATAAAAGAAGAAGAAAAGATTAAAATGTTCCACGTGGAACCATAGTGATGTTTGAAAAGAAATATGATGTTATTGTAGTTGGAGGAGGTCATGCCGGAGCTGAGGCAACTGCCGCAGCGGCCAACATGGGCTCCAAAACATTGTTGGTCACAATGAACCTTCAGACCATTGGACAAATGTCCTGCAATCCCGCAATGGGTGGAATTGCAAAGGGACAGATTGTACGGGAGATAGATGCCCTTGGCGGATATAGTGGTATCATTACCGACAAATCTGCCATTCAATTTAAGATGTTGAACAAATCCAAAGGCCCTGCGATGTGGAGTCCTCGCGCCCAGAATGACCGTATGCGATTTGCAGAAGAATGGCGCTTGGCGTTGGAGAATACCCCCAATGCGGATTTCTACCAAGAGATGGTTTCCGGATTATTGGTTGAAGGCGACAAAGTTGTTGGTGTTAGGACATCGCTTGGAATTGATATTAAATCCAAGGCCGTAGTGCTGACCAATGGCACCTTTTTAAATGGACTTATCCATATTGGTGAAAAGCAATTTGGAGGTGGAAGAGCAGGGGAAAAAGCCGCCACGGGAATCACCGAGCAGTTGGTTGATTTTGGTTTTGATAGCGGTAGAATGAAGACCGGAACACCACCAAGAGTAGATGGCAGATCGTTGGATTACTCAGTAATGATTCCACAACCAGGAGATGAAAAGCCAGAAAAATTTTCTTATTTGGACACACAGGTTTTGACAACACAGCGTGATTGCCACATGACGCACACCAGTGCTTTGGTCCACGATTTGTTGCGTGAAGGGTTTGATCGTTCGCCCATGTTCAACGGAAGAATACAAAGTATTGGACCACGATATTGTCCATCCATTGAGGATAAAATAAACAGGTTTGCGGATAAGGATTCCCATCAAATTTTTGTAGAGCCAGAGGGATGGAAAACCGTTGAAGTTTATGTAAATGGTTTCTCCACCTCCTTGCCTGAAGATGTGCAATATCGAGCCCTGAAATCTGTCAAAGGATTTGAAAAAGTTAAGTTTTTTAGACCTGGATATGCCATTGAGTATGATTATTTTCCACCCACCCAGTTAAAGCACACACTCGAAACCAAATTGGTGAACAACCTCTACTTTGCTGGACAAATTAATGGAACAACTGGGTATGAAGAAGCAGCTTCACAAGGATTGATGGCAGGCATCAATGCACATCTAAAAATCAATGAAGAGGAACCTTTTGTGCTCAGAAGGGATGAGGCCTATATAGGGGTTTTGATTGATGATTTGATTACAAAAGGCACAGAAGAGCCCTACCGAATGTTTACCTCTCGGGCGGAATATAGAACATTGCTCCGCCAAGACAATGCCGATTTTAGACTTACGCCAAAAGGCTATGCCATAGGTTTGGCCAAGGAAGAACGTATGCGCAAAATGGAAAGGAAACAGGAAAAGGCCCAAAGGTTTATCAAGTTCTTCAAAAAAACCAGCTTTAGCCCAGAAGAGATTAATCCCATTTTGGAGTCTTTGGATTCGGCAACAGTTCGCCAATCCGATAAACTTTTTAAGGTCTTCTCCCGACCAAAGGTCACCATGGACCACATGCTGAAATTGAGTTCAGTTTCGGAGTATGTGGAGCAGCATGACCTAAATTCTGAAGTAATGGAACAGGCAGAAATTGAGGTAAAGTATTCTGGTTATATTGAAAAGGAAAAGAACAATGCTGACAAATTGCAACGATTGGAGAATGTTAGGATCCCAGATAATTTTGATTACTCCAAATTAAAATCACTTTCCTTCGAAGCGCGTGAAAAATTGGAGTCTATTAGGCCTGTTACCATTTCACAAGCGTCAAGAATAAGCGGAGTTTCTCCGGCCGATATAAGTGTTCTTTTGGTCTATTTGGGCAGATAAATTATGTTTTGTTCCACGTGGAACAAGAATAAAGGTTTTCTTTTTTGAATTTTTTCTACTTATTCCAAACCGAAATAGGGACAATGAGAAGGGTTGTTTCAAAGGACATAGTTTTACCCTATCTTCGGAACTTGAAAAACGAATATCTGGCCACGCATAATTACAATGAAACTGTTTTTAAAAACTAAGGACTTTTCCGTTTCAGGGGAATCTTTCGAACTTCATCAAGATACCGACTTGGATATGTTGGTTACCCAACCCCAACCCGAAAATCTTGCTCCTTATTATGAAAGCGAGAACTACATTTCACATACCGACGCCCAAAAAACATTTACGGACAAATTATATCAGGCCGTAAAACAAAAAAACCTCTCAAATAAAACACAAATAATTGAAAACCAAGTAGATAAACCTGATTCTCTACTTGATATCGGTGCTGGAACCGGGGATTTTTTGGCAACGGCCCAAAAGGCAGGATTTACTGTGGCAGGAGTTGAGCCCAATAGCAAGGCAAGACAGCTCGCTGCCCAAAAAGGAGTGCACTTGGAGCCAGCATTGAGCAATTTGAAGGGACGACAATTTCAAGTGATTACACTTTGGCACGTTTTGGAACACCTTCCCAATCTGGATGAACAGATTAGCACAATAAGTTCTTTATTGAAAGATAACGGCACCTTGATCATTGCCGTTCCCAATTTCAAATCCTTTGATGCAAAACATTACGGAACGTATTGGGCAGGGTATGATGTGCCCAGGCACCTGTGGCATTTTTCCAAAACAGCCATAACCAAACTTTTTGATAGACAGGGAATGGAAGTTATTTCAATCCGCCCCATGTGGTTTGATGCGTTTTATGTTTCCATGCTTTCCGAAAAATACAAAGGGAACAAACTCTATTTGATCAGCGCTTTTTTTGTGGGATTATGGTCCAATGTAAAAGCGTGCTTCACCAAAGAGCATTCTTCCCTCATCTATATCCTTAAAAGGAAAAAATAAGCCGTTTCAGCATTGCTGTTTAATGAAAAGGCTGGGGTATGGAGAAAGACCCTTTCCCAAAAAGAAACACGCAGGGAACGCCATTTCTGAAGGCCACAAAAATAGATGTCATCAATTCTAAATCCACAAACCCATAAATTTTAACTATACTACTGATTTTGTGTTTTTTGCGTTTCTCAAAAAGATAATGCTTGCATTCCAAAAGCTTTCCTATTTTTGCGCATCAATAAAAAGACAAACATGAAAAAAATTATGGTACTCGCTGTTGCCCTGATCGCAATGGCATGTCAGCAGAATAAGATTGGATATGTGGACAGTGTAAAGTTGCTGGACGGCTATCAGGAGAAAATTGATGTAGAGGCCCGGTTCAAGACCAAGGCTGATGCCATGACCAAAAAGAGGGACAGTATATCACAAGCCTTTCAAATGGAGTTGCAGGCCTTCCAGACCAAGGCAGAAAGAATGTCACAACAGAATGCCCAGGAAGAATACGGACAACTGCAACAACGCGGACAATTTATTGGGCAACAGCTGCAACAAGAGGAGCAACAATTGCAACAAACCAGCCAGACGGAGATGGACTCCTTGGTAAAAAAAGTGAAGAAAGAAATCCAAGCATATGGCAAGTCCAATGGCTACACCTATATTTTGGGCGGAGGTGATGGTGGAGCGGTGCTTTACGGGGACGAAGCCAAAGACCTCACGGATGTCATTCTAAAGATTTTGAACGACAAGTACGAGAAGTAAAATCGAATCTATTTTTATTTCCCAAATATCGCGGAGAAATACACCCATAGCAGAAAAAACAATTGCAAGGGAACCCTAAACCAAAGGTAAGATATCCCTGGGCCATCTAGTTCTCCGGTTTGATAATTGATGTGTTCCATAGCTGCTTTAATGTTTGCAGGCAGCACAAGAATAAAAAACACAATCAATATCCAAGCTGAGGCAAATTTATATTGAGGAAAAACCAAGCCAACTCCCAACGCAATTTCCACTAGACCTGTAATTAATACAAGTTCTTTCTTCTTCGGAAGAAAATCAGGCAACATAGCGCTCATTCCTTCTGTAAAAGTAAAATGCCCAATAGCAGTAAAGACCAGCATACAAGCCATGGCAATCCGAGCGGCAAAACTATAATCAACCTGACCAGCCACTAATTTCAATATTAGAGCGCTAATTATAAAAACAACAACTAAGACAAATAAGGGCTTCATTATTTTGTTTTAAGACAAAGTTCTTCAATTGAACCGCCGTAAACAATGAACCTGGGTTAAGAAATCCGTTTTCTGATACGACTCAGTGCCTGAGGCGTGACACCGATGTAGGAAGCGACATATTTCAATGGAATTTCTCGTATCAACTCGGGACGTTCCGTGAACAATTTTAGATATCGCTCTTCCGCTGTATCCAAAAGCAGGGAGAGCTCTCGTTTGGATTTTTTCAAAAAGAGCTCCTCACTGGCTTTCCTCCCAATACGGTCACCTATTTGTGAAGTTTTGTAGACTTCCTGAAGATCATCATAGGTCAATTGCCATAATACAGTTTCGGTAATGGTTTCCACCACATAATTGGAAGGTGTTCGTGATATAAACGAATCGTAGGCACTAATAAAGGAACCCCTAAATGCAAAGCCAAAGGTAATTTCGCCATCCTCCAGGGGAACATATTGGCGTACAATCCCTTTTGATATAAAGGAAAGATGGTTTTCCGTTTCCCCTTGGGAGAGAAGAACGGATTTCTTTGGAAAGCAATGTTGACTCAATTTGGACGAAAAGACATCCCAATCAGGAGAAGTAATCCCGAAATGTTGCTCGAAATAGTGTTTGATTTCTTCCAAATTTGATTTTAAGGTTAATACATTTAAAATCGATTGGTATGACAATAAAAATCACCTATCAACTTTTCCTGTGCTGTAAAATTCTCACAACGTTTATCCAGAGCGATGAACTCCTTGGAAAATTGATTCCGGAAATTGTCCCTGTCCGTTTTTGAATTCCAAAAGTCAACCGTTATAAACCGCTGTGGATTTGATACATCTTCATGAAGCTCCGTAAAATTATAACCAATCCCTTTTTTGAATAATTGAACCCAATCACCTGTTGGCCCATAAGCCTTTTTGAATTCCTCAAGACACTCTTCTTTAACGAGGTATTCCCAAATATAAACAAACCCTGTAGTGGTCATAACGAGCCGTTTTTAAAATAAAGTTTAGCAATCACTGCATCAAATACAACAAAAATACTGTTGGGATAAAATACACTACTATGGTTTGCGCACCAACATAATCTTTGGCCACCCGTTGCCCCAAAAGGAGCATCAAAAGGGTAAGTGCGCCGAAAAGAGCCCCGTAAAAACCAATGGAACTTTTTCCTTCAACCAGAAATTGCACAATCCCAACTGCAGAAAGCACCCCGGACAATATTTCCATGACCAGTACAATTCCCAGCAGCAAAGGAACATTTCCCTTAAAAATAGTTTTGGAAAAATGGCCATTGAGCCAGCCTAAATTGCCTTTCCAATCCAGCACCTTGTCTATGCCGCTCTGTAAAAAAGTAATGGTCAAAAAAAGGAGCAAAAGGATTTCGGTGGCATTCTGAAGTAAATTTTCCATGCTTGCTATTTTTAGGCGGCCTTAGTATGCAACAACCGCGTAAGTTTTATTGATAGATCCGTAAAGATGATCTTGGAATTGCCATTACGTTCCACGTGAAAAATGGCTTTTTCAAGTTCTTCCACTATATCCAAAATATTGTTTTCGTGCACAAAGGGCGCAAACTTGTTCAGGTCAAAACCCTCCACATGAACTTTGGTATAGACCAATTCATCGGCTTTGTAATTGAGCAAAAGCGCTTGGCGCATCAAGGTGATACAGTAGTTCAGAAACTGCTTTTGTACTTCACGGCCGGTTTTGGCCACTTCATCGCTCCAAAGAATCAATTCTTGGATAGCACCTTTGTTTCCCTTCGCCTTGAACGCACTGCGAACCCACTGCACAAACCAACGCTCAAACACTAAATCCTCAGAATCCTTGTTCATCAGATCCAAGGCCTTATTAAAATTGCCATTGGCCTCTTGGGCCATGGTATGTGCCTCACTTGGACTTACACCTCTGCGGATCAGTTCATCCGTAATGACCTGCTCGGTCAACGGAGGAAAATGCAACACTTGGCATCGGGAACGGATGGTATTGATAATTTGCTCCTCTTCTTCCGCAAGCAGGAGCAAAACCGTTTTTTGTGGCGGTTCCTCAATCAGTTTTAGGAGTTTGTTGGCCGCGGAAAGGTTCATTTTTTCGGCCATCCAAAGGATGAGCACCTTATAACCCCCCTCATACGATTTCAACGACAATTTTTTTACCACGTCCTGAGCTTCGTCCACCCCAATTTGTCCTTGTTTTTTTTCAATGCCGATGTGCCGGTACCAATCAAAAAGATTGCCGTAGGGCTGTTCCTTTACAAAGTGTCGCCACTCTTCCAGATAATGATCGCTCACCGCATGCGATTTTACCTTATCCGAATTGGAAACCGGAAACGCAAAATGCAGATCAGGGTGCGTCAACGAGTTGCATTTGGCATTGCAGACGGTGTTTTCACCCTCATTTTCACCACCAGTGTTGCCACACAACAAGTATTGCGCATAGGCCAAGGCCATGGGCAGGATTCCAGAACCTTCGGCACCCACAAACAATTGGGCATGTGCCACTCTTCCAGAATTGGCAGTGGTCACCAAATGGTTTTTGATATGCTCTAGCCCTAAAACATTTTTGAACAGCATAAGCCAAAGATACATTTTTTAGCTACGCCTACTTTTGATGGAATTTTGAATGTAGACCATGAAATTAATCGTCACCCGGAGTTTGTCTCAGGGTCTCATCCAAAAAAATAATAAGTGGGCTGAAACACCTTGCCTGCCTCTGAACAGGAGTTCAGCATGACTAGAATAGCCTTGATAAAAAACAAAATATAGCAAAAGCACCCTAGGCAAAAGACAGGAAATCTTTACTTTTGGGCTTCTCATAAAGACACACTACATGAAGACGATAGACGATTACAACTTTGAAGGAAAAAAAGCATTGATCCGTGTTGATTTCAACGTGCCGTTGGACGGCGATTTCAATGTAACCGATACCAGTAGGATTGAAGCTGCAAAGCCTACCATTCTAAAAGTTTTGGAAGATGGCGGCTCGGCTGTTTTAATGAGCCACTTGGGAAGGCCAAAGGGAAAAGTAAACCCAGACATGTCGCTTTCGCATATCGTGGAAAAAGTTTCCGAAATCATTGGGGTTGAAGTAAAATTTGCTGAAGACTGTGTGGGTAAAGTGGCCGACGACGCTGTTTCTGCGCTTGAAGAAGGGGAGGTACTTTTGTTGGAAAACCTTCGGTTTCATGCTGAAGAGGAAGCCGGTGATGAGGCCTTTTCCGAAGCCTTGTCCAAACATGGCGATATCTATATAAACGATGCCTTTGGTACGGCCCACCGCGCCCATGCCTCAACCACCATTGTGGCTAAATTTTTCCCTGACAATAAGTGTTTCGGATACCTGCTGGCAAACGAAATTGAGGCCATTGAAAAAGTAATGCAGACTGGGGAAAAACCTGTGACCGCCATTTTGGGCGGAGCGAAGGTTTCCTCCAAAATCACCATTATAGAAAACATTCTGGACAAGGTGGACAATCTCATTATCGGCGGCGGAATGACCTACACTTTTGTAAAGGCCAAAGGGGGTAAGGTAGGCGACTCCATTTGTGAAGACGATAAAATGGAATTGGCCCTCGATATTCTAAAACAAGCCGAAGCCAAAAATGTAAACGTATACCTTCCAGTTGATGTGTTGGCCGCTGACGCCTTTGACAATAAAGCCAACACCCAGTTTGTGGATGTTGATCAAATCCCTGATGGGTGGCAAGGTTTGGATGCAGGGCCAAAAACGCTGGAAATTTTCAAACAAGTAATCTTGGCATCCAAGACCATTCTTTGGAACGGACCCGTGGGTGTTTTTGAAATGGAAAGCTTTGCCAAGGGAACCATCGCTGTTGGAAACTATATTGATGAAGCCACCCAAAAAGGCGCATTTTCACTTGTGGGCGGGGGTGATTCCGTAGCTGCGGTGAAACAATTTGGCTTTGAGGATAAGGTCAGCTACGTTTCCACGGGAGGCGGGGCCATGCTGGAAAGCCTTGAAGGCAGAACCCTACCGGGCATTGCTGCAATATTGGACTAAGTTCCACGTTATGGATTATTGGGAGAGGCACTAAAATTAAGGATGTTTTTGACTTGAAATTTTAATATTTCAGAAAAAAGCACCATTTTAGTTTGCCCCAAAAACCAAACCTTGTCCACATGACCCAAAAATTGAACACAGCGGTCTGCGCAGCGCTTCTTTTTGCAGTTTCCACGGGAACTGCCCAAGAGATTGATTCCATTCAGTTGGCAGTCCAAGATTCCACCTTGTTACAATCGGATGAAGCAGAGGAAATCACGATTACCAAGGTCAATATTGATGGAAGTCCCTTTGTGTTGGAAGTCGATAAAAAAGGGGAGTTTCAGTTACAGGATTTGGAAGAGGCCCATCGGTACGATAGCCTTTGGTTGAAAGAACTTCACAGCAGCGCGCAATTGTTCAGTGATATGCTATTGGAAATTCAGAATGGATCCGAGAACGATTCCATAGTTGTTGTGGACCTGCCAACGGACACATTGAAAGCTAGGTTGGCCCGAATGGATGAGAAGACCCCGTTCAATATCACCTATAATCCTTCCTTGGAAAGTGTCATTAAATCCTTCTTGACCCGAAGAAGGGATTTGATGCAACGGATGATGACGGCAAGCCAATTCTATTTCCCATTGTTTGAACAAGAATTGGACAACCACGACATTCCACTTGAAATAAAATATTTGGCTATTATTGAGTCGGCATTGAACCCAAGGGCGCGATCAAGGGTCGGAGCCAAGGGGCTTTGGCAGTTTATGTACAGCACCGGAAAAATGTACGGATTGGATGTAAGCAGCTATGTGGACGAACGGCATGATCCCATTTTGGCGACAAAAGCAGCCAGTAAGTACCTCTCCAAGCTCTATGAAATTTTTGACGATTGGGATTTGGCCCTGGCCGCGTACAACTCAGGCCCAGGAAATGTAAATAAAGCCATTCGCAGATCTGGTGGGTATGAGAACTATTGGAACATACGTCCATTTCTTCCACGTGAAACAGCAGGCTATCTTCCCGCATTTTTGGCGACGATGTACATTTTTGAATATGCCGAAGAACACGGGCTTGAGTACAAAAAGGCGGACAGACCCTATTTTGAAACGGATACAGTCCATGTAAAAAACCTCATCACCTTTGATCAAATATCCAAGTTGGTGGACATCAGCACGGAAGAATTGGAGATGCTGAACCCGGCATACAAACTGAACGTCATTCCAAAAGTGAAGGGAAAAGACTATGCCCTTCGTTTGCCAAAGGCAAAAATTGGAAAATTCGTGGCCAATGAAGAGCAGATCTATGCCTATGTGAAAAAGGAATTGGATTCTCTGGAAAAGCCATTGCCCCAGATGATTGCAGCCGAAAGCCAAATACGCTACAAAGTAAAAAGTGGGGATTATCTGGGCAAGATTGCGGAGCGCTATGGTGTGGGGGTAAGCCAAATTATACGATGGAACGGATTGCGAAGCAACAACCTGCGTATTGGACAGCGGTTGACCATCTTCCCTAGAAAACCTTACATTCCTGAAAAAACTGTCGCTAAAACGAGCACCTCAAAATCGGCTTCTGGAACGGTGGCCAGCAATTCCAAAATACATACAGTACAGCCCGGGGACTCTCTTTGGACGATTTCCAAAAAATATCCCGGAGTTTCCATTGAAAATTTACGAGAATGGAACGGTCTTAGTAGCAATAACCTAAAACCGGGCACAAAACTTAAATTGTGCGATTGTTCTTCGTAAATTTAACTCGATATGAAAAAAATTGGAACACTATGTAGCATCATTTTGGTGGTGGTGCTATGGTCTTGTAAAGATTCAGGGCCCAAAGAAAGATTTCTTCCACCATCAACAGGGGGCGTTAACTCCTTAATGGTTGTGATGGACACGGAACTATGGCAAAGTGATGTGGGCGATAATATTAGGGAACATTTTGCCGCACAGGTCTTGGGACTCCCTCAACCTGAAGCCATTTTCACCCTTGTACAGGTTCCTCCAAAAGTGTTCAAAGGAACAACAACCTATTCCCGTTCTGTTTTGTATGTTGAGCAAGATTCTTCCTCTTTAGCGCATATAAAAACAGATGCATATTCCAAACCGCAGAAGGTTGCGGTGGTTACTGGACAAACCCATGATGTGCTGAACCGTAACTTGGATTCCTTGGCACCCAAGGCCATTGAGGCGTTTAAACAAATGGAAATTTCTGAAGCCCAAAAACGGTTTGAGCGTTCATTGAGCAAGGACAAGGCTTTTCAGGAGGAGTTTGGCATAAGCATGAAGGTTCCGTCACTGTACAAAGTGGGCAAACGGGACAATAAATTTGTGTGGATGGATATTCAGATTCCAAAAGGGACCATGAACATCATTGCCTATGAGATGCCGGAGAACAGCTTTTCCAACGATTCCACTTTTGTGGAAGATATTGTAAAAATGCGCGATTCCATCGGGAAGAAATATGTTCCGGGCCCCTACGAAAACACGTACATGAAAACCGAAATGGCATTTGCGCCTTATGTGTTTCCCACTGAAATTGGAGGAAAAAAAGCCGTTGAGGTACGAGGAATCTGGGATATACAAGGCTATCCCATGGCGGGTCCATTTTTAACCTACATCATCAACGATGAGGAGCATAACAGAAAGATGGTCTTGGAGGGATTCACCTTTGCGCCATCGGCTGAAAAAAGAGACTACATGTTTGAGCTGGAAGCCATTTTAAGAACGGTTGACTTTAATCCCTCAAAACAAATACAATAAATTAAAACAAAAATACTACATCAAAAAAGCCCGGATATCCGGGCTTTTTTGTTCTTTAAATTCTTATTTGAGGTCGTTAGTCAAATGCGAAGCCAGTAGCTATTCTGTACACAAAGGCATAAAGCACAATGAAAAACATGACAAAGCTGAACCAGGCAAATATTTTAAAGTATTTTTCAATGAGGTAGTGTCCCAAGTTGCGGAATCCCTCAATATAGATTTCTTTAACGAGTAATAATTTTTTCATAAGTCAGTTTTTAAGATTCAAAGACAAGACAAAGATTGGGCTTTGGGCAATGGAGGGAAAAACATTAAGATAAAAGGCACTAAAACGGGGATAAAAGCTTTTTACAGAACCCAGATTTCCACAAGGGCATACTTTTCATCGATATAGTGCACATTGGTGGTTACCGTTCAACGAGCGCAAATATCGATGTACTGTGGCAAGGAAGGGAAAGGACACAAAAAAAGCCCCAAAAGGGGCTCATATTTTTATTGGGATACGATGATAAATTCCGATCGTCGATTTTGTTGGTGTTTATCCGGAGGGCACCGGTGACCGTCCGCACAATCGTTGAGCAGGCGTTCTTCCCCATATCCAATGGCACTGGCGATCCTCGATGGGTCAATGCCCTGCGAAATGATATAATCCCTAGTGGATTTGGCCCGCTCATCCGAAAGGTATTTGTTGTAGGCCTTGCTTCCAATAGCATCGGTATGGGATTCAATCTTAATGACCATATCCTCATACTCATTCAATACGGCCACCAACTTATCCAACTCTTTGGCCGCTTTGGGTTTAATGGCAAATCGGTCAAAATCAAAGAAAATGGCATCGGGCTCCAGATTCACCACCTTTTTCTCTTCGTCAATGATTTCCTTGATGGGTTGTAAGGATTGGTCAGCCGCAATGCTAATGTTATCCTTGGTCTTTATGTTGGCATCGGCTTCAAAATATCCCTTTTTTGAGGTTTTAAGAAGGTATTCCGACGTGGATTCAAGTCCCTCAAAATGATAATTTCCATCAGCATCGGTAGTGGCTTCGGCTAAAAGCAGGTTGTCCCTGTTGTAGAGAATCACCTTGGCACCCTCCAGAGGCTCCCCAGATGTTGCGTCTTTAACGATACCGGAAATGGCATTGTGGTTCACGATGGAGATAAAGGAGTAAATGTCATCGTCTCCCTTGCCCCCTTTTCTGTTGGAAGCAAAGTATCCCTTTTCGCCTGAGCTGTCCACTATATAGGAGAAATCGTCCCTATTGCTATTGATGGGCTCGCCAAGGTTATAGGCCACGCCAAAGACATCGTTGGAATATTCAGCTTTGTACACATCCAGACCACCAAAGCCCATGGCCCTATTGGAGGAGAAATAAAGCGTGTTTTCCGTGATATACGGAAACATTTCCTTGCCGCTAGTGTTGATGCCCCTTCCTAGGTTTTTGGGTTCGGAGAACTCTCCGTTTTCCAATATATCTACTACGTAGATGTCGGTTTCACCGTAACCTCCCGGTTTATCAGAGACAAAGTACATTTTTGTGCCGTCTGGACTTATGGAAGGATGCCCTGTGGAATAATTTTCACTATTAAAGGGAACTTCCACTGCGTTGGTCCATTCGCCATCAATTAGGTTGGATTGGTAAATTTTTAGGTGGTTGATCCCATTTTTTCCCCGCTTTAATCTTTTGCCATAATTGTTTCGGGTAAAGTATATGGTCTGTTGATCTGGGGAAAAGGCAACGGAGGCCTCATGGTATTTTGTGTTGATTTTTTTGGAGAATTTTTTGGTGCCGTATAAATCCCCATTGTCCTCCTTGGCTTTGGCGACGTATAGATCTAAAAAAGGCTGGTTGGTCCACCGATAGCGCCTTGTGGTCAAGAATGATGAATCCTGGGCCGAAGCAAAGACGACTTCGGAATCTTTGTGGAACATGGGTGCAAAATCCGAATACTTGGAGTTAATGGCCAAGTTCTTTATTTCCACTAAAGCGATGCTTTTCCAAGTGGGTGGAGCAACGTTTTCCAATTCATTGAGGGGCTCGTCCCTTTTCTGGCGGAACAACTTGGTGAGTTTGGCAGCCCGGCGGTACCTGCCCGTACCTTTTAGGGCGTGGGTATACTTAAAAAATCGGTCTTCGGTGATTTGATCGGAGTAGGTTTCGTACAGTTCGTGGTACCATTTATAGGATTTTTCCAGATTTCCGCTATAATAATGCGAATCCCCGGCTTTGGCCAAAAGCCCGAACGTATGTTTTTCGTCACTTTTTTCAAGGACAATGTCATAAATACGTGCTGCTTCGGCATACCACATTTGGTCAAAATACTCATCGGCTTTTTTGATGAGCTTATCAGCCATTCCTTTTTTCCGAACAAATTGGGTAAGTTTTCTGTCGCTAAGGCCGTCAAGGTGTTTTACAAAATCGGTCTGGGCAACCGTATTTGTATTGCTTTGGGTAATTGCAGAGCCGTTTTCAGCATTAAACTGCAAAAGGGTAACCTCTTGGGATTGGATCCCAAGGGCTATCAGCATAAAAAAAAGCAAGATCAGTCTTTTCATTGCCACTCCTTCTGCACAAATAATCAACTATGGATTAAATGGAGGCTAAGCAAAGTGAGCTTAACGTCAGTTTCAACCGCTAAAATAAATTAAGGTGAGCAGGTTGATAATTTTTTGTTGTGAAAGAGTAGATTTCTGGCGTGTATGTAGAAAAAATGTGGTTCTTTATCGAAAAGCCCTTTAAGCACAAGGCTTTCAAAAGGTGCTGATACGACTAAAAAGCACAAGAATTTAGGAGTTCGACTCCTTGCCGCCTTCCAATTTTTCTTCTTCTTTAGAGGCATCCTTAAACTCTTTGATACCACTGCCAAGACCTCTCATCAGTTCAGGAATCTTTTTACCTCCAAAGAGTAAAAGTACAATAACTACAATGAGTACAATTTGCCATGGTCCGATCATGCCTAGAAACATATTTTGAGCAATCATAATGTCAAATCCTTTTAATGAAAGGTAAAAGTACTAAAAAGAACTGTAAGTGACGACGGGATTAACGAAATTTAGCAAATAGCAGGGCTTTTTACATTAAACAAGCTATTATGTATTTTAAAAAGCTTAACATCAATATTAAAATCTAAGAGTATCTTTGTTCATTATGGCGAAGGACCGAAAAAAGAGAAAAGAGATAAAGCGCAAGCTGTTACACAAGTATCGCTTGGTCATTCTAAATGAAAGTACGTTTGAGGAGAAGATTTCCTTTAAGCTCAACAGGCTCAATGTTTTTGTCACGGGAACCCTTTTTATCATTGTCCTGATCGGGGTAACAACCTTGATCATTGCATTTACACCATTACGGGAATATATTCCAGGGTATTCATCAACCAAGCTGAAACGGCAGGCCACTGAACTTACATACAAAACGGATTCGTTGGTCACGGTCTTAAATTATACCAACAGGTATTTGGACAATGTTAGACTTGTACTTCGCGGAGACATTGAAAACAATCAAGTAAATCGGGATTCGCTTTTTGATCAGTACAAATTGGATCCTTCAACGGTGGATTTAACCCCGATCAGGGAAGATTTGCTTTTGCGCGAGGAAGTGGAACTGGAGGACAAGTACAATCTTTTTGAGCGGAATATTGAGAACTTGGGCACCCTGCTCTTTTCGCCCATCAATGGAACCTTATCACAAGGCTTTGATTCCAAGACCAAGCATTTTGCCGTGGATTTGGTGGCTCCCAAGGACACTCCGGTAAAATCAATTGCGGATGGAACCGTGCTTTTTGCGGAATGGACTTCGGAAACAGGCTATGTCATCATTGTTGAGCATCAAGAAGGGCTCACCTCTGTGTACAAGCACAATGGTTCTTTGAGCAAAAGCCAAGGCGACTTGGTAAAAGCGGGAGAGGTGATAGCCTCTATCGGAAATACAGGAGAACTTACAACGGGGCCGCACCTGCATTTTGAACTTTGGAGAAAGGGCAAGCCCGTGGACCCCCAGAATTATATTGACTTCAACTAAATGTCGTTAAAATCGTTTGCAGCAAAGATTTTTGCCAAGAGAATAGCCAAAAAAAATCAGAAATGGGTTAAAAACCCAATCCGTGCACAAGAAAAGGTCTTCAAGGAGTTGATTTCTTCAGCCGAACAGACCCAATTTGGCAAGGACCATGATTTTGGAAACATTACCTCCCATACTGATTTTACCCAAAAGGTCCCTGTACGCGATTATGAAGAGTTGAAAGGTTACGTGCAAAAGATTTTTGATGGTCAACAAGATGTGCTTTGGCCCGGAAAGCCCATTTATTTTGCAAAAACATCGGGGACCACATCTGGCGCAAAGTACATCCCGATTACAAAGGCTTCCATAAAACATCAAGTGGAGGCATCCCGAAATGCCATTTTAAACTATATCCATGAAACGGGCAATGCTGATTTTGTTGACGGAAAAATGATTTTTCTACAGGGCAGCCCCATTCTGGAAGAGAAAAACGGCATCAAGTTGGGCCGACTTTCCGGAATATCGGCCCATTACGTGCCCAATTATCTCCAAAAAAATCGATTGCCCAGTTGGGAAACCAATTGCATTGAGGATTGGGAGACCAAAGTGGACAAAATTGTGGAAGAGACCGAAAATGAGAACATGACGGTCATTGCGGGAATCCCCTCTTGGGTGCAGATGTATTTTGAGAAACTCAATGCGAAATCCGGGAAAAAGGTCGGGGAACTTTTCAAGGAATTCCAGTTGTTTATCTACGGAGGGGTCAACTATGAACCCTACCGGGCCAAGTTTGAAAATTTGATTGGGAGGAAAGTGGACAGCATTGAACTCTTCCCGGCCAGCGAAGGATTTTTTGCCTATCAAGATTCACAAAAGGAAAAGGGGATGTTATTGCTTTTGGATTCGGGAATTTTCTATGAGTTCATAAAGGCGGATGAGTTCTTTTCCGAAAACGCAAAACGCCTTACCCTAATCGATGTGGAATTGGATGTGGATTATGCCATGGTTATTTCCACCAATGCGGGACTCTGGGGCTACAACCTAGGGGATACCGTTCGGTTTGTTTCCAAAGAACCCTATAAAATTATAGTTTCCGGTCGGATAAAACACTTTATCTCTGCCTTTGGGGAGCACGTAATTGCCAAGGAAGTGGAAGAGGCCCTAAAACTGGCTGTTGAACAAACAGATGCTCTAGTGAATGAGTTTACCGTGGCACCACAAACCAACCCTGGTGATGGGGAACTGCCTTACCATGAATGGTTCATTGAGTTTGAAAAGCAGCCCTCGGATCCTTCCAAATTTTCCCAGATTATTGACGAGAGCATGCAGAAGCAGAACAGCTATTATTATGACCTTATTGTAGGGAATATTCTTCAACCCCTAAAAATTGTATCGATAAAACCCGGTGGCTTTCAGGATTATATGAAGACAATAGGCAAATTGGGCGGACAAAACAAGGTGCAACGGCTGTCCAATGACCGCAAAGTGGCCGAAGGACTTCAAGCTTTCAAAATTTAGATTGCAAAGAACGATTCAACTTTCGTAGGAATTCATGTATTTTTGACTCACTATATGATGGCAACCGAAGTTAAACAAACCACTAGGGCACAGGAGTCCACCAATGCAATAGAGCGCTTGTACATTACCATGCGCCATTTGCTCAACCGTGGGTTCTATAAACCATCTGGGGTTTCTGGCAATGCCCTGCGAAATGCACTTTTGTTGTTACGGCCCGAGATTTATGGTACAATAGCGGAGGATAAATCAGAATTGAACGGATTGATCTATGTGCTGGAACGATTGCCAGAAGGCATAGAGGAATGTCGGTTTATCAACCTAACATCGGACGAAGGTTTTTCCAAATCGCATTTAAAACCGATTATTCCCCCAAAGCGTAGACGCAATTGTTACCGGATTGATGATGTACAGATGAACATTGAAATTACACGGGGCAGAAGCGACATCTATGATATTTTGACCCACTTGACTTTTTTGTTCATTGAATCAGGTAAGATTTGCAAACGGGTTTTGGTGGAGGATGGCAATGCCACAATCCATGATTGGGATAAGTTGGAGCGGTTTGTTCAGCTAGAGGAAAAAAAGGAAAGTGAAAGGGAAATTGCCCTGATCCATGCAGCCAATATTTTGGGAAGGACATTTGATGAAGTCGTTGAAATTTATAAAAAACTCAAAAAGCCGAAAGACCCAGACCGTTTCTTGAACGTGATTTATTGGTTGGGCAAACTGGCCATTGAAGAGGAAACCACCGGCAATAAACGCACCATTACCTTTAGTCCGCTGTTGCGCGAACGGTTGGGGCATCACATCCACGGAGAGCGGTGGGCCGATATGATCAAAAAGACCCTTGAAGCGCACAACTTGTTGCACAGGCCCATTCATATCATCAGTGCCAACATGCACAGTGTCATGAATTCCCTATTTGCCCGAAAAGCGTTGGCAAATGAATTTCCCAATGCAGATTCCTTGGAAATCTTTGAGACGTTGAGTGCCACTATTGGCAACAACCTCCATAAAAAGGTAAAAACAAAAGCCGAAAAGAATGGGATGATCTTCTTGGATGATGCATCAGGGGCCAATATTGACGTACAGATTTTTGATACCGCCAAACTTGGAAAGGATGCTTGTTGTTATGATTTGCCTGAAGGAATCCAAGACGATGAAAAACCCGTTATATTTGTCATGGACTATGCTTTTGGGGAACAGGCCTATGAAACGATCGATGAACTGTTGAAGCCGTTGGAAGAGGGTGACCAAAAACAATTTTTGAATGTAGATTCCGTATCAATAATGGGCAAAGCGGGTATTTTGGAAGGAGGCAAAGGAGATTTGATGATTCCATCGGCCCATATTTTTGAAGGCACAGCGGATAATTACCCGTTTCATAATGAATTATGTGCCGCAGATTTTGAAGGCCATGGCCTAAAGGTTTTGGAAGGCACCATGGTAACGGTTTTGGGCACCTCATTGCAAAACAAGGACATTTTAAAGTTTTTTTACGAATCCACTTGGAATGTCATAGGATTGGAAATGGAGGGAGTGCATTACCAAAAAGCAATACAGTCCGCGTCCAAGATACGGAAGAGCATCAAAAAAGATGTGAAAGTGAGGTATGCATATTACGCTTCGGACAACCCCTTGGAAACAGGGAGCACATTGGCCTCTGGAGGATTGGGGACAACCGGGGTAAAGCCCACCTATTTGATCACGGACCGAATTTTAAAACAGATATTCAATACATAAATATATGGCAGACCAACCAGTACATCAGAACTCTTCAGATGAAATAGACTTGGGGCAATTATTCCAAATGATCGGAAGGGGATTCCAAAAATTCTTCAATTTTATTGGAAGCATTTTTAAGGGCATCTTCCATATTTTGATGCTGTTTTTGCTCTTTGTGCAAAAAAACATCATCATTCTATCCGTGGCAGTAATTATTGGGGGTGTCGGCGGCTATATTTTGGACACCACCCTTCCTGAAAAGTATATTTCAAAAATGGTGGTGGAGCCAAACTTCAACAGTGTGCAACAACTGTACAACAACATTGCATTTTATAACGATTTGGCAAATGCACAAGATTCGGTTGCCTTGGCAACGGCATTGAACATTACGGAGCACGAGGCCGCCAGCATTAAAGAAATCTTTGCCGATTCGTACTCGGATGAGAACCAAAAAATTAAACTGTTCGATGAGTTTATCAGGGAACTGGATACCACCACGGTAAAAACCATAGATTTTGAGAATTACCTGCAAAACTTCAACTCTTTGGACGCGAGGTTCCACCAAATATCGGTCATCAGTACAAATAATAGGGTGGCCAAGAAGATGCAGCCAGCTATCATCAACTCCATATCGGTCAATGATTATTTTAAATTGCAGAAGAGGATCAATGATGAAAATCTAAGTCTACAGGAAGAAATTTACAAACAACAGCTCGTTGAAATCGATTCGTTGCAAAGCCTCTATAGAACGGTGTTGGTGAAAGAAGCGGACAAGCCCATGCAAGGTACCAGTATAAATATGGCAGAAAGCGGAGATTCGCGAAACAGGGAACTGGCCTTGGTACAAGAGAAAGATGTATTAAAGGAAAAATTGGTCGCATTGAACAAAGAGCGGGCCAATAAATCCACAATTGTCAATATAATAAGTGATTTCCCCACAAGAGGAGTGGAACAAAAAGGAATATGGAACAGCTATAAGTTTAAGCTTCCCATATTGTTACTGGCTTTGGTATTTGGGGTATTGGCCTTACTTCAGCTCAGCAAATACCTGAAGACCTATAATCAAGAATAGGGAAAAAGGATTTTGGATTCCGTTGGCTTTGGTTGATCATAGAAGTGCCCTGGGATTACAACGAAAAAGAATGTGATGGTTAGAATTTTGGTAACCGGTTCCACAGGGCAACTTGGACGTACACTCCAAGAACTGGCACCCAATTTTCCGGAGTTTTCGTTTGATTTTAAACCTTCAAGGGAGCTGGACATCACCAAACCAAAAGAACTGGAGAAATTTTTCCAGAAAGAAAACTATGATTTCTCTATCAATTGCGCTGCGTATACCAATGTGGAGCGTGCGGAAAAACATCCAGAAGAAGCCTTTAAGGTCAATGCAGAAGGGGTAAAGAACTTGGCCGAAGTTTGCAAAACGCATAAAACCACATTGGTTCATATTTCCACAGATTATGTTTTTGATGGGGAAAAGCAAACCCCATATACGGTTGAGGACAAAACCAATCCAATCAACCAATATGGGAAATCCAAACTAAAGGGGGAAGAATATATCCGGCAAATATGGGACAACCACTATATCATCCGCACATCCTGGCTGTACAGCAAAAAGCATGGACATAATTTTTATCGTACAATCTTGAAAAAGGCCTTGGCGGGAGAGCAATTGCATATCACCGATGACCAAACAGGCTGCCCCACAAATACAGAAAGTCTGGCAAAATTTATTTTGAAGGAAGTGTTGACAGGCCGCCTTGCGTTTGGCACGCATCATTTTACAGATGGGAAGCCGATGACCTGGTATGAATTTGCCCAACACATACTGGATGAAAACGGATTGAGCGGAAAAGCCAACCTTGTTTTGGATAGGAAATATCGTACTTTCGCAAAGCGGCCAAAAAATAGCGTTCTTTCTTAGCATTTAAGGGTGGCAACAAAGATTTTATGGAAGCTTCATGGAAAAGAACATTTCCAAAAATATTTTAATCACAGGAGGGGCAGGCTTTATAGGCTCTCATGTAGTACGGCGTTTCGTGAACCAGTACAGAGACTATCACATTTTCAATCTTGATGCTTTGACCTATGCCGGGAATTTGGAAAACCTTAAAGACGTTGAGCAAGCTACCAACTACACATTTATAAAAGGGGATATCGTTGACACCGAATGTATCAATGACCTTTTCTCCAAAAACAAGTTTGATGGCGTGATTCATTTGGCGGCAGAATCCCATGTGGATCGCTCCATTGCCAACCCACTGTCTTTTGTGCGAACCAATGTTTTGGGTACGGTCAACTTGTTGAACGCTTCATTGGAGTTGGCCAAGAACAATCCGAACTTCCTGTTTTATCATATAAGCACCGATGAGGTTTATGGAAGCTTGGGCGAAGCAGGCTTGTTCACAGAAACCACGCCATACGACCCCAACTCCCCCTATTCTGCTTCCAAAGCAAGCTCAGACCATTTTGTGAGGGCGTATGGCGAGACCTATCAATTGCCGTATGTCATTTCCAATTGCTCCAACAATTATGGGCCCAATCAATTTCCTGAAAAATTGATTCCCCTGTTCATCAACAATATCATACAAAATAAGCCGTTGCCCGTATATGGCGATGGAAATTACACCCGTGATTGGCTGTATGTGAAGGATCATGCCCAGGCGATTGACTTGGTGTTTCACCATGGAAAAAAGGGAGAGACTTACAACATTGGCGGCTTTAACGAATGGAAGAACATCGATTTGGCCCACTTGTTATGTCGATTGATGGATAAAAAGCTCAACAAGAAAGAAGGAACCTCGGAAAAACTGATAACCTTTGTAAAAGATCGTCCCGGCCACGATTTAAGGTATGCCATTGATGCTTCCAAAATCAATCAAGAGCTGGGTTGGGAGCCATCGGTAACTTTTGAGGGGGGGCTTGAAAAGACCATAGATTGGTATTTTGATAATCAGGAGTGGTTAGATCATGTTACCTCTGGGGACTATTTGGAATATTATAAAAAACAATACCAAGCATAAAAGGCAATGAAAGGAATCATTTTGGCAGGAGGAACTGGCAGCAGACTGCACCCACTTACCCTATCGGTGAGCAAGCAGTTAATGCCCATTTACGACAAACCAATGATCTACTACCCATTGTCCACCTTAATGTATGCCGGCATTAAGGAGATATTGATTATTTCCACCCCTAAAGACCTTCCGCTTTTTAAAGAACTATTGGGAGATGGCAAAAAATTTGGCTGCTCTTTTTCCTATGCAGCTCAAGAGTCGCCCAACGGATTGGCCGAGGCCTTTATTATTGGCGCTGATTTCATCGGGAAAGATAAAGTGGCCCTTATTCTGGGCGACAATATTTTCTACGGAACAGGCTTGTCCAAACTACTACAAACCAATAGTGACCCTGATGGAGGGATAATTTATGCCTATAGGGTTAACGACCCGCACCGATATGGCGTGGTTGAGTTCAACAATGAGGGGAAAGCCATCAGTATTGAGGAAAAGCCAAAGGAGCCCAAAAGCAATTATGTGGTGCCGGGCATTTATTTTTATGACAATGAAGTTGTATCCATTGCAAAAAACATCAAACCAAGTGCGCGCGGAGAACTGGAAATCACGGATGTGAACAAGGCATATTTAAAAAAAGACAAGCTGAATGTCAGTATTTTGGACAGAGGCATGGCCTGGTTGGACACCGGAACATTCCAAGCCTTGATGCAAGCCTCACAATTTGTGGAGGTGCTGGAAGAGCGGCAAGGGATGATTATTGGTTCCATAGAATTGGCCGCCTATGAAATGGGGTATATTAGCAAAGAAAAATTTAAAGATTTGGCCCAGCCCTTAATGAAGAGTGGCTATGGAAAAAGATTGTTGGGTATATTGAACAAAGAGCTATGATCAAGGCAACAGAAACCAAACTAAAAGGATGCTTTGTTTTGGAGCCAAAGGTGTTTAAGGATGACCGGGGCTATTTTTTTGAAAGTTACAACCATAAGGATTTTTGTAAAGCTATAGGTGGTGAAGTGACTTTTGTCCAAGACAATATTTCCTATTCAAAAAAAGGGGTGCTCAGGGGGTTGCATTTCCAGAAAGGTGAACATGCCCAGGCCAAATTGATTTCGGTGTTACAGGGAAGAATTCAAGATGTTGTGGTAGATTTGCGGCAAGATTCCCCCACTTTTGGTCAGCACATTTCAATGGAATTGAGCGATGAAAGCAAGAAACAGTTGTTCATTCCTAGGGGAATGGCACATGGTTTTTTAACCTTGAGCGAGTCAGCCAAGGTTTTGTACAAATGTGATAATCATTATAATAAGCAAAGTGAGGGGGGTATAAGGTACAATGACCCGACCTTAAATATTGACTGGGGAGTAAATGAAAATGATGTATTGCTCTCAGAAAAAGATAACAGATTACCTAGTTTTAAAGAACTTCTATCCAAACCAATATAAAAAAATAAAACCTCACACTTTTGAATTTAGATCAGAACATTGAAATTGCCATTAAAGCATCCATCCATGCCGGAAAGGCCATCATGGAAATATATGCTTCCCCAGATTTTGAAACCGAGATAAAAGAAGATAATTCACCCTTGACCAAGGCCGACAAGGAATCCAACAAGGTCATTATGTCCTATCTTCAAAAGACCAACATTCCCATTATCAGTGAAGAAAACAAAATGCTGGACTATGCTGAAAGAAAAAATTGGAATGTATGTTGGTTGGTAGACCCTTTGGATGGCACAAAGGAGTTCATTAAAAGAAATGGGGAGTTCACCGTTAATATTGCCTTGATCATAGCAGGAACGCCAATTTTAGGGGTAATTTATGTGCCGGTGACCAAAGAGGTATACTATGCAAATGTTCAAGCTAAAGTAGCCTTTAAAGATGTTTTGAACAACACAGAGGAAACCAACACCCTTTTTTCAGAAGAAAGCCAATTGCGTTTAAGTGGAAATCAGAACAAAGAACTTATTAAAGTGGTTGGCAGTCGATCACATATGAACGAGCAAACGGAAAAATTTATTGAGGATTTGAAACAGAAACACGATCAAGTGGAAATTGTTTCCAAGGGGAGCTCATTAAAATTCTGTCTTGTGGCCGAAGGAAAGGCAGACGTTTACCCAAGAATAGCCCCAACCATGGAATGGGACACAGGGGCAGGCCATGCCATCTGCAAAGCAGTAGGCCTAAAAGTAACCCAATGGGGATCAGACAACGAGCTATCTTATAACAAGGAAAATTTGTTGAACCCCTATTTCTTGGTTCACTAGATGGCGAAAGAGGTATCCTATAAAAGGCATTTGGCGAAGACCATAACCTGGCGGTTGGTGGGCACTTTGGATACCATCCTTTTGTCTTGGGCCATTACCGGAAACCCTTTTACGGGATTAAAGATCGGTTTTGCTGAGGTCATTACCAAGATGACCCTGTATTACTTCCATGAAAGGGTGTGGATAAAAATAGGAATAGGAGACAGTAGACGCAGGCATATTTTAAAAGCTATTACGTGGAGGGTTCTGGGAACATTGGACACCATCGTATTATCTTGGATCATATCAGGAAATCCGTTTACCGGATTGAAAATTGGTTTTGCCGAAGTCATCACCAAAATGATCTTGTATTACTACCACGAAAGAGCGTGGTATAGAATTAATTACGGATTGGATAAAAGAAATCGAGCAAAGAAATGGAAGAGAACATCATAAGGCATGACTATAAAATTGGAGTGAAAGAAAGAAGAAAGGCCAATGGCCATAACTCTTTCTTGATTTTTTTTACCGGATTGTCCGGTTCTGGAAAATCCACCATTGCCAATGGCCTTGAACAAAAGTTGGTTGAAGAAAACATAAAAACCTATACACTTGATGGGGACAATGTTAGAAAGGGGATCAATAAAGACTTGACATTTTCCCCTGAAGACCGATCAGAGAACAACAGAAGAATTGGTGAAGTGGCCCATTTATTTGTGGATGCGGGGCTCGTGGTCCTGGCCGCATTCGTGGCACCCTTTGAAAAGGACCGAAACCAAATCAAAGAGACCGTCGGTGAAGAAAACTATGTGGAGGTTTTTGTCAACACCAGTTTGGAAGAATGTGAGAACAGAGACGTTAAAGGGCTGTACAAAAAAGCAAGAAAAGGTGAAATAAAGGATATGACCGGGATTTCAAGTCCATATGAAGTACCTTTGCGGCCAGATATTGTTCTTACGGAAAAAGAATCTGTTGAAGAAGCAGTGAACAAAATATATGAATTGATTCGACCCAAATTACAATTGTAATGAGTAAGTATTATTTGAACTATTTAGACGAGCTGGAGTCCGAGGCCATTTTTGTGCTGAGGGAAGTTTGGGCTCAATTTCAAAACCCTGTGATCCTGTTTTCGGGGGGTAAAGATTCCATTGTGGTGACCCACTTGGCCCAAAAAGCATTTTATCCCAGTAAAATACCTTTTGCTTTGATGCATGTGGACACTGGGCACAATTTTCCCGAAACCATAAAGTTTAGGGACGACCTTATTGAGAACTTGGGTGTTCGGCTCATTGTTGGATCGGTACAAGAATCCATAGACAAAGGAAGAGTGGCCGAGGAAAAGGGCAAGAACGCTACAAGAAACGCCCTTCAAATAACAACATTGTTGGATGCCATTGAATCCAATAAAGTGGATTGTGCCATTGGTGGCGGTAGAAGAGACGAGGAAAAGGCCCGTGCCAAGGAACGTTTCTTTTCGCACAGGGATGATTTTGGCCAATGGGATCCCAAGAACCAGCGCCCCGAATTGTGGAACCTTTTTAATGGAAAACATTTTGAAGGGGAGCATTTCCGGGTTTTCCCGATCAGTAACTGGACAGAAATGGATGTGTGGAACTATATCAATCGAGAGAATATTCAGATTCCATCCCTATATTTTGCCCACGAACGGGAAGTGGTTTGGAGGAGCAACTCATGGATTCCCAATTCCGAGTTCTTGAAACTTGACGAAGGTGAAGAAGTGGTGACCAAAAAAATACGGTTCAGGACGCTTGGCGACATCACCATAACCGGCGGAATAGAATCAGATGCAGATACCCTTGAAAAAATAGCGCAAGAGGTATCGGCCATGAGACAAACGGAACGAGGAAACCGCAGTGACGACAAACGCTCGGAAACTGCAATGGAAGACAGAAAAAAACAAGGATATTTTTAGGAAAAGATATGTTGGACAACAATCAACTTTTACGATTTACCACAGCAGGAAGTGTGGATGACGGGAAAAGCACCCTCATTGGAAGACTGCTATACGATTCCAAGTCAATTTTTGAAGATCAATTGGAGGCTATTGAAACCACCAGCAAAAAGAAAGGCCACGAAGGTGTGGATTTGGCGCTTTTCACAGACGGTCTTCGCGATGAAAGGGAACAAGGCATCACCATTGATGTGGCCTATCGTTACTTCACAACGCCGAAAAGAAAGTTCATTATTGCAGATACCCCCGGGCACATACAATATACCCGAAACATGGTCACTGGAGCATCAACGGCCAATGCGGCCATTATTTTGGTCGATGCCAGACACGGCGTCATTGAACAGACCAAAAGGCATGCCTTCATCGCATCGTTGCTTCAAATTCCCCATGTAATCGTTTGTATCAACAAAATGGATTTGGTGGACTTTTCAGAAGAGGCCTATAACAAAGTGATATCCCAATTTGAGGAGTTTTCATCCAAACTACTTGTAACAGATGTGCGGTTTATTCCGATAAGCGCTCTGTTGGGAGACAATGTGGTAAACCGATCCGAAAACATGGACTGGTACCAAGGCGCCCCTCTTTTGCACACCTTGGAAACCATGCACATTAGCAGCGACACCAACAAAGTGGATGCCAGATTCCCCGTGCAGACCGTTTTAAGGCCCCAAAGTGATGAATTCAGGGATTATCGTGGTTATGCAGGACGGATGGCAAGTGGTGTGCTGAGAAAAGGTGATGAAGTTACAGTAATGCCTTCTGGCTTTATATCAAAAATCAAGTCCATTGATACGTTTTCAGGTGAAGTTGAAGAAGCATTCGCACCCATGTCCGTGTCCATTACCCTGGAGGATGATATTGATGTCAGCAGAGGGGATATGATCGTTCGCTCGAATAACAAACCGGAGGCACAACAGGACATTGAAGTGATGCTTTGTTGGTTGAACAACAGTCCGGCAAAACCAAGGGCAAAGTATACCATTAAACACACCTCGAACGAGCAGAAGGCGATGATAACGGAGGTATTGTATAAAATAGATATCAACACCTTGAATCGGAGTTCCGATGATACTGAGATGTCCATGAACGACATCTGCAAGGTGCGTATCAGAACCACAAAACCATTGATGATAGACCCTTACCGTGAGAACAGGACCACAGGAAGTATTATTTTGGTTGATGATGCTACCAACGAGACAGTGGCAGCGGGAATGGTGGTTTAACTTTGAAACAGAAAAGGCTAATATATATACTGGGGGCTGGTAGAAGCGGAACCACCATATTGGATATTGTCTTGGGCAATTGTTCAGGGGCAATTAGCCTGGGCGAAATAAACCGCTTTTTCAAAAGAGATGGAATAGCACCCATAAGAAAAGAAGGTAGCAAGGTCGATACACTTTGGAAAGGCATAAAAACCACGTTTGACAAAAAATCGAGCGAGGATTATGCAAAGTTGAATAAGGTTTTCAATAAAAATGAATACCACACCAATTTTGCAAGAATCTATTTGTTTGGTGCGGACGATTTTTATCAAGAAACATTGGTGAAGCAATATCAATCCATTGTTGAGCATACAAATGACAAAAAAGTTCTTATAGAGTCATCTAAATATCCGGCCAGGGCATTAAATATTTCAAGCACTTTAAGTGATGATTTTGATATTGGGTACATTTATCAAAAAAAGACCTATTAACCTTTAGCTGATACTCCCGGCACTATAATTTTGTATTTATCAAACCTAAACGCGGAAGCATTTTCTCTTACAAATCGCACTGCTGATTTCGCATCTTTTAGGGCTTCGAGGGGAGCGGCTTTGTTTTTTGATCCTGGTCTATAATTGATCAGAAAGCCACTCCACTTCTATTTGCAAAATACTTTGTGGGATTAATAAATTGAGACTTTCTACTATTTCTCTAGCTGCCGTCAAAAAAGAAAATACTACTTCCCAAATATATTTTCAGAATATATATCCAACATTTGTAACGCTCCCAAGTCAATTTCTTTAAATGTAGTTCTTTCATATGAAATATTTTTTGAGCAAAAGAATTACATACACCAAACAATCAAGCTAAAAATGATACAACTAGAATTTTTTAAGGGATAAACCAGTTGACACCTAATGTTAAGTGTTTAGGTTTAAATTTTACAAAAAAGACTGGACAAAGGCTAAATGAATTACGTTGGAACACCGTTATTTAATGTTTAATTCAGATTTTTGCATTCATAAAAATGTAATCAATAATGGAAATACTGAGTTTAATAGGTAGAAGCAAAGAACTTTTCTTTAATGATGTTAAAAAGCAAGAAGAAGAATTAGGTCAAATTGTTTCTTCTTCATCTTTTCTAGTAATAGGCGGAGCGGGTTCTATAGGACAGGCAACAGTAAAAGAAATCTTTAAGAGAGGTCCCAAGAAGCTGCATGTTGTTGACATTAGTGAGAACAACTTGGTGGAATTGGTTAGAGATATTAGAAGCTCATATGGATATATAGAAGGAGATTTTAGAACATTTGCCTTGGATATCTCATCAGAAGAGTACGACATGTTTATTGAAAATGACGGAAAGTACGACTATGTTTTAAATTTGTCCGCATTAAAACATGTTAGGAGTGAGAAAGATCCATACACATTAATGAGGATGATCAATGTCAATATTCTCAACACAGAAAAAACCCTAAAGCAAGCCATAACAAAGAAAGCAAAAAAATATTTCTGTGTTTCAACCGATAAGGCAGCAAACCCGGTTAACATGATGGGGGCTTCTAAGAGAATTATGGAAATGTTCTTGATGCGAAGGAGCGAGCAAATCAAAATATCAACTGCAAGGTTTGCCAATGTTGCTTTCTCTGATGGCTCATTGCTTCATGGTTTTGATCAACGTATTAAAAAGCAACAGCCTATTGTTGCTCCGAATGATGTAAAAAGATATTTTGTGACCCCTAAAGAATCTGGTGAGTTATGCTTGATGTCTTGTATATTTGGTGAAAACAGAGATATATTTTTCCCTAAGCTCAGTGAGGAACTTCATTTAATTACGTTTTCCGATATTGCAATTAAATACCTGAAAAGCCTCGGCTACGAGGCATTTATATGCAAGAGTGAGGACGAGGCAAGAGAGCTTGTTGAAAAGCTTCCAGAGAAGGGAAAATGGCCATGTTTGTTCGTGTCAAGTGACACGACTGGTGAAAAAGACTTTGAAGAATTTTTCACCTCAAAAGAAACTTTGGATCTTGCAAGATTTGAGAACTTAGGAATAATTAAGAACGAAGCAGCATATAGAGAGGAAGAACTCAATTTTTTCACCAAACAGATCCAAAAAATAAAAGCACAAAAAAAATGGGGCAAACAGGAAATCGTGGATTTATTTAGGGAGATGATTCCTGATTTTGACCATTTGGAGACCGGAAAATATCTCGATAACAAAATGTAATGGGAAAATATGATGATGTAATAACCCACATTAGGGAGCTGTACAAAGGAAAAGAATTTGTTCCACTCCACGAACCTAGATTTTTGGGAAATGAAAAAAAGTACGTTGATGAGTGTATTGACTCTACCTTTGTTTCAAGCGTAGGTACCTTTGTAGATAATTTTGAAAGACAAATTGCTGAGTTCACCGGGGCAAAATATGCTATTGCAACTGTAAATGGCACAGCAGCTCTTCATATAGCTTTAATGCTGTCCGGAGTCTCAATGGATGATGAGGTCATAACCCAACCACTCACATTTATTGCCACATGCAATGCAATAAGTTATATTGGGGCTCATCCCATTTTTGTGGATGTAGATAAAAATTCCCTCGGCCTTTCTGCTGAAAAGCTCGAGGATTTTTTGCGCAAAAACACAGAGATACGAAAAAAAGAATGCTTTAATAAGCACACCAAAAGGCGGATTAAAGCTGTGGTACCAATGCATACATTTGGGTTTTCTGCAGATATTGAAGCACTAGTAAAAGTATGCGAAAAGTATAACCTACCTTTGGTTGAAGATGCCGCAGAATCGCTTGGCAGTTATTATAAGGACAAACACACTGGGACTTTTGGCCTGTTTGGAGCATTTAGTTTCAATGGAAATAAGATAATAACAACCGGCGGTGGCGGAATGATTGTTACAGATAATGAGGACTTGGCAAAAAAAGCAAAGCACATTACCACTACAGCAAAAGTAAACCACCCTTGGGAATATAATCATGATATGATTGGGTATAATTATAGAATGCCCAATATCAATGCAGCTTTAGGATGCGCACAAATAGAGGCTTTACCAGAATTTTTAATGAGAAAACGACAGCTGGCCATGGATTATAAGTCCTTTTTTGAGGATAAGCCCATGGAGTTTTTACAAGGTTCAAAAGAATCTGTATCGAACCATTGGTTAAATGCTGTTGTTCTTAAGTCATTGGAAGACCGCAATGTGTTCTTGCAAGAGACCAACAACCAAGGAATCATGACCAGACCAATATGGAAATTGATGAGCAGGGTGAAAATGTTTGAAAATGCCCAAAAGGCCAATCTGGATAATGCAGAATGGTTGGAAGATAGGGTGGTAAATATACCAAGCAGCGTTAGATAGGGCTTTATGATATATCATAAACATATATACGGATTTCAACAAAACAGAAACAAGTTGTTGTAAACATATTAGAGGATAATATTGACCATTAAGAATTAGGAGGTCATAGAACAATATAATTGTATTAATGAAAAAGCTTAAAATCGGATATTTTGCTGATGGACCATGGTCACATTTGGCATTTGAGAAAATGATAGAAAGTAATCTATTGGAAATTGCTTTTATTACTCCAAGATTTGACACCAGTGACAACCAGTTAAAAGAATATTCAAAAAAATATGGGATAGATTATTTGCTTACACCAAATGTAAATTCAGATGAGTATATTCAAAAAGTTACGTCCTATGGTTGTGACTTATTTGTTTCGATGAGCTTTAATCAAATATTTAGAAATAGAATAATCACCCTCCCCAAATACACTACAATAAACTGTCATGCGGGCAAATTGCCATTTTATAGAGGGCGAAATATTCTAAATTGGGCCTTAATTAATGATGAAAATGAATTTGGCATTACGGTACATTTTGTTGACCAAGGAATAGATACTGGAGATATTATTTTACAAAAAACCTACCCCATAACTGATAAGGACACATATAAAACATTATTGGAGATAGCCCATAAGGAATGCGCAGAAATTTTGTTCGAAGCAGTAATGAAGTTTCAAAATGGACCAGTAGAGGGTATAAAGCAGGAAACAATTCACCCCATTGGTATGTATTGTGGAATTCGAACTGTAGGAGATGAGTTGATAGATTGGAATCAAACCTCAAGAGAATTGTTCAATTTTGTTAGGGCCATTTGTAGACCAGGCCCTATCGCTAGAACTTTTTTGGATGCAGACGAAATTAAAATCAATAGAGTTGCACTCGTGCCAAATGCGCCAAATTATAAAGGTAAACCAGGGCAGATATTATGTAAGACCCAAGAAGGCACCTTCCTTGTAAAAACAAAGGATTCATTCATTGAGGTATTGGAGTATGAAGGCAAACTTCGGGTTGGCAAAAAATTGAAATCGAATAATTAATGGAAAAAACAATCATAATAGCAGAAGCAGGCGTTAACCATAACGGTGAAATTGAAATCGCAAAAAAATTGATTGATGTAGCCTCAGATGCCGGGGTCGATTATGTAAAGTTCCAGACTTTCAAGGCAACAAGTTTAGCCAGCAAGAATGCAGAAAAAGCAATTTATCAAAAGGAGAACACCAATGATGAATCAGAATCCCAACTCTCCATGCTCAAGAAACTTGAATTGACCGAGAGCATGCACTTTGAACTCATTGATTACTCTAAGAAAAAAGGAACAAATTTTCTGTCCACTGGATTCGACCAGGAGAGCATCGATTTTCTTGATGGTTTGGGGATGGAGTTCTTTAAGATTCCTTCAGGTGAAATAACGAACTTGCCATATCTGAGAAAAATAGGAGGATTGGGCAAACCAATTATAATATCAACCGGAATGGCAGACTTAATGGAAATATCCAATGCACTGAAGGTACTTGAAGATGCTGGCGCAAATAAATCGGATATAACGGTGCTACACTGTAATACAGAATACCCAACACCAATGCAAGATGTCAATCTTATGGCAATGACTACAATAGCCAATGCATTAAAGGTTTCGGTAGGGTATTCGGACCATACATTGGGAATCGAAGTTCCAATTGCCGCCGTTGCTCTTGGAGCCAAAGTCATAGAAAAACATTTTACATTGGATCGGAATATGAAGGGGCCAGACCATAGAGCTTCACTAGAACCTAGCGAACTCAAGGCAATGGTGAAATCCATTCGAAACATAGAACGAGCAATTGGGAATGGGGAAAAGAAACCAAGTCCTAGTGAACTAAAGAATAAAATTGTTGCAAGAAAGAGCATTGTTGCAATGAAAGCCATTAAAAAGGGAGAGGTGTTCACCGACGAAAATCTTACTGTAAAAAGACCAGGCAGTGGTATCTCACCAATGAAATGGGATGAAATTATAGGGACCACAGCAGCCAAGAACTACAATGAGGACGATCTAATATGAAGAGAGTGGCCATTGTAACAGGAACAAGAGCAGAATATGGACTTTTAAGGCCGTTGATTTTTGCGATTAGGGAAGACATAAAGTTTGAGCTTAAACTGCTTGTTACCGGGATGCACCTTATGCCCGAATTTGGGAATACATATAAAGAAATTGAAGCAGATGGTTTAGTTATTGACGTTAAAATAGAGGATGGCCTTGATGGGGATTCCGCTAAATCCATAGCCAAATCTATGGGAAGGGCACTAATACAATATGCGGATGTGTTTGATGAGATGAAGCCAGATATAGTTATTGTTCTAGGGGACCGCACCGAAATTTTGGCTGCTGTGACAGCAGCCATGGTAGCATCGATTCCAATTGCACACATACACGGAGGAGAAACCACAGAAGGGGCATATGATGAGTTTATAAGACATGCAATAACCAAAATGAGTCATTTTCATTTTACCTCAACAGAAAGCTACAAAAAGAGAATAATTCAAATGGGGGAACACCCTTCTCGGGTTTTTAATGTCGGTGCAATTGGCATTGATAGTATAAAAAAGCTGAAACTCCTATCAAAAAAACAAATAGAGGATTATATTGGAGTAAAATTCAATAAAAAGTCAGTAGTTGTTACCTTTCACCCAGTTACTTTGGAAAACTTTACAGCAGAACAGCAATTCAGAGATCTTTTGTTGGCATTGGATGAAATATCGGATTGCACCTTAATCTTTACAAAGGCAAATTCTGACAAGGGAGGAAGAATCATCAATCAAATGATTGATGATTTTGTAAACAAAAATAAGCACAAAGCAGTAGGCTTCGCATCACTGGGTCAACTCCGTTATTTGTCAACCCTTCAGCATGTGGATTTTGTAATCGGTAATTCTTCAAGTGGAGTTTTGGAGGTTCCATATTTTAAGATACCTACCATAAATATCGGTGATCGTCAAAAAGGTAGATTAATGCCTGAAAGTGTAATCAATTGTACACCAACCTACAATGAAATATCCAAGGCTATTGAAATGGCCCAAGACAACGAATTTTTATCAAGAATTACAACACAGGAAAACATATATGGCGATGGAGAGGCAACCTCGAAAATTATGAATACATTGAGAAAAATTGATTTCAGTGTTGTCCAGAAGCAATTTTACGATCTTAAAAACAGTACAATTGAGAGAATATAAAGACCATCTTATCCTATCAGGAAGCAAGATCAAGGAAGCTTTGGTCAGACTGGACGTACTTGCCAGCGACGCCATACTTTTTGTAGTTGGCGCGAATGAAAAATTAATAGGTTCGTTGACGGACGGAGATATTAGACGGGGGTTGATCCGGGGCATTTCAATAGAAGATCCAGTGGATTCAGTAATCCAACCCAACCCTAGATTTGTTAAAAAAGGGGAGCAGAACATTAAGGAAATTATAGAATACCGTGAAAAAAACTTAAAGATACTTCCAGTACTTAATGGTGAGAGCCAAATAGTGAACATAATCAATTTTAGACGCTTAAGGTCTTATTTGCCTATAGATGCCGTTATAATGGCAGGTGGCCGTGGGAGCAGGCTTAGACCACTTACAGATGATATTCCCAAACCTTTGCTAAGGGTTGGGGAAAAACCCATCATTGAACACAATCTTGAGAGGCTGGCCCTGTATGGCATTGATGATTTTTGGATATCCTTGAAATATTTAGGTGAACAGATTCAGGAATATTTTGGAAATGGCAAAGAACGCAACATTAGGATTGACTATGTCTGGGAAGAGAAACCTTTGGGAACCATAGGGGCAGTATCAAAAATTGAAAACTTTGAACACGATTACATTTTGTTGACCAATTCTGATATACTGACCAATTTGGACTACGAACATTTCTTTTTGGATTTTTTGGACAAGGATGCTGACTTATCTGTTGTAACTATACCATATCTTGTGGATATACCCTATGGTGTGCTTGAAACCAGTAATGGTCATGTTATAAATCTCCGCGAAAAACCAACCTACACTTACTACTCAAATGGGGGCATTTACTTAATTAAAAAGTCGGCACTCCAATACTTGCCAAAAGAAAAATTCTATAATGCAACAGATTTAATGGAAACACTTTTACAGCAAAAAAAGAAGGTGATATCTTATCCACTATCAGGGTATTGGCTTGATATTGGAAAGCCCGAGGACTTTAAGAAAGCTCAGATTGACATAAAACAAATTCAATTTTAATGAGCATTTTGATTACTATTTGTGGAAGGGGAGGTTCTAAAGGAATACCGGGAAAGAACATAAGAGAAATTTGTGGGAAACCATTGATTGCATATACCATAAAACACGCAAAAAAAATTATGGAAACATTTGAAAACACAGATATATCTCTATCCACTGATGATTTCAAAATCAAATCAGTAGCCGAAATGTATGGTCTACACACTAAGTATGTTAGACCAGAAACTTTGGCTGGAGACACAGTTGGAAAGATAGATGTTTTAAGGGATGTGCTTTTATATGAAGAAGAATCTCGAAACAAAAAGTATGATTTCCTTCTAGACTTGGACATTACATCACCCTTAAGAACAATTTTTGACATTACTGAGGCCATGGACAAACTGATGGAAAAGAAAGAAGCATATAATATCTTTTCGGTTTCTAGGCCTCATAAAAACCCATATTTTAATGTTGTTGAACAAAGTGATGATGGGTATTGCAGTTTGGTAAAACATAGCAATAGTCTTTCCAGACAAACAGCACCTAAGGTTTATGACATGAATGCATCCTTTTATATATACAGAAGAAGTTTTTTTGATGCAGGTTTTGGCGCTGCTGTTACCAATAAAAGTCTTTTTTATTTAATGGAACATATTTGTTTTGATCTGGACGAGCCTCTTGATTTTGATTTTCTCGAGTATCTAATAACTGAAGGAAAATTAGACATTGAACTATGAAGGTGCTCATAGTAGGATTTGGATCAATTGCCAAAAAGCATGTCTATGTCTTAAGGGAAATTGATCCTAAAGTTGAAATTTTCGCCTTGCGGTCTTCAAAAAAAGCAGGCCATAATCCAGGGATAAGAAATTTATTTGATTGGGACAAATTAAAGGAGCATAAATTCCACTTTATTATTATTGCGAGTCCATCTTCACTGCATTTGGAACATATAATCAAACTGGCAGAACTGGGAAAGCCTATTATGATAGAAAAGCCAATGTTGATTAATAGAGATCAAATATCAACCTTTGAGAATATGGGTAAATTGAATGTTCCGATGTATGTGGCGTGCAATTTTAGGTTTCACCCAGCTATTATTTTTCTTAAAAAACATTTGGAAATGGACAAATCAAAAGTGAATGAGGTGAATGCATATTGTGGATCGTACTTACCTAATTGGAGACCAAGCATGGATTATAGGATGGTTTATAGTTCAAGGGCAGATATGGGAGGTGGGGTGCATATTGATTTGATTCACGAACCCGATTATCTAATTTATTTGTTTGGCATGCCAAACAACTCTAAAATCAACAACAGGAAGGTTTCCAATTTGGAAATATCGAGTATTGATTCTTCAAACATCTTATTTCAATATGAAGGTTTTCAAGCGCAAATTGTACTGAATTATTATAGAAAGGATCCCAAAAGAACTTTAGAGATTGTTAGGGAAAAAGACACACTATTTGTAGATTTTCTACAAAGTAAAGTATATGATATCTGTAATAACAAACTATTGTTCGAAGAACAGAATCCATCCATTTTTTCATCATATAAGGAACAATTATTGTATTTTCTAAATTGCCTTGACAATGGGATTCAACCCATGAATTCTCCTTCTGAGGCTATAGAGGTTTTAAAGTATATTTTATGATATTATCAAACAAAGTAATATTGGTAACAGGAGGCAGTGGGTTAATTGGTAAGGCAATCATGGAGGATATCCAAAGTAAAGGTGGCATAGCATTAAATCTTGATATCGGTGTGGACACTGATTTAAAACTGAACACTATTCATTTTGATATCACTTCGGACGAATCTATCTTACAAACACTTGATATTGTTGTTCATCAATACGGGAGAATAGATGGGTTGGTAAACAATGCATATCCAAGAACGAAAGACTGGAGCGCCCCTTTTGAAAACATCCCAAACGAGTCTTTTAGTAAAAATGTCGATATGCAGTTGAGCAGGATTTTTGCCCTTTCCAAACCAGTACTTAAGATAATGAAAGAACAGGGGCATGGAGCCATTGTCAACATAGCTTCAATATATGGCATTGTTGGAAATGATTTTACTGTTTATGAAAACACAAATTTGTTTCCTCCTGCAGCATACACTGCCATTAAAGGGGGCTTGATAAATTTCAGTCGATATGTTGCATCCTATTTTGGCAAATTCAATGTACGTTCCAATTGTGTTTCCCCTGGCGGAATTTTTGACTATCAAAACGAAAGGTTTGTGGAGCAATATGAACATAAAGTTCCCTTAAAAAGAATGGGAAATCCGGATGATATTGCACCTGCGGTATCTTTTTTACTTTCAGATGGAGCAAAATATATAACAGGTCAGAACCTTGCAGTTGATGGAGGTTGGACGGCCATTTGAAGCAATAATTACTGAACAGACAATATTGTTTGAAAAAATGAGAAAAATGGGATTAATCTTTTTGAGTGTTGTGGGGTGCTGTATGGCACAATCTAAAACAACATCCCCAACCCTTAAACCAATTCTTTTATCCACCGACGGATCCTCCAGAGCAACAGCTTATATAGATTCCAACAAGATTGCAGAGACTGAAAATTTTGTTTTTGTTACGTATTTGGATTTTGAAAATGGGGAGTACCTCATTAAAGTCAAAAGATTTGACAAAGAAGAAGGAAAATGGTCCAAACCAACTGCCATTGACAAGGTTGAAGATAATCATGGGGGCGGATCCATTGTTGTGGATAGTAAAGGATATCTGCACATAGCATATGGTCCACATATTGGCCCATTTTACTATAGAAGTTCCACTGAGAAAGAGCAGATAGATTCATGGGAAGAAAGAATTTCAGTTGGAAGTAACATGACCTACCCCTCCCTTGTAATTTCCAAAGAAGACAAACTATACCTGTTGGGTAGGCATAGCATTAGCAGAGGTCCTTGGGGGCTATACCTCTTTACAAAGGAAAAAGGAAAAGACTGGTCTAATGGCCAGGAACTGGTAAGATCAAATTATATTTTCTGGAAGGATTTTTATACCGCGGACAACCCTAAAAACCTTACTATTAAGAATGGCTATACCAGATGGAATAAATCCATCGCTTTGGCTAATGATGGGACTATCCATATCTCCTTTAAAAACTATGAGATGCTTCCCAGAAATTACAAATTGGAATTTACGGACAAAAGAAACGGGGGGTCTTATTTTGTCAGCCATATTTATTCAAAAGATGATGGAGAGACATGGTACTCTGGAAACAAGAATATTCCAACTCCGGCTTATCCAAAGGATTTGGAGATTATTTCTGGAGGTTTGGACATTAAAAGGGTCAAGGCAAACCATGGGATCAGTAACATCGTCTTAAAGAATGGAATAGACCCGTATTTTGTGTTTTCAAAGGAAGAAATGTTCAATTCTGGACTTTTTCTGGCCTATATGGCAAGCGGCCAATGGCATACTACTCAGATAACAAAAGATGCCGATTTAAACGCTGTTTACTATTGCCCCGCCTCTATTACTTTTAACGATAAAGGGGAACTATGGGTTGCGGCCACAAGCATTGAAAAAGAGAAATACAACCGAAATGAGTTGTGGGGAACAGAGCAGAAACACTCTTTTGTCACCGTTTTCAAAATATCCCAGGACCACAATATAGACACTGTATTGGTTCCAAAAGTGCCCCGCCCAAATTGGCTTCCTTCAATCAGCCATTTTACAGGGCCAAAACCAAAGCTTCTTTTGACGCAGGGGGAAAGCACATCAGACAAAACCAAGGTATATTACCTTGAAATGGAATGAAGTTTATGCTTTAATTAAAAAAAGAGTTTAGGAATTGTTCGAAGAAATTGAAAATAATGTTGCTGTTGAAAAGATTGGCCATAAAGGGGTTTCAATTTGGCCTATCATAAAGAGTTACGGAATTGAATTCGTAGATGAGATGAAAGTCGTTAAAACGGCAAATCTCTCTAATATAAGGATATTGTTGAAAAGCCTTGCGGCAGACCTTATATCCTTATCTAAACTCAAGAAATCACCTTATTGGGTATTTACCAATTCTGAAAGAAGGTATTACATTAATGATTTGTCCTTTGATAGGGTTACCACCGGATTGATAAAATATATAGATAACTATGTGCTTTTTGAAAACCCAATTCCTAAAGGGAGGACAAAACAAAACAAATTGCATCAAGGAGAACATTTGGTAGGGATGTCCTGGATTTTTTTACTTCAGTTCCTTACCATTAAGTTAACAAGACCCCCAAAAATTGAAAATCTGCATCTGTTGGAAGAATATCTGGGTGAAGATATGTCAATGATCAAAAAGGTTTATCACAGAATTTATGCGGGAAGTTTCATATATGGAGCCTTAATGCGAATGCTTAAACCCAAGGCAATTTTCGTAGTTTGCTACTATTCTCAATTTGAGCTGATAAGCGCGGCAAAAAAATACAATATTCCAGTAATAGAGCTTCAACACGGCTTGATCACAGAAGGACATAGAGCTTATTTTTTTAAGGCAAAACAGTCTAAAAAGTTAATGCCCGATTTTTTTCTGAGTTATGGTAAATATTTCAGCAATATTGTTTCGCAAGGCCATTTAGTGGGGCCAAACCATGTTTTGGATTATGGATATTCCTTTTTGGAAGAAGTAGGTAAACATCTAACCATCTCACCAAAATTGAGTGGTTTAAAGGAACAATATGGGACCTTGGTCTGTGTTACGGGGCAGTTGGAGACAACGGATACCGAGCTGTTAAGAATGATCAAGAAGGTGAGCAATGAGATTCCCAACATATGCTTTTTGTTTAAGCCTCGCCTTTTAAACTCATTCTCCCATATAGATCGACCTATAAATTTATTGATTGCGGAAGACATTAACACATATGAACTTTTAAAGTTTTGTGATGTGCATATTACTGTTTATTCAACTTGTGCCTTGGAAAGCTTAGCTTTGGGAACTCCCAATGTGTCAATAGATATCAAAGGATACTATTCAAAATATATGGAGCATCTTTTAGGAGATAACCCTTATAATTATGAAGTGAGGACTTTTGAGGATTTGAGGAAAACACTACAAAATTTACAGGAAAAGACCTTTGAAAAGGAAATAATCCAAAAATCTATAGGTCACATATTTTCACCTATGGTACCACCCAAAACGTTCCATGGTTTTTTTCAAAAAATAATGAAAGAGATATCTCAGCAATAAAAAAAGGCTTTTCAATTTGCTAAATCCAAGTAC
>NZ_LXTT01000159.1 GCF_001683915.1 Allomuricauda sp. CP2A | reverse complement strand
ATTTTCCATTGGTTCAACATCAATTGGGGCCTTTTCAACCTATTATGGAGTATTACAAAAAGCAATTTAATTTAATTAAAAATCAGTAGTCATGAAAAATCATCAATCATCTAGACGAATGTTTATTGGAGCAATGGCTCTTGGAACAACCGCCAGTACAATGGCAGCGGTAACGGGTCCATTACGCCCATGGTATTCAAAACTTTCAGAAGCGGAAAATGAAGCTGCGGAAGTTGGGGAAGCCGAAGCTTGGTTCAAAAAAATCAAAGGTACACACCGTACCGTATTTGACGGTTCCATGCCACATGACGGGTTACCTGTTATCTGGAATTGGGCCTATTATCTGAGCAATAATGAAACAGGATCTCCCGACAGTGACATTACGGCCATGACCGTTCTTAGACACGATGCCATTCCTTTTGCATTGCATTCCGATGTTTGGAAAAAATACAAGCTTGGTGAAGTCTTTAAAATAAATGACAATGCCACACAGAAGCCTTCACTTCGCAACCCGTATTTTGAACCACAGGAAGGCGATATGCCCATGCCCAGTATTGATGGCATAAAGCGTATGCAAGAACGTGGGGCCATGTTCTGTGTATGTAACCTTGCCATAATGGTATACTCAGGTATTGTGGCCCAAAAAATGGGATTAGATCCAACAGAGGTGTATAACGAATGGGTAGATGCCGTCCTTCCCGGGATCCAATTGGTTCCTTCGGGGGTATGGGCACTAGACCGTGCACAAGAGCATGGGTGTTCCTACATCTACGCTGGAGGATAACTATTTCTTCGGGCAATATCATAAACTTTAAAGGGGCTATACATGGATAGCCCCTTGGGTTTTTATGTGCGCCATTTTCAACTTCAAGAGAAAAACACTCATCAATGGAAACATTCCAACTTATTGGATATGTGGGTGCATTTGCCATAGGATTGATCATGGGATCTACGGGCAGTGGAGGATCGGCAATGGCCGTTCCCATATTCAATTATTTGTTCTTAATGGATATGCACTCTGCTACCGCCCATTCCTTATTTGTAGTGGGGATGTCCGCTTCGGCAGGTGTGCTGCTCAATGTAAGAAAACAGCGCATGGACTGGCAATTGGCCCTACTTTTTTTAATTCCCATGGTTGTAACGGTATTTCTGGTACGCAAGTTCTTATTGCCTTCAATTCCTCCTGTACTGTATTCTATACATGATGGCCTCATCATTACTAGGGACTTGGCCATAATGGTGTTCTTTAGTGCATTAATGGCCTTGGCCGCAATACACACCATAAAAGATGCGAAGAAAAAATCACCGACACCATCCAAATCCAAACAGCATTACTTTCCCATTCTCTTGTTCGGCATAGGGATTGGCATCATAACGGGGATAACAGGTACCGGGGGCGGATTTTTGATTGTTCCCGTGTTGATCCTCTTCTTACGGCTTCCTATAAAAAGAGCCATTGCCACATCGCTTATAATCATAGCCCTAAAATCTTTTATAGGGTTTATTGGGGATATGGGAAGTATTGAGATAAATTGGATATTGTTGCTCAGTTTCTCTGCCATTTCCTTAACGGGAATGGCCATAGGCATACACAGTTCCCATCTCATTCCCGAAAAAAGTTTAAAAAAAGGGTTTGGTTATGTGGTATTGTGTATTTCAGTGCTTGTGCTTTTCAGGGAGCTGGCACAGTTTATTCAATGATTGAACGTACTTTCCAAATTTTTAGGGAAGGCTACACTTTATTTCAAAACATATTATTTTCCTAAAATTGCAATTGCCCAAATATCTTCCGCCTATATTATCATATTCATTAAATTTTAATGAATATTTTGCCGATATATAGGAAAGCGATAGGTTTTATCCGAAATGCAATTGGTTTCTTTCCATTAATATA
>NZ_LXTT01000143.1 GCF_001683915.1 Allomuricauda sp. CP2A | reverse complement strand
ATAGTACTTTGTTTTGCATAGTACTGTCTTTTGGATATATATTTGCATCGTAAGCTAATAGGTAAACTAATTTATATCTAAAATTCATCAATCAAAAAATGGCTACCACATTAACCAAACACGAACGAAATTTATCCGCATTGATCCATGCGTCCACCTTTTCAAAGTGGTTTATCCCTTTTGGGAACTTTATCCTTCCCTTGATTCTGTGGACCGCCAATAAAAAAGAACACAAGTTTGTGGATTATAATGGGAAGCAGGCCCTGAACTTTCAAATGAGCATGCTCCTCTACTCCATTGTTGCAGGCTTGATCAGCATTCCTTTTTTTATTGGTTTTTGGCCCGATGCATTTGACTGGGACTTTTTTGGAATCCACCGGTTGAGTGATTTCAACGACCTAAACATCAGCATCAACAGCGACGATTTTAAGTTTGGTCGGCTTTTTTGGCCAGCCGGTATTAGTGGGGTCATTCAAGTTGGGCTTGCCATCGTTAATATTGTGTATACCATCTTGGCCACCATCCGGACCAATGAGGGGGAAACTTTTAAGTATCCATTGACCATAAAATTCATCAAATAATGAAAAAGTTGAAATTAATCCTCGGTATAGGTTTTATGGTAATGACATCGTCGGCAATGGCACAAGCTCAAAAGGATTCTGAACTATACACGACCATTGCTCGGATGGACAGCATCTATTTTAATGCCTATAACACCTGCGACATGGAAAAACAGGCTGAAATCTTCGATGAGGATATTGAGTTTTATCATGACAAAGGTGGGTTCTCCAAAGATAAGCAAGCCCTGCTGGAAAGTCTGGAAAAAAACATTTGTGGGAAAGTGACGCGGACACTAGTGGACGGAAGCATTGAAGTACATCCCATAGAGAATTTTGGGGCCGTAGAAATAGCAATGCATAAATTTTACAACAAGGAAGAACCCAATGCCAAATCAAAGGCGAGTAAATTTATAGTTATCTGGAAACAGATTGGGGACAACTGGAAAATTAGTCGGGTTGTAAGCTTACATTAAATCGAAATAAAATAGGAGTTTATTCACATGCCCTGAGCCAGTTTATGTCGAGCATAGTCGAAGCAAAGGGTCAATCAAAAAACGAAAAAAACATCAATCAATCATCAATCAATCATCAATCAAAAAACGTTTCCACTTCCCCTGCTCATCACAGGGGAATGGAGTGGAAACAAAGCTGAAATAAGTTCAGCACAAGAAAACGAACAGTTAAAACAGATGCTGAACGTAAATTCAGCACTAAATTAGAACCATGAAGTTATGAACATAGAAAACACAAAAGCACAGATGCGCAAAGGGGTTCTGGAGTACTGCATCCTGTCCATCCTAAAGGATGATGACAAGTATGCTTCGGAAATTCTGGAGGCCCTAAAAGACGCCAAGATGTTAGTAGTGGAAGGTACCATATACCCTTTGTTGACAAGGTTGAAAAATGCAGGTTTGCTCAACTATAGATGGGAAGAATCCACCTCGGGGCCACCCCGAAAATACTACGCCCTTACCGAAACAGGTCAATTGTTTCTCAATGAACTCAACGGTACATGGGATGAACTTAGAAATGCAGTCAATCTGGTAACCAACACAAAATAAGTATCAAAAATGAACAAGACAGTAAATATAAATTTAGCCAATACGCTCTTTCATATAGATGATGATGCGTATAACAAGCTGAGACGATATTTGGAGTCCATAAAGCGGTCTTTTTCCGGTACGCCGGGAAGCGATGAGATCATCGCCGATATCGAGGCACGGATAGCCGAACTCTTTTTGGAGAAAATGGAAAATGAACGACAGGTCATCACCCAAAAACAGGTGGACGAGGTCATCAATGTCATGGGGCAACCCGAAGACTATATGGTGGATGAGGACATCTTTGAGGACGAACCCAAAAAGACCTATACCGAACCCAAGTCAAGAGCCAAAAAGCTCTACAGGGACATTGACCACAAATATATTGGTGGTGTCTGCGCCGGATTGGAACATTATTTAGGCTTTGATGCCCTTTGGATTCGGTTGATCTTTATCCTATTGGCCATTTTCACCGGTTTTGGTCTGGTCGCCTACATTCTACTTTGGATCTTGGTCCCCGAAGCGGCCACTACCTCGCAAAAATTGGATATGCGGGGAGAGCCTGTCAACATCAGCAATATAGAACGCAAGGTTAAAGAGGGGTTTGATGATGTTGCAGACAAAGTGAAAAATGTTGACTACGAAAAAGTGGGCAACAAGGTCAAAAGCAGCTCCAAGACCTTTTTTGACGCCATAGGCGATATTATCATGTTCCTGTTCAAAGTATTTGGCAAGTTCATTGGCATTTTGTTGATCATCATAGGTGCCGCAACACTAATTGGGTTGTTCATAGCACTCTTTTCCGTGGGACTGCTGAATGCCGTACATTTTCCCGGAGTGGATTTTTACGAAATCGTGAATACCACAGGTGCACCGGTTTGGGTAGTTTCACTGTTGCTCTTCTTCGCCTTTGCAATCCCATTTTTCTTCGTTCTGTATTTGGGCTTGAAGATTTTGGTGAACAACCTAAAATCCATCGGGAACATTGCCAAGTTCTCCCTTTTGGGGCTTTGGTTGATTTCCATGGGGGTATTGTTTGCCCTTGGGGTACGCCAAGCAGCCGAGTTTGCCAATGTGGGCAGTATTCATGAAAAGGACCAGATACTTATGGAGAATCCTACGGATACCTTATTGGTAAAAATGAGATCTACTGGATTTGAACACAGTATGGAAGACGTACATTTTGGGCGTATGACCTTTGGCTATGACCAAAATGACAATAGGGTCTTGATTTCTGACGATGTGGATATCAAAGTAAGAAAGTCTGATGATGACTATGTAAGAATCAATATCCGAAAGGACTCCCATGGAAGTACATCTTTGGTGGCCAGAGACCGAGCCAAAGAAATTAATTATGGGTATGAATTGCTGGGAAATACCATCGCTTTGGATGAGCACCTTACCACGGATGTTTCCAACAAGGCCAGAGATCAAGAAGTGACCGTTACCCTCCATATTCCTGAAGGGAGAACAGTGAGGTTTGAAGAATCGACCCGAGGTTACCTTGGGCGCGGCATCGACAACGACAAGGAGTATTACCGAAGTGGTATTGTGGGTTACGTCTGGATCATGGGGAATGATGGCGAATTAAAATGCCAAGACTGTCCCGAAGATCCTGAAGAAAACGAGGAAGAAGAGGGCGGAAAGATCATTATCAACGAAGATGGGGTGGACATCAACCTCAAAGATCGGGGAGATTCTTTTGAGATGAAGATCAACGAAGACGGCATTAAAGTGAAAGCAGGCGAAAAAAACAACATTTGAGTACCTGTTTTCTACAATTGGGCAATTATTAATTTATATAACGAATAGCAATAACGAATTTCGAATCAATCATTAAAACAACAATCATGACAACACTAGCAAGATTAGCCATCGCAGCATTATTCTCTTTATTTGCTTCGTCCTGTATGTTCGATATGAACTTTGGCGACGGTAAACGAGGAAACGGCGAAGTGGTGGAAGAAACCCGAAACGTCACAGAGGATTTTACCGAGGTATCTGCCTCAGAAGGCCTGGATGTATTTGTGACCCAAGACCAAGAATTCAAGATTACCGTTGAAGCTGATGAGAACATCATAGATCTTATCGGAACGGATATTAGGGATGGACGACTTAAAATACATGCCATTGAAAACATTGGTAGGGCCACCAAGAAAGTCTATGTTTCCCTACCTCATATTACTGCATTGAAAAGCTCCAGCGGTGCAGACCTTATTGCACAAAATGTTATCGAGTCCGAAAACTTGGAACTGGATGCCAGCAGTGGTTCTGACATACAAGTTGAGGTTGTGGCCCATGAAGTATCTGCAGATGCCAGTAGTGGGGCTGATATCCGACTGTCTGGAAGGGCAGATATGCTCTATGTCGATGCCAGTAGCGGTTCTGACATCAAGGCCAAGGATCTTATGGCCAAGACCTGCAATGCCGATGCCAGTAGCGGAGCGGACATTTCCGTCAATGTTTCAGAATCGTTGGTGGCCGATGCCAGCAGCGGAGCGGACATATCCTATACCGGGGAAGCCAATGTGCAGAAAAAGAAATCTGTTTCTGGCAGCGTCCACAAATATTGATCGACAAAACAGCGAATATTCGCAAGCACTTTTTCATTTTATCCAATCCATGGCCCGGCTATTTGTCGGGCCTTTTTCGTTTTAACATATCCTTAATTTTATGGGTTTGTTTTTAAATATTTGTTAAAATTATTTGTACCTTATTAAGGGAAATGTAGTCTAACTCTAAACTAACAACTATGAAAAAAATATTGGGATTGGCCATTTTGATGTTCATTTTAATCTCGGCCACAAGATTTACAGCTCCAAAACCTGACAACATGCATACCATAGAAGGAACATGGGAATTGGTAAGTTTCTACAATTATGATGATGGAGTTACTGTTTCGGACACAATGCCCAGGGCAGATGGGTACCGCCAAGTGAAAATGTATTACAACGGTAAGGTAATGTGGTCCAGGTATGTGCCCAATGACAACAATGGAAGGTTTGGTTATGGTTCATATTACATTAAGGAAAATGAACTCCATGAGACCATCATCTTCGGGGATGCCGAAATGATGAAAGCTTTGGACACGTTGACCGAATTTGTTTTTGAGCTTGATCTGCAAAATGATACCTACAGTCAAATAACCGTAGATGAAGAAGGCAATAGGACCTTTTCCGAAAATTACCGGCGCATAGATTAAATTGACAAGTACAAAGAGGCTGTCCAAAAAGTATTGAAACACGTCATACTGATAAACAAATCATTATGGGAACCTGAAACAAGTTCAGGTTGACGAAAATTGACTTTTTAGACAGCGTTTTTATTTTATTAAACAATACCTGTTTTCCAAGATACTGAGGTGCCATTGTACAAAGCATCAAGGCCCATCTGTACACAAATAGCGGCCTTGGCTCCTGTCTCAACACTTGAATTTGGTTCTTGGTCATTACTGACAGCGTTTTTAAAATCCAACAAGGCCTGTTTGGTGGGGTCCAAATGCTCCATTTTAATGGGAATACCATTGTGCTCGTCCCATTCAAGGGTTGCTCCTGAAACCCCGTCAACCTCACCTATTTGTTTGTTTTCCTCCAATTTTTCCGGATAGAACCAGGCATTGGTATACCCTATGGTTATGGTGCCATTGTCTCCCAGAATTTTAATCAAATAATCATCCTTGGAGTTACTGGTCAAACAAGTGAATTTGGCCCTTACCCCATTGGGATAGGTATAGATCATGTGCACATTGTCATACGTTTCCCGACCATCCTTCCAATAATCAATGCCACCTTCGCCAATAACCCTAAGCGGCACAGCATCCAAAATCCAATTGGCCAAATCCAGCTGATGTGAGCAGAGTTCCGCCAATAAACCTCCCGAAAATTCTTTATACATGCGCCAATTGATGGCCCTTTCGTATTTTGGATGTGGAACGGGCCTACGCCAATCTGCATTGCGGTTCCATTGGCAATCAATTGCAGTAACCTTCCCTATTTTTCCTTTTTTTATCAAATCGACCACATGGGTATAGAGTCTGGAACTATGGTATTGATGTCCGGTTTGGAACACCGTCTTTGCACTTGAGGCCGCTTGAACCAGATTTTGAATGCCATCAAACCCTTTCGCCATGGTTTTTTCACAGTACACATGTTTTCCGGCGTCCAGTGCATCCAATGCAATTTTTTCGTGGGTACTGAAGGGTGTGGAAACAATGACCGCATCTATATCATTATTATCCAAAAGGGCTCTATGGTCAGCATAGGCCATGGCATTTCCAGAAACCTTTTTTATTCCGCTCTCCAGCCGAAAAGGCAAAACATCACAGCAACCCACCACCTCTAACCCGGGAATATCGTTCATAATTGAAATTAGACCACCACCCCGGTCACCTGTACCAATGACACCAACTTTTATGGTATCTTTTTTGAATGGTGTCCAAATTCCAGTTCCCAAAGTAGAAACGCCCGCTAGGGCCACACCGCTCTTCTTGGTAAATTCCCTTCGTTTCATTCAATTATAATTTAGGTTCCCATCCTTTTTCATACTCCCGCTTCCAGTTTTCCATTACGGTATCATTGTTGAGCACCTTTCCGGTTTTGGTATCTATTTTAAGACTATGCCCGGCATCTTGTGCAAAATTCCCCAAATGGCACAGCATGGTGGAAATACTGGCATCGTTGATTTCTGCATGCAATGACTCATCCTTGCGTATGGCGTTGAAAAAGTTCTTTACATGATCTACATCCAAACCGCCTATTCCCTGGGTGTTGGTGGTGGCACTTACCGAATTCTCAAACTCAAATTTTATGGGATTCCCGCCCAAATCGTACAATTTGTAAAAATTCCTATCGAGCTCAATGGTTCCTTTGCTACCATATATAGTCACTCCCCTTCCCGGACGTTCAGGTTTCATCATTCCTCTACTGTGCCCTGTCCATGTGATGAACTTGTCTCCGGGAAATGTGTAGGTCACCTGCTGATTGTCCACAAATTCCCAGTCATCATCGTAGGTATACTTCCCACCAAATGAAGTCACGGTTTCGGGGAGATCCACCCCTAGGGCCCAACGGCTTATGTCAATTTCGTGGGTGCCATTGTTGTGGATTTCACCCGTACCCCAATTGCGGAACCAATGCCAGTTATAGGGATGTATGTTATCCCGATACGCTTCGCGAGGGGCTGGCCCTTGCCAGAGTTCCCAATCCAAGGTTTTGGGCACGGAAATTTCTGCCCCTTTCCCAATAGACCCCCTATTATTGGAATAATAGGCTTCAGCCTTATATGCCTCACCGATAACCCCATTCTTGATGTCTGCCATCGCCATAATGGAAGTTTTGGCCGAACGCTGCTGGTTGCCCATTTGTACTTTTTTGCCATACTTGTTCTGGGCAGCCACCAAAAGATCGTTCTCATACGGATTGTGGCTACAGGGCTTTTCAACATAGACATGCTTGCCCGCTTGCATCGCCATGATGGCCATTGGGGCATGCCAATGTTCCGGCGTTGCAATGAAGACGGCATCCACATCCTTGTCTTCCAAAATTTTCCGGAAGTCTTTTTCCACTTTGGGCACATAACCGATGTTGTTCTGACACCAAGCGTTGTGCTCTTCAATAATCACATCATCTACATCGCAATTGTATAAAATCTGGGCATTGGGGTCTTGATGAATGGCTATGACGTGTGCCTTGGCCCTACTCCGCACCCCAATAACGGCTACTCTAAGCCTATCATTGGCCCCTAAAACATTGGACAAGCCAAAGCTGGGCATTCCCACCAATGTCAAGCCAGTGGCGCCCACGGTTGTCTTTTTAATGAAATCCCTTCGTGTATTCATGGTATTGGCTATTTATAGTTCTTTGATTTTGATATTCTTGAAAGTAACCTTGTTTCCATGGTCTTGGAGCAGGATATTTCCCTTTTCGGCTTCACCAAAATTTGGCCATATTTTGTACTTGCTTTCCGATACCAATTTTTTATAATCATCGCTACTTCGCTCGTACTCCAATACTTTCATCCCATTCAACCAGTGCTCCACATGGTTGTTGTTTGAAATAACATGGGCCGAATTCCACTCACCGATGGGTTTTACATATTTGGTAGTGTCGGCTTGGATAAGATCATACAGCGATGCCAAGGTCCTGCTGCCTTCATGGTTGCCCAATTTTGCATCGGGATGCACCTCATCATCCAATAGTTGGTATTCCAGTCCAATGGAGGAACCTTCTCCTTTGTTCAAATCTGTATCCACATAATATTTTATGCCGCTGTTGGCTCCTTCTGTCAATTTAAAGTCCAATTTCAGTTCAAAATTGCCATATTGTTTTTCCGTAACGATATCACCTCCGGCTTCCGACTCGCCTCCGCCTGATGGCAGTACAGTGAGCTCTCCGTTTTCAATGGTCCAGCCCTCTTCGGGAAAATGGTCCAGCTTGGCACCACGCCAACCTTTGGTGGTTTCACCATCCCATAAGAGCTCCCAGCCTTCTTCTTTTTCGTGGTGGGTAAGGCTGTTTTTTGTGATCACGGGCTTTAAAGGCATTGTCCTGGTATATTTTTGAAGGCTATCGGTAAGTATCCGAACATTTCTCCATCGGATTTCCGTACCTGCTTTTTGATTCTCTCCGATGCTGTGCACCTGCAATGCTATAAATCCACTATCCGTTTCATCATCGATAAGATAAGAAGCTGGCACACCGTTGATCCATGTTTTGATGGTATCCCCAATAGCCTCAATGCGGTAATGGTTCCATTCATTTTGCATAAAGGCATCTTGTGCCCTTTCATTGTTGGTCAAGGGAACCAACCATCCCCGTCTGGCCTCTTCATAAATTCCGGCGCTCCAAGCTCTATCCGAAGGATCAATTTCCACCTGATAGCCGTGTACCCTTCCATTTTTATATGCTGGGAGGCTGTGGCTGCGAATCTGTATGCCGGAGTTCATGGTAGAATCGACCAGATAGTCCAATTCTAAAATAAAATCACTGTAGTCTTTATCGGTGGCCAGAAAAGTATTGGGGGTATTGTGGACGGTCTTGCCCACAATTTCTCCATTCTGTAGTTCATATTCCGCAGTACCGCCTAAAATGATCCATCCATCCAAGGTTTTTCCATCAAATAGTGGTTGCCACGGTGTAGTGTCTTTGGGATTGTTGTTACAAGCTAGAATGAATACGGACATCAACAGCATGTACATACCGATTCGAAAGAACTGTTTGTTTGTTTTCACGTGTTTGTTTTTAGCTAATTAATTAGTTGAAATTTTTTGATTTGGCAATCCCTCACAATTTAAGGTTTTTGAATTATTTCTTTTGCCCAAATGTCTTCAAACAAAAAAAGTGGTCCATTTGGACCACTTTTTCAAGTACATGTTTTATCAATGGATTTCTTAGGAAACAACTGTTTCCTTGCTTTCCACAGCGGCCAAATACCGTTCAGCATCAAGAGCTGCCATACAACCTGTTCCGGCTGCTGTTACGGCCTGTCTATAGATTTTGTCCTGTGCATCACCGCTGGCAAAGACTCCAGGCCTATTGGTCTTGGTGGATTTGGGCTGGGTAATGATGTACCCCGTCTCATCCATATCCAATTGGCCTTTGAATATACCCGTGTTTGGCTTATGTCCGATAGCGATAAAAAGTCCCGTAATGGCTATCTCCTCTTTCTCACCTGTTTGGTTGTTCACCATTCTGAGGCCTTCCACCACTTGGTCTCCAAGAACCTCATCCACCTCGGTGTTGTATCTAATTTCAATATTGTCAATACTGTTGACCCTATGCTGCATGGCTTTTGATGCTCTCATATAGTCCTTTCTAACCAACATGGTTACTTTTTTACAGATATTGGCCAAATAGGAAGCTTCTTCGGCTGCGGTATCACCCGCCCCAACTATGGCAACTTCCTGTCCTTTGTAGAAGAATCCATCACAAACGGCGCAGGCAGATACACCACCTCCGCGCAAACGTTGCTCACTTGGAATGTTCAAATACTTGGCAGATGCGCCTGTTGAAATAATCACGGTTTCCGCTTCAATCACTTTGGAATCATCCACGGTAATTTTGTGGATTCCACCAAACTCTTCGCTAAGGTCTACCGCAGTGACCATACCTATCCTAACTTCAGTACCGAACCGTTCTGCTTGCTGCTGCAATTGAATCATCATTGTTGGGCCATCTATCCCTTCGGGATAGCCCGGGAAATTATCCACTTCGGTGGTGGTGGTCAACTGTCCCCCAGGTTCCATACCGGTGTACATTACAGGTTTCAAATCGGCTCTAGCGGCATAAATTGCAGCGGTGTATCCAGCTGGTCCGGATCCTATGATCAATGTTTTTATTCTTTCCAATTGTTCTGACATAGCTAAATCTTCCTCATTATATTATCTTACAAAAGTAGCTTTTTTGGAAAGAACCTTACAAAAAGGAAATGTGGGATATCCCTCGTTTTTTTTAAAAGATGTGAACAATGTAAAAAGAGTACTCGTTAAAATTGACCAAAAATGAAAAAGAGCCCAAAGGGAAAGGCTCTTTTTCTGAGAAATGTAGGTCAAATTTATGGGAATATTTTACTTGATCATAAAAAACCGTTACAACCAAGGGGCTCAACCTCAAAACCCCCTGGCGCAACGTAAAACCTCTTTGGAACAAGACAGTAGGTTAAGAACAGGTAGAATACCTTACAATTTACCTTATCTTATTTTTTGGAGGTTTGTGTTTTAACCACAAAGAGTTTTTCATTTGCTGTGGTAAACTTACCATGAATTATTTTCTGGCAAAGCCTTAATTAATCAATGGGGCATATCTCTTAACGAATGCCCCTTTTGAATTCATACTTTTTTAAAAAGGCACTATTTTAATCCCCTTTTTTGGTTATAAAGTTGGAATTTATCAATGCGAAAAAAATATAGGGAGATGTACCTAGATCGATAAAAGGCATTTGGGTAATTAAAAATGAAAGAATTGTAGATTCGTTGGGGGCGACCAAAAAAAAAGACCTCTATTGAGGTCCAATGTTATATCCTGATAGGCTCTTTACTGGTCAAATTTACATCTTTGAGAAGTGTGTCGGTAAATTTGAAATGCCCTTTGGTGGTAATGATCTTAAACCGGTTAGAACGTAAACGTGCCACAGTATCCAAGAGCAGCCATTTTGACTTCAACTTACTTGGGTCAAATGATTTAAGGCTAATGTCAAAGAAATACTTTCTACCATTCTTATGTGCAGATATATCGGCCGAAAGATTGGTTCCACCCTTCTTTTTCACAAAGGTCTTGGGTGATTCGTATCCCGGCAAATCTGTTTTGATATTGGTAAACCCTCTTTCCTTGAGGTAGTTTATTGCTCTTTCCAAAAAATCTTTATGTTCGTCTATTTCTTTTCCAACCATACCTTGTAATATAAAAGAAAAAATCAGAAAAGCAAATTATTTAACAAGAAATACCTTCGGTATCAATCAATTATGGTATTTCAACTTTCGTTCTATGGTCTCGATCATGACATTGGCAATATCCATCCCGGTTGTGTTTTCAATACCTTCCAAGCCCGGAGATGAATTTACTTCCAAAAGCAAAGGCCCCCTATTAGATCGGATGATGTCTACCCCGGCAACATCCAAATTAAGGACCTTGGCAGATTTTACGGCCAACTTACGTTCCTCAGGTGTTATTTTAATCTTGGATGCTGCGCCCCCTTGATGAATGTTTGCCCTGAATTCCCCTTTCTGTGCCTGACGCTGCATGGAAGCCACCACTTTGCCGTTCACCACAAAACAGCGAATGTCCTGCCCATTGGCTTCTTTGATAAATTCCTGCACCAAAATATTGGTCTGTACACTTTTAAAGGCATTGATCACACTTTCCGCCGCCTTATTGGTCTCGGCCAGAACCACTCCTTTGCCCTGGGTACTCTCCAATAATTTTATGATCAATGGGGAACCATTGACCATCCGTATGAGGTCCTTGGTGTCCATGGGAGACTTGGCAAAGCCTGTAATGGGAATATGGATATCGTTCTTGGAAAACAGTTGCGAGGCAAAGAGCTTGTCCCGCGACTTGCTAATGGAATCGGCGGAATTAAGGCAGTACACGCCCAACGTATCAAATTGCCGCAATAAGGCACAACCATAAAATGTGACGGCTGGCTTTATTCGGGGAATCACCGCATCAAACTTGTCCAAGACATTCCCTCCACGGTACCGGATTTCCGGAGAACTTGCATCCAGTTTCATGTACGCATTCTCCACATTCAAAAAGACCACTTTGTGGCCCCGCATCTCCCCGGCCTCTATGATTCGTTTATTGCTGTACAATTCAGGGTTACTGGCCAAAAGCCCCAAGGTCAACCCCGATTTCTCACTCATATAGGGTTTGTACTTTTTGGAAATCTCTTCGGTGGAAATATCTCCCTGACAAAAACTCTGGGCTGGATCTACCAAATATCTGTCATTGATGGCTTCCCTGCCCAAAAGCATTCGGTATTCCATGGTGTCCCTATTGGCCAAGGTCAACTCTATATCAAAGGTCTTGCGGCCAATGGTGACCGGTGTCTTGATCACAGGGCGCTCCTCCGATATACCTTGCGAGCTCTTCACGCTTCTTACATCAAACAATTTGGCTTGACACAGAATGGAAATGCTACGGTTATCTTGAATGGGATTGACCTCAAAACGCACCCAATCCTCTAATCCCTTGGTAAAAATCTTTACTTTGCTGGCCTGAATGGAAGAGGTTTTTGCCCCTGAATCGACCCGGGCTTTGATAGCAGGAATGCCCATTTCCTCCAAACGGCACCACTCTTCGCTGCCCAATATTTTAGTACTGTCCAAAATAAACTATATAATTAATTGATCAATCGCATAATAAACAGGTCCACTACCTCAACCAAGATCAAGATAATGATGATCCACTCCAATCTACTGCTCTCCCGGTGATCCATAATGTCCTTAAAAAGGCTCAGGTTTTCTTTTATAATGTACCCTTGCTCTTTAATGGTACGATATCGTTCCTTCAAATCAAAGATTTGCTTCAAGTTTTTGTCCAATCGGTCCAAATCCTCATCTTCCCAGACCACCTCGTGCGAATCAAAAATATAGAGGTTCTCTGAAATCTGGTTGTTGATGTTCAGCACCCTGCCGATGTGTTTTTTTAGTCTTCTGCCTCCAAGATCTAATTTTCCCTTCACTTCCAAATGGTTGGTGTGTTGACGGGTCTCCTTCATGATCTGTTCCGAAAGTCCTGAAAAATAATCCAATGCCACGGATTGGGACAAATGGAGCAATGTTAATCGCATGGCCTCAATATCGGATTCGGGCAAAATGATCTTATTATTGGTGACCTTGGGCTTGGCATTGCCCGGCAAGAGTTCTATATCTATTTCCTCAGTGAGTTCAGACTGCTGCCATCCTTCGCAAAAGGGCTTGATTTCTTCGGTAGTGGCCGCAATGGATGCCTCATCAAACCCAAAAAAGGACACAATACCGTACCTGAAAATATATACGTATCCTCCCTCATCGGCATAAAACAGTTCATCCCGATCTCCAAACAATAATTTTTTGTGAAACGCCTGTCTACAACCAAAAATATCAATGTTTCCGGCAAGATGAAGCGCTATGGCCTTAAAGTCCATTCATTACTCTGTTGCAAAAATCTCAGTGGTCTCCTTAAAGCTTTTGAATTCCACCATATAGCCATTGGGATCCTGTATAAAAAAGGAAAGGTGCTCCCCAATTTTATCCTGCATAAAAGTGGCCTCGGTGGTAATTTCCAAATCCATTTGGAACAATCTTGTGTAAAGTTCGCCCCAAACATCCACGGGTACAATGATCCCAAAGTGGAACGACGGCAAGATATAATCCTCCAAACGGTAGTTCTTAAAATCGAAATTAAAATTTCCCGATTGCGTAAACGTCAATTGATGACCAAAAAGGTCAACGTCCAACCATTTTTCAGCATGTCTGCCCAAATTGGCCTGGATGACCTCTTGATAGAAGGTCCGGGTCTCTTCTATGTCCTTACATGGCAAGGCGAGATGAAATTTGACCTCCATTTTTTCTGTTTTTCTTTGTTTTTCTTCCAAAACTTTTAAAATATGATCTTACTGCCAACCTGTCCGATTTGTCCATAAAGGGCAGGGCTTCTTTCCAATCTACCCAAAAGGCCGCTTCAAACTTGTGCTTTTCCTTGACCTTGATGGCCGATGGTTTCAAGTGGATCAGAAAATAATTTTTAATAATGGGCTTGATTCTGCCTTTTTTGATGTGGGACAGATAGAACTGGACCTCGCCGGGCGACAGTCTTAATTTTATTTCCTCCCCCACTTCCCTGATCAGGGTCTCTTCCTCCGTCTCCTTCTTTTTCTTTACGCCCCCGGGCAAGGTGTACCGAAGCGGTCTACCCACTTTTTGCAGCACCAATACCTTGTCCTTGTGCAAGGCGATAAGACGTGATTTGACCAATCTTTTCATATTGGCTAAGTTACTATGTAAAAGGGGCAGGGGTCGCCTGCCCTTTCCATAATTAATTCCTTAGTTCTAAATCCACTATGACATAAATGTCATATTCATCATCATTCTCATCAAATGCTGTGTCGATGGTGTAGGTGACCGTAAAGTCTTTCCCTACAAAATCCTCAGCATCCAAATCGTACTTCTTTGCTGCTTCTGAATCAATCTCGGAAAATTCATAGACCGAACCATCTGCATCAACAAATGTGTAGTTGCCCCCCACGTAACCGTTGTAGGTAGCTTCCACCACAAGATCAGCGTCCTGTGTGGCAGGTACTTCCAAAAATGCCGCTAAGGACAAGAACATGAAAAAAACAATTTTCATACTCTGGAAATTTGATTGTTGTTATGTGTGTTTGGACATTTATGGCCAAATCATTCCTCTTCGGAACTTTCCAACCCATCCGTATCCAGGGATGTTTCTTCGTCGCTATCGTCACCATCATCATTAACATCAAAGTCTTCCATTGCCATGACCAAGCGTTTGCTCACCTTGATGAGATATGCGGTATCCTCAGTGCGTACCTCTATACACTCCACCACTTCATTGCTGGCGTTTCGGTAGGTGACGATATCATCATCATCGTACCCATCTGGATATTTTTCCACCAAGAGGTTGAGCATGTGGTTGTCCAACTTCTTGTAATCCACGATTACGCGTTTCAGCGCCAATGATTGTCTGTTTTTCATCATTACATGTTTAGGAGGTAAGCAAAAATCAACGGTGCTACAATGGTCGCGTCGGATTCTATAATGAACTTAGGGGTGTGGATGTCCAGTTTTCCCCAAGTGATCTTTTCATTGGGCACCGCGCCGGAATAGGACCCAAAACTTGTTGTGGAATCACTGATTTGGCAGAAATAAGACCAAAAAGGGATGTCGGTCATCTCCATATCTTGGTACAACATCGGCACTACACAAATGGGAAAATCACCGGCTATGCCTCCTCCAATTTGAAAAAAGCCGATACCGTTATCAGAGTTTTTGCTGTACCAATCCGCCAAAAAGGTCATGTACTCAATTCCGGATTTAACGGTACTGGCCTTTAATTCCCCTTTAATGACATAGCTGGCAAAAATGTTGCCCATGGTGCTGTCTTCCCATCCAGGAACCACAATTGGGAGGTTTTTTTGCGCCGCAGCATACATCCATGAATCCTTAATATCGATTTCATAGTACTCTTCCAAAACCCCGGACAACAAAAGTTGGTACATATATTCATGCGGAAAATAGCGTTTACCTTCCTCTTCGGCATTTTTCCAAAGTTTGAAGATGTGCTTTTGCAAGCGACGGAATGCTTCTTCCTCCGGAATACAGGTATCGGTTACGCGGTTCAATCCCTTTTCCAACAATTCCCATTCATCCTGGGGAGTTAAATCCCTGTAATTGGGTACCCGTTTGTAGTGCGAGTGCGCCACAAGGTTCATCAGATCCTCTTCCAAGTTGGCCCCGGTACAGGAAACAATGTGCACTTTATCGGTACGTATGATTTCTGAAAAAATCTTGCCCAATTCGGCAGTGCTCATGGCCCCCGCCAAGGAAACCAACATTTTGGAACCCTGGTTCAACTGTGCTTCATATCCTTTTGCGGCATCCACTAGGGAAGCTGCATTGAAATGAAGGAAGTATTTTTCAATAAATTGTGTTATTTCTCCTTTGTCACTCATCGTAATCATCCATTATTGAATTGGATTTCTTGAAATCTTCGTCTCCTTCAACAAATCCATCTTCGATATATTCATTTTCATCGGCGTACTTATAGCTCAACATTTTGTAATACAGCTTGGCTGCCAGAAAATCTGAAGAGCGCTCATTTTTATTGGGACACAGTTCAACAATGTCAAAGCCCACCACATTCTTTTCTTCAAAGACCCGCTTTAAAAAATCCAGGGTTTCATACCAGAGCAGTCCGCCTGGCTCGGGAGTCCCTGTCGATGGCATTATCGAGGGGTCAAATGCATCCAAATCAAAAGTAATGTACACATTGTCCGTCATTAATTCTATTGCATTGTCCATCCAGAAATCATCCGTTACCATTTCATGGGCAAAAAACACCCTGTCCCGGTCCATGACCAAGGTTTCGGCATGGTCCATACTGCGTATGCCCACTTGCACCAAATTTGTGGTCTCATTGGCCTCGTAAAGGGCACAGGCATGATTGTATTTTGAGCCATTGTATTCTTTTCTGAGGTCGGCATGCGCATCAATCTGGAGTACTGTAAGGTCTTCAAAACATTCGTTGAATGCTCTGATCGCCCCAATGGAAATGGAATGCTCCCCACCTACCATAGTCACCAGTTTGTTCCGATTAATGAACTCCTTCACGGTTTTGTGCACCGCATCAACCATGGTGTCCGGTGATTCAAAATCATCCACGGCATCTGCCAAGTAAATCCCTTGTTTATACACTTCGCTATCTGTTTCAATATCGTAAACCTCCATATTTTCCGAGGCTTCCAAAAAAGCCTCCGGACCTTTGTCAGCTCCTTTTCCCCACGTACTTGTACCATCGTAGGGAACCGGCAACAACACCACTTTTGCCTTTTCAGGCGACCCGTATTCCTTGGGAATACCAGCATACATTCTATTCGTTTTCATTTTAATTAATAATTCGTAATCAGTTTTTGCTGGAAACCAGCAGTTTTTTGGGGTCTAAAAGACCATTTTCATCTTTTTTTGGACCATACCCTAAAATGGACAAGAAATCTTCGGCGGTTTGCTGTTCAGCGAACACCGTGGTTTTCAAATTCCCTTTCTCATCTTTATTAATGAGTATGTGTTTGGGGTGGGGAATGAGACAGTGCTGCAATCCCCCAAAACCTCCAATGGTTTCTTGGTAGGCCCCAGTATTGAAAAAACCGATATAAAGTGGCTTGTCCTTTTTATACTTGGGCATGTAGATGGCGTTCATGTGTTGCTCGGAGTTGTAATAGTCGTCACTGTCACAGGTAAGCCCACCCAATAAAACACGCTCATACTCTTCGTTCCATCGGTTAATGGCCAATGTGATAAACCGTTTGCTGATCGCCCATGAATCTGGCATGGTGGTTATGAATGATGAATTGATCATATTCCATTTTTCACGGTCGTTCTGCTGTTTTTGGTATAAAACTTCATAAATGGTGCCACCACTTTCGCCAACCGTGAAGCTTCCAAATTCGGTGAAGATATGGGGGACATCCACTTCGGCCTCGTCACAGGCTTGTTTGATCTGATGGATGATCTCATCGACCATATACTCGTAATCGTACTCAAAGGCCAATGAGTTTTTAATGGGAAATCCTCCACCTATATTAAGGCTGTCCAAGGTTGGGCACACCTTTTTAAGGCTGATATAAACCTTTAAGCACTTTAAAAGTTCGTTCCAATAATAGGCTGTGTCCCTAATCCCCGTATTAATGAAAAAGTGCAACATCTTCAATTCTACTTTTTCATTGGTTTTTATGGATTGGTTGTAAAACGGAACAATATTTTTGTACCCAATACCCAATCTTGAGGTGTAGAACTCAAATTTTGGCTCTTCTTCCGAAGCAATTCGGATGCCCACTTTGTATTTTCCGTCAATAGCACTGCTCAACAATTCAATTTCCTCGTAATTGTCAATGATCGGAATACAATTGGTGTGTCCTTCATTGATCAGTTTGGCAATGTTCCGCACATACTGGTCCCTTTTAAACCCATTGCAGATAACATAGGTATTCTTGGAAATTTTGCCTTTCTTCTTTAAGTGTTCAACAATATTGATATCAAAGGCCGACGAGGTCTCTATATGAATATCGTTTTTGAGCGCTTCATTCAAAACATGCTCAAAATGGGAGCTTTTGGTGCAATAGCAATAATGGTAAGACCCCGCATAACCATGCTTGGCCATGGCTGCGCCAAACCATTCTTTTGCCCGTTGTATGTTTTTGGATATTTTGGGCAGGTATGTGAACTTCAAAGGGGTTCCATAGCGTTGGACCAGATTATATAGGTCTACACCGTGGAACTGTAACTTGTTGTCCTTTAATTGAAATTCCTCTTGGGGAAAATCATAAGTCTGCTCGATCAAGTCGATGTATTTCGTTTTCATTTGAATTTCGCTGTTTTATTAAAAGATAGTGAGAAAAATAGAAGTCTGGAAATTAAAATTTCTCAGATGCGAAATTCAAATACGGTATAGGCCACAAAGAATGGACTCCGTGAGAAATCACGGATTACGGAGTGCACTTCGGAAGTCAGCCCTACTATTCGGTGTCTTAATCGTAAGACGGCTTTTTGGGTAGACTTCCTTATTCCCAAAAGCCCGAACATGAAAAAAGTTTTCAACGCTATAGGCAATGCGTCCTTTTAGAGGGACTCATTCATGGGGTAAACATAAACAAAAAATAAATACGCCAACTTTTTTAACGAAAAATTATTTTCGCTCACAATATGTTGCAAATCAACAATTTAATGTCAAAAAATCACACCATGCCACAAAGAGTCTTTTATGGGAACCTGAGAAAAACTGCTACAAAACTTCTATTGCATTGCGGATTATTCGTCCAAACACAGATCCCAAACCAACACCCTTCTTTATCCTACCAATGGGGGCTTGTCATTGATCAAAGGCTGATTGTAATGACGTCTTCCCGTTGCCTTGTACATTGCATTGGACAAAGCTCCCACAATTGGTGGCAATGACGGTTCGCCCAAACCTGTCGGGTCAATGCCGTTGTCCACAAAAAAGGTTTCTATTTCCTTGGGCGCCTCCATATTTCGAATTAGGCGGTATGTATCAAAATTGGATTGTTCCGGTACTCCATCCTTGAAGGTCAACGCGCTATAGGTAGCATGACCGATACCATCCACAATTCCACCTTCAATTTGGTTTTTTGCACTCAATGGGTTGATCACGATTCCACAATCCACGGCACACCAAACTTTGTCCACGTTGGGCGTATTGCCGTTCATGGTCAAGTCCAGCACTTGGGCCACATAGGAATTGTGGCAATAGTAGGCCGAGACACCTCTGGATTTTCCGTTGTCTCCATTGGTCCAATTGGATTTCTCTTTCACCAATTTCAACACACCCGCGTAGCGTTCTGGGTCATAATCATTTTGTTCGGGATCGCCAACAGGGTTTGATATGGCCCGATCAAACAACTCCAAACGGAATTCAATGGGATCCTTACCGGCGGCTTCTGCCACCTCATCCATAAAGGCCTGCTCCGCACCAGCAATGAAATTGGAACGGGGAGCGCGCCAAGCCCCAGTGGTCACATTGGTCTGTAAACTGTGTTTTTCTGCCAAGTAATTGTCCACGGCACCTGCAGGGAAACGGTTTTCAAAAACGAGGTCGTCATTGGTTCCTGCTCCACGAACATGCCATGCAATCAAATTGCCGTTTTCATCCAGACCGGCCTTATATTTTACCTTGTAGGAGGGTCTATAGGTTCCCTGGGTCATATCATCCTCTCGGGTATACACCAATTTAATGGGAGCACCCATCTTTTGGGAAATCATCGCGGCTTCCACCGCAAAAGTTCCATACAAACGACGGCCAAAGCCTCCCCCCATTCGGGTCATCATTATATCTATTTTCTCTTTGGGCATGCCCAAGACCGAAGCTAAGGTCATTTCCAAGAACTCTGGGGTCTGGACAGGGCCCAATAACTCCGCCTTTTCTGAAGTTACGTGTGCAAAAAAGTTCATGGGCTCCATGGTATTGTGCGCCAAAAAGGGTGCACTATAGGTACTTTCCACAATTTTCGCAGCCTTTTTGAATGCGGCGTCCACATCTCCATCTTTACGGGCAGCTTCTTTCGGGGCCGTGTTGACCAATTCGGTCAATGTTTCATCATGGTATGCACTGCTTTCCAATTTGGAATCTTCTTCCCACTGTACCTGCAAAGCCTTTTTGGCTTGCATGCACTCCCACGTACTATTCCCGACAACAACGGCCAACTCTGCAATGGCTCCACCATCAGACCATTGTTTTTCCGCATCTTCAGGATAGACCACGATGGGGAATACATCTTTGATTCCCGGCATGGATTTTACGGATTCGGCATCCATATCCTTCAATTTCATACCAAAGGCAGGCGGGTGCACGATCATGGCGATGAGCATTCCCTCGCGTTGAACGTCCAAGCCAAACAGTGGTTTTCCCGTCACAATTTTTTCACCGTCCACATTCTTGCGGTCGGTACCGATGATTTTAAAATCTTTTTGTTCCTTGAGTTCGACTTCTTCGGGCACTTCAATTCCGGCTGCCGCAGAGGCCATTTCTCCATATCCGGCAGATTTGCCACTCGCTTCATGGGTCAGCATTCCTTCGGAAGTAATAATTTCACCCACAGGAACCTGCCATGCTTGGGCAGCGGCCTCCTTCAACATTTGTCGGGCTGTGGCCCCGGCCATACGGAGACCTTCCCAGCCTTGGCGAATGGATTGGCTTCCTCCTGCCAATTGACGTGTGAATATATCGGTGTTCAACGGAGCTTGTTCCACGATGACATCTTTCCAAGCCACATCCAACTCCTCGGCCACGATCATGGGCATGGCTGTTTTTACGTTTTGTCCTATTTCTGGGTTGGGCGACATGATGGTCACCAAACCGTTGTCCCCTATTTTCAAAAACCCATTGAGTTCAAACCACTCTTTGGGCATACTGTTGACTTGCTCCGGGGTCATCTTACAGGAAGCCAACCAACTGAATCCGAGAACGAGCCCACCTCCGGCCAAACCTGTATTTCGTATGAAAGCACGTCGTCCTATTTTTGTCTTTACAAGCGTCATTGTTGTATGTTTTTAAAGGATGGTTATGATTGTGATGCTGTTTTAACAGCTTTCCTTATTCTTAGATATGTTCCGCAACGGCAGATGTTACCGTTCATGGCGGTCTCTATTTCCTCATCCGTAGGGTTTGGATTCTGTTCCAAAAGTGCGGAGGCCGTCATGATCTGCCCTGCTTGGCAATAGCCACACTGGGGCACATCCACTTCCAACCACGCTTTCTGTACGGGATGATCGCCATTTTCCGAAAGTCCCTCAATTGTTGTGATTTTCTTATCGCCGATACTGGATACCGGCAAAGCGCACGATCTTGTGGCCGTACCATCCAGATGAATGGTACAGGCACCGCATTGTGCAATACCACAACCGTATTTTGTCCCTACTAATTTTAAATGATCTCGCAAAACCCAAAGTATGGGCGTGGAAGGATCTGCATCCACTTCTTGCGTTTTTCCGTTGATGTTGAGTGTAAATGTTGCCATATTGTCTAAAATTCCATTGAATTTATGGCTTTTTTAGTAAAGACCCATTCCAAATTAGGGCATCTTGAAAAAAATTAACATTATGTTCTTAAATTCTTCATAAATGCTACAACTTGCACCTTACTTTAAAAGAAAGATGAGCAAGATTCGGGTTTCATTGCCTTGATGGACCACATACTTTTGTTATCAAATAATTTGTAAGCCATGACAGCACAAGCCACATACAATTACAACAGGATAGCAAAGGCCATTGAATTCATTGCCACAAACTTTAAAGAGCAACCTTCCTTAAATGAGATTGCCGAATCGGTTCATTTGAGTCCGTACCATTTTCAACGCCTGTTCACGGATTGGGCGGGGGTAAGTCCTAAAAAGTTTATGCAGTACATCAGCATTGAATATGCCAAACAATTGCTGAAGGAAAGACAGGCCACTTTGTTCGATACCGCCCAGGAAATGGGTTTTTCAGGGACAAGCCGGCTTCATGATCTTTTCATCACCATAGAGGGAATGACCCCGGGGGAATATAAAAATGGCGGCGGGAACCTTAAAATCAACTACAGTTTTGCCGAAAGTCCCTTTGGCAACTTGATCGTGGCCTCCACCCCAAAAGGAATCTGCCACATGTCTTTTATTGATGATGAACAGAAGGGATTGGAAGATTTAAAACTCCGTTTTCCCAATGCGCAGTACCATCAACTATTGGACAAAAACCAACAGGATGGATTGTTTATTTTTCAGCACGATTGGGCCAAATTGGATCAAATAAAATTGCACCTGAGCGGCACACCCTTTCAACTGAAAGTCTGGGAAACCCTCCTCAAAATACCCCAAGGAAGTTTGACCACCTACGGCTCCATTGCCCAAAAAATTGATAGCCCAAAAGCATCCAGGGCAGTGGGTACGGCCATTGGGAACAACCCTGTTGCCTTTTTGATTCCCTGTCACAGGGTGATTCAATCCTCTGGTAAACTAGGCGGGTACATGTGGGGCAATACTCGGAAGAATGCCATTATTGGATGGGAAGCCGCACAAATGGATTCGGGGCAATACTAAATTATGGAAAAGATGGAAGAAACCTCATCCCAATTGAAACCTTTGAGTTGGTCTTTGGTTCACGAGGACCTACATGAAAAAGGATATGCGACTGTTCCCGGTTTTCTAAGCCCATCGGAATGTGAGGAGTTGATACAGCTTTATCAAAAACCCAATGGGTATAGAAAAACGGTGGTCATGGAGCGCTACCGATTTGGTCTGGGTGAATACAAGTATTTTGATTATCCGCTTCCGGAGAAAATTCAAACGCTGCGAACTGAGCTTTACCCGCATTTGGTTCCTGTGGCCAATCTTTGGATGAAGGCCTTGAAAATTGATACGGTTTTCCCCGAGACACATCAAAAATTATTGGAACAGTGCAAAGAGAAAGGTCAGCTGAAACCCACTCCACTGATACTCAAATACGGCGAAGGCGGATTCAATACCTTGCACCAAGACCTCTATGGAGACATCTACTTTCCCATGCAAGCTTTGCTTGTGTTGAGCGAGCCAGAGGTGGACTTTTCCGGAGGCGAGTTTGTGATGACCCAACAAATCCCAAGGGCACAATCCAAAGCCATTGTGCTAAAACCCAAACAGGGCGATTTAGTGTTCTTTACCACCAATTTTAGGCCTATGAAAGGAAAAAAAGGGTACTACCGTGTGAACATGAAGCATGGGGTAAGTGAGGTTACCCATGGAAATCGATATGCGATGGGCATTATTTTCCACGACGCGGTCAGCTGATATGGAGCAGCATTCATTGATTAGTGATTTAGCAGTCAAAAAGGGAATCAAAAAAGGAAGAATCCTCTTCGCTGGAAATAAAAATCTAAAGATTTATGGTACCTTGAAATGTGCTTCGGGCAAACGCATGAAACGTGAAAACCGTGTATTTTTCGGTTCGGAAGAAGAAGCACTTTCAATGGGATACAGACCCTGCGGGCATTGCATGAAGACGACTTATCAAAAATGGAAAAATGGATTTGTTCAGTAGCCAAATAGACTCTAACAAAAACTGGTTGCCTTGTGATGGCATTGTCAATTACCATGGCCCAATTTTGGATTATGACGAAGCGAATGCGTATTATGACAACTTATTGAATACCATCGCTTGGAAAAATGATGTGGCCATAATTTATGGAAAGCGGATTGAAACCAAACGAAAGGTGGCCTGGTACGGAGACCGCCCTTTTGAATACACCTACTCCAATACCACCAAAGAGGCCTTGCCGTGGACCAAAGATTTATTGGAGTTGAAACGATTGGTGGAAAAACAAAGTGGGGAAACCTATAATTCGTGTTTGCTCAACCTGTACCATTCTGGGGAAGAAGGCATGGCATGGCACAGTGATGCCGAAAAAGACCTCAAAAAAGATGGTGCCATCGGTTCGCTGAGTTTTGGGGCCGAGCGACGATTTTCCTTTAAACACAAAAAGACCAAAGAAAAAGTAAACCTACTTTTGGAACATGGCAGTCTGTTGGTCATGAAGGGTACCACGCAAACCCATTGGTTACATCGACTCCCTCCTACCAAAGTCGTACATAAACCACGGGTAAACCTCACTTTTAGAACCATAGAATCCTTTTAAGAAAAGTGATACAACACTTTATTATTAATGCATTAAGCATAGACCAACCCATTTTAGCCTTTTCTTAGCTTCATTATCCTTTGCCTAGTTTTTCTTAGTCTTTCCTTAATCCACTTGTTTTAGGCATACATCTATTTTAGCCCGCATCTTTGGCATTGCAGAAGCAAATCTCTCAATGCAATGAAAAATCAATCTATTAAAAACCAATTTCAATCAAACTTTAAACATGATTCAAACGAAGAATGTCTGCAAACCTATACGCAGGCACAAAATTGGCTTCTTCGGGACTTGTACGTTTCTACTTCAAGTCCTATTGTATGTTGCTCCAACAGCATCCCTTGAAGCACAGACACCCAGCGACGCCCTTATGATGCCATCCAAGAACATCTGTGTCTTGTTTGCCTATGACATGGGTTCTTTTGACCGATATTGGGAGGGTGATTATTTAAGGTCCAACGAGACCATCGCAACCGTTGACCGCAATACGGTGCTTCCCATGGCCGCCATTGGCATTTTGGATGACCTCAATTTTTATATTGCGCTGCCCTTTATAAGAACCGAATCATCGGAGCCCAATGGAGGAAAGTTTACGGGGGCCCGTGGTTTTCAGGACCTGGGCTTGGCCGTTAAATATCGAGCCATTCAAGAAACTGTGGTCAATGGGGAACTTACAGCCTTTGCCACTGCCAGTTTCTCCACCCCTTTCACCAATTATCTTTCAGATTACATGCCCTATAGCATAGGTTCTGGTGCTCCTGAATTCGCCCTGCGGGCCATTAGTCAATATCAATGGAATAACGGATTTTATATTCGAGGTTCCATTGCCCATTTGTGGCGCGGCTATACCGAAGCGGAACGCGATTATTATTATGCTGATGGCAGTTATTACACGGCATGGATGGACGTGCCCAATGCATGGACCTATGATGGCGTAGTAGGAAAATGGCTGTTCGATTATTCCCTGAAACTTGAGTTCAGCTATACAGGATTGGCCTCAACCAGCGGAGATGATATCAGGGCCTACAATGCGGCTCAACCCACAAACAGGGTGAAATTTGACCGAATTGGCTTTTCCGCCCAGTACTATTTTAAATCATTGAAAGGTTTGGGCGTTGTGGCTTACCATAATAGAATTATTGACGGACGCAACATGGCCAAGCTAAGCAACACCGGTTTTGGTGTCACCTATCAGTTCAACCCATTCAAGAAATCAATCCAAGTAGAAGAAAATGAACAATAAAATATATACACTGTTATTGGCCATGGGGCTTACCATTTTAGCTTCATGTGAAAAAGATACACCAAGGTACCTTCCTTATGAGGGGTATGCCTTCACCGAACTTGATGAGAACGGAGGGGATTGGACCCCGGTTTTATTGGATGCCGGGGATGCCATTGACATCAATGCTCCAGACGCTACAGATTCCCAAGCGTATCAAGATGAGCTTGATGCTGCAAAAACGGCCATGCTGGGCATGACATCCGAACAAAGGAATGCCGTAAAATATTGGACCAATAATCCCACTGTGCGTTGGAACGAGATCGCACTGGAACTCATTGCCAAATACAACCTAATTCCAGGTCCCAATGCAGATGGCACCTACACCTTGCCCAATCCTGCAAATCCGGAAGGCCCACCGGCATTTCCATTTGCGCATCCACCGTATGCATGCAGGGCGTTGGCGTATATGTCAGTGGCCCAGTTTGATGGCCTTATCAGTGCTTGGCATTACAAGTACCAATACAATAGGGCTGCCCCTTATCAAGTGGATGAAAGCATCAAGTATGCCTATGAAGAAAATGACATTCCTTCCTATCCTTCGGATGGGGCAGTAATTGCAAGAGCTTCGCGCAATATCTTAACCGCCATGTTTCCATTGGAAGCAGAATATCTACAAAATTTAGAAGAGGAACATTTGGAAAGCCTTATACTCTCCGGCGGAAATGTACAGAGTGACATTACAGCAGGGGTCACCATCGGTGATGCCGTATCGGCCATGGGGCTCTCCCGTGCCAGCAACGACGGAATGAAGAATGCACAAACTCCCAAAGCAGTTTCCGATTCCATCAAACAAGCTGCCCTTGATCGATTTGGTTGGGCTTGGGACAACCTTGAAATTCCTGAACGTCCAGTAGGGTTAACTCCGTTCTTCAGTAAAGTGACCATGTGGAGCATAGACGATGTGGAGAGTGTTCGGCCTATCCCGCCGCCCGCATTGGATTCCCAGGAATTCTTGGATGATGTGGAGGTATTGAAGGATCATGCCCGCAACATGACCGATGAAAAACGAAGGATTGCCAACTTTTGGCAAGACGGCTTGGGTACCTATACCCCGCCCGGACATTGGAACCGAATCGCCAATGAATTTATTGTGGAATATCGTCTCAACCCATTGCAAACTGCCCGAACCTTGGCCTATATGAACATGGCCATCATGGATGGTGGTATCAGCTGTTGGGATGCCAAATATTACTACCACTATCCAAGGCCCATTCAACTCATTGAAGGATTTGAAACTATAGCTGGGACCCCAAATTTCCCAAGCTATACTTCAGGGCACAGTGTGTTTTCCGCTGCGGCATCCGAAGTACTGGCCTATATTTTCCCAGAGGAGGCATCAACAGTAAGGGCATGGGCCGAGGAAGCCGCAGTATCACGTGTTTATGGTGGAATCCATTGGAGTTTTGATGCTACCGTAGGTACAGATCAAGGTAGAGAGGTTGCCCAATATACCATTGACCGAGCAAGGGCAGATGGAGCAGACAATTAATGTAGTGCTGTACAAAATCAGTAAACCCTAAAATTGGATTGAGTCAATCATTAATTGCATTGCACTAATACATCGCTCAGAAAGCTCATAGTTTTGTTATGAATCAATAAAACAATACAACATGAGCGATAGTAGTAATACAATTTTAGGAATACTGGCCGGTACGGCCATAGGAGCAACCTTAGGGATATTGTTCGCTCCGGATAAAGGAACGGCAACACGCAAAAAATTGGTGGAACAATCCAATAGCTTGGTAGATGATGTTACGCAAAGTACCACACAATTGAAAAACCAAGTCGTGGATAAATTTAGTTCCAAGACCAGTTCTTTAGAGGACGAAGTGGAATCCTTGGTCACCTCCGCAAGCTATAAGGCAGATGATGTAATCTCAACATTGGAAGCTAAGCTAAAGGAGCTCAAGGCCAAAAACAAGAAACTTCAAACCGCCTCTAAATAGATGAGTTCCCTAAAAAAAATAGGCTCAGTTACAGCTGAATCCATAGATAACTCCCAGGAATACCTGAAACATTCTTGGGAGTATTACAAGTTAAAGCTGTTCATGCACACCGCCGAGCTCAGCATCGGTAGCGTGAAACTGGTTTTTTTCTCGATTTTGGGAATGATGGCATTGGGACTCTTCTCCATTGCCCTGGCCATTTATCTGGGAGATGTGCTGGAAAATTTGGCACTGGGCTATGTGCTCACGGGTGCATTGTATATCCTGTTGATGTTCGTTGCCTATGCCCTATTTAGAAAGAAAATTGAAAAAAGAATCATCAAGAAACTCTCAAAAACCATTTTAAGGGATGAATAAGACCGATTTTGCATCCATGAAGGAAATAAAACAAGAGTTGAAAATCTTACGGCTCAAGAAAGACATCAACTTGGAGGCACTTAAATCCAATAAGAACACATTTGAGGGCTTTTTGCAACCCTTGACCGTTGCCAACCGAATTCTTGGCCCTTTGAAGGGCTTTGTATTCGCCTATCTTCTTAAAAGATTGTTCCGTTAAATAAGGATGACGTCCATTCTTAAGCCACTTTGACAGCTTTGGGAAGATTCTTATTGATTTTTGAAAACAGCAATTCGCCGTTAACAGGCTTTGTAATAAGATCATTCGCCCCCAACCTAAAGATTTCTTTCCGTGTTTTGCTGGTGTTATCGGCAGTAAGCACAAGTATTGGTATATCGGGAGAACAATTGGCTCTTCCGCCCCGAATCATGGAAGTGGCCTCAAAACCGTCCATTTCTGGCATTTGAAGATCCATCAATACTAGGTCAAAAATTTCTTTTTCCATAATTTCCAGTGCCTCCTTTCCATGATTGGCAATGGTTAAACTCACATTTTCCCATTTTTTGAACAACAACTTCACCACGGTTTGGTTCATTTTGTTGTCCTCGACCAAAAGAATGCGACTTGGCTCCAAACCATCCCCTATCATTTGGGAGGACTGCACATTCTCGGTGAGTTCCGTATTATTTTCCTCCACTTCAAACCCAAGGCTCAACATACAAGTTGTTCCCTGTTGGGGATTGTTTTTGATATCGATGGTGCCACTTTGCAGGTCCACATACGTTTTAACAATATAGAGTCCCAATCCCAAACCACTGAATTCCCGCTTGTCCATAAAGGATTTTTTGGTGAAAGACTCATAAATAGTGCTCATTTTCTCCTTGGAAATCCCAATGCCCGTATCCTTTATCTCAAATTCAAGATTAACACGATCATCACCTTTTCGTTTGGAATGGATTTTAACCTCTACACACCCTTGGTTGGTGAATTTGATGGCATTGTCCAACAAATGGTTCAAAATCTGGACTAATTTTCCCTTGTCCCCAACAATTCTGGTGGGCAATGCATCAGGAAGCACAAAATTGAAAGTCAAGTTTTTGGCTTCAGCTTTTGCCTGTTGCACCTTTTTGACCTTTTCCAAGGTTGATGGAAGATCAAAAGAGACTTCTTTTAATTCTTGATTGCCTTTTTCAATGACGGTAAAGTCAAGAATATCCTCAATATAGCCCAATAGGTTCTTTGACGAACTCAAGATAAGCTTGCATTTCTCTTCCAAATCCACCTCTTCCTTATTTTGCTGTAGCGAAGTGGCCACTCCCATAATCAGATTCAATGGTGTTCGGAGTTCATGGCTGATATTGGACAGAAAAGATGATTTTATCTCGTTCATATCCTCTGCCCGTTGAAGGGCGAGCAACTGATTTTTCTCATTTTCCATCCGCAGATTCCGGATTCTATTGCTCATGGAGATGGACAGGAAGATAATCTCCAATCCAATACCAAATTTTGCCCCATTATTGGTGAAAAATGAATTTTCAATGGTATTGAAGTTATTAAGGATAAAGACCACAAATCCAAAAACCAAAAAAGAAATACCAATAACAAAATAAGGGTCCACTTTCACTTTTTTGCTCTTGACCACTGCAATGGAAGCAATCATGTGTACCAAGACCAGAATACCAATTGCGTTGGCCAGTGGGTAACAATACTCCAACAAAGGTGGTACGGCAACCAACAAAAATGTCCCAAAGGCAATACCTATGCCCAGAGCTTTACTGGAGGCATGCAAAAATGTACTGTGCTCCCTTAAATTCAGGAATTTATCCCCGTACTTTCCAAAGAAGAAAAGCGAAATGAAGGCTGTGAGCAATACCGCCCTGTCTGAAAGCCAACCAGCTTGCGGGGTAAAGTACTGGTGAAAAAAACCGTCCAACGAAAACTGCATCAGGGCAATGAAAAGCACATAAAGCCCATAGTAGATAAAGGCACTGTCCTTCAGCGCAAAAAAGAAAAAGAGATAGATGATACAGGCCAAGATCAAGATGCCGTAAAAGAATCCATAAAAAACCTGTTCCTTATAGGTCAAATTAAAGAATTGATCTTTTTGATACAGTTTTAAGGGCAACATCACCACTTCCCCGTCGCTTTTCATATGAATGAATGCCTCCACTTTTTCATTTGGCTTCATCTGTATATCAAAAATGGACTTTCTATGCTGCACCGTCTTTTGGGCAAATGGAATCTTATCACCGCTATGCTGTTGTTTCACTTTTCCATCATCACTGACCAAATACAGATCAACAATATCCGTGATGGGTCTTGCGGTTTCCAGATAGTAGTGAACAGACTCAGAAGTTGGGTTTTCCAAGGAGAATGTCAACCAATAATTGTCGCTGGAGAAACCCACATTTTCCTCAACACTTGAAAGTGGAACAAACGATAGGTTTGGATTATTTTGGATTTCCTCAAAATCATAGTTGTTCTGACCCGCCAATAGGACAGATGCTCGGGAGCGGATGGAAATCGAGTTGGAAACACTATGGTCTTGTTGCGCTTGGGCATGTACTGCAGCTGAAGACAACAATACAACAGCTTGCAAAAAAATACCCACTGCCAAATTTAACAGCGTAGTTGCGTGGTGCATAAAGTAGGCTTTGTCAATACCACCCTTTGGGAAAGTGGAATTGTGTTTACTTTAACCCAAATGGTTCTCATTTGAGTTATGACTTAAAGATGGCAAAACCCTTAGAAAAGGGCAATATCTGGGGATGTTTGGCAATTTAACTCGATGTACTGTAGTTCCATGCCCTTATTTATCTTATAAAATAAGGCTTAATCCATCATATACCATGAGCTTCCCGTTGCACCTACTTGGCAGGCTTCATTAAAAAAGCAGGCTAACCGTTGCTATGGAATAGCGACGCTTGCCTGCCAAGTTTTTTTAGATCTCCCTACAACTAGGACTTACATTGCGACAATACCTGTTTGGCCCTGTCTTCTCCCCAATTGGGATAAAATGGTGTCTCTTTGGGTTCAGTGGTGGCAAAAAGTTCAATAGCTCTTTCCACATCTTTGCAGTACGGTGTGGTATCCTTGCCAAAGTATTGGGCCGAGCCCATATCCCATTCTGCTCTGGAAAATATCACACGGGGATTATTGGGTGCTAGTTCAATGGCCTCGTTGTACAGTTTTGTATTCTTCCCCGATAATGTCATGCCGTAGGTTGCTCCATCAAAAGCAATCCAAGCTGTGTTCATCATGGCCTCCACTATCAATATCTCGGGGTTTTTGGGTGATATGTTTTTGGCCACATCGATAAATTCTTTGGCCTTGTTCAATTGTTGGGACAGTTTTGTTTCATCCTTCACGCCAAAAGAAGCTGTGGTATTTACGAGGGCCACATAATAATAGGGCAACCAATTGTCCGGTTCGGCCATGGCAATGCGCTCAAAAAGATTGGAAGCTTCCGTTATCTTTTGTTCCCCCCAAAGTTGCATGCCTTTGGACATGCCTTGGATATATTTATCTTGTGCGGAAGTTGTAAATGATACGGCGATAAAAATTATGGCTACAAGTTTTTTCATTTTTTTGGATTTTGTGTTGTTTTATGAATGATTTAATGTGATTCAAAGATGTAGTACTGAGCACTTTTTTGAAATCTTAGCTTACCGAGTTGTGAAGTTTTACAGATGAATTGTCAAAGATTGTCCAATTGGTTGCTTTTCGTATTGGTGCTGATGGTCCAAAAGAACCCCACAAAAAAGAAACTGTCCGCCGGGGGTGTAATTTCCCTTCGGGGATAAAAGCCGCCATCATTGGGGACATTGGCATATTGATAGTTGCTCACATTGTTAAAGCCCAAGACATTGCTCACCGAAAAGAAGAGTATTTTTTGCTGGTCAATCAGATAGGCCATATTAAGGCTTAGGTTGTTATAGGGTTTGGTTTTCCCATCCATAAAATTCTTGGAATTGGGATTGTTATAAGGCCTTCCCGAGCCAAAGGAATAGGAAACCCCCACTTGGCTGCGTAGTTTTTCAACCCAATATTTGGTGACGATTGAAAAATTGTGCTTCGGGGCAAAATTTGGTGTTGCGGTTTCGGTAAAATTTCGATAGTCTCGTTTGGTATTCAAATAACTGTACGATACCCAGTAGTCAAGGTTGCTGATGCTCTTATTATCCCTCCAGAAAACATCGATGCCCGTGGCGTAGCCCTTTCCCAAATTGGAATATTCCGAATTGAAGCTTGGAAGTTCCGTATCAAACTTTACCAAGTCATCATAATCTTTGTAATACGCCTCCGCCCTAAATGTCTTACCATTATCCAGGTATTGGTAATTTAGAATGTAGTGCGATGTTTTTTCCAAATCCAAGCTTTGATCAAACTTGATGGACTCGGTCAACGGTTTTTGATAAAAATCGCCATAAGCCAATGAAAACTGACCATTTTCACTGGATTTATAGGCCAAGGACAATCGCGGCGAAATGGAAAACTGATCCAGCACATTCGAGTGTTCCGCCCTGGCTCCTAATTTTAGTGCCAAATTCTGGCTGAAAAATAGATCTCCCTCCAAAAAACCGGCTACCAACACATCATCATAGCCACCATCAAAGGTAAATCCATCTGGGTCTTGATAGGTTTCATCGTATTTTGTACTGAATAATTCGACCCCCGTGTTCAACTCAAATCGGTTGGAAAATCCTTTTTTGACCTTGACTTTTATGTGCGAATTGACTTCTTCGGTATCTATGGCATCTTCGATAATTGCAATCTCATTTACATCATTTGAAACACTGGCTCCTGAAAAAAGGCTCCAATTGTTCCCGAAAAAGTGTTTGTACGATGTGTTGAAATACAGATTCCGATTCTTAAGTTGAAAACGGACCAAATCCTCAAAATTGATGTCTTCTTGGTTGATATCCAGCGTTGCTTGGTTAAATCCCGTATAAAACTTAAACATACTCCGGTCTCCTTTGACCCTAAAAACACCCTCACCCGAAATGGATTCATAAGGGTCGTTCCATTCCATTCCTTGAGTGGAGGGAATCAAGGCTTCATAGGGGGCAAGGTTGATATAGCTGGTATTTATGCTCAAAGAGGTATTGCCCCAAATCTCGGTATGCCCCACTCCACTTCCTACGGACATCACTTGAATATCGGTCTTTTCCTCATCGGGTTCATCCGTAGTGTTCAACAACAAAACACTGGAAAGGGCCTGACCGTATTCCGCTGAATATCCGCCAGTGCTGAATGTAATGCCCTTGAACAAAAATGGGGAAAAACGGCCCCGGGTAGGGACATTGTTGGTGGTGGCATTGAAAGGCTGGAACACCCGAAGCCCATCGATGAACACCTGGGTCTCTTCCGCACTGCCCCCACGAACAAACAAGCGACCATCTTCGTTGACCGTTGTTGTACCGGGCAAGGTTTGCAAGGCCGCCACAAAATCACCTGCCGCTCCGGCTGTGGTGACAATGTCCAATGGTTTCAAGACGGATACTTTCGAATTGTCACCGGCTTCAAAGGTTCCTGCGGAAAGGGTTACCCCAGTCAGCTGATTGATGGCCTCGGTCAGTCTTATTTTAAGGTTTTTCAAATAGGAAACCTCCCCCACCTCATAATGAGGGTCATACGCTATTGCTGAAATAACAAGGGTTTGTGTACCGGTTTCAGAAGTTTGGAAATTAAAATTGCCCTCTTCGTCTGTTGAGGTGCCATCATACGTGCCTTCTAAATAGACATTGGCCCCAACAATGGGATTGCCAGATTTGTCAATGACATTGCCGCTTATGGTTTCTTGGGCCGAAGATGTCCCCATAAGGGCTAAAAATAGGACCAGTAAAAACGATTTCATTGCTGTTTGCTTTTTGGTTGATGCCCAAAAATCTTACAGCTAGCCAAAAAGGCACAAAAAGAATAACCGAACTGTTATTTTCGGTTTATGAACCGTAGTATGCTACTTGCTCCTCTCCTAAAAATGGTTTAGACTTTCGATTTATTCAGGAAACGGGTTCTCAATCCATACACCAACATCACGATTGCTGCAATCAAAGATCCCAAGGATTCCCTTCCTTCTTCAATATTTACAGTTTTCATTCCGTGGTCCAACTGGACGCCTTCATAGGTTTCTGGCCAATAGATTACGAACAGCACCAAAAAGAAGGCCATGAGAATGAAGTAGATAACTGATTTTAGTTTTTTCAACAGGAATAAAACGGAAGCTACTGCTGCCGTCAAATAAATCAATATCCATTTGAGTGCATCTGGATCATTGAACTGTACCACGATGGCATACCCGAACAAAAGCGCAAAAACAACTGCAAAAATTTTGAAAAACGTTTCCATATTTATTGAATTACATGATTTTTTAGCACTCCGTAAACTTCTGTGGCAAGCAATTCTTGTTGGGGCAGATTGCTTTCACTATTGGTCACTAAAATGGGCCAATCTTCCTTGTCCTCTGGAATTCTTCCGTGAGACCCTCTCACCAATTCAGCCTTTAAGGGAATTACATCCATAACCGTTCTAAAGCCCAGTTTCTTTTTTAAGAGTTTCCATATCACCTTGGGCATAACCAATTTATCCGAGGGGTCAGTAAACATTTCTACGGGGTCGTAACCCGGTTTTTTGTGGATATCCACCATACGGGCATAATCGGGCGCCACGGCGTCATCTTCCCAAAAATAATAGGTGAACCAACTATCCTTATCTGCCACAAGCACAAAATCGCCTGCTCGCTCGTGATCTATATGATGGGCTTCCCGTTCGTTCTTTGGGATAACTTTTTCAATTCCAGGAATTGTTTTTAGGTATTCATGTAGCTTCTCATAATCCGTGGAATCTTTGGCATAAACGTGCGCTATTTGATGATCGGCAACCGCAAAAGCTTTGCTTGCGCCTGCATCCAAAAGTTCCAGTCCTCTTTCAATCCGAATCCCCAAATACCCTTTCTTTCTTAAATAACGGTTAATGTGGATGGGGTTGGACACGTTGGTGATGCCATACTCTGACAACAAAACAATATTGGCTGATTGTGCTTCATAATACTCCACCAAATCCTTGACCACAGCATCAATCTCGTTCAAATCCTTTTGGAGGATATCAAAGTCCAGTCCATGGCGTTGGGTGTTATAATCCAAGTGGGGCAAATAGACCAAGGTCAGGGTCGGATTGTTTTCCTTATCCATTTCCATCGCGGCATCGGCAATCCATCTACTGGATGCTATGGATGTTTTGGGTCCCCAAAATTTAAACAATGGGAAGGTCCCTAATTTTGCTTGAAGCATATCCCGCAAGTTGGTCGGATAGGTGTATATGTCCGGGATTTTTCTACCATCCGCCAGATAATTGGGGCGTGGCGTGGCGCTAAAATCCACAGTGCTGTACATATTGTACCACCAGAACATATTGGCACAGGTAAAATCTGGATGCATCGCTTTCAATTCATCCCAAATTTTGTTGGATTGCACCAAGGGATTTCCCTGCCGCCAAAATTTGACTTCCAATTCTTCTTTAAAGAACCATCCATTCCCGACAATACCGTGTTCTGTTGGCCACTTGCCCGTTAGGTAAGTACTTTGTGCCGAACAGGTGACAGCTGGCAAAACAGGCTTCACTACGCTGCCCTTCCCTTTTTCCAGAAAAGTTTTTATAAAGGGGGTGTGTTTGCCAATCAACCTATTGGTAAGTCCCACAATGTTGATTACAACGGTCTTCTTCATTTTAATCTTGATTTCATCCAGTCCAGTTCCCGGGCAATGGACTCTGTAATCGGCACTTTGAGTTCATTGGGCAAAACATCCCAGGTATAGGTTTCCACCTCAATATGATTGCTTACAAAATTGTTCTCCAAATAATCCAATACTTTTACAATCTGATCTTGCGTGGATTGAAGCAACCCATAATCCTTCAAAAATATGGGCACGTGAAAATGGGAACGCAACTCTTTAAAAGGTGCTTTTTTTTCCAAAACAATGGGCAAATCGTTATATGTTTTCACTTTTCCATCCACTATTTCCGTAACCTGATGCAAATACACGGACTCGTTGAATTGGGCCAAGGTGTTCCACAACTCCTCTTCCTTATCGTTGTCATACATTATTTTGAGGGCCGCACTCACTTGAATCTTACCTACATAAATGTTAGCCGCCTTGAACTTTTCAAAAGTCAAATTTGGGGCTTCATAGGCCAATGCGAAATGACACACATCATAACATACCGTAATATATCTTTTGAGCAGTTCCTCTGTTTTTTCCGCACTGAATTGAAACGGTTCAAAAGCCTTGATGGCCTCGGGAACCAAATAATCTTGGTAGTAATCAATTACTTCTTGGGTGTTTTCCAAAAAACCGTCGGGTTCTGGTTCCACATCCAAATGCATGTACCTGCCCGATGCTTTTTCTATTTTGTAGAGTTCCAACGCCACCTTGACCATATTTTCTGCTCCTTTGGCAAAGGCTTGTCGTTTTTTAGATTCACTATCAAACCAATGCTTATAGGAAACGGGGGATGTAGAAATACCACATTCCATGCCTTCTGGGGCCAAAAAGTCCAATTGTTTGAACAATCGCAAGGTATACTCCAACCGTTCATTTGTGGTCCAATCGGGCACATGAACTTGGTCTTTTACGGGTTCTCCATGGAAATTCCCGTAGGGAAATCCGTTCATCGTAAAAACGTAACAGTCATTTTCGGATAGCCAATCTTTGAAGCCCTGAAGCTGCCCATCGTCCAGTTCCAAACTGGCCGTGTTGCCCAATCGAAGCCCCAAACCAAACGCCTTGTTTGGAGAAACGGATTTCTTGATTTTTGGTAAATGTTGCTTTAGGCTGGTAAAGGTTTCTTCCCAATCTCCACCTGCGTGGATATTGGTGCAATAGGTCAGGTGATATTTGTCCTTGATCCTCATAGAGAGTTTTGCGGCTTGTACATAAAGCTTCGCACTGCTTTTTCCATTAATTTATAGTCGATACTGTGGACATCTGTTTTGGTTCCGATTTTGGGAATTAAGGGAATGGTAAGTTCGCCTCCCAAATGCTCCCGGAACTCTTCGATTCCGTTGAGGAGTTCTTTGATTTCTGCATCTTTTTCCAAAGGAACCTCCAAGTTAAAGCCTACTTTTCTCATGACCGAAAGCACTCGCTCCAAATCATCTTGTAACACACCGACCAAACTGGAGTACACCATGTCTATGGCCATACCTATCGCCACTGCTTCACCGTGTCTGAGGCTGTACCCTGTCATATATTCCAATTTGTGGGCCGACCAATGGCCAAAATCCAAAGGTCTGGAAGAACCATTTTCAAAAGGATCACCACCTTTGGCTATATGCTCCATATGCAATTCTGCGCAACGGTGAATCAGATAGGCCATGGGCTCCATTTCCCGGTTGGCCAGTGCTTCTGCATTGGATTCGATGTATTCAAAGAATTGTTTGTCCTTGATCAAGGCCACTTTGATGGCCTCTGCTACTCCCGCCACCCAGTCACGCTGTTCCAAGGTCTTTATAAACTCCAAGTCGTTGATGATAGCGTAGGGAACCGAAAAAGTACCCAAGAAGTTTTTCTTATCAAAAGCATTTACGCTATTCTTTACCCCTACCGCCGCATCGTTTTGAGCCAAAACGGTGGTTGGAATTCGGATGAGTTGTACCCCCCTATGAGCAATAGTGGCGGCATAACCCACCATATCAACTATTGCACCACCTCCAATAGCTACCACAAATGAATGTCTACAAATAGCATTATCATTGATGGCTTTAAGGCATTTGTCCAAGCTGGACTGGTCTTTTTTACTCTGTTCCCCACCTGGAACGGCGATAAGTTCAGTAAATTGGATTTGATTCTTGAAGTGATTGCAGTATTCTTCGATTTCCTTTCCTAGATTCGGATGATGGTCCAACACTCCTTGATCTACCACGAAAAGACATTTGATAGCATGGTTTGGGCGATAGTCGGCCAGTACATTTTTGAACAAAGGATTCTTTACCGCAAATAAATGCTGGGTAAAAAGCAATTGATATGTATACCGTACTTGAAACTCTTGTCGAATCGTAGGTAGCGTATTTTTATTCATAAGCTAGGTAACTGCAAATTGTTTGGCCAAATACATGGATAATGGCAACAGTAAGAGCATCAATACTCCTATAATTAAATTGGCGTGTGCAACCGCCATAGCGGCATCCAACAAAATTATGGACAGCACACCGGACTTTACAGCCTTCTTTATATTTTCTGGTGTATTATGTTGATATGCCTTGATCAAAGGTTTAAAAACCATAAAAGCAAAAAGCCCCAAAAACAATAGATACCAAAGGTCGCCATTTGCATACACTTGATGCAAATAAAACACGCCCGACAGTACTGCAACGTACAACAAACCCGCTAGCAGTATATTGCCCTTGTTCTTTCCGTGCACCTCTCCCCTGCTGATCATGGTCACGGCAAAAATAAATACGATGGGAACCAAAACATAGGGCCAGTTTTCCATTGAATTCAGTAAAGATATACCCATTAAAAGGTTAAGTCCCCTACAAACACCCATATTGAGCGGACCAAAAAATGCATGATGTTTTGCAAATTTGTCATAGGTCAAAATGGCCAAAGCCAAAAAAATGGAAATGATACCACTATCAATATTGGCCAAAAAAGCAAAGTAAATCCCCACCAAAAGCAAACCAAAACCAAATGACCTCGCTTTGCCCAACGGAACTATCCCACTTGGAATTGGCCTTTCGGGACGCTCCACTTTATCAATTTCAATATCAAAAACATCGTTGAGTACCACACCGCCAGCATATAAAAACACAGAGGCCATGATCAACATAAAAGCTGGATAAAAATCAACTGCCGGTATATCAAAAGCGTCCAATCCAGCAAATAAACCTGCAATGGATATTCCTGCTAAAATATCGGCTGCTGCTGTTGGTAGATTGGCAGGCCTGCACAGTTGAAGATATGCCTTTACACGTGGCCCCATTAAACGATGTTGTTGTCCTCTACCTTTGGCTCCTGACCACGAAGTACACTATTGTCATTAAATAGTTTTCTTTGGTCGATGGCCTCTGGATTCAACCAATGCTCTTCTTTCATTTTTCCAGACCTACCAAAAAAGTCCAAAGCATTTTGGTAGCACGTTTTAACCACATCTTCACGGGAAACTCCGTTTTGAAGCATCAAATTTGCTGTCTTTGGAACAGCCAATGGGTCGCTTACGCCCCAATCGGCAGAGCTATCCACGATAATATTGTCGCTACCGAACTTTTTCACCACTTCTACCATTCGTTGGTTGCCCATTTTGGTTTTTGGGTAAATTGTGAATGCCGCAATAAAACCTCGGTCCAGCACATCCTTAACGGTTTCTTCGTTGTTGTGATCTATCACCACCATTCCCGGGTCTATACCATGTTCCAGACAGACTTCCATACTTTTGATGGTTCCTGCTTTTTTATCCCTGTGCGGGGTATGTACCTGAACCATCATGTTAAAGGCCTTGGCCAGTTCCAATTGCTCCCGGAAGAAGCGGTCTTCGGCCTCAGTTTGGTCATCGTAACCGATCTCACCAATGGCCACAACGTTCTCTTTATGTAAATACAGTGGCAACAATTCCATCACCTCTTCGGCCAAGGGCACATTGTTGGCTTCTTTTGAATTGAGCCCGATTGTACAGTAGTGTTTTATCCCAAACTGTGAGGCCCTGAACGGCTCCCATCCCACAAGACTGCTAAAATAGTCTTGAAATGAGCCTACCTGAGTCCTAGGCTGACCCAACCAAAAAGATGGCTCTATCAAAGCCACAACCCCAGCCGCTGCCATGGCCTCATAATCATCGGTTGTTCTTGAGGTCATGTGAACGTGCGGGTCTATTATCATTAATGTATCATCCATGATCTTATAAATTTTTCCAGGTTATTTCACCCTTTTCTACTTTTTGTAGGTGGGTATCATAGGTTTTGAGTAATTTTTTCGCTTCATCAGAGTTTGAATGGAAACAAACCAAGGTTGCTGCCTTTTGTTCCCTTTCCGTATCACTTTTAAACAAACGTTCTATGTCATCAATTAGATTACCTTCCAGAAAATTGGATACGGGTCGCCAAAACATCGGGTCAATAACTCTGGAAGCGGCCCATCTTTCATGTGCATAATCGGAGATAATCCGCGCCAAATCCTTGTTGGCCATTTTCTCAACTTTAGGTATCTTCTTCAAATCTTGCTGCATAAAAGCGGCCTTGAGATACATTTGGTTCCACTCAGCCGTCGTAAAATATTGGGATGGGTATGGATTGTATTGGGATATGGCATTAAAAACCGTGGCGATGTTGGTCCGTAGTGCTTCTACGGCAGCAAACTTGAAGCTTTCTGGTTCTGGCAACAAAACCAAATATTTTAGAAAGGTTTCCAATTCGGTTTTATCCGCAACCTGAATCAATTGCTGTACGGGTTGTAAAAATTCTCCGCTAGCTTCCAGCACGGAAGAAAGCACAAATATTCTGGAAATCTCCAAGGTCGATGCCTTTTGAGTCTCCAAATAGCTTTTCCATTCGTACTCCTGAGGGCCGAAATCGGTAATGGGCGTATCTTGGATTTTGGTAGTGCACAGACTATAGGTAATATAAAGATCTTTTCGGCTTTTGGCTTTTGAGATTTGCACCACAGCACCTGTCAACCATTGGAATTCTAATTCGTTTAAATTTAATTGCAGAATATCGGAGAGATAATCTTTAGAGGTTTTGGCCATAAGATATAGACTAGAATCTGTTGGTTTTACAAATATAACGAGGGTTCAGCGAATTTATTTAATCCCTTCAATTTATCTTTGCCCAAAATTTGCAGTCCAAAGTCTTTTCGGATATGTTCAGTAAAATCAGGGATAGACGGTGTCTTTATGTTTGTTTTGATTCAAAAGAGCATGCCAAGGTTTGACCCCTCATCTATTTAATTTTAGCTAAACAACCCGTAAAAAAGCCAGAATGTTGTAGTTATGATGGTGTTTCCAGATTCCGATTTCAATTAAAAACCTTAAATATCAGCCCACCAATGGCGGCCTGTCCGAAATAAAAGGCTGCTTGTAGTACCTTCTACCTGTGGCTTTGTAAAGCGCATTGGCCAATGCCCCAAAGACTGGGGGGAAAGGTGGCTCTCCCAGACCCGTAGGGTCTATTTTATTTTGAACAAAGTGCACTTCTATGTTTTTTGGTGCCTCAGTATGACGAACAATGCGGTAGCGATCAAAATTGTGTTGTTGTGGTTGACCATCCCTAAATGTTAATTCACCATACATGGCATTGCCAATACCGTCAATTATGGCACCTTCGGCCATATTTGCTGCTGCATCAGGATTGATGACGATACCACAATCTATTGCACACACTACGTTTGTTACTTTAGGCTGACCATCCTCCAAAACAATATCCAACACATGGGCAGCATAACTGTTATGACAAAAGTATGCCGACACCCCTCTATGCACACCCGAAGGGGTTTGGCCCCAATTCGATTTCTCTCGGACCAGTTTCAAAACACCTGCCAAGCGGTCTGGATCATAGTCATTTTCTTCACCCACAGGGTTGCTTTTGGCTCTTTCCAACAATTCCAGCCGGAAATCAATCGGGTCTTTTCCCGCTGCTTCGGCCACTTCGTCCAAGAACGATTGTTCCGCCCCGGCCATAAAGTTCGAGCGGGGCGCCCTAAATGCACCAATGGTGATATTGGAATTGATTTCCCATTGTTGTGCCAAATAATTATCGACGGCCCCGGCGGGGAAACGGTTGGCAAAAAGAGGGGTTTCGGGAATTCCACCGGCTTTGACATGAAAGGCCACCAAATTGTTCTTTTCATCCAGGGCGGCTTTATATGATGCCATGTAGGATGGACGGTAAATCCCACAGCTCATATCATCTTCCCTGGTATAGACCAATTTTACAGGAGCTTTTGCCTCTCTGGATATCAATGCGGCTTCCACGGCATAGTGCCCATAAGCTCGTCTCCCAAATCCCCCACCCATTCGAGTGAGTTCAATGTCAATTTTTTCCACAGGTATGCCCAATCTAGCTGCAACGGTTGGAGCAGTTAAAACTGGAGCTTGTAAAGGACCTGCTAGTTTTGCCCCTTCGTCGGTCACATGAGCAAAAAAGTTCATGGGTTCCATGCAGTTGTGTGCCAGGAACGGACAGCTATAGGAACGCTCAATGGTCTTTGCGGCGATTTTGAACACTTCCTCTGGATTACCGTCCTTGCGGGTAGTGGTCGCTGACTTTGCCGCCATTTCATTCATTTGGGCATAGTGGTCTTCCGTACTCTCCAGACCGCTGGGGACATCAACCTCCATTTCGGTACCGAACCGATCCATTTTAAACTTGGAATCTGCAATAGGTTCCCATTCGACCTCCAATTGTTTTTTGGCGTTCATGACCTCCCATGTAGATTTGCCCACAATGGCAACCAGATCCGTAAACGCATTGGTATCGAAATAACCCCGGGTGAAGCTGTCTTCCAGTGTCTTTATTTTAAACACATCCACAATCCCCGGCATGGTTTTGATTTGGGAACCATCAAAAGATTTTAGTTGCAGGCCAAATGCTGGAGGATGTACCACCATGGCCGTTAAAGCTCCATCAAACTGATAGTCAATGCCAAACAAGGGCTTTCCGGTGACAATTTTATGGTTTTCAACACTTTTTTTGGATGTTCCGATAATGGTAAAATCCTTGACCTCCTTCAAGGGCACTTCTTCTGGCACTTCCAAATTGGCCGCTATGGATGCCATTTCTCCAAACCCTGCAGATTTGTTGGTAGCGGTATGACTTAAAACACCTTTGGCAACTGTGATTTCAGCAACGGGCACTTGCCAGGTTTGGGCAGCAGCCTCTTTCAACATTTGTTTTGCGGTGGCCCCGGCCATACGCAATCCTTCCCACCTTCTTCGGATACCTTGGCTACCTCCGGTAAACTGCCAACCGTAGTCCTCTTGGTCAAAATTAGCCTGCTCCACCAAAACATTTTTCCAATCAACATCGAGTTCATCGGCCACGATCATGGGCATGGAGGTGATCACCCCTTGGCCAAATTCAGGATTCGGAGCCATAATGGTTACCAATCCATTATCACCGATTTTCAGATAGGCATTGATTTCAAACCACTCCTCGGGCATTTCGAGGGCGGCCAGTTTTTCGGCATCCTTGGACTTACAGGAGTTCAATATGCTAAAACCAAGTACCAGCCCTCCACTGGCCAAACTGGTGTTCCGTATAAATGCCCTTCTTCCTATTTGTGTTTTAATCAGTGTCATGTTATCTTTTTTGGGTTGATTCAAGAATTGTTTTCCGCAGCCAATTTCACGGCTTTTTTGATCCGTAAATACGTCCCGCAACGGCAGATGTTGCCGTTCATGGCCATTTCAATCTCCTCATCCGTTGGATCGGGGTTTTTCTTCAACAGGGCGGATGCCGTCATGATTTGTCCTGCCTGACAATAGCCACATTGTGGCACATCAACCTCCAACCAGGCTCTTTGTACGGGATGGTCCCCATCTTCCGAAAGCCCTTCGATAGTGGTGATCTCTTGGTTACCCACGGAAGAAACGGTCAACATGCAGGAACGTGTTGCGATATCCCCAAGATGCACGGTACAGGCCCCACATTGGGCGATACCACAGCCATACTTGGTCCCGACCAAATTCAAATGGTCTCGCAATACCCAGAGCAAGGGGGTGTTGGGATCTACATCCACTTCAATATTCTTCCCGTTAATTTTTAGATTGAAAGCTGCCATGATGAAGTTTTATTCTTATTAAAGTTATTAAAATATCTTCTTGATTTTAAGGTGTTTGAAGACATTAACGTTCTGGCTCAAGCAACTTGCTAAAGGTCAGATCCGCCAATTTCCATGTATTATCCTCTTTTGTATAGACCTCCGTCACCATAAATGGGTTGCTTACCTCGTTTGGTCCCACAACGGCCAAAAGCGTAATCCGGTTCCAAAGAATTGCAGTATTATCATTGAGTACCTCCACCATGACCTCATGGACATCGGCCTTTTTATAATGGATGAAGCCTTCCCTGATAATATCCACTTCCCGCTCCTTGCCCCAAGTACCGCCCATATGGACAAACTTGGCCTTGTCATGGAAAAGTTCGACAAGCTTATCGGCATTTTTGTTAGCCATCCATTGCCATTTTTGTTTGGAGAGCTCCGTGATTTCCTGTTCAATATCCGTTGATTGTGCCAAGACTGTATGGGCATTGATAAGGACAAGTAAAAAGCTAAAAATCGTTGTTTTTATATTCATTTTTCATCTGATTTGTCAGTGTTCTATTTTGTGCGTATCACGTACACTGCTAAAGGTGAGATCCAACAGTTTCCAATCATCGCCTTCTTTTTTGTAGAATTCGGTCACTGTAAACTCATTTGATACGTCACTGCCACGAACATGGGCCATGAGGGTAATGCGGTTCCAAAGTACAGCGGTATCATCACCAAAAACCTCAACGGCCACATCATGTACATCCGCTTGCTTGTACCAAATACTTCCGTTTTCAATGATTTCTAGTTCCCTGTCCTTTTTCCAAGAACCGCTCATGTGCACAAATTTGGCTTTGTCATGAAAAAGAGTTGCCAATTCGTCCACATTTTTATCGGCCATCCATTGCCATTTCTTTTGTGAAAGTTCTCTTATTTCTTTTTCAACCGAAGCGTTTTGGGCAGAAATTGGAGCAGCAATAAAAAGTGTAACTATTCCAAGGATCAATTTTTTCATATTATCAAGTTTTAATGAAAAGTGCATATTTCTTCAAAAATACAATCCTTAAATACCAATGTACCTACCCATATTACGGGTTTACCTACCCTATTTACGGATTTTGGGGTTGTTGTTTTACAAACTGACTATCAATGCCTTATCTTTAACATTAAATTGTGTGGGTTCATGAAAAACAGGAAGGACATCAATACCGTAGGTGATTATCTGGCAATACGAAAACAGGAGGTCTTACATCCGTTGGTGGGCATTGTTGATTTTGAGCATGTGGTTGATGAAGGAAAAATGATTCCGACCTATAATGCCATGCATTTTAATTGCTATGCCATTTTCTTGAAGGATGCAAAGGGTTGTAAGCTTAAATATGGTGGTAAGCCGTATGATTATGACGAAGGAACCCTTGTTTTTGTGGCACCGAACCAAACTTTGGAATTAGGGGGGTATGAGCCTGATTACGTACCCAAAGGGTATGCTATCTTATTTCATCCTGATATTTTGTTGGGCACCAGTTTAGCTAAAAAGATGCATAGCTATAGTTTTTTCTCCTATTCAAGTACCGAAGCACTGCACCTCTCTGCAAAAGAGAGGAAGATTCTATTGAGTTTGGTTGAAAAAATACAGTTCGAGTTGGAACAAAACCTGGATAAGCACAGTAAAAAATTGATTGTGTCCAATATTGAGCTGTTTTTGGATTATTGCCTCCGGTTTTATGACCGACAGTTTCTTACCAGGGAAACCATGCATCAAAGTTCCCTCCAAAAGTTTGATGTTCTTTTGAATGAATATTTGAGTTCGGACAAACCCAAGGTGATCGGCCTTCCCTCTGTCTCCTATTTTGCGGAACAATTGCATTTATCCCCCAACTATTTTGGTGATTTGGTGAAAAAGGAAACCGGCTATTCCGCGCAGGAATACATCCAGAACAAACTTATTGATGTAGCCAAGGAAAAGGTGTTCGACCCCAGTAAATCGGTCAGTGAGATTGCCTATGAACTCGGTTTCAAATATCCGCAACACTTTAGCCGGCTTTTTAAACAACGGGTGGGGCATACACCCAATGCGTTTAGGATGTTGAATTGATCGGAACAATAGTATACGACATGAATAACTATTTATCAAAGCTTGTCTTCTTGGTAATTCCATTGATTTTTATCTCATGCAACAAGAAGAATGTAAATTCAAAACATACTGCATATGGGAATATGATGGTCCGTATGGCCGAAATTGAGGTAGAACCTGAATTTATGGAAGATTATTTGGCAATTCTCAAAGTAGAATCGGAAGCTTCGGTTAGGTTGGAACCCGGTGTCATTTGTATTTATCCCATGTATCAACAAGACCATCCAAATCAAATCAAGCTTTTGGAAATTTATGCCGATAAAGAAGCTTACAAATCACATTTACAAACTCCACACTTCAAGCATTATAAAAAAACTACTTTGCACATGGTCAAATCATTACAATTGCTGGATATGAAGGCCATTGACCCAGAGACAATGCCAAAAATATTTTTAAAACTGACCCGGTGACTCCTATATCTTTCTACTTTTGGGTGGTAAAGGGTATCTCCCCCTGAGAAGTTTTTGGCTATAAAGGGCTGATAAATGTGACGTTCACATACACCCCCGTCAGCCACTCCGTTTATGACCTGGGTTTCAGTTATGGATTGACCAAAAAACGGCTCAACAGCTTAATGTTTTACCTCATCCTTATTATTCAGCAAAGAGCAATTGCGCAAAATTATATAGGTCATGGCGCCAAACAGGCCACGTATGGCCTCCAGGGTATTCGCTATAATCGTACTCAATGCCCATTTCATCAAATTTTCTCATCATCACCTGACAGTTTTTATAGGCAATGTCCTCTGGACCTCCCATTGAAATAAAGAAATTTTTGAGGTTGTTGTTTATGGTAGCTACATTGTCTTGCATGTACTCATACTGTAGCCCCGATAATTCATCATTGTTGGCGAACCAGCCCGAACTGAACACCCCTAAATGGGAAAACATATCCGTATTGTGAACCCCGGCATGCAAGGTTTGCAAACCACCCATCGACAGTCCGGCCAAAGCCCTGTTCTTGGCACCGGTCTTTACCCGATACTTTTGCTCAACAAAGGGGATTGCCCCTTGTTTGAGCTCATTCTCAAAGGCCACAAGTGCATTTTCATTGAATCCAGCAACTCCACCAGGACTGGAGACATTACCGTCCAACATAGCTATGATCATGGGTTCAGCTTTGTTTTCAGCAATCAGATTATCCAAAATTAAGTTTGTTTTGCCCTGATTGGCCCAACCGCGTTGGTCTTCCCCGCCTCCATGCAAAAGGTAAAGTACGGGATAGTCTTCCGAAGAGTTGTCATACCCTGGCGGGGTATAGACGTACATTTCGCGCCATGTACCCGAGGCCGCTGAAAAATATTTATTGATTCTGATATCACCATGGGGCACCTCCTTCAGGCTATAATAGCCATCTCCCTTAAACGGAATCTCAATACCACTTGCCATGCGTCCCATACCATAAAATGTCTCACTGGCGGGGTCCGCCACAGCAACACCATCAATAAGTAAGGAATAATAATGAAACCCTTCGCTGATGGAGTCGGTGGTTACCGTCCAGAATCCTTCATCATCGATTTCCATATCGTATTTTTTACCGAGGTCTATCTGTAGCTGTTTTGCTTCAGGGGCCTTTGTCTTAAAAATCACCCTACTATCGGGTAGAATTTGCGGATATTGGGCGCGCCTTACATTGGTACTGGCCGGCATTCCCAAAACACTGTATTTATTGAGAATCGATTTATCCACGGGTTTAAAAAGCAATTGCGAGAACATATAAAGGTCATTTTTCCATACCTCAAAATCATGTCCTCCGGGTTCCACGTAGAAAATATGGGGCACATCGTGATCTCGGAGATAATCGCTGGTCCGTTTGCTAAAAGGCATCAAGCCATCTGCATCCCCGCAGGAAATCCAAAGTAATTCCAATGTTTTGGCTTTTTCAGGGTCTGGAAGCAATTCTTGGGGCACTTTGGTATTGGGAGCAGATGAAAATGCCCCGACCCAAGCAAATGTATCCAAATTGCCAAGACCAAAATTCAAGGTCTGTCCGCCACCCATGGAAAGCCCGGATATCGCCCTATGTTCCCTATCCTTGTATACCTTAAAATTCTTCTCAATAAATGGGATCAAATCGTTTAAAAGGTCATTTTCAAAAGTAGCGAACGCCTCTACCCTTTCCTTACTGAAAATATTTCCCTCCACCCGGTCATTCTTCATGGCCCGTCCATTGGGCATCACCACAATCATTGGTTCCAATTTTCCGTCTGCATACAGGTTGTCAAATATTACTTGCGGAGTGCCGTGGGTAAGCCATTCCTTTTCGTCACCCCCTATACCGTGCAATAGGTACAACACCGGATATCTTTTTGATTTGCTAAAACCCGGAGGTGTATAAATCATTGCCTTTCGCTCGGTGCCCACGGTCTTTGACCTGTACATTATACTGTCTATTCTACCTTTTGGTATTCCATTTCTAACTGTATCAAATCCTTCGGGAGCATGTTTTTGGGCTACCGGGTCATTAGCTTGATTGCGCAGCACATTGAGCAGCTTTATGGCATATCTTCTGCCAAGCATGCGATACCCTTCAGCATTAAAATGAAGGTTGTCCTTGGCGTCAGGACATCCTTTAGAGGAAACGATATGCGCATTGGGAATGGTTTCTGGCAATGTGGCCACAATTTTGTTCATGCTGGCACATATTCCTCCCTGATCTGCGTGTACCATTTCCCCGGCAAGCAAAGGCGTTTTTGAGGCCTCTAAATCCAAATCTTCAAGAATGTTGTCATACACTATTTTGACTTTTTTGGGCCAAAGGGTGTCCCCAGTGTTTGATTCTCCCTGATGCAATAGAATTCCCTTGATCACACCGTCTTTTTGGGCAATCTTTGCCATTTCAACAAGGCGACCATATGGATTGCCATCATATTCCGCCACCATGTTCTTTAACCAATCCGGTGCGGTTGACACGTATTCCTTGTAATTGTCTTTGTCAAAAAGTTCAATTTTACAGCCCCCTACAGCCACGTTGATCACACCAACTTTTATGCTGTCCGGAAGTTTTTCCACCAGTGTCCTTCCAAAATAATCAGTGGGGGTCAATCCTGTTTTACACCTACTTAAGGGAGGTACTGCGGTGTACCATTTTCCCTTTTCCCTATTCAGGTCAGGACAGTCAACTGCTTGCAATACCTTAAAACGGTCATTTATGTCAACGGTGTCCTGTGCCTCTATTCGGGCGTTCCCTTCCATATTTGACTGCCCCAAGCTTAAATAAATATGAAAATTGGGGTCCTGTGCCATAATGTTTCCGGTGCACATGAGCATTGCCGCCAACATACAAAAGTGTATCACTGATTTTTTCATGGGTCTATTTTTTCCTGATGGTTTGGTTGTTGTTATTGTGGTACGATGTCATTCGCCTTAGTGGCATACAGCCCCAAAAGAGCACCGGTAAATCCACCGGCCACATCGGTGGAAAGTATATCGCCCGAAACCACTCCACCGACTGTTGTGAATTCAGTGCCATCTGCCGAGTAGGCAAACTCATACTTATCACCATTTGCCTTTATTTGAAGATGTATAGGTGCTTTAAGGTCTACTTTTTCACTTGCAATAATCTCTGAAACGGTTCCACCCCTACGATTGGGCCGTGCGTTTTTCTCCAGCACCAAAAAATAATCATCTCCTTTCTTGGTCACCCCAAATACATAATTGGAGCCTTCATTCTGAAAGGCGGTCACACCAGCCAAATCAGTTTCAGATTTGGGTTGATACTCCAGGGTGGTTGTAAAGGAAAAACTATCGTGTTGCTGACGATAGAAAAGGGTCGATGTGGGTTTTAATTCTTCTATGTGGGTATCGAATGGGGTAATCTCCAAACCTTTTTTGGTTTGCTTCATAAAAGCTTCACGGGGTCCACGAAGACCTATCCATCTATAATCCAGCTTTTCTGAAGAGAAATTTTCGGTATAGGTAAAGTTTCCATTGGGAAAGAACCCTTCCTGTCCCATTTTGTTCTCGACCCCTTCGGGCATCTTCAGCTTTGGCTCCATGGGGATCAATCCGTTTTCAAAAACGGGAAACGTACCCGACCAATCCACGGGCAAAATAAACGTTTCCCTTCCCGTGTTCACCCTATTCTCCTCGTTGGGCCTAACCGCCAGAAAAACACCGTAATATTTATCATCTGGTCCCAAGACCAAATCGGCATGGCCTGCCCAATCCACTTTGTTCTCTCTTTCCTTGGGAAAATAGCGCTGGGTAAGGATGGGATTGCTCGGAGCGGGCACAAAAGGGCCTGTGGGACTGTCACTGATAAAAATCACTTCACTGTGCCATCCCCCTGTGCCACCCTCAGCGCACATGAGGTAATATTTTCCATCTTTTTTATAAATATGTGGTGCTTCAATCCAGATGGGCTTATCGGCCAAATCCACCCCTCCATCAACGATGATTTTATCGGTACCGGAAATGACTTGGTCCTTTTCCACATCATATTCCCAAATTTTGATGACCCTGTGTCCGCTGTAGAGTTCCTTGCCCTCGTCTGGAGCATCATTATGCACTACATAGGCTTTCCCATCATCATCAAAAAACAGTGATGGGTCAATACCATTGAATTTCAGGTGGTACGGATCGCTCCAACCTGCCTTGGGGTCTTTGGTCTTCACCACAATGTTCCCCGCTCCCCCGGCAAAGGCGGTAGTGATCATATAGAAGGTATCATTGTTTGGGTTATAGGTGATCCCTGGGGCATATACCCCTTGACTTATTCCTGTATCATGGACATCCAATTGCGAAACCCGATCCAGCACATGGCCAATCTGGGTCCAGTTCACCAAATCCTTGGAATGAAAAATAGGCACTCCCGGAAACATGGCAAATGAGGAACATACCAAATAGTAATCGTCTCCCTTTCTGGTGATGGCCGGATCGGGGTAACAGCCCTGAAGGATGGGGTTATAGAACTCATCAGCTTCCAAGGGATAATCCTTATACACTTGATCATTGCCCTGGTACACCACTTTTGTGAACACGGGTGTATTCTTTGGGGCCGGATAATCATGGTTTTCGATACCGTTGAAACCTACCAGCGCAAATAACGCTAGAAGAATGGTCATTAAAGGGATGTTCTTTTTATTCATTATATACTTTTTAAATTTTTTAAATCACTACTTGGCCCACTCCTTTCCTTCGGGCGTTCTCCTCCATTCAAAATAATTGTCAAGGACTTCCAGGGAAGCCTCACTGGGAACAGTTCCAATAACTGGTTTTTGCCGAAAATACATGACTTCCTTGGTTTCATTGTTGAAAGCTGGCCAATTGGGCACTCCTTCGCCATTGGGGTCCCCATATTTGGTAAAATTGGTCCAATACGTCCCCATGGCTTCTGAAATTTCCGTATCCGATTCACTTATGTCAGGGTTATCCAGATTAAGGAAGACGTAAGCGACTTCTTGGCCGTGAGGCGACCCGTATCCATAGTTGGGAGAATCCTCGGGGTAGTCTGGATGTTGGTCAAAATAATAATAAAACACCTTTGAATCCCCGGTTTTGGCCTGAAGCCTCGCCCAACTCCACGTTTGCCATCCAAAGGCGGCATCACGGGCCAAATCGCGGGCCGTCTTGGTCACCGCATTCTCTTCCAAAGGATATGCTGTTAAAAGGGAGTCTGCGTAAGGCCCATACCGAAGATGCACACTCTCTGTATGCTTTTCCGGGTCTTTTTCCCGAGAAAAACTGGCTCCTTCATCAGAATTGTAACCGATCAATACCGGCACATCATTGTACTTGCCCGATTCATAAAGCACAAATTGATCATCTGGAATTACATAGCCGTCAATAATGGGCCATGCGCCTCCCATCCCCATTCCCATGGGAAGTTTTTCCGCAGGAATGTCCCTTAAATCTTCCAAACTGGATGCTCCTGCTTTTTCTGCATAGGAAACTCCATCTTGTTCTGCCACATCCAAGGTTTTCATATTTTCACCCGGATAGGTTGTTGGCCTTGGCGGCCCGAATGAACCCCCACTTTGGGAAATAGCTCCATGAAACAGTCCTTTGGCCAATGGAGAAGCGCATAACATGCTGACGGCGATACCTCCCGCCGACTCTCCAAAAATGGTGACTTTGCCCGGGTCGCCACCAAAGGCTGAAATGTTTTCCTGTATCCATTGCAGTCCGGCAATCATATCCAACAAGCCATAGTTTCCAGAAACATTGTTGGGATTCTCTGCACTTAATTCAGGATGCGCCAAAAAGCCCAATTGGCCCACCCGGTAGGGAATACTGACCAGTACCACCCCTTTTTTGGCCAAATTGGTGCCATCATACACGGGTTCTGAAGTTGACCCAAAACTAAACCCACCTCCATAGATCCAAACCAAAACCGGAATTTTTTCGTCCGGGGATTTTGCCGGACTCCAGATATTAAGATACAGACAGTCCTCGCTTTTTCCTGAAGGCGGATTTCCTCCCTGCATGGGAGCAGGTCCAAATTCGGTGGTCTGCTTTACGCCTTCCCATTCATCGGCGGGTTCTGGGGCCTTCCACCTGAGGTCTCCCACCGGAGGTGCGGCAAATGGAATTCCCTTAAATACGGTCAAGTCGTCTTCAATGGTTCCTTGTACTATTCCATGCTTAATCTTTACCTGGCCGGGTTCCAATGGTTTGGTGCAGGAACCCAGAGAAATTATGGCTAATGAAAACAATACTAAACTTATATTCTTCATCACTAATGTTTTGGGTTGGTTGTTCTAATTCTGCCAAAGGTTGGGCAAGAACCTAAAGTACAAAAGATGGCGCCAGGTAGACCAGTCGTGCCCCCCGTTTCCACCTACGTAGTATTCGTGTTCTATATCATGTTTATTTAATGCCTCGATGAGACCCTGAACCCTTGCATTAAAAAAACCTTCCGCTTCCTTGGTACCCTGGCCCACAAAAAGATAATCTATCTTATTATTTACTTCTGGGTCATTTAAAAAATGGGACAACGTGGTTTCCGCAGTGGTATCTCCAGCACTAAGAATACCAAAATTCGCAAATAAATCGAGCGAGCGGAAACCGATAAACATACTATGCCGACCTCCCATGGACAAACCGGAGATTGCCCTTCCTTTGGGGTTCGGGATCGTGCTATAATTTGCATCGACCACCGGAATGACATGGTTTCTAAGTTCTTTCTCAAAAATATCGAAAGTGAGTTCAGAATGCTGTGGATGGTTTCTGTGTATGATCTGATTATTGGGGATGGCAATTATCATGGGCTTGGCTTTATTTTCTGCCAAAAGATTGTCCATGATTAGATTCGCTCTGCCGTCATATACCCAATTTGAAGGCAGTTCGCCACTTCCACCCAATAAATAGAGAACGGGATATTTTTTTTCAGGGTCGTATCCGGGCGGGGTGTACACGTACAGTTCACGTTCGCCTTGGGTCACATTAGAATGATAAATGTGACGGGTGACATTTCCATGAGGCACCTCTTTTGCATCATAATATGCCGGACTATCTCCATGTACGATCAATTCGCTATAGGGAGGCATGGCAGTAAATGCCGCATACGTGTTATTTGGATCGGCCATTTGAACGCCATCAACCCGCAAATGGTATGCGTACATATCAGGAGGTAGTGGCCCAATGGTCAATGTCCAAATACTATCCTTTCCTTTGGTAAAAGGAATGGGTTCCCTGCCCTTACCCAAAGCTGTGTTAATGGCGCCTGGATTTAATTCCACTGTTTGCGCATGGGGAGCCTTCAAACGAAACGTAACGGTTTGGTCGTCATGTACTTCGGGAGAGTTTACCTGTGCACTAAAGGGGATGAGCCCTTCCGTATCTTTCTGGGGGTTGTAGTCCAGATTTACATTTGCCTGTTGACCAAAACCTAAGGTCGATATAAACAGAAATGCAAATGCGAAAATTGTATAAAATAAGCGTGTAAAAATCATTTCAGAAGTGTTAAGAATTCAGTGTTGATACTTCAATTTTTAAAAAGCAGTTGTGCATATTCATATAGACTTCTCCGCCAGGTCAACCATTCGTGGGCGGTGTCCTCTGATTCATAAAAAGTATAGTCGATACCCTGTTTTTTCAGCATATTTTTGAAGGCACCCACGGTTTTCATGAAAATATCCGGCTCTTTGGTTCCCAGCCCGAGCCAAAAAACGTTGATCTGTTCATTCACCGCATCGCCATCATGAAACTTTCCGTCCAAAAATGTGGCAGTGTCAATCTCATCACTGTTGGGATAGTTTGATGTACCACTAAAACCTCCGTAAGAAGCAAACTTGTCCAGATGGTTCATGATGATGCGCATGGTCTGGTTGGCGCCCATAGAAAGTCCGGCAATGGCCCTGTGCTCCCTATCAGATTTTGTTCGGTATTCTGTATCGATCAATGGGATGACCTCATTGATCAAAACCTCCTCAAACACCGATTGCGGTCGTGCACTACCCTCCGATGGCCTATAAGCATAGCCGTTATCCATGACAACAATCATGGGAACCGCTTTATTTGCCGCAATCAGGTTGTCCAAAATAAGATTGGCTTTTCCTTGTTCGGCCCAGCCTGTTTCATCCTCAAAACTACCATGTTGAAGGTACAGTACTGGGTATTCGGTTGTAGTGTCTTTGTTGTACCCCGGAGGGGTGTATACAAAACATCTTCTCCAGGCCTGGGTTATGTTGGAAAAATAGAGCTGCTCGGAAACCTTGCCATGGGGAACGTCCTTCAGGGCATATTTTTCTTTATCCTTGGCGGGGACTTCGATACCACTCCCCCATCTACCAGCACCATAGTAGTATTTGGTGCCAGGGTCGGGAACCGAAGCGCCATCAATGTTCAACTGATAATAGTGAAAGCCTTCATCCTGCGGAGCTGATTCGCCTGTCCAGACCCCTTCGCTGTCCTTGGTCAAATCGTATTTAACACCGCCGATGTCCAATTGTACTTTTTTGGCTTCCGGGGCAAGGATGCTGACCTTGACACGTCCTTCAGAATTGACTTTGGGATATTCTTTCCCCGGTTGGTTGGTCTCTGAAGGTTCATAATTTGATTGTGCCACACATGTAATCTGTGCCGTAAAAAAAAGTATCGCTACAATAGAAAATGCATGTTTCATGATGCTTTCTTTTTGCCTGATCAGATTAGTTGAAAAGAAGCGGGGCAAGTTCATGCAGGCTACGTCTCCAAGTCTGGAATTCGTGGGCAGTTCCTTCGGAAATATAGGAAACGGCATTTATCCCGGCCTCTTTTAATGCGGTGGCGGCACTCTTGACAGCTTCGGGTCTTTCCTTGCTCCCACAGCTCAAGAATATCAGTTTTACATCTGCATTTTCCTTGATGTCCTCGGGGCTATAGGTGCCTCCGCTAAGAAGTCCGTAGTACGAAAAGACCTCGGGCTTGTTGAGCGTGATCATTTTTGTCTCCATCCCGCCCATGGAAAGGCCGGCCATGGCCCTGTGCGACTTATCGGCCATGGTACGGAAATTGGCATCGATGTAGGGAATCAATTCGTCCACCAAAACGGTTTGAAATGGGGTAATATCAAAATTCCTAAGACCACCAAATTTGATTTCATTGGTCATTCCATACGTCATCACAATAATGAAAGGTTCAATTTTTCCCTCGGCTATAAGATTGTCCATGATAAGGTTGGCATGTCCTTGGTTGCTCCATGCGGTTTCATCCTCGCCCCATCCGTGCTGCAGATACAATACGGGATATTTTTTAGATTGATTTTCAGTATACCCTGGAGGGGTGTACACAAAAGCCCTTCGGGAAGTGTTGGTGCTTTCCGAAGGAAAAAGAACTTGTTCAACCTTACCGTGTGGCACATTCTTCAATGCATAAAAATCCTGATCATGGGCCGGTATCTCTATGCCACTTTCCCAACGCACAGATCCATAGAAATTCAGGGCGCCCGGATCATTAAAGGTACCACCATCAACATTTACATGGTAATAATGGAACCCTTCGTCCATAGGACCCTCGGTTGTGCCCATCCAAAAACCATCTTCGGTCTTGGTCAGTTTTGTTCCGCCCCTTCCGCCAAGTCCAAGGCTTACCCTTACGCTGTCTGCTGCGGGTGCCTCTATCTTGAAACGGGCATATCCCTGTGAATTGACTTGGGGATATTCTTTCCCGGGTTGGTTTAATGTAGAGGGCTTAAAATCCTCGATTATGTTTTGTTGGTCGGTTTGGGACATAGCTGTGGCACAACATGCCAATGCTATAGCCAGCGTTACAGAAAAAAGTTTCATACTTGTTTGTTTTTAGTTAACTGTTGTTAGATTTTGCTTGTTAGCTGATGTTCTTTAATTGATTAAATTATACACAACCCTCCCTATTTTAATTCTATGGTGCAGCAGCCGTAAGTAAAGGCCCATAAAATAAAGGAAAGCGCATACTATTACTTTTTGTCGATTCCCACTCTGCTCCAGAACAATTTGTAAAAAGGGAAATGACCCAAACATCCTGAAACAGTTTTTTTAAAATTTTGACATCAGGGCTTTCGAGTATTTAACATGGAGTCTTCCCTTTTTCAAGTTAGAAATCCATACCGTTACCTTATTCCATCACTTGACGTTACAGGAACACAACTGAAATACGCTCTGATTCACAAAATAAGTGTTAATTCAACACATTACAAGCGAATATACTATAAATTCTCTAAAAAATTACAGGGAAACTTATGATTCTTTTTTAAAATTATACGTGTTTCGAGGTAAGTGAAGAGATTGGAACAGCTCTATCAATTCAGCAATTGAATTGATTTTACACGTTGTTTATCAATACATTGGGATATTATCAAACAGCATCTAAGCGATGACACTAGCGTTATTTGAAAATAATTTTAGTGTGAAGAAGGAAGGTTCAATTGGTTTGAAATGAATGCGAAAAAAAACAAAAAGCACTGTCAATCAGTCAGTTGACAGTGCTTTGATACCGCCTATTTAGTGGTTCGTCGGGATAATCGAAAGAAAACTCTAATTTCAACAAACTCACAATCAATGCTTTATTCTATTTCCAAAACTGATTAACCGAACTCTAAACTGCATTCAAAACGGTACATTCAGAGGCAAAACTTATAGGTGTTTTGCAATATAAGTTTAATGAAGTTTCTTAAAATATGGTTTGCTATTAACCGCTATCTAAACTTTTTTATAAAAATTTGTGCCGTAAAATGGCCTTTATATACAACTGTCGCATGTGGTAGTTATCCTAATGGTACTATTGCTATTTTGAAAAGACCATAAATATGCGGGGCATTGTACTAAACCTTTTGGACAGGTAAAATATAACTCAAGGGGTAACCTTCCCTAACATGAAATTCCATACTGTTATCCAAATTTCGGTAGTATAATCTACTAATAGAAATTAAGTCGCTCTTCATATTCGTTTGAACTATAGTCATCTATTATTACTAGTATTTAAGTAGATAAAACTTATATTTGCATTATAATCTATCGTTTTCCGATATGCTAAAGAAATTCGATGAAAACAGGCAGGACTTAAAGCCATACGGCTTGACATGTGAGTTATGGCAGCCCAAGTTAATGGAAAGGCCGGATAGACATAATGAGATTGAAATCAACTACTTACCTGAAGGATCATTGACTTATTTGATTCATGACCAAAAATTTAAGATCAAAAAAGGTAGGATGATTGTTTTTTGGGCATTGTTTCCACATCAGATTGTTGATTTTTCCGAAGATGCCCCTTATCACGTAATTACAATTCCTTTTTCCACATTGCTCAGTTGGAATCTCCCAAAGCAATTTTTGGACATGCTCTTTCGAGGCGAACTCAAAGCTACGACTTACAAACCTTCAAACCCTGTTTTAGCAAATCAAATATTCGAACGTTGGGCCGATGAACTTAATAGGGACACTGAGGTTCTGAAGGAAATTTGTAGTCTGGAAATCGAGGCGTATTTAAAACGGTTTGCTTACAGAACAATGAATGCCACTTCTTCTATCGAAAAGGTTGAGCCGCTTCCGATAAATTTGGTCGAAAAAATAGCTGTCTATATCGCCAAAAACTTTAATAGTCCAATTAAAGTCGTAGATGTAGCTAAGGCCGTGGAATTACACCCAGACTACGCTAACGTTATATTCAAAAAAGCATTTGGTTATACTATTTCTGATTATTTACTGGAACAAAGGCTGTTGTATGCCAAACGAAAGTTAAGCATTACCCAAGATTCGATAACTTCAATTGCCTATGAGTCCGGGTTTAACTCAATTAGTAGATTCAACGCAACTTTTAGAAAATTTAGCGGTATGACCCCAAGGGATTTTCGGAAGGAGCTTAGTATATAGTTTTTGAAAAGATAAACTATATCGCCAATTTTCTCTCGTTCAGTATTTTTAGCCAACCTTCATAGCTCTTTTTTACGAGATCATTTTTTGATGAAGGTTTATAAACCTGTAAATTTTCCATTGGTTTGGGTAAATCGTCTAAGTCTTTCCAGAGTCCCGCACCCAAGCCGGCAATAAAGGCCACCCCTAATGCCGAAACATCTGCAATACCAATATTGACCACCTTAGTTCCTAATAGGTCGGTCAAGAATTGCATAAGAAAAGTATTGGCCGAAATACCTCCGTCAACATTTAATTCGTTTAGTTCAATATTGCTCTCTGCTTCCATTACGGATATAACATCCTTAATCTGGTAGGTAATGGATTCCAATGCGGCGCGTACAAAATGGGTTTTGTCCGTTTTGAAGGTAATCCCATGAATTGAAGCTTTCCAATCCATTTGCCAGTGTGGTGCCCCAAGGCCGCTAAAGGCTGGAATCAAATAAACTCCTTCATTACTGGTCAAGCTGGTGGCCATCTGTCCCGTCTCAACGCTGTCCTCAAAAAGTTCCAATTGATTTTTAAGCCATTCAATGGTAGCCCCGCAGCTCACGATCACACCCTCTAAGGCATAGTCGACTCTACCCTCTATACTCCAGCAGATGGTGGTAACCATTCCTTTTTCCGACCGTACTAGGTTGTTCCCAGTATTCCATAAAACGGACGAACCTGTTCCCATTGTAGCCTTTGCGGTTCCCGGGCTAAAGCACCTTTCTCCGAATGCTGCGGCATGGGAGTCGCCCATAAGTCCTGTTATAGGAATCCCTTCTGTAAAATGACCGTCTAAAGTAGTAGTACCAAATTGTGCTGAGGAGCACTTTATTTCTGGCATTTTTAATTTCGAAAGACCAAAACTTTCCAGTATCACGGTATCCCATTTCAGATCCGAAATATTAAAAAGTAAGGTGCGAGAAGCATTGGTCATATCAGTCGCGTACATCGTACCATTGGTAAGTTTGTAAAGCAGCCATGTATCGACTGTTCCGAAATGGCATCGCCCTTCATCAATGGCTCGTTGTACTGTTTTGTTGTTCTTATAGAGCCAAATGAGCTTGGTTCCAGAAAAATAGGGGTCAATTTTTAATCCGGTTCTGGTCGTTATTTCGGCTTCCATTCCTTCTTCCTGAAGTCCATTGCAAATTGCAATAGAGCGTTTGCATTGCCAGACCACGGCATTGCACAAAGGATGGCCATGTTCATCCCAAAGTACAAAGGTCTCTCTTTGGTTCGATATGCCACAGCTAATTATTCTTTCTTTATGCCCTGGATATTGTTGCTCAAATTCATGAAGACAATGAGCAACCGCATCGATCACATTTTGATAAATTTCCTCAGGATCTTGTTCAACAAATTCGGGTTTTGGATAATAGGAAGTCAAAGGCACGCTGGCCTTGGTAACAAGTTTCCCTTTTTGATCAAAAATAATCGCTTTAGTTCCGCTAGTACCTTGGTCAATTGCTAAAATATAAGATGTTGTCATATTGGTTAAAACGCTGTTTTTTGATTGACTAATCTTCGTTCGGATGGTTTAAACGATCCATGATCACTGCCAATAATATGACAAATCCTTTGATGATTTGTTGCCAAAAGGGGGATACGTTCAACAAAACCAAACCACTATTCAAAACCCCAATGATCAAAGCCCCTTGCACGGTGCCCGTAATGGAACCCCTGCCTCCCGATAATGAAGTGCCCCCAATGACCACAGCGGCAATAGAATCGAGTTCGTAACTCATACCGGCATTGGGTTGGGCCGAATCTAATCGAGAAACGAGAATGATACCGCCAACAGCAGACAAAATACCTGCGATGGCGTACACCCAGACTTTTACCTTATTGATATTGATACCCGATAAACGTGCGGCACTTTCATTGCCCCCAACGGCATAAATATGCCTGCCGAAGACGGTTTTTCTAGTTATTACCATTGCAATGGCCACCACGACCGCCATAATCCAGACCGGCATGGGAATGCCCAAAAACCAACCCGTACCAATAAAGGCAAAGGTGTCACCAAAACCGGTAATGGGAAAACCTCCTGTCCACAACATTGTGGCTCCCCTGGCAATGGTCAACATCGACAGGGTCGCTACAAAAGGGGGAACCTTAAATCTTGTGATCATCCACCCATTAAAGGTTCCAAGCCCACCTCCAACTATTAACCCGGCGAAAATGGCTCCGAAAACCGTAAACTCCAACAAGATGTTCATCGATGGAATCTCTATTCCGTTTTGTAGTAAACCCGCGGTTATCGCTCCTGCAAAAGCTAGCATAGATCCTACGGAAAGGTCGATGCCTTTGGTAAGGATTACCAATGTCATCCCTACCGAAATACAGACATTGATTGAAATTTGCCGCATGATATTCCATCCGTTCTCGGGAGTCAAAAACTTATCGGACAGTAGGGTCAGAACAACACACAACACCACAAGGGCGATGATGGACTGAAATTTCAACAAGGTGCTTTTAATATTGGTCATTTTGGTGGTATTCTAGCTTGTTCTTTATGATTCTTTATAATATTGCAGCTTGCATAATCAATTCTTCATTGGTATTTTCTTGATTGAATTCGGCATTTATTTTCGTATCACTTAAGACCAAAATGCGATCGGCAATAGCCAAGATTTCCGGTAGTTCAGAAGAAACGACAACAAGACCCAAGCCCTTTTTTGCCAACGAATTTATCAGGTGGTAGATTTCATTTTTGGCATTCACATCGATTCCTCTTGTAGGCTCATCAAGAAACAGGACTTTAGGATTCGTCGCCAACCATTTTGCAAGCACTACTTTCTGCTGATTCCCACCACTTAAGTTTTTTGCAAACTGCTTTTCCGAAGGGGTCTTTATTTTTAGAGCCTCAATATATTTCTTTGACAAACTGGCTTCTGATTTTGAACTCAATAATCCGTTCTTTACGACTTGCCCAACGCTTGCCATACTTATATTCTTGGTTATTTCCATCTGCAAGACCAGACCATCTTCCTTTCTGTCTTCGGGCACCAGGCCCATTCCATTTCTAATGGCATCCATGACGGATCGTATCTTAACTTCTTTGTTTTCAATATATACGGTGCCCGACATTACCTTGGGGTGCAACCCAAAAATGGTTTCCAAAAGCTCGGTTCTCCCTGCCCCCATCAGTCCGAAAATTCCGAGGACTTCCCCCTTTTTTACACTAAAATCGATATCCTTAAAGACATAGCTCGATTTATCAAACTTCCTTGGCAGGCTCATTTTTTCAACTCGTAGCACTTCTTCCCCAAAGGGTACTTTCTCTTTTTGAAACACATCTTTAATATCACGCCCTACCATCAAACGAATGAGGTCATCCTTTTTGGCCTCGGCGGAACTTTCAATAGTGCCTACCATTTTTCCATCCCTCAGCCCAATGAAGCGGTCTGCGATCAATAAGAGCTCATCCAATTTGTGGGAGATATATAAAATGGCCACGTTTTGCTCTTTCAAGGAGGCAATAATTTTGAACAACGACTCGACCTCCGAGTCGGAAATGGCCGATGTTGGCTCATCCATAATCACGACTTTTGCCTCACCGAGTAGGGCCTTTGCTATTTCAACCAATTGTTGTTCGCCCACCCTTAGTTCGGAAACTAATGTGCTTGGGTTTAAATCGCAATTCAACCGTGTCAAAAGTTCCTTGGTTTTGTTGCGCATCAATTTCGAATCGAGAAGCCCAAATGCATTTCGGACCTCCCTGCCTAAAAAGATATTCTGTGTGATGGTCAAATATGGAATCAGGTTCAATTCTTGATGGATAATGGCAATGCCTTTTTGCATAGCCTCTTTCGGATTATTGAAATGAACCTCTTCATTGTTGAAAAGGAGCTTGCCCTCATAGTCAGGATACACTCCTGACAAAATCTTCATTAAAGTAGATTTACCGGCACCATTTTCGCCAACAATGACATTGACCTTGCCTGTGTGCACTTTCAGATTAACATTATCCAATGCGGTAACCCCACCGAATTTTTTGGTAATGCCTTGGGCCTCAAATAATATGTCGGATAGATTCTCCAATTTAGTCGTTGAATTTAATGATCAGGGGAATCACTTTAATCCCATTTATTTGTGGGTCTGCAATATCAATTGTGACGGCTCCCTTAAAATATAGGGCATCGCCAATTTTAGCATTCTTCTTAAAAGGCGGCACAACGGTTTCACGGACAATATTGTTCAATTCAACGGAAATGGAGTTGAAATCCATCGTATTTTGATAATCATTGATATTGGCCATTCCGCTGCCATCGCGAATGGCATTACCAAATATAAATTCGGTCGCAATCCTCAGTTCTTGGTTTTCTTCGAGCAGAACCGTAATGTACTCCTCTTCGATAGCGGCTATCCTTGCTTCACCCTCAATGATAAAATTATACTCATCGCTGATGCCCAGTTTTTTCCCTTTCTGTTCAGTATAATTTTCAAGTTCATCGGAGATATTGCCCAAAAAATCGGAAGCATTGATCGCTGGAAGCGTTTCGATTTTGTTCGCCATAAAATCGCTGGCATAGGATGCTGCATTGAATGTCAAATCACTTTTGCTCTTTTTGATTTCATCCAGCGGTTTAATGTTAACGGAAGCGTATAAGGCAAGTCCGAGAACCACAACCAGAATGCTATACTTTAATACTTTATTCATAATCAGTTATCTGAACCATAAGCTCCAAACTCATCGATATTTTCTTGGGTAACTACTTTTACCTGTAGAGGCGTTTTTTTGCTGAAATCCCGTTTCCCCTTTAAGAATTCATCTGCCATTTCCGCTGCGGCTCGCGCCATTTGCCTGGGCGATTGCATAGCAGTGGCCGATATTTTTTTATCCTTTATGGCATCCATGACATCTTTAGCACCGTCAAATCCGAAAACCATTACACTATCCGCTTTTCCAGCCGCCACCAAAGCCTGATAGGCACCCATGGCCATGGCATCGTTTCCGCAGAATACCGCATCAATATCAGGATTCGATTGCATCACGGATTCCAACACTTCCATCGCCTTGCTCCGGTCAAAATCGGCACTTTGCTGCGCAACCATTTCAAGTTCGGGAAAATGATCTACCACACTATGAAAGCCTTTAGACCGGTTCCAGGTATTGTTGTCGCCGACCAAACCCAAAAGCTCTACGTATTTCCCTTTTTTGTTCAGTTTTCGAACAAAATATTCCCCGAGTGAAACACATCCTGAAAAATTATCGGAGGTTATTTGAGAGGTGGCCACATCCAACGAATTAATTTCCCTGTCCATACAAAAAGTGGGCAAATTTGCTTGTTTTGCCCGTTTTACATTGGAAACGGAACCTTCGGAATCGGTGGGATTAAACAAAATCGCATCAAAACCGGCCGCTATCAGATTTTCAAAATGTTCGGCTTCTTTTGAGGTGTTGTTCTGCGAATCAAAAATTGTGGCTTCATAGCCTAATTCCTGGGCCCTTTCTGCGGCTGATTCCCCCAATACCACAAACCATGGATTATTCAAGGTGGAAATGACCACTGCCATTTTTTTAGGTTCGTGTTCCTTTTCATTTCGGGAATTGCATCCAGAAAGAACCAATACCAAGGTTACTACTATATGAAATACGACTTTTCTCATTCTTCTTTGGGTAATACATTGACGATAACCCTCTGGTATCGGGTCAAATTTGGCACTCCATTATCTGTAACTTGAAGGATAAGATGTACGGTCTTTGCCTTGTCCGTTTTTGGAGCTACAAAACTTGTTGTGGACGCTTTGGCATTTTCAAGTTTTATATTGCCCCTATTAATATTGAGCGTGCCAACCTCATTGTATACTATCCATTCGTATGTCAGGGTATCACCGTCAGGATCAGAAGAACCCGTCCCACTTAAGGTTACTTTGTCGCCGGAACGCACGAGCAACTCGTTTGGATGGTCCAATTTTGCGCCCGGGGGATGGTTGGCTTCACCGTATTCAGCTGTATTGCTCCAATCGATACGCGCGGCGAAATCATTTTGATAAGCCTTTCTCCACCGCCAAATAGTTGCTTGATTGCTCGTATGATAAGATTCAGTAATTGGGCTGTACACCTCGTCATCGGCATCTGTCCAGATTGGGCGCAATTCAGGTTCGTACATATATTTCTTGAATTGAGGAACATAGAGTTCATACCTGCCGCCCCAACCGCCATAGTTTGGCTGTTCGGGATTGTTGAGACCATTGTTGACCAGGCCAAGAAACGAAGGAGTGTCACCTTCCATCAAATATTCCGTATGTGGATGCTCCGCGCCTAAGGGCCCGTGGTTATTTCTAATATGTTCATCAAGCCACGGATTGTCAACAATCGAAAAATCAGGGCCTATGAAACGCCCATGGAATTTATCCCCAGAAATCCCTGTCCATGTAGCGAGATGATATTGTCCCCCTCCATTTTCCTCATACCCTGGACTTACAACATAGAATATGTTCTGAAAATTATTTCGGATCCATGGTCCTGAGTCATCCTGGTCCGAAATGGTGTACACCCTGATTTTTGAAATGATCTTGTCCAGTTCTGATTTGGTCTTGGTACGTTCCATTTTCCAGAGTGCCTGTGCCAAAACATTGGCACCGCCCCACGCTTGAACGTATAGCGGACGGTCATCATCCTTTTCCAATGCTTTTATCAACCACTCCGATCCTTCTGAATCCTGACCTTCGCCAACCCCGGTCATCCCAAATTTTGAAACTCCTACCTTTATGATTCCTTTGAGGTATTCATATTCAGGATATCCCGATTCATGTTTTTCCAGATTGTCTCTTATCTTTCCATAGGCATCCACAATTTCATGAATACGCCATTCCGCCGTTTTATCCCTTTGCCAACAAGAGGTAGTTGCAACTATTCCCTCAACATCCCACATATTGGAATATGTCAAAAACCGCACTAAGGACTGGGCATCGTCTGGTTCATTTTCTATATCAGTGAGAACAAATACCCTTGGTTTTTCGGTAAAATACTGTGACTGTACGGGTAGTATTCCCAACATTAAAATGAAAAGCACAACGGCTTTTAGTTTGATATTTTTCATCCAGTTATTTTTTACTGTTAAATAGTTCTAATGCAAAGTCCTTCAATCCAGAGCCTGAAATACCATAGTGATTAAAGATTTCAACTTGTGATCCTGTTACGGTATATTCATCTGGAATACCCACAATCTTAAATGGATTTTTAAATCCGTTTTGGAATAAGAATGAGGCACAGGCCTCACCCAAACCTCCGTTTACCATATGTTCCTCAACAGTTAGTATAGGCCTACCGTTCGCGGCAATATCTTCCAATAAATCGGTATCCAAGGGCTTTATGGTATGCATACTTACCACCGTGGTTTTTATTCCGTGTTCTTCCTCCAAGGCTTTTCCTGCCAACCATGCCGGATATACCGTTTCTCCGTTGGCGATAATGGCCAAATCTTCGCCGGCTCGCACCACACGTCCTTTTCCGAACTCAAAACTTTGGTCCGCTTCGTTCAAAAATGGCATTGGCTTTTTTCCAAGGCGGAGGTATATGGGTTTTTTGAACTCCACCGCTTTACGCACCGCTTGTTCGGTTTCAAAATTATCGGCAGGTGCAACAATTGTCAGGTTGTTAATAGCACGTAGAACAGCAAAATCATGTAAACTATGATGTGTGGTACCCAATGCACCATAGCTTACTCCAGCACTTATACCCACTAATTTCACGGGATTGTCTGAATAGGCAATATCATTTTTTATCTGCTCCAAGGCCCTGGCGCTTAAAAAGCAGGCAGGAGATACGGCAAATGCCTTCTTGCCTGCCGAGGCCAAACCAGCTGCTACACCAACAAGATTTTGCTCCGCAATGCCCACTTCCACAATTTGTTTCGGGTATTTTTCAGCAAATGGCACCAATTTGCCAGAGCCACGTGAATCACTGGTCACTACTAGAATGGCCTTATCGTTAGCTGCTAATTCTTCAAGGGTTTTTGCAAAAACCACCTGATTGGCCAAGCCCATTTTCAAATCCCTTTCCTCTATATTGTCTAACTGCATAGTTCTCTAGATTTCAGCTTCCGCTTCTGTTAACTCCGATTGAGCCAATTCATACTCCTCCGGACTGGGCACACCATGATGCCATTTCAAATTGCTTTCCATATAGCTTACTCCTTTGCCTTTGGTGGTGTGGGCTATTATGAAGTTTGGTTTTCCTGTTTCAAAAGGTCCGTTGTTCAAGGCTTCCTCCAATTCCTTAAGATTATGTCCATCGACTTCTTTTACTGACCAGCCAAAAGTTTCCAATTTATCACGAACGGAACCCGTGTTCATCACCTCCTCGTTCGACCCTGTAATCTGTTGCTTATTGTAATCCAGAATGGCGTACAGGTTATCCAATTTATAGTGGGAAGCGGATAAAAAGGCCTCCCAGTTGGAACCTTCGGGCAATTCCCCATCTCCCAACAAGGTAAATACCCGATGTGTTTTGTTATCCAGTTTAGCGGCAATTGCTTCCCCTACACAGATCGGTAGTCCGTGGCCCAAGGCACCGGTATTTTGTTCAACCCCGTTTACTTTTTTCGTCGGATGTCCTATATAATGCGATTGATATTGGCATAGTGTTTCCAGATCTGATTCTGGAAAGAAGCCACGATCTGCCAAGGTCACAAAAAGTGCTTCCACACAATGCCCTTTGCTTTGAATATAGCGATCCCGATCGGGATTTTTGAAATTCTTCGGATCAACGTTCAAAACACGGTTGTAAAGTACATTGAGAATATCGGTACACGAAAGACTACCGCCCGTATGGCCCGCCTTAGCCTTATAGATGTACTTGAGAAGGCTTTTTCTCAGGTATATGGATTTCAACTTCATTTCTCTATCAGTCATATCTTAAACTATTTGTGATTGTACACTTCCCAGCCCATATAATTTCCTAAGGCTTCGTTCAATATTGCACCGGTCTTGGATGCATTCATGACAACATGGTGCTCAAAGCCATTCTTGCAGATATAATTCATCAATCCTTGAAGGTCTCCAATTTTGGCCACCGCCCTATTACCAAAGGTTTTTAGCGGATCGTCTGTCAGCTCGCCTTCCCCGATATAGGCCTTTATAATACCTTTTGGGTCATCAGTACTTATTCTACCGTAAGTCAGTGGATTTGCAGGGGTACGCCCATCCAATGCTCCATAGGTGTTTTCTACCCCAACAGAAGTTCCTAGAATTGGTGCATTGCTGATTTCGATATCGGGCAAGAACGATTTTGCCCAATTGCCACAATGAAATAACACACATTTATTGGGGTCATCGGCGTAGTTATTGTTCCAATCGACCAAAGCACTTGGCGAACCGGAAGCCAGCTGCATGGCATACATACTCAAGGTTCCTGTTACATCGACTTCACAGGCCGATGGCAGCATGTTCTCTGACATAATGCTCATACTGGTACATACATTGCATCCAAAATTCTGTTGCAATGATGTCCAGCATTGTATTGCCGTAGCATCCAGTGCATATTCTTCTACAAACTGATTGAGCACAACGTCCAATTTCGCCATTTGGATCATGGCAGCATCGGGGGTTTTACCTTTCGGGGCATAAGCATTTATAGTCTCCAAATGTTGTTTGACGGCAGCATCATCCTTTGTGAGTCTGTCCGCTTTACCGAGAATTTCTGATAAGTCTACCGTAGTAACGGTAATACCATTTCTTTGTAAAATTTTTTCTGAATAGCGAACCGTGTTGAATGCGCCAGGTCTTGCACCCACGGCTCCAATGCGAACATTTCGTAGTCCTTTTACCACTCGACAGACCGCCACGAAATCCATTAAATCTTTTTGGAACAGTTCTTCGGAAGGCGACATAACATGTTTGCTGGTCAAAGAATATTTGATGCCATACTGATATAAGTTGTTGCAGACCGAGATTTTACCACACCAGGAATCACGTCTATTGACAACGTTCATTTTAGAAAGCTCATCTGGATATGCTTGAATAAGAACAGGAACATTCAAGTTTGCCAGTTTCAAGGTATCGGCCACTCCCTTTTCATCTCCAAAATTGGGCAATAAGACCAATACCCCTGCAATTTCTTCACTCTGCCTTTTGAACAGTTCCGCACACTTTTGGGCATCTTTAAAAGTTTCAACACCTGCAAGTTTGGTGTCCGTGGTGTCCAACAAGACTGATTTAAGGTTGAGTTTTTTGAAAACGTCAAGAATTTCAATTCTTGCTTTTTCCACCAAACTGTCCGGAAAAAAATCTCTATTTCCTATTATTATACCAAGTGTAATTGTTTTACCCATATTTTGTTTTCCATTAATTGATAAAATCTCTGCGTAAAGAGGTTATATAGACCAGGTTAAAAATTCAACAGCACAAAGTACTACTAGCATTCAAACAAAAACAAGTGGCATTTTCGTTTAATTTTATCATATTCCGATGTTCATAATCATGGCGAATAATTTTAATTGAAGCGAACAGAGCTTTTAAGTACTCCTAACTAAAGACCCGTCTTGAGTTCTTGCTTAAGGGATTTTTAAATAATCTATAAACCTCGGAATTCAACTAGTTTAATTCCTTATATAGATATTTTT
>NZ_LXTT01000133.1 GCF_001683915.1 Allomuricauda sp. CP2A | reverse complement strand
ATATAACAATTATTGGTTTGTGTTTTGGCGATAATGGAATTCAGGGCAGCGGCAGAGGATATCGCACGGATGCCCCATTGGCATCCCACATTTTCAGAAACCTTTAAGGAAGCCTTTCTGGCCGCTACCGAAGATAGGGCATTGCATATATAAATATTGGGGCAAGTAATACCATATAAAATATAAGATGATGAAGAAAATTCAAAAGCTAACCCAGGAAATCAACGAATTGACAGTAAGGATTGAACACGAATATCCCGAACTCTATCGGTATTTGGATGAGAACCCCATAACGATTCCCGTAGATGATGAAGCAAAACCGACCATTAAATCGTTCGCTGATTATTTGGAGAGCTTAAAATCGATTTTGGAAAAATATATGGAATCCCATAATAAGTAAAGAGTGAAAAGACCAAACGTAGAATTTAATACAGATTATTTAAATGTCCACCATAAACAAAACCACTTTTAAGGTAAGTCAAATGGATTGCCCTTCAGAAGAACAGATGATAAGGATGAAACTGGAGTCAAACCCTCAAATCAAATATCTGGACTTTGACATTCCGAATAGAAAGTTGGATGTGTACCATCAGGGGAATGCCCAAGAAATAAACGTGGAATTGGGTGCATTAAAGCTGGGGGAAAAACTTTTGGGAACAGAAAAGGCGGAAACACCTATTGCCGAAGACGAGACCAAACAAAAGAAGATACTCTGGTGGGTCTTGTACATCAATTTTGGGTTTTTCGTTATCGAAATGACCACGGGTTGGATTTCTTCCTCGATGGGCCTTATTGCGGATTCACTAGATATGCTAGCCGATTCCATTGTGTACGCGTTGAGCCTTTTTGCCGTAGGCGGCGCTATTTCCAGAAAAAAGAAAGTGGCGAAGTTCAGTGGCTATTTTCAAATGGCCTTGGCCCTGCTGGGATTTTCGGAAGTCCTGAGAAGGTTTTTGAGCAGTAGTGAAACCCCTTTGTTCCAATGGATGATAATCGTTTCCATTTTCGCCCTTATCGGCAACCTCGTTTCCCTATGGCTGATAAACAAGGCCAAAAGCAAGGAAGCGCATATGCAGGCAAGTGCCATCTTTACCTCAAACGACATTATTGTGAACGGCGGGGTAATACTGGCAGGGGTGCTGGTTTATTTTTTAGACAGTAAATGGCCCGATTTGGTCATAGGCGGTATTGTATTTGCCTTTGTGATGCGAGGAGCCATTAGAATTTTAAAATTGTCCAAATAACGTATTGGGAAGAAAAGAAATAGCAAAAGAAAGATTTTGGAAAGGAATCCAAATGCCATATCCCGAATAGGACTCAAAACTACCCTCGTAGGTATTTTGATCAGTGCATTATTGGCATTGATCAAAGGTTTGGGCGGGGTGTTCGGGCATTCTTATGCCCTTATTGCCGATGCGATCGAATCCGGGGCGGATGTGCTGACATCCGCACTATTATGGGCCGGGTTGAAATGGTCGTCAAGGCCACCGGATGAAAACCATCCCTACGGACACGGTAAGATAGAGGCCCTGGTGGCGGTGGGTATTGCTATAGCCCTAACCATTGCAGGTGGTATAATCATAAGGGACAGCATCGACCATATTCTGGTACCCCACAAAACTCCTGCACCCTTCACACTCTTCATACTGGTATTTGTTGTCCTCACGAAAGAGGCGTTGTATCGTTATGTCATGAAAACAGGTGATGAAATCAATAGTTCGGCCGTCAAGGCCGATGCATTTCACCATAGGAGTGATGCCATTACGTCGATAGCCGCTTTTATAGGTATTTCCATAGCATTGATCGGTGGCGAAGGGTTTGAGATAGCGGATGATTTCGCGGCACTCATTGCAGCGGGCATTATTCTGTTCAATGCCTATAAAATAGCTAGGTCATCGGTAAGGGAGTTGCTGGACGAAGCTGTTGAGCCCGAATTTCGAAATGAGGTTATCCGACAGGCCGAAGCCGTTCCTGAAGTGGTAAGGGTAGAGCGCTGCCATTCCCGAAAGATGGGAACGGCCTTTCATATCGATATGCATATTTGGATCGATGGGGAATTAACTGTGACCGAGGGCCATGATATTGCACACAAAGTAAAGGAGAGATTGTTCAGGTCATATTCCGAGATACTTGACGTGCACATCCATATCGAACCTAGCAAAGAGAGAAATGTTAAAATGACAGAATTATGAACAGTTGGCTATGGGTACTCGTTTTGGGCCTAGCGGCCTGGGCAGCACACTGGGGTGCGGATCGATTGTTGACCCCTTTAAAGTTGCTCCGCAAGCAATGGGGCCTTACCGCTTCCGCTGGAGCCGCTTTTCTTGCCTTTGTAACGGCAAGCCCTGAAGTTGCCATAAATATTACCAGTGCAGCTCGGGGAGTCTCCAATATTGGCCTGGGAAATTTGTTGGGTTCCAATATTATTTCCATTCCCTTAATGGTGACCATAGCTTATTTTGCTTCCCGGAAACAGTTCAAGAACAACAAGGAACATCAAGAGCATCTTGATAAAAACGTTCTGGCATTGAACAAACGTTCGGTTTCCGTACTGTCCCTTCCATACTTGGGCATTATCGCCCTTGTGGCCATTTTGACCTTGCCAAAGCCCTGGCGCGGGCTACAACCAATAGACGGGTGGATTATGCTGGTCGCTTATGCTGCCTTTTTGACTCACGCAATCATAAAAGGCAAGGAAAAGGGCAAAAAAGTAGAATGGAACAAAAAACAGGTCTGGTTATCGATTGCCGGGGCCTTGGCCATAGCAGTCGGAGCATTTTTCATAGTGAAGGCGACCGAAAATATTGTTTCTGCCCTAAATATTTCTGAAATCGTGGGAGGCCTTTTCATCACGGGCATAATGACCACCGCACCGGAAATATTCAAGACCTGGAGCGTGGTAAAAGGGGGAGAGGTGACTGCGGGTACCACCAGTGTTATAGCGGACAATGCCGTAACGATGACGGTGGCATTTTTTCCGCTGGCGTTGGTAACCACCCCCATTGAGGATTTTGAACTGTTCTGGGTCAACCTGGCCTTTGTCGGGCTTATGCCGCTGCTTTACACACTATTTGTGCATCAAAGCAAGGAACTGCACGGTTTCTCTCGTTGGCAAATTTTTGTGTTTGATGCTGCCTATGTCGCCTATTTACTGGTCATGGTTTTTTTCGTGTTGAAACTTTTTGATAGATGAAAAAGGAACTTTTTAAAGATTGCTCGATGAGGCTCAATATGCTGGATGAAAACATCCACAAATTGGCCGTAAAGTATGCTGAAGAATACTATATAACAAACCAATGCTCCAAGGAGGAAGCCCTTGAACGCGGTATTGTAAAAGCAGAGATGGAAGGGCGAAAGCTCTAAAAAAAGTATAGAATATGGACTGGACATTTGAAGATTTCAAAACAAAGCTTGATGGCCTACAGCCGTCAGTTCGGAAGAAGGCCCTCAAAATTGCGCAAGAATTGGTAAAGGAGAATGGGTATTCTCGTGAGAAGGCCATTACGGAGGGAATCAAACGTGCAGAAGAATGGTTTTATGACCTTAGGGGATAGCATTGGTGCGTTAATTTAAGTAAAGCACAGTACATTATGTCACGGGAAAGGAGAAAGCGGAGACTAGAGGAAAAAAAGGGTAATTCAATAAACAAAAAAGTGAGAACCAGAAAGGAGAAAGCGTATTGCCTGTTGGTTTTTGTGGCAATGTTCCTTGCGGTGCTGACAATTGCCTTTCTAGATGCAATTCTATATGGTTTTTACCTGCTTTTCAATTGAATAATTAAACCTAAAAAGAAAGATTAATGAAGTCAAATCAATAAAAACAAAATGATATGAAAGATGACGGAATTTTAATACCTGTAGATTTCACAGAGGTTTCAGAAAATGCGGTGAGCTATGCTATTGGGCTAGCACAAAAATTGAAATCAAAACTGGTTTTTGTCCACGCCTATTCAGTGGCATATCCATCCGGTACGCCCATCGGGATGGCAACTATGGCACACAATGTAACAGATACCACAGCATCACAAGAAAAAATCAATAAAGAAAAATTGGATAAGTTTCTAAGAGGCTTTCCTGAACTGGACAAGTTGGAATTTCAAGCAATGATCGGTTTCGGGGCAACGGTCGATGTGATTTCTGGCCTAGCTAAGGAAATAAATACCAGTCTTGTCGTTATGGGTACCAAGGGTACGGCTTCGGGATTTGATGAAATTTTTATTGGAACCGTTACCGAAAAGGTGACACAAAAGGCACCTTGTCCAGTACTGGCCGTACCTGAAGATGCCAGCTATACTGCATATAAGCGTATCGGGGTCGCAGTGGATACGGATAGTATGGATAATAGAATAGATTTTGAAATGTTGTCCAAATTATTGGAAAACTATAATGCACAATTGCACTTTGTACATATAGCGGACAAACAGGAAAGGGTGCCGGAGAAAGCATTTATTCGTGAAAGATTTGGCAAACTTCTTGTACCTAATCAATGGTCTTTTACAGTTATCGAGGAAGGCAAACCCGAAGAGGGTATCGATGAATTTTTGACTGAAACCCCAATAGACCTATTGGTTTTGCTTTACAGGGAACACGGATTTTTTGAGGCAGTTTTCAAAAAGGGGCTAAGAAAAAAAATGCTGTATGCCTCCAAGGCCCCATTGCTGATAGTTAAGTAGCCCTTCTACTTATGTGCTCTAGTAAATATTAGTTTTCGCTTACTACGCGAAATTATCGTGCTCATTCTGGAAGCTAGTGGACTTGCCACAATGTGGGAGGCCGTATTTGCCGATGTGGGAGTAGCGTTATTGGCAATATTCAATGCGGTTCGATTGCAGAAGATGAAGTGGACTTAGGAATAGTAAGTATCGAAATATAAATTTTCATTCTGACCAACGCACAATTTCCCACAGTACGGGATTTGCATAATTAAATCAACAACCCTTTTAAGATGTAAACACTTCTTTCTTGATAAATTACTATAAATAAATTTAGACTAAACTAAAAATATATTTATATTTACAAAAATATAAATATAGCAATGCCTAAAATTATTCAATTTTACATTGGTCTGTCCTTAATCGCTCTACTTGGCTGTGAAAATTTCGGCCCCGAAGAACCTATGGAGTTTGAGTTATTGGATGGGCCGTTGGATGGATTGTCCGTTAGTGAGCAACAGCGTTTTTTAGCCGGGGATATTGCCTTTAACGATGATGTTTTTACCGTTGAAAAAGGCCTTGGTCCCTTGTTTGTTGGCACCAGCTGTGCAAGTTGCCATTCAGGGGATGGAAAAGGTCACCCATTTAATCAACTTATTAGGTTTGGTAACAATGATTTGACCATACCCTCGATGTTATCCTTTGGTGATGGCAGGAACCAGATTCAAAATAAAGCCATACCGGGTTTTGAACCGGAGACCGTGCCGGAAGGCTTCCCATTTTCCATTTTGGTCGCTCCGGCGGTGACGGGATTGGGTTTGTTGGATGCTGTCTCTGATGCGGATATTTTGGCTCACGCAGACCCTTCTGATGAAAATCAGGACGGCATTAGTGGAAGGCCTCACTACAATATTCCTCCTGAATTCACCAAGATTCGGAATAATAGTGTTCCCCAGGGAAACAATTATATCTTCAGGTTTGGAAAGAAAGCGGGTAGTTATGATTTGTTGCACCAAAGCGTCAGCGCATATAACCAGGACATAGGAATTACATCCCTTTATGACCCTATAGACCCGTTCAGTGGACTTGAAGAGGATCCTGAAATAAGCACCCAGACCTTGAACGATGTCGTTTTCTACCTTAAAACCTTAAAAGCACCAATTCCCAGAAATCAAACAGACCCCGATGTAATTGCTGGGAAAGAACTCTTTGAATCTGTACAATGTGCTGTCTGTCACACACCCACGTTGACCACAGGATTTTCCCCAATTGAATCGTTATCCCTTAAGGAATTTCATCCCTACACGGATTTGTTGTTACATGACATGGGGCCTGAATTGGATGATGGATTCACCGAAGGAAATGTCGGGACTTCTGAATGGAGAACCCCACCGCTGTGGGGAATCGGTTTATCGGCCAATTCCCAAGGCGGGCAAATGTTCCTGTTACATGATGGAAGGGCTTCGAGCATTGAAGAGGCAATTGAATTGCACGGCGGTGAGGCCGATAATTCAAAAGCCCGGTATTTGTCCCTGACCCCAAAAGAAAAATCACAACTGATAAAATTCATTAATTCCCTATAGGTGCATAGAAAAGATTTTATTAAACAATTTGGATATCTGATTGCAGTCCTGCCAGCTTCTTCCGCTTTGCTCAGTAGTTGCGCAGGCCTGTATTATGCTTCCTTTGTTGAAGAAGGGAGAGTGCTACGAATTTCAAAGGGTGAGTTTCAACAGGTGAAAGGGGGAAAGCAGATTGAACGTGATTTCGTAGTCATCCAGAGCGATTCCATGCGATATCCGATCGGAATATTCAAAACACAAAACAGTAATTATCTGGCCAGTTTGATGCAATGTACCCATAGGGGCTGTGAACTCAACATTGGCGGCGGCATATTCAACTGTCCATGTCATGGCAGTGAGTTCGACCGTTCAGGCAGGGTTTTAGAAGGGCCGGCCGAAGAAAACCTAGAATCATTTGAAATAACCACCGATTATGAGAATATCTATGTGCATGTCCGGTAAAATATATGTGGCCTTTGTCTTAATGAACGTCTGCGTTTTAACCCTTAGCTCGCAAACCATCGATAGGGACAGTATTCGGGAATCCATGAATATGGATGCGGTTTATGACCGTCCGTTTTTGACTTTCGATAAATTTCCAGTCAATCTTGGTGGTTATCTTGAGGCGAACTCAATCTACAGTATTGAGGACGGATTGTCGGAGGGGCTTTCTTTTCAGGCCCGAAGATTGACCCTTTTCGTTTCGGCGTCCATTTCAAAGCGCATTAAGTTCTTGACCGAACTGGAATTTGAAAACGGGACAGAGGAAATTGCCATTGAATTCGCCTCAATGGACATTGCCTTGCACCCCTTGTTGAACCTTAGGGGAGGCATCGTACTGAATCCAATAGGATCCTTTAATCAAAATCACGACGGACCAAAATGGGAGTTTGTCGAGCGGCCAGATGTCAGCACCAATTTGTTGCCCGCCACTTTCTCCAATGCCGGATTTGGTATATATGGAAAGGCATATAAGGGAGCTTGGACCTTGGGCTATGAAGCATACCTCACCAATGGCTTTGATACAAGCATTATAGATAATGAGGAAGAAAGGACATTTTTGGCCGCAGTCAAGGAGAATTCCTCGCGTTTCGAGGAGAATTTTAGCGGCAATGCGCTCCTCAATGGAAAGTTCGCCATCAAGCACAGAAAATTAGGAGAATTGGGCATTTCCTATATGGGCGGGGCATACAACAGGAAAGAAGTTGATGGGCTTCAGGTTGATACAAAATCAAGAAGGGTAGATGTTCTTGCCCTGGATTTAAATACTGCCATTAAAAAAACGGGGACAAGGTTTATCGGTGAGATGGCCTACATATGGGTCGATGTTCCGGACACTTTTACGCAGCAATTTGGTGATCGGCAAGTTGGTTTTTTTGTGGACATTGTTCAACCGATACTAAGTACCGCAGTATTGGACTGGGAAGATGCCATACTCAATCTATCGCTCAGAACGGATTATGTGGATTACAACATTGGCAGGTTTGCCCAGACCAATACGAATATTGGGGATGATTTATTCGCAATTACACCTGCAATAAGCTTTAGGCCCGCACCACAGACCGTTCTAAGGATTAACTACAGATACCAGTGGCAACATGATATTCTCAACAATCCATCCTCAAGAACCGCTACATGGTATTTTGGATTCAGCACCTATTTTTAATAAAATATTCTACAAAGCTGCTTTGATTTCATACCGGGTAGAATGTACTTAAGTAAGGTGTGATTTTAAAAGAGCATCGATGGATAGTATTATTTAAGTATTTGCTTAAATAATTATATTAATATATCTTTGTCAAAAACAGTACTATGGCACTTGAATTAAGTTGTACACGCGCCGAGGCCGACCAAAAGCAACTAATGCGTTGTCGCGAAACCTTAGGAACAAACTCAGAGGCAATTTCCGAAATCAGCAAAATACTCGCGCTGGCCGGTAACGAAACACGGTTAAAGATATTATTCCTGTTATATGAGGAAGGTGAGCTTTGTCCCTGTGATTTTGCCGATATACTTGAAATGAGCGTGCCCGCAATTTCACAGCACATACGTAAAATGAAGGATGTGGGACTGATTGTTTCGAGACGTGAAGGGCAAACCCTGTATTATTCATTGGTCCAGAATCATAACGAAATATTGGAAAATGTGTTTATTAAAATTCAGAAAAATAAAAAGGTAGCATAAAATGGAAACAGGAAAAACCTCGAACAAGGTAGCCTACGCAGGAATATTGACGGCCATGGCGGCATCAATATGTTGTATAACCCCGGTTTTGGCTTTGATTGCAGGAACCAGTGGAATCGCATCCACGTTTTCTTGGGTGGAACCATTTCGGCCTTATCTTATCAGCAGCACTATACTCGTATTGGTCTTTGCCTGGTACCAGAAACTACGACCAAAAACACAGGAGGAAATTGACTGTACCTGTGAGGATGATACAAAACCCTCCTTTTGGCAATCCAAAAGCTTTCTTTTAATAGTTACGGTTTTCGCGGGATTGATGCTGGCGTTTCCATATTACTCCAATATGTTTTATGCACAGCCGAGTAAGGACATTGTCTATGTCTCGCAATCCAATATTGTAAAGCACACGTTTAATGTTGAGGGAATGACCTGCGCAGGGTGTGAAGCCCACGTAGAGAGCGAGGTCAACAAATTGGATGGCATATTATCCGTCAAGGCCAGTTACGAAGGTGCGAATACCCTAGTGGAATATGATAAGACCAAAACCGATTTGGCCGCAATCCAAAAAGCGATAAACAGCACAGGTTATAAAGTAATCGATGGTGAAAACAAAGAAAACGAGTAGATGAAAAAGTACGATGTTTTTGTTATCGGTTCCGGGATGGCAGGGATGACCATTGCCAATAAATGTGCTTCCAAAGGCCTTAAGGTAGGCATTACTGACGAACTGCCCTACGGTGGAACCTGCGCGCTAAGAGGTTGCGACCCCAAAAAGGTAATCATCGGTGCGACAGAAGTAAGGGATTTTGCAATACGCTTAAAGGATAAGGGTATCGATACGGTTCCCAATGTCAATTGGCGGGATATTATGGCCTTCAAACAATCCTTTGTGGATGCAATGCCGCCCAAAATAGAAAAAGGATACAGGCATAATGATATAGACACCTATCATTCTTCGGCAAAATTTCTGTCCAAAAATACCCTACAGTTGGGAACAGATACTATCGAAGCCGACAAGATTGTGATTGCAACGGGCGCAAAACCAAGGGTACTGGATTTTGAAGGTGGGTACTTGGCACTTTCGAGTACCGATTTCCTCAATTTAAAGGAGCTACCCAAATCCCTGCTCTTTATTGGCGGAGGTTACATCGCCTTTGAATTTGCACATATCGCCGCCCGTTGTGGTGCCGATGTAACTATTGTACATAGGGGCAAACGACCTTTGGAAAACTTTGAACAGGATATTGTAGTACACTTGATAAATGCCACGAAGGAATTGGGAATAAAACTGGTTCTAGCGACCGAGGTTTCTAAAATCGAAAAGAGAGATAACCACTATACAGTTAAAGGAACTACCGACGGTAAAGAAATGACATTTAGAACGGAAACCGTTTTCAATTCGGCCGGTCGCCCGCCTGCAATTTTTGATTTGGAGCTGGACAAGTCCGGAATATCCTTTTCAAAAGAAGGGGTTGCCGTCAACGAATATCTTCAAAGCGCATCGAACCCAAATGTTTATGCGGCCGGAGATGCGGCAGATTCAAAAGGACTGCCCCTGACACCTGTTGCCGTTATGGAAGGACATATTGTAGCTTCGAATATCATCAAGGGGAACACGAAAAAAGTGAGCTATCCACCTATGCCCTCCGTAGTTTTCACTTTGCCAACATTAGCAGCCGTAGGTCTGACCGAGGCAGAGGCCAAATCACAAAAAATCGAATATCAGGTCAATTATAACGAGGTGGGCAATTGGTTCAACGCAGAGCGGTTGAATGTTAAGGAATATGCCTTTAAGACTATTGTCGATAAAGAAGATCATACGATACTGGGAGCACATTTAATTGGTCCCAACGCCGAGGAAACCATCAATTTGTTCGCAATAGCGATAAAGACCAAGATGAGGATCAACGATTTAAGGACTATGATTTTTTCTTATCCAACATTATCCTCGGATATTCCCTATATGCTTTAACAAAATATCAAAATTTATGAAAAGTGATGAATACACTAAAAAGCACTGGGAAGAGGTTTATACCGGAAAAAGTGATGAAGAAGTAAGTTGGTTTGAAGGGAAACCCTCGACTTCATTGGATATTATAGCTTCCCTTGACTTACCCAAAGATAGTTCAATTATTGATATTGGCGGGGGGAACTCAAACCTTATCAGTCATTTGTTGAAAAATGGCTATAACAACCTGTCCATTCTTGATATTTCAGAAAATGCACTTCAGCGTACCAAATCAAAATTAGGCAAGTCAGCCACAAAGGTGCAGTGGATAAATTCGGACATATTGAATTTTGAACCGACCCAAGACTTTGAGTTATGGCACGACCGGGCTACTTTTCATTTCTTCACACGGGAAGAAGATATCTTAAAGTATATTGACATACTAGGTCGTTCCCTTAAGACGGGAGCGTATTTTATACTGGCAACTTTTTCGACCACCGGCCCAAAAAGATGTAGTGGATTGGAGATTGCCCAATATTCTCCTGAAAAACTAAAGGAATTGTTTAAAGTAGATTTCACCCTATTGGAATCCTTTGAAAAAATTCATAAAACCCCTTTTAAAACAGAGCAAAATTTTATTTATAACCTGTTTCAGAAAAAATAATATGGACTACGAGAGAATCCTTTTAAATTCAACCATTACCTGTCCCGAATGTGGACATACGAAAGAGGAGGAAATGCCAACAACGGCCTGTCAGTTTTTCTATGAATGCGAAAACTGCAATCAAATATTAAGACCAAAGGAAGGCGATTGCTGTGTCTTTTGCTCTTATGGGACGGTAGTCTGCCCACCAATACAAGAAGGCTCTGGTTGTTGTTGAATAATTTCGGGATAAATTTGTAGAGCACCCCCAGTACAATTATATATTGCCAAAATTTTAAAATCGATGATACCACGAGATTTAAGCAAGGACATAAAAAAGAGGTTGCAAAGTATCAATGGGCAAATTGGTGGCCTCATTAAAATGCTCGATGAAGATACAGACCCAGAGAAGATTTTAATACAGTTCAAGGCAGCACAGAAAGGATTGGATAAAGCTCATTTTCTGTTACTGGACGAAGTTTATCGAAAAGCTTTGGCCATAAAAATATCTGAAACTGTCGAAGCCTGCCCTGGAAACTGTGGCAATGAAGGCCGTATCGAATTTATAAGAAAACAGTTTCCAGATTTGGAATTGGACAGCCTAACGGAAAAGATGAGGGAGATAGATGCACTAAAGGCCAAGCTCGAAAACCACAAAAATGCTTGACCCCCGCAATCACAACCGATTTGATGGCCTGCACGACGCGGGCCATTTTTTTGAAATTTTATTTGGAGACCACCCTACCCACCAATCTACCTTTGATTCGTTGTTTGAATTCAATGACGCGTAAAGAAATTTTAAATAGTTAAAAAACAGAAATATGAAACGTCAAGTAGAAGTTTTTACGGCCAATTGTCCGGTCTGTGACCCAGTGGT
>NZ_LXTT01000121.1 GCF_001683915.1 Allomuricauda sp. CP2A | reverse complement strand
CTGAATGTAAGTATTGCCATTAGTGTATTTGCAATAGTTGAATTTAAAAGTTGGATATAAAAAAAGACCATTTCACAAATGGTCTTTTTTTTGTAGCGAGAGGGGGACTTGAACCCCCGGCCTCCGGGTTATGAATCCTGAGTCTTTTGAATCCATTTGGGCTTATTTGATTTGATAATCAATTGTTTATAAGATATTTAAGGATGTTCAATTTTTATTCAAAGCCATAAAAATTCATATTAAAACATGATTTGTTGTACATATGTTGTACATAGATTTCGTATCTTTATAAGGCAAAAAATAACACTATGGCGACTGTAAAGATAGTATTACGCAAGAATTATCAGAAGAAGGACGGGACTTTCCCAATTGCCCTACGAATAACAAAAGATAGAAAGTCCAAGTTCCTTTTTACAGGTGAGTACATTCTTGAAAAGGATTGGGACCAAACAAAGGGGTTGGCTAAAAAAAGTCATCCTAATTCTTCACGCCTTAATAACATGCTTTTGAAAAAGATTACTGAAGCGCATGACATGGCTTTGGAAATTGAATCAAGCGAAAAAAAGCAATCTGTAGCTACAATCACTAAAAAGATTGTGGGAGAGGATAAATATGATTTTTTCAAAGTAAGTGAGGTTTTTTTGGCGAATCTCCTAAAAAGAAAAAAGTTCAATCAACAATACAATCAAGAAAAGAGGTTGGAGATTTTTAAAACTTATTTAGGGCGAAAAGAGCTTTCCTTTACCGATTTGGACGTCACCTTATTGAAAAGGTTCGAGGCATATCTTCTTTATGAACGAAAAGTCGCTCCAAGAACGGCGATAAACTATTTAATGCTTATCCGCACCATTTATAATTTTGCCCGAAAGGAATATCATGTTGATGATAGGAACTACCCATTTGGAAAAGGTAAAATACAGATTAAGTTTCCTGAAAGCGAAAAAATCGGATTGAACAAGGAAGAGGTTCAATTACTTGAAACCGCAGACAATTTGACAAAAGCACAGCTTCATGCGGTGTACGTATGGCTAACGAGCTTTTACTTTGCGGGTGTTCGGGTTGCTGATGTCATAAAACTAAAATGGTCCGACTTTAAAGATAATCGCTTATATTATCGTATGGGGAAGAACAGGAAACTTGTCTCATTGGTCGTTCCCGATAAGACCAAAGAAATTCTTAAGTATTTTGAGGCTCAAAAGAGGGGGAAGGATGATTTGGTTTTTCCTTTTTTAAAAGGCACCAATTTGAAAGATGACAAAAGAGTAGCAACTAGGGTTAAAACCGTAACCCGAAATTTAAACCGGCGATTGCAAATCGTTGGAGAAAAACTGGGTATTGAGAAAAAACTATCTATGCATATAGCCCGTCATAGCTTTGGAAACATTTCTGGCGATAAAATACCTATTCAAATGCTTCAAAAACTGTATCGTCATTCTTCGATTACAACAACGGTTAACTATCAATCGAATTTCATGCACAAAGAAACCGATGATGCCTTAGAAAAGGTAGTAAACTTTTAAGAACATCCAGTAGTTCGGGTATTTTGTCGAAAGATTTGAATACAATTGGATTATTAGGGTACCTTGTACTTTTCTATAATTGTATTCGATGCAAGTAGTTTGCCTACAAGAAGAAGCTTTCTATGCCTTGTTTGACAAGGTAGTGGAATATTTAGAGCAAAAAAGAGCTGATAAGCCAGAAAAATGGATTGACGGCGAGGAAGCAATGTTTCATCTCAAAATAAAATCCACCACCACTTTGCAAAAACTGCGGGACGAGGGTAAAATCAGGTTTTCCCAACCTCAAAAGAAAGTAATTCTGTACGATCGGGATTCTATTAATGAATATATCGAGGCACACGTTCGTGAAACTTTTTAGCCATGGAAGAAAATATAAAAATTGATGAGGAGTATAAAAAGGCATTCAATCTTGGATATGAATTGGCGAAAGAGTTGAATCTAAAAACTCCGATGTTCAAAAGTGTCGTGCCGACCGACGATCACATGAATGCTGTGCAAGCAGGAATGATGCAATACAGTAACGAACTAAATAAAAATCTACATAAAGGAAATGTCCAACATCAGGAATCAAATGTAAAACCACAAAATATTGCCAGTGTTCAATCAAACAAGAATAATAAGGATATGGGAAAAGGATTGGACTTTTCCAATTGAGAAGACCATTGCTCAATACCCTTTATCCTGAATTGAAAAATGATGAATCCGTATGGTAGTTGGAATTGGTAAAAAGGTTATTTCTTAAGTTTTGACGCAAAAGCGTAGACTACCAATTCTTCAGTCTTTCCAGTTTTTGCATAGGCGTTGCATCGATTTTTTTATATTTTTGTACCGTGAAATTTTTAACAATCATATTGTCCTTTTACTTTTTGGCGCTCAATGTAGTGCCCTGTGGCGATTCGGGCAAAGCTAAAGATGACGCCCAGGTCGTTTCGGTAATGGACTATGATGGCAATCACGACCAAGATTGTGAGCTGTGTTCACCATTCTGCCAGTGCCATTGTTGCCACGTGCATACAATTGATTTTGATATAGCCGAATTTCAACCGCTTCAATCCGTGATTTCTCAAGAAAACTTTGCCCATTTTGATAGCCTTGGCAAAGATTTTGCCCTTTCCCTTTACCAACCCCCTCAAGTATAATTCAGTTTTTTTAAGGATAGCTCTATCCTATCGTGATGCTTTCAACGTAAGCATCACATTCTAAATGCATTGCATCTCATTGCATTGCGATGTTTAAACTGAATTAATACTTTTTCTATGATTAACAAAATCATTTCATTTTCCATAAACAACAAATTTATAATCGGTTTGTTTATGGTTGCCCTAATAGGCACCGGAATATGGTCTATGGCCACTATAAATCTGGGTTCTGTACCTGATATTACCAACAACCAAGTACAGGTTATTACCGTTGCCCCAAATTTAGGTACTGAAGATATTGAGCAATTCGTGACCTATCCCGTAGAATTGGCAATGGCAAACCTTCCTGACGTTATCGAGCTGCGTTCGGTATCCCGTTTTGGATTGTCAGTTGTTACCATTGTCTTTAAGGATGAAGCAGGTACCTATCTGCCCCGGCAATTGGTGCAGGAGAAATTAGCTGAAGTTGCTGAAGAAATTCCCGAAGGTTTTGGTACACCATTTATGGCACCCATAACTACAGGTTTGGGAGAAATCTTTCAATATACCTTAAAAGTCGAGGAGGGCTACGAAGACAAATACGATGCTATGGAGCTTCGTACCATTCAGGACTGGCTGGTAAAAAGGCAAATGGCCCTAGTGCCCGGCGTAGTGGAAGTAAACGCGTTTGGTGGGTATGTCAAACAGTATGAAGTTGCCCTAAATCCCGATAAGCTAAAGAGCTTTGGCATCACGATGGGCCAGGTATTCGAGGCACTTCAAAAAAATAATGCAAATACCGGAGGTGCCTATATTGAAAAAAATCATCAAGCCAATTTTATTCGGGGCGAAGGACTCGCAAGAAGTCTTGAAGACCTAAAAAATACCGTGGTCACGACTCAAAACGGGACCCCCATACTGGTAAGCGATGTTGCAGAAAAAGTAGGCTATGGCAACCAGGTGCGCTATGGCGCCTTTACACAGGACGGGCACGAAAGCGTGGGCGGGCAGATTTTGATGCTCAAGGGCGAGAGCCCGAGCAATGTCATCGAAAATGTGGAAGGGCGAATCGCTGAAATACAAAAATCACTTCCCGAAGGCGTTACTATAGAACCTTTTCTTTCACGAAGTGAACTTATAGCGCGAACTACCAGTACCGTAAAGAAGAACCTCGTGGAAGGCGCGTTGATCGTGATTTTTGTACTTGTCCTGCTATTGGGTAGTTTTCGTGGGGGCCTTATTACGGCATCGGTCATCCCGCTTTCATTGTTGTTTGCATTCATATTGATGAGGCAGTTCGGCGTTTGGGCAAATCTGATGAGCCTTGGTGCCATCGACTTCGGTATCATTGTAGACGGGGCCGTCATCATTGTGGAAGGTATGGTGCACCATATACAGATGCGGCTGAAAAAATCCAAGGCCGTATTTACGCAAGTAGAGATGGACGAACTGGCCTATGAATCGGGCAGTACAATGATGAACTCGGCCTTTTTCGGTCAATTGATTATCCTGATTGTTTTTACCCCTATCCTCTTCCTTACTGGAATAGAAGGCAAAATGTTCCGTCCAATGGCCTTCACCTTCGGTTTTGCCGTTTTGGGGGCAATTATATTGTGCCTCACCTACGTGCCGATGATTTCCGCCCTGTTCCTACGTCCCGCCAAAAACCCAGACCACTGGTTCGCCAAGTTTGAACATAAGATTGAAGGTTTCAGCGATAAAATTATGGCAACCTTGCACAAGGGGTATCAACCGCTGTTGAATTTTGCTCTACGGTTCAAGGCTGGTGTAGTGTTGGGCGCCGTCGCCCTATTTGCCATTGCGGTATTTATATTCAGTGGTATGGGGGGTGAGTTTATTCCTAAACTCGATGAGGGCGATATAGCGATGCAGGCCCTTATAAAACCTGGAAGCAGCCTAACGGAATCCATTGAAGCTTCCAAAAAACTACAAAACCTGGTAAATGAATTTCCAGAGGTCAAGACAATGATTTCAAGGATTGGAGTTGCCGAAATCCCTACGGATCCGATGCCAATGGATATCGCCGATAGCTATGTTATCCTAGAAAAGGATAAAAGTAAATGGACGAGTGCCGATAGTAAAGAAGAATTGATAGAAAAGATAAAGGAGAAAATATCGGTCATCCCGGGGGTGAACTTCGTGTTCACCCAACCGGTCGAGCTGCGGTTCAACGAGTTGCTAACCGGAGTAAGGGAAGATGTAGCCATAAAACTCTATGGAGAAGATTTGGACATTCTGGCTGAAAAAGCCAACGAAATGGCATCCATAATTCAGACCGTGCCGGGTGCCGGTGATGTAAGGGCAGAGGCCACTAGCGGTTTGCCTCAAATGACCGTTGTCTATAATCGTGCGAAAATGGCACAGTACGGAGTTACAATTGAAAAGCTCAATGATTACGTGAGCGCGGCCTTTGCCGGTGAAGCGGCCAGTGTCATCTTTGAAGGGGAAAAACGGTTTGAAGTGGTAATACGATTGGCGGAAGCCTATCGTAAGAACATTGACAATCTTAAAAACCTGTACATCGATTTACCCAATGGCAACCAAGTTCCATTAAAAGAGGTTGCGGATATTAGTTATAAACCGGGGCCGATGCAGATATCGCGTGATAATACCTATAGAAGGATTTATGTTGGTGTAAACGTTAGGGGCAGGGACGTTAAGTCAATGGTCGAGGAAATACAGGCAAAACTTGATGAACAACTGGAACTGCCTCCTGGGTACTATATTACCTATGGTGGTTCATTTGAGAATTTACAGCGTGCAACAGACCGTCTTATGGTGGTGGTACCCATTGCCCTGGTATTGATTTTTATCCTACTGTACTTTGCCTTGAAATCATTTTCACAATCGGTGATGATATATATGGCAGTACCGTTGGCAGCTATTGGTGGGGTCTTTGCCCTTTGGTTACGTGGTATGCCCTTCAGTATCTCGGCCGGAGTGGGATTCATCGTACTCTTTGGCGTGGCCGTCCTCAATGGACTAGTGCTCATCAACAAATTCAACGATTTAAAAGAAGAAGGAATGACAAATATCAAAAAACGCATCGAAGAGGCCACCCACGAGAGATTGAGGCCAATATTGCTTACGGCTACGGCAGCCATTATGGGTTTTGTGCCAATGGCGGTCTCCACGTCGGGGGGTGCTGAAGTACAAAGACCGTTGGCCACTGTGGTAATTGGCGGTTTGATTACGGCCACCTTGTTGACACTTGTGGTGGTGCCCGTCCTCTACAACTGGCTCGAGAGCAGAAAGCAGCGCAAACAATCCGACAACGGAGATACCGGATATGTAAAGAACAGTCTGCCTATGCTCGGGATTCTACTTGCCGTAAGTGGTTTTTTGTCATCGGGTACGGTGGTTGCCCAAGAACCTGATCCTGTCCAGACCCTTACCCTGCAACAGGCCGTTGACAAAGCCAGGGAGTATTACCCAACCTTAAAACAGGGCGAGGCCTTCATTGCACGGGAGAAGGCCTTAAGGGGCACAAGCTTCGATTTGGGGAACACCCAAGTATTTACCGGTAAGGAAGAAACGGGCAGCGGTGTGCCCGGCGTTCAGACCGTGATTGGTGTTCAACAGGGAAATATCGATCTACTGTCGGGCTTTTCCAAATCCAAGTTTTTCAAGGAAAGGGTAGCCTTGGGAGAAAAACTGTATGAGCTCAGCGAACAGCAATTGGTACGCAATGTGATGCTGGCCTACAACCAGATACAGTACAATACCGCCCAGCTGCGCTTTGCCGAGCGCCTTGACAGCGTCTATACAGACTTTGAATCGGCCGCAAAGCTGCGGTACGATACCGGTGAGACGGGAAAATTGGAATACATTGCGGCCTCTTCGGAATACCAGCAGATACAGGTACTCAGGCAACAGGCCTACGATGATATCGAGATTGCCAAAAGGCAGCTGAAGCAATATCTGGGCATTAATGACCCCATCGACATAGCTGACGAACCTTTTACCGCTTGGGCGGAAAGGTTTCTGGATTCACCCTCGGAGAATATAAATAAGAACCCTTTGTTACAGTTTGCCGAACAGAATGTGGCCGTAAGCGAAGCCAATGTAGAGGTAGAGAGATCACAGTTCCTGCCCAAGTTCAACCTAACCTATGGAAGGCAAACAGTTGACGACGTTTCAGGCTTTAACACCTATCAAGTGGGAATAAGTATTCCCCTGTGGTTCTTACCGCAAAAGAACAGGGTGAAAGCGGCAAAGGCCGATGCGATTTTGGCCGAGAGCCAATACCTTGAACAGAAGGCGATGACCGAAAGCACGTTGGCCCAATTGGTTAAGGCTCTGGAAAAAACCCAAAAAAGTCTTGAGTATTACGAAAAAGGGGCACTGCGGTTGGCCGATGAACAAATTGCCACGGCAGAACTGGCATCCCGGGAAGGCGAGATAGACTATGTAAACTATATCACTATCCTTAATAGTGCCATACGCATAAAACAGAACCACTTACAATTTATAAATCAGTATAACCAGCAGGCCATTGAAATTCAATATCAACTGGGCAACCTATAATTTAAAAGAAAAAGAAATGAAAAATATAGCAATTACATTGACATCAATCCTGGCCTTGACAGCGTTCCTTGTTTCCTGCAACGGTAGGCAAAAGGGAGAATTAGGCCATGATGAGGGCAAAGCGACCACTAAAGAGACGTTACAGGAAGGGGAAGAAGGGCATGGTAATGAGGCCCATGCAGAAGAGGGCGGCCATGAGGAAGAAGAAGGTTCCGTTGAAATTACCCAACAGCAGGCGGAAACCATCGGCCTCGAAATGAAACCTTTGGAAGAACGTAGCCTGGGCAACAACATCAAGGTAACGGGCAGACTCGAACTTTTCCCACAGGACAGGGCCAATATAAGCCCCTTTGTGGGCGGCAATATAAGCTCGGTACTTGTTATAGAGGGTGATAAGGTGCGCAAGGGACAGGTTCTCGCCTATTTGGAACACCCCGATATCATAACGATGCAACAGGAATTTCAGGAGAAAAATGACGAACTGGTCTTTTTGGATCAGGACTACGAACGAAAAAAAACCCTCTATGACAAAGGGGTCTCATCCGGCAAGGAATTTCAGATGGCACAATCCAAATATCGTTCCACGACCTCTTCGGTCAATGCAATGCGGGCAAAACTACGGCTATTGGGCTTTAATGTTGACGAAATCGCCAATGGTAAAATATATCAGGGTGTACCCGTTATAAGTCCCATTAGCGGTTTTGTCGATGAGGTGTTGATAAGCCTTGGCGATTATGTGGCACCACAATCCAAGATGTTTGCCGTAAGCGACAATTCTAAGATACACGTGGATCTAAAGGTATATGAAAAGGACATCCCGAGGGTCAAAGAAGGGCAAAAGATTTTTTTCAGTGTTGCCTCGAGACCAGACGAGCTGCTTACCGCTGAGGTACATTCCATAGGCAAGACCTTCGAGGAAGATCCCAAGGCCGTGCATATCCACGCCCATATAGAAAATCCCGAAAGGGATTTATTGCCTGGTATGTATGTAGAGGGCAGGATTGTACAGGATGAAAAAAACACTCTGGCAGTACCCGAGGAAGCGGTCATCAAAGAGGGTGAAAAGTCGTTCATTTTTGTACTTGACGATGGCGATGCCCAGGAAGAAGGCAAGCTCAAATTTAAAATGGTGCAGGTATCGGTAGGGGTTATCGATTTGGGCTTTGTTTCCATAAATCCCATGGAACCCCTTCAATATGGTTCAAAAGTGGTTATCAATGGGGCCTATACCCTTTCTTCAGAAATGGTGAAAGGCGAATTGGAGCACGGACATTAATTCTCTAAAAAATCAAGGATTTTGATTCCGGGTTTGTTTATCATCTTAATTAGTTAGTTAAAAATTAGAAAACATGCCCGGTTCAAAATCGATTAAAAATTTAAACATTTTAAAAATGAAAGAAATAAAAGCATTTGTTAAACCGAACAGGATACAAAGGGTCATCGAAGCCCTTAGCGATAACGGTTTTAAAAGTATGACGCTTTCACAGGCGGAGGGTACCGGGGCGTTCAAAGCAAAAGGAGCAAGACCCTCCCTTGATTTTAATATAACCGATAGCCCGGTGGTAAAAGTGGAGTTGGTATGTCAAAATGAGGAGGCGCAATCAGCCATAGATATCATATTAGAAAATGGTAAAACGCCCGAACCTGGGGATGGAATCATTTATCTATCCTATATTGAGGATGCCTTTCAGATCAAAACAGGAAAATCCCTTAAACGCTACGATCTTTAACCCCTTTTAAAATGGAAAGAATTGTCAAAAAACTGGAAAGCAAGGGAATACGGCCCACACCGATGCGACTGTTGACCTATAAAAAGTTACTGCAAAGCGAGGTAGCCATCAGTTTGGGAGAGCTAGAGAATTTTTTCGAGAAATCGGAAAGGAGCACCCTTTTCCGGACGATGAAAACATTTGAGGAAAAAAATATTGTACATCAGATAGCGGACGGTACAGGGATTATGAAATATGCACTCTGTGAGGAAAACTGTGGATGTGAGGTGGGCAGCGACCTGCACCTACATTTTCACTGCACCCAGTGTAACGAGACCGTTTGTTTGACCGATCGTAAAATCCCACAGGTAAACCTGCCTCAAGGATATATGGCAGACGATATCAATCTGGTCGTAACGGGAGTATGCAATAAATGCAGTGGCAATTTGGAGTAGCCTTAAAGGCCAATAACATCAAAAGAATACGACGATGATAGCAATCTATAAAAAAGACCAAATCATATATACCATCGCAGATCAAGAAATGGATGCCGATGATGGGGCGACCTTGGTCAAGGCCCTGAATGAACATTTGAAAAGCAATGAACAAGCCGCTTGGTATATGGAAATGGAGCCTCGCAAAAAAGGAGTGAAGAAAAGCAGCGGTGAGAGGTTGGATTTTTCCTTTCCCGAAGAAACACGGCTTAAGAAAATAGCCTTGGTGGGCGAAAAAACTTGGCAAGAACGGTTTACCGAATCGCTATTGCCGTTTAGCGAAGCCCACATAAAATATTTCGGACCTGAAGATGGAAACATGGCCAACAACTGGCTCGAACAAACAAGCAATTTCAATAGTAACTGAAACATGAATCTTTAAATCTAGAAAATTATGATGGACGATTGGTATTTTGGGGGAATGCACTGGATATGGTGGGGGTTATGGATAATCCTCATCTTCTGGATATTTTTAATTCCCTACCCCACACCGGGACAGAAAAGAAAAAGGGACACCGCAATGGAAGCCCTGAGAGAGCGGTACGCCCGGGGCGAAATCGACGAAGAGGAATTTGAAAAACGAAAGACGTTCCTGTTAAAGAACAAAAAATAACAGTGTTTTGCTTTTGACCGAACGACCATAACACCGTTATCTATGCAAAGAAGAAAAATAGGGATATGGCTTTTGGCAGGCTTTGCCTTTGGGGTATTTATACTGCAACCCTTGGGCCTATCCCTTTTTCTCTTTGACCGGTCGGGCGATTCCGGTCACTGGTCAAGCTTTTTTCTTGAAGCCTTCAAAACCGTATGGAACGTTGTCGATGTTGACCAAATTCTTAGAAACCTGTTGTTCGGGACAATGGGAAGCAGCCTTGCCCTGATGGTCTTTTTCAGAAAAAAGATTTTTCAACTGAACAGGCAACGGATGGACAGGCAAACCGTTCTCGAACTCATAAACAAGGGAGAGAGCAGCCGGGTGGAATTCAAGTCAAGCTTGCGATGGGATGTACGGCAGGGCAAGGTAAACAAACAACTTGAGCTTATCATTGCAAAGACCATTGCCGGGTTTATGAACACCGAGGGGGGCAAGTTGCTCATGGGTGTCGATGACGGGGGAACCATTCTGGGCCTGCAACAGGATTTCGATACGCTTAAAAAGCCGGACAGCGATGGCTTTGAGCAGTATTTGATGCAATTGATCGCTCAAAAACTGGGAACCCATCTTTGTACGCTAGTGAACGTAGCATTTTTTGGGTTTGGTCAAAAGCAAGTGTGCTGTATCGAGATTTTACCAGCCCAAATGCCGGTATATGTGAACCTTGAGGGACGGTCACGGTTTTATATACGCACGGGCAATGCCACGCGCGAACTAGATTTGCCCGAAGCCCTGGTGTATATAGGTAAGGAAAAGGCACAGTGCAACTAGAAACAGGAGGTTATTGGGCCATGCAGGAAGGGTTATTGGCACTTCCGTTGCACGTTTGTTTTAATTAGATTGATTAAAAAATATACAAAAATGGTACAGATAATAAACTTAGAACAGGAACATCTTATTGCCGCTAAAATCAGCGGGAAACTTACGGAAAAGGATATGGAAAAGATGCATCCGCTCATCCACAACATCATAGAAAAAGGCCATAAAGTGGATTTCTATATTGAAATGGAAGATTTTGAAGGCTATACCCTTAAAGGCTTTTGGGAAGACCTAAAAATTGATTCGGCACACTTGGGAGATTACGGCAAGATAGCCTTTGTGGGTAACAAAAAATGGCAGGAGTGGGTGGCTAAGGCAACTGATTTTTTCACTAGCTCGGAAGTTAAGTATTTCGATATTTCCGAGAAATCACAAGCCCAAAAGTGGATTAAATCTTAATTAACGATAACAAAACGATTAATAATATGAATGACAAGGAAAAACATAGTAATGACGATGGCCACAATCACGACCACGGTGGCATCTTCGGCAAAAACACCGAACTCTATTTTGCTATATTAAGTGGGGTCACACTAATAACAGGTTTCCTATTGGAGAAATTTACAGGGGTTTCAGAAAACATTCCTTTTGGACTCTATATTGCGGCCTACTTTTTTGGAGGTTATTTTACCCTGAAGGAAGCTATTAGCAAAGTGGCCAAGGGCGAATTTGAAATCGATTTCCTGATGCTGGTCGCGGCTGCGGGGGCGGCCTATCTGGGCGAATGGGCAGAAGGTGCCTTGTTGCTTTTCCTTTTTAGTCTGGGTCACGCATTGGAAAACTATGCAATGGGCAAGGCAAAAAAGTCCATTGCGGCACTGACCGACCTCGCCCCAAAAACAGCCCTTCTCAAGAAAGATGACGATACCGTTGAAGTGGGTATTGAAGAACTACAGGTGGGCGACATCATCGTGGTGCGCCCCAACAGCAAGATATCCGCCGATGGTGTAATTGTAAAAGGTAACAGTAGTGTTGACCAGGCACCCATTACCGGGGAAAGCGTTCCGGTGGACAAAACACCAATAGAAAATCCGGACAAAGAGTATACCTCAAAAAGCAATATTCCCAATGAGAACCGTGTATTTTCAGGAACCATCAATGGCAACAATACCCTTGAAATAAAGGTAATCAAAGAGGCAAAAGATTCTACCCTCAACCGCTTGGTCACTATGGTTCAGGAGGCTCAAGACCAGAAATCGCCCACCCAGTTGTTGACCGACAAGTTTGAGCGGTACTATGTGCCAGCGGTCATTATACTGGTCGTTGCACTGAATTTTGCTTTTTTGGTCATCGATGAACCGTGGAGCGAAAGCCTATACCGTTCCTTGGCGGTATTGGTAGCTGCAAGTCCGTGCGCGCTCGCCATTTCGACGCCATCTGCTGTATTGAGTGGTGTGGCAAGGGCTGCGCGTGGCGGGGTCTTGATAAAAGGCGGTCGCCCATTGGAAGATTTAGGGGTGCTTACCGCATTGGCCTTTGACAAGACAGGAACGCTTACCGAAGGAAAACCAAAGCTTACCGACGTCGAAAGTTTTGGCAGTATAGATAAAAAGGAACTGTTGGAAATCGCGATTGCGGTTGAGGAACTGAGCGACCACCCCCTGGCAAAGGCAGTTGTACGGGACGGAATGGAACGGCTCGGGAAGGACACAAAGATTCCGGATGCCGATGATTTGGAGGCCGTACAGGGCAAGGGCATAAAGGCAAACTATCAAGGGAATTCCATTTACATTGGTAACCTGGAACTCTTCGAGGATATTGATAAGGGCGTACCCGACGATGTATCAGAAAAGGTAAGAGCGCTTGAAGGGGAAGGAAAGACCACGATGCTAATAAAAAGGGGCAATGAATTTATAGGGATGCTGGGGCTGATGGACACCCCACGGGAAAAAGCCAAGGAAACCCTTGCCCAACTAAAGGAAATAGGCATCAAGAAAATGATAATGCTTACGGGCGACAACCAGAAAGTGGCAGATGCCGTAGCCGAGGAAATTGGGTTGACCGAAGCTCGCGGAAGTCTGCTTCCCGAAGAAAAAGTGGAGGCCATCAAAAAACTTGCGGAACAGGAAAATAAACTGGCAATGATAGGTGATGGGGTCAATGATGCCCCTGCTATGGCAAACAGTACCGTTGGTATTGCAATGGGTGCGGCGGGAAGCGACGTGGCTTTAGAAACCGCAGATATAGCACTAATGGCAGACAAACTGGAAACCTTGCCTTTTGCCATCGGTTTAAGCAGAAAAGCGAAGGCGATAATCAAGCAAAACTTATGGGTTAGCTTGGGGGTTGTTGCCCTTTTAATTCCTGCGACAATTATGAGTTGGGCAAGTATAGGGATAGCCGTGGCCATTCACGAGGGCTCTACGTTGGTAGTGGTGGTCAATGCATTGCGTTTGCTCGCCTACAAAAAATAAATTCAATAAAGGAGATTGCCTTTGAATCAAGGTTAAAAATGAACAAAACGGAAAAAATATTGTCGAATTACGGTATTCGCCCTACTCAAATGAGGTCCAAGATATACAGGTATCTGAGAAGGAAGCAAAGTGCCGTGTCCTTTTCCGACTTGAAAAAGGTCTTTGCTGAAAAGAGCGAAACCAATAAGACAGCAAACAGAACGACCTTTTATCGCAACCTTAAGATTTTTGAGGATAAAGGACTTATTCATCAGATAAATGATGGAACCGGAGTGGCAAAATTTGCGATTTCCGGTGAAAATGCAAAAGGTGAATACGGTTCAGATTTACATCTGCACTTTCATTGTACCGAATGTAAGAAAACAATCTGTTTGCCAAATAAAATACCGGAAGAAAGTTTACCAGCTGATTATAAAATAAACGATGTCAACCTGGTATTAAAAGGAATATGCGTGAAATGTAAGAAAAAATAACAGGTGGGAGTTCCAGAACTTTGAA
>NZ_LXTT01000113.1 GCF_001683915.1 Allomuricauda sp. CP2A | reverse complement strand
GCACAAGTACATCGAGGTGGGCACTTATACCGTGGCCATAATAGGCACTTTCCCGGCAATACAGATGGGCAATGGCAATCTCGCTCAAGCGGACCGGGATAGATTGGCAAGCATAGAGCAATGGGGCACCAACCCGTGGGCCACCATGTACTATGCCTTCAAAGGTTGTCGGAACATGGTGTACAACGCCACGGACGTACCAGATCTCTCCCAGGTGACCGATATGGGTGGTATGTTCGATAATGCCACTGCCTTTAACGGGAATCTTAACGGCTGGGATGTAAGCAATGTCACCGATATGAGTTTTATGTTCTATAGTACCTTTTCCTTCAACGGGGACATCAGTGACTGGAATGTGAGCAATGTCACCGATATGAACGATATGTTTTCTCTTGCCCTTGATTTTAACGTGGACATCAGCGGTTGGAACACCAGTAATGTCACCGATATGAACAATATGTTCTATGGTGCCACTGCCTTTAACGGGGACCTCAGTGGTTGGGACACAGGCAATGTCACCAATATGAGTTTTATGTTCTATGGTGCCGGGGCCTTTAACAGGAATCTTGGGGCATGGGACATTGGCAGTGTCACCGATATGACAGATATGTTGGGTTTTTCAGGGCTTAGCCCAGCAAATTATAGCAGTACATTGACGGGTTGGGCCAACTATGTGCTCAACAACAATGAGCTCCCCGCCAATATTCCGTTGGGTGCAGAAGGGATTAACTATTGCGATAATGACACCGGTGGCAGAACCTATCTAACGGCCCAAGGCTGGACCATAACGGATGACGGTCCTGTCAATTGCAATTGATGGGTAAGGCCAATAGGGCCAACTAACCATCTACTTATCTATAAAGAACGCCGGGAGATTTTGTCTTCCGGTGTTCTTGGTTTATTCAGACGGGAGAAAAGAGAAAAGAGAAAAGAGAGGAGAGAAAAGAGAAAAGAGACAAGAATCAAGAGTTATGAGTTATGAGTTATGAACAAACAAGCCTTCGTGAAAATTCCTGCCTACGGCAGGCTTCCAGTAAGCAGTGGGCAGTTGGCAGTAAGCCGTAACCTAATAACTGAATAACAAAACCCGTAGTGCATCTTGAAGCAACAATCTATTGGAAACTGCGTCATGCTGAACTCCTGCCTGCCGGCAGGCATGGCGTTTCAGCATCCCATCACATATTTTCATCCAATACATATAAAATGTGCCCCTGAAATAAACCTGCCTACCGGCCAGGCAGGTTCAGGGTGACGAAAACCTATGTTATTTTAACATCTTATGCCATAGTCAACAATAATAAAGGTAAAATAGAAAAACGCACAACGGGGTTAACAAAATAACTGAATAACCCAATAACCCCTGCCAGCGGTAAGGGCAGGTATCGAGAAATCAAAGATTCAGCGTAGCTAATCGATTTTTTGCATACCGCCAAAGCAGGTCTCGATACATTCCAAACTCCGTTTGCAACACTCGACCTGACAACATCAAGAGCAAGAGCAAGTATCAAGTTCCAATAACACAGTAACAAAATAACTGAATAACTCAATAACCGAATAACCCATTATAAGAGACAAGAGCAAGTTCCAGCTAGCTTCGTGTGCATTCGTGAAATTCGTGTCAGGAAACCATAAAGAGTAGGCAGTGGGCAGTAACCCAAAAGACAAGAGCAAGTTCAAGTATCAAGTATCAAGTATCAAGTTCCAATAACTCAATAACCGAATAACCTATTACAAGAGACTAGAGACATGATACCCTCCGTCAACCAAAAGTACAAGTTCAAAATCCCGACTTCCCCACCTGCGGCGGGCAGGCGACTCCCGACTTCCGACTCTAAAAATCAATCACCCAGTTTTTCCAAAATATAATCAGGGCATTTAATCGGTCTATTTGTTTTTTTGTCCATGAAGGCCAAGACCGTGTGTGCCGTTGCCAAGAGTTCCTTGGATTCATTATACACCTTATAATCAAATTCAATTTTGACCAGCGGCTTACTTTTCAACTGGGTCACCACAGTGATCAGGTCATCATATAGTGCAGACTTTTTGTAGTTGATGTGCAACGATATTACGGGCAGTATGATGCCGTTATCTTCCATGCTCTTGTAAGTGACTCCCAACGCCCTTAACCATTCCACCCTGCCCATTTCCAAGTATTGTGTATAATTACCATGGTAAACCACTCCCATCTGGTCGGTTTCGGCATAACGCACACGAAAAGAATATGAATTTATCTCCAATTTTTAACTGAAAAATTATATATTTAATGTCTTGGTTGAAATACAGGCAACATGCGAAAAAAAAACAGAACATTCAATGGCAAATTGATTTTTTTTTTAAAAGATTTGTTCACATATTTGTCGCATCCAATAGGCATCTGTATACCCCCTGGATGTTTAATCTAAAACGTTGACCTAACCAACAAAACAAGGAAAAACTTCTATGAGTGTTACTGCTAATTCCGTATGGAACAACTGTTTGGCTTTTATCCAGGATAACATCCAACCGCAGGCATTCAAAACGTGGTTTGAACCTATCAAGCCCATCAAGTTAACAGACAAAGCGCTCAGCATTCAAGTGCCCAGCAAATTTTTTTATGAGTGGCTGGAAGAGCATTATGTGAAACTTTTAAAGGTGGCCTTGACCCGGGAATTGGGGAACAGTGCCAAACTCATTTATATTATAAAAATGGAAAACAAGTACGGGAACAAGGAACCGTTCACGGAACAGATTCCAAGCTCTAACCGTACCGCTGTGGGACCCCAGGAATTGGATGTGCCCATCACCTCCAAAAGTCCGGAGTTGAAAAACCCTTTTGTGATCCCCGGGATTCGCAATATCAAAATTGAATCACAGCTAAATCCCAATTATAATTTTGAGAATTTCTTGGAAGGGGATTCCAACCGTTTGGCCCGATCCGCCGGAATGGCCGTGGCCAACAAACCGGGCGGAACATCCTTTAACCCGCTGTTGGTGTTTGGGGGCGTTGGTCTGGGCAAGACCCACTTGGCGCATGCCATTGGGGTGGAAATCAAGGACAAATATCCCGAAAAGACGGTGCTCTATATCTCTGCGGAGAAGTTCACCCAACAATATATAGAATCTGTAAAGAAGAACACGCGTAACGATTTCATCCATTTTTACCAGTTGATTGACGTACTTATTATTGATGATGTGCAGTTCCTTTCCGGTAAATCTGGAACACAGGATGTGTTCTTCCACATATTCAACCACCTGCACCAAAACGGCAAGCAGGTCATTTTGACCTCGGACAAAGCTCCGGTGGATATGCAGGATATTGAACAGCGATTGCTGTCGCGATTCAAATGGGGGCTTTCCGCTGAATTGCAAAGTCCGGATTATGAGACCCGTGTTTCCATCTTAAAAAACAAATTGTATCGTGACGGTGTGGAGATGCCCGAAGATATCATTGACCATGTGGCCAAGAACATCAAAACCAATATCCGTGAGCTGGAAGGTGCCATTATTTCGTTGATTGCACAATCCTCTTTCAACAAACGTGAGGTGACCTTGGAATTGGCCCAGCAAGTAGTCGAAAAGTTTGTGAAGAACACCAAACGTGAGGTTTCCATCGACTATATCCAAAAAGTGGTTTCCGACTACTTTGAAATGGATGTGGCCACATTGCAATCCAAAACCCGGAAGCGTCATATCGTTCAGGCCCGACAATTGGCCATGTTCTTTGCCAAAAAGTTCACCAAGGCTTCGTTGGCCAGTATCGGCTCACAAATTGGCAAGCGTGATCATGCCACCGTGCTTCATGCATGCAAAACCGTGGACAACCTGGCTGAAACCGATAAGCAGTTCAGAAAATATATTGAGGACCTCAGTAAAAAGTTCTCTTAATCCACCCGTAGTGCATCATTTTGAAGCAACAATCTATTGGAAACTGCGTCATGCTGAACTCGTTTCAGCATCCCATCACATATTTTCATCCAATACATATAAAATGTGACCCTGAAATAAA
>NZ_LXTT01000104.1 GCF_001683915.1 Allomuricauda sp. CP2A | reverse complement strand
TAGTGAATAAGTATTGTCATCTTATAGAAGCCTTACACCAGGATATGTACTTTCAACATACTATTGGTTTCTTCGAGGATGGAATGATTTTAATGTATGATAATAGAATTTAAACGTTTATATTCAACCAATGAAAAGAAAGGTCTCCTTAAAAGATATAGCGAAAGAGGCAGGGGTGTCAATCGCTACAGTTTCCTATGTGCTTTCAAAGCAGGATAAAAGTGGCGTTAGTCAACAAATGTCCGAGAAGATTCGAAAAATTGCCAGGGAACTGAATTACACGCCCAATCTAATTGCCAAAAGTCTACAAAGTGGCAAAAGTCAAACAATAGGCTTAATCGTTGCGGATATTTCTAACCCGTTTTTTGCCCAAATTGCCAGAATTGTTGAAGACGAGGCAAAACAGAATGGGTATACGGTCATTTTTGGAAGTTCGGATGAAAAGGCTTCAAAGTCAAAGGATTTGATCAAATTTTTGATGAACAGACAGGTGGACGGCTTTATAATTACGCCCACTGAGTCTTCCGAAGAACAAATTGAGCTGATGTTAAGGCAAAACGTGCCCTTTGTACTTATTGACCGGTTCTTTCCAAGTATTGACACAAATTTTGTGGTCATTGATAATTATCAAGCCGCTTTTGAAGCAACCAAAAGATTGCTGGTCAACGGAAAAACTAGAATAGGGATGATAGCTTATGCTACCACACTTCAGCACATGAAGGAACGGGTCAGAGGGTATAAAGATGCTTTAAATGAAGCCGGTATAGAAGAAAGCCTACTTTTTGAAGTTGATTTTTCTATGGCATCTGATGGAGTGACTTCGGCAATAAATAATATGGTTAAGGCCAATCCGCCTGTGGATGCTATTTTTTTTTCCACGAACACTTTGGGGGTAATCGGCCTGAAGCATATTACTGGGTTAAATTTAAAAGTGCCGGATAAAGTTGCAGTCATTTTATTTGATCAGAGCGACGTCTTTGATTTCTTTTATTGCCCGTTGACCCATGTTAGGCAGCCTTTGGCTGAGCTCGCTAAAATGGCTGTGAATGTATTGATTCAACAAATCTCTGATTCGAACAGGAAACCCAGTAAAATAAAGCTCGGGGCTGAACTTGTTATCGGTAAATCTTGCCAATAGGCATTGCCCGACGATGATGGTTGGCGGAAATTGAGAAATATTGGTTGTTTATTTTGTTGCTTAAACGTTTAAATTATATATTTGGATGCGATTATTATAAAAAGAGACCTTTGAAATTGTTGATGTCATTAAAGTGCAGCTATATATGTATAAGATTTTCAATTTTGGTTTCGGGCCGCACTTTTCTTGCCCCGCAAGACAACTGTTGACTCAAACCGTAACGGACATTAATTTGTTAATTGCCCGTTTGCGTAATAAGTATGCCTTGTCTGATGTGTTTTTTTTTGTCCATGGTAATAAGTCCGGGCGTCGGAGCAGATTTTTCGCCCTTCCGCCAAAAATTTTTAATACCTAACTATGTTGATAAAAGAACAGTTTTTACGTATCGCGATTATCTTTTTAATTGTTGTATCCTGTAAAAATCAGGCAAAAAAAGATTCTGATACAGAGATCATGGATAAAGAAAACAGTTTAAAGAGGGGCACCTTTGGTTATGATACGGATTTTCTTAAAAAATGGGATTCTGACCTCATTGTTTTAAATTCAGGGAAAGCCTCAGTGGCCGTTTCAGGAAAGTATCAAGCCAAGGTATTTACTTCAAGTGTATCCGGTAAAGAAGGAAGGAGTATGGGGTGGATCAACTATGATGCTTTTGGAAAGACTGACCCACACATGAACGCATATGGTGGTGAGAGTAGATTTTGGTTGGGGCCCGAAGGGAATGCCTATTCCCTTTTCTTTAAACCGGGCACTGAAATGAAATTTGAAAATTGGAAAACCCCACCCCCAATCGATAATGAGGAGTGGAGTATTAAGAAAAAAAGCACGACCTCAGTAGCCATGGAAAAAACCATGGAAATTGAAAACTATGCGGGTTATAAACTTCATATCCATGCCCAGCGAGATGTGAAGATATTGAGTGCTGGACAGATGGAAGAATTGCTCGGAGTACAGACAAAAGGAGTCAAATCAGTTGGTTATCGAACAAAGAATACCATCACTAATATTGGTGATTTTGAATGGACCAGGAAAACAGGGGCTCCCTGTATTTGGATATTGGACATGTTCCCCCCTTCAGAGGAAACAACCATATTCATTCCGTATAAAAAGGAAAGTGCAGGGCCTGTTGCCACCACTGACTATTTTGGAGAAATTCCTGAAGGCCGAATTGGGTATGACAAAGGAATGTTGTTCTTCAAGGCCGATGGCAAATCAAGGGGTAAGCTTGGCCTATCTCCTGATCGTGCTACAAAGTTGGCCGGAAGCTATGATGCCCAAAACAAGGTTTTGACCATTGCATTGTTCAGTATGGAAACAGATGCAGCCTACCTTAATCAAGAATGGAACCTTGACGGTGATCCGTTCATAGGAGATGCGGTCAATGCCTATAACGATGGTCCGTTGGAGGATGGCTCCCAAATGGGGCCTTTTTATGAACTGGAAAGTGTCTCCCCGGCGGCATTTATAAAACCACAAGAGTCGTTAACCCATGACCATGCTGTCTTTCACATGACTGGAAATCAAAAAGAACTGGGACAAATTGTGAAAGAGGTTTTTGGAATCACATTAGAAAGAATAACAAATTTTTTTAGCAAATTATAGAATGACCAAGAAAAAAAACTATCCTAAAATAGGAATTCGTCCAATCATAGATGGAAGACTGGGGGGTGTCAGGGAATCGCTTGAGGCCACCACGATGAACATGGCTAAGAATGTTGCCAAGCTTTTCAAAGAGAAGTTAAGGTATCCGGACGGAAGCCCGGTGGATTGTATCATCCCGGACTTTTGTATTGGCGGGGTAAAGGAGGCTGTTGAGTGTGGAGACTTTTTTAGTGCCCAAAACGTGGGGGTGTCCCTATCTGTTACCCCATGTTGGTGCTATGGTACAGAGACCATGGATATGGACCCAAAACTTCCCAAGGCTATCTGGGGATTCAATGGAACGGAGCGACCCGGAGCGGTATATTTGGCGGCCACCTTGGCGGCCCATAACCAAAAAGGGCTTCCAGCTTTTGGAATCTATGGTGAGGATGTCCAAGATCTGGATGACAGCCAAATCACGGAAGACGTACAAAAGAAACTCCTTTCCTTTACCAAGGCTGGATTGGCTGTGGCCCTGATGAAAAATCGTAGCTACTTGGCCATTGGAAGTGTTTCCATGGGGATAGCCGGTTCCATGATAGACCCTGATTTTTTTCAGGATTATTTGGGTATGCGGAACGAATATGTAGATTCCTCCGAGGTGTTGAGGCGCATTGAACATGGGATTTACGACAAGGAAGAGTTTGCAAAAGCTTTGGAATGGACCAAGAGTAACTGCGCGGAAGGTCAAGATTTCAACGAAAAGGAAAAACAAAGAAGTCCCGAACAGAAGGAAAAGGATTGGGAGTTTGTGGTGAAGATGACCCTGATTATACGGGATTTGATGGAAGGAAACCCAAAATTGAAGGAGATAGGGTATGGGGAGGAATCACAAGGCCACGATGCCTTGGTCTCTGGCTTTCAGGGTCAGCGACAATGGACCGATTTTCTTCCAAACGGTGATTTTTCAGAAGCGATACTGAACTCCTCATTTGATTGGAACGGAATCAGGGCGCCCTATATGGTGGCCACGGAAAATGACGCTCTTAACGGGGTTTCCATGTTGTTCAATTATTTGCTGACCAATACCGCCCAGATATTCGCAGATGTTCGTACCTACTGGAGCCCCAGTGCGGTTAAAAGGGTCACCGGCTGGCAACCCGAAGGAATAGCTTCGGAAGGCTTCATCCACTTAATAAACTCGGGGTCCGCCACTTTGGATGGCACCGGTCAACAAAGCAAGGATGGAAGGCCTGTAATGAAACCATTTTGGGAGATAGACCAAGATGAAGTGAATGCTTGCTTAAAAGCAACCACATGGTATCCGGCCAACTTGGGATATTTCAGAGGTGGGGGCTTCTCGTCCAACTACCTTACCAAAGGAGGAATGCCTGTTACTATGTGCAGATTGAACCTTATCAAAGGTTTGGGCCCTGCACTGCAAATAGCCGAAGGTCATGCCATAGACCTACCTGAAAATGTTCATAAAACCTTGGATGAAAGGACCGACCGTACTTGGCCAACAACCTGGTTTGTTCCTATAATAACAGGTAAGGGTGCATTTGCAGATGTGTACTCGGTGATGAACAATTGGGGGTCCAACCACGGTGCGATCAGTTATGGGCATATTGGACATGACCTGATCACCTTGGCCTCCATGTTACGAATTCCGGTTTGTATGCACAATGTTGAGGAAAAGCGAATCTTTAGGCCATCAGCTTGGAACGCACAGGGAATGGACCCTGAAGGTTCGGATTATAGGGCCTGCAAGAATTATGGACCGATGTACGGATTTAAATAGGCGGGCAAATGGAAGGTAAAAAAGGTTTGGAGAAAAACATCCCAGTTACCATGCCGGGAAATAAATGGCCCTTTATACTCATTACCAGCTTGTTCTTTTTGTGGGGATTGGCCAATAACATGACCGATACGCTACTGGCCGCGTTCAAGCGTATCATGAGTATGACGGACTTTCAGACCTCATGGATTCAAATGGCTTTCTACGGATCTTATTTTATGTTGGCTTTGCCAGCTGCCATTTTAGTTAAAAAATATTCCTACAAAACAGGTGTTTTAGTCGGTCTGGGATTGTTCATTATGGGCGCCCTTCTTTTTTATCCCGCCAGTATCAGCATGGTTTACGGTCATTTTTTGACAGCACTTTTCATTCTGGCCGGGGGACTGTCCATTTTGGAAACAGCGGCCAACCCTTATATCATATCGATGGGGCCTGAGGAAACAGCCACTAGAAGACTCAATTTGGCCCAATCTTTCAATCCCATTGGAAGTATCACCGGAATTTTGCTCAGCAAGATTTTCATCCTATCCAATTTAAACCTTCTGGATGCCAATGAAAGGGCTTCAATGGCTCCGGAGCAGCTAAAGGCAATTCAATCGGCGGAGTTGACATCGGTTATGGGAACCTATGTTGGGGTGGCCATCTTTTTATTGGTCATCTGGATATTGGTTAAGATTACAAAGATGCCGATAGCCAAGGACGAAGTGAAAAAAATGGACATTTTGGGTTCCATAAAACGACTTTTGGGCAATCGGAATTATTGCTGGGCAGTGACCGCGCAATTTTTTTATATGGGAGCCCAGATAGGGTTGTGGTCGTATACCATTCGTTATGCAATGCAGGAGTTGGACAAGAGTGAGGATGATGCATCGGTTTACTACTTAGCGTCTATTATATTGTTTTCCAGCTCTCGATTTGTCTTTACAGTCTTGATGAAATATTTTCCGCCGCGGCGTTTGTTGTTCTTTGCGGCGGTGTTGGGCGCTTTTTGCACTTTAACAGTCATTCACGGTACTGGTATGACAGGTGTGGTGGCCCTGATTTTGGCATCGGGATGTATGTCTCTAATGTTTCCGACGATTTATGGATTGGGAATGCAAAAGTTGGGAAATGATTCAAAGATAGGAGGTTCGGGACTGATCATGGCCATCTTGGGAGGTGCCATGCTTACCAGTTTGCAAGGTGTGGTTTCGGATAGTTCTGGAAGTATCAATATTTCGTTCTATGTCCCTTTGGCATGTTTCCTCGTTGTTGCACTGTACTCCAGGGTGCAAAAGAATCTTCAACATAAAGTAACCGTAAGCTAAAAGAATCCTATGGAACGTGATGATTATGTGATTGGTGTTGATTTTGGTACGGGGTCGGTAAGGGCACTTTTGGTGAATGCCCATACTGGCAAAGAGGTGGCCATTTCCGAATTTGAATACCCAAGATGGAAAAAGGGTCTGTATTGTGATGCGGCTCGGAATCAATTCAGGCAACATCCATTGGATCATATCGAGGGACTGGAACACACAGTCTCCAGTGTTGTGTCGCAAGCAGGAAGGGAAATCTCCAAAAATGTCAGGGCGATATCTGTTGATACCACAGGCTCTACACCGGTGGCAGTTGATGAAATGGGCCAGCCTTTAGCGCTAAAAAAGGAATTTGAGCACAATCCAAACGCCATGTTCTTTTTATGGAAAGACCATAGTGCTACAAAAGAAGCTGATGAAATCAATGCCCATGCGAAAAATTATGACAAGGATTATCTAAAATATTCAGGAGGTATTTACTCATCAGAGTGGTTCTGGGCCAAACTGTTGTTCGCGCTGAGAGCGGACAAAGATGTTGCCAAAGCCTGTGTCTCTTGGGTGGAGCATTGTGATTGGATACCGTTCTTATTGACCGGGGGCGATGATGCAAAAAGAGTCAAAAGAGGGGTATGTGCCGCTGGACACAAAGCCCTTTGGGCCAAAGAGCACGATGGCTTGCCTCCAAAGGGTTTCCTTACTGCTCTAGATCCACTTATGGAAAACGTTGAACATCCCCTTTTTACCGAAACATTTAATGCTGATGAAGCGGTAGGGAATCTATCCAAGGAATGGGCTGAAAAGCTTGGCCTTTCTGCCAAAGTTTTGATTGGCGTTGGTGCTTTGGATGCCCATATGGGTGCGGTGGGTGGACAGATCGAACCCTATTATCTCAGTAAGGTGATGGGTACTTCAACTTGTGATATGATGGTGGTCCCAAAAAGTGATGATGTTGCCTTGATAAGCGGATTGTGTGGCCAAGTGGATGGATCTATTGTACCGGGAATGATTGGGTTTGAGGCAGGTCAATCCGCTTTTGGGGATGTATACGCTTGGTTTCAGGAATTGATTTCGGATACCGTTCTTCGGATAATACAGGTTATGGATGATTCTGGAGGGTTACAGAAAACCATGTTGGAACCCATCAAAAAACAGATACTGGCAAAATTGGGAGAAGAAGCTCTCCAGCTACCCCTTGAGGATAACGCCGAATTGGCCTTGGATTGGTTTAATGGGAGAAGGACGCCTAATGCCAATCCTTATGTGAAAGGAGCCCTGATCAACCTTAATCTGGGTAGTGATGCACCCAGGGTGTACAGAGCCTTGGTGGAGAGCACCTGTTTTGGTGCCAAACAGATCATTGAACATTTTGAACAGAACAATGTTCGGTTAAAAGGCATCATTGCCCTTGGAGGTGTTGCCAAAAAATCAAGCTATGTGATGCAAATGATGGCGGATATCTTGAACCTACCCATAAAAATCCATACCTCTGAGCAAACCTGTGCCATGGGGGCAGCAATGTTCGCTTCGGTTGTGGCAGGCGTAAATGCCAATATACAGGAAGCTATGTCAGCAATGGGTCAAGGTTTTGAGAAGACCTATAAGCCGGAACCCGGCAGACTTTCCATATACGAGAACAGATTTAATAAGTATAAGGAGTTGGGCCGTTTTATTGAAGAATGAAAAATAACCCTGAACAGTTTATAATTAAATAGAATTAAAATGAAAAAAAGAAATCGGACAAAAAGCATTTTATGGCTATTCTTGGGAATAGTAATGAGTTACGCACCCTTGGCGCATGGGCAAGTTGGTAGCAAAGGCCAGATTTGGGAATCAAGGGATTATGAATCAAAGCGAATCTCCAGCTATGATAGGTCTGGGGCAAACGATGATGGCAATTGGAAAGAGAAGATACAGCCTGGAGAAACACGCATAATAGGCGATGTACAGGGACCTGGTATCATTAAGCATATCTGGATGACCATAGCAAGTAACGAACCCTATCACCTAAAAAAAATCGTTTTGCGCATGTACTGGGATGGTGAGCAAAACCCAAGTGTGGAAACGCCCATTGGCGATTTTTTCGGGCTGGGTCTGGGAAAATACAAGCTCTATGAATCCAAATTTACCTCTGTGGGATCGCAACGGGCCTTGAACGCCTACTTCCCCATGCCATTTAGAAAGTCGGCCAAAATCACCATAACTAATGAAGGAGAAATAGCCATAGGGGCATTTTATTATAACATCGATTGGGAAAAGCACAATGCTTTGACGGACAACACCCTTTATTTTCATGCCCAATATCGCCAAGAAACGCCTACTGATGGCTGGACCACCGATTGGGAACGCAATGGGGACAGTATAGTGAATAGACACGAGAACCTAAAGGGCGAAGGAAATTATGTAATTATGGAAGCCAAGGGTAAAGGACATTTTTTGGGGGTTACCCACAGTATCATACAAAATCAAGGTGATTGGTGGGGCGAAGGAGATGAAATGATCTTTATTGATGGTGCTGACAATCCTGATATCACAGGTACTGGAGCAGAAGATTATTATCTGGGTGCATGGTGTTATGGCGGTTGCGGAATAAACCCATTTGGGCACACCAAACCCGAGTTTGACTATGACGACTATGGAAATCCAAGTAACGGAGGGGATGACCGAGGTGCCCAATGGACGGTGTACCGTTTTCATGAGGAATCACCCATCACATTCAGTAAATCATTGAAAATGACCATTGAGCATGGTCATGCCAATCATCGGTCGGATAATTACTATACGGTTGGGTATTGGTACCAGACAGAACCACATATGCCATTTCCTAAGTTACCTGGGGTCGAAGAAAGAATACCAAGTTTAAAGAATACAGACGGCCCCACCATGGGTAGGAATTGATTTTAATCAATCCTTCATATACAATTATATTGCTGTTGGAACTGATTAATAAAAAATGATTATACGGCATATTCAAATAACTATGCTCTGAACGGACCATGATTATAGTTGAAGGACAAAGGATAAAAGAACGATTCAAGGAATATTTGTTGAACCTATATGTGCAAACAACCCAATATAATCAGTGGATTTTTCTCATTAGGTCAGTTGAATGAACTAGTATTTACAAACAAATCACTTAATCCGTAATGAATCTGCATACTCGAACTTTGACAATAGTTTTGATAGCCAGCTTTTATAATCTAACTGTTGCACAATACACCATACGCACTTTTCAGAAAAATAGTATCACCCAGGATTCAATTTTGCCCAGTGAAACACACCAATACAAACTGTATTTGAAGAAAGGGCTCTGGGTGATGGGGCGTATTGAGCAAAAAGGCACAAATATAGGCCTTTCTGTTTTTGACCCTTCTAGAAATTTACTGCTTTCACAAGACCTTCAAAAAAACATTTATTCGGATGAATATTTTGGTATTGTAACTCAAAGGGAGGGGGAGTATATTGTGGAGCTTCAAGCTATTGAAGGGGAAACAGTGGCCTTAATGGAAGATGGAAACAAGTTTATTTGGGACGGGGAAAGAAGAGTGCCCTATGAAACCCAATTTAAAGCAGGGAACTATCGTTTGGAAATTAACCAAAAGCTTACAGGAAATACAATTGGGCAAAAGATTGATGAGATATTTTGGCCTTATGATAGTATGGATTTCCCAGGAGCCGCGGTAGCGGTCGTCAAAGGGGGGGAAATGTTATACAGTAACGGATATGGTTTGGCGAATATGGAATATGGCAATCCAATTACGCCCTCCACAAGGTTCCATATTGCATCCATTTCCAAACAATTTTCAGGTTTTGCACTTGCAACCTTGCACGATCGGGGAAAACTGTCACTGGATGACGATATACATAAATTCTTTTCTGAACTGAAAGTGAAGAAAGCGATTTCCATCCGTCAGCTATTGAACCATACCAGCGGAATACGTGACCAATGGGTGCTTTTGGCCCTTTCAGGTTGGCGAATGGATGATGTGATAACCCAAGATCAACTATTGCGAATGATTTATCGGCAACAGGAGTTGAATTTTGAGCCAGGTGATAAATTCAACTACTCCAATTCCAACTATACTTTGGCAGCAGAGATTGTAAAAAGGGTTACGGGTATGACCATTAGGGAGTGGGCCCGTGAGCATATTTTTACTCCATTGGACATGGAGAACACCTTTTTCTTTGATGACCATGAGGAGATTGTCCATGGAAGATCCTACTCGTATGACGATAGATCGGAAGGTCTAAAAAAGAGCAATTTGAACTTTTCCAATATGGGAGCTACCAGTTTGTTCACTTCGGCAGAGGATTTTTCCAAATGGTTGATTGAATTTGGAAAAATGAAAGTGGTCAATGAGAATGTTTTCAACTTGGTCACGACCCGTGGAAAACTGAACAATGGCGATGAAATCAATTATGGGTTGGGACTCGCATTGAGCAATCATAAGGGATTCCCTACAATCAGTCACTTGGGCATTGATGCTGGTTATCGCGGTTATATGATGTATTTCCCAGATGTTGACCTTGGCATTGCCGTGTTTAGCAATATTGCATCTTGCAATGTAATCGATTTGGGTAAGAAAGTGGCAGACATTTGTCTTGGGAAGGAACATGGAGTTGGAACAATTCAAAAAAATGCACAAAAAACAGATCAGGACAATTTGGAGATGCAGAATAGCCTATCTGAGTTCATTGGCACCTACTACAGCCCAGAACTTGAAGTCCAATACAATTTTATTATTGAAGATGGGGATCTAAAAGCTCAACACAAAAGACTTGAAGATATTACGTTTAAGCCAAAAGGAGAAGACACTTTCAAAGGCGATTATTGGATTTTTGATACAGTAAAATTTGTAAGAGATAAAACAGGAATTGTCAAGGGCTTTTTCGTTTCCAATGGAGGAGTGGATAAATTGATTTTCAACAAAGAAATATAAAACAAGATGAAAAAAGCAATTAAGAGTGCCAAGGCACCAAAAGCCATAGGGCCCTATAACCAAGCTGTTCTATGTAAAGGGATTCTTTTTGTATCAGGGCAATTGCCAATTAATCAAAACAGTGAAATTCCCTTAACAGTGGCTCAACAGACCGAACAAGTATTGAAAAATCTCGGGCATGTTTTGGATGAAGCAGGCTATGGCTATGATGATGTGGTAAAGACCACTTGTTACCTGAGTGATATGGATGATTTTAAAGAGATGAATCAGGTGTACGGGAATTATTTTAAAGAAGTACCCCCTGCCAGGGCTACAGTGGCAGTAAGAACCCTGCCATTGGAGGTTTTAGTTGAAATAGAATGTATAGCCATCAAACCAATTTAATAGAATTTAAAAAGGTCAATTAATACGGAATCTCACCCAAAATCCAGAATGGGAGAAAACTTAAAAGTAGTTATGTCATAGTTGAGTTTTGTTTTAGTTTGTTTAGTTTATTGTGTGTTGGCCCTTCAAGGGGCCAATGCACAATCCAGTTAAGAATATGTTTATAAAGATTGGAAAGGCAATGGGGGCAAGAAGGATGAAGGTTGGGAATAGTACTGGTTATGAAAATATAAAATATAGATGTAGTCTGCCTGCTGTACAAGTAAAATATGAACTGACAATTATTGAAGATTGCGTTTTCAACAAGCCACATACGTATTATAATTTAAACCACCTGTAATGGAATTTTCCCCTTATTTACGAACCTTAGTACTTAAGTGCAAACAATTTTTTTTACTGATATTCCTACCATTTTTCCTATTTAATTGTCTCGCTAAGGGGAAGAAGGAATCGGAAAACGACCAAAACACCTCCGAAGTTTCTGGCCATCTGGATAATGGCCTAAGAAAAACCTCATTAAAAATTCCTGATGGAATGATTTGGGTGCCCGGTGGTGAATTCGTACAAGGTGCAACTCCTTCAGACCAAATGGCAATGAACCATGAACGACCGTCCCATAGGGTATCGATTGATGGGTTTTTCATTGATGTTCATGAGGTGACCAATGCCAAGTTCTCCAAGTTTGTAGAAGAAACTGGCTATATTACCGTGGCCGAGCGTGAAATCGATTGGGAAGAAATGAAAAAGCAACTTCCACAAGGCACTCCCAAGCCTCATGATAGTATTCTTCAACCCGGGTCATTGGTGTTCAAAAAGACCAAATCCACTGTACCAAACCTTTTTGACTATTCCCAATGGTGGGAATGGAAGATCGGTGCCAATTGGAGACATCCAAGTGGGCCACAGAGCAATATAAAAGGAAAGGAAAACCATCCAGTGGTGCATATCGCTTATGAAGACGCTATGGCTTATTGCGAATGGGTTGGCAGAAGACTTCCTACGGAAGCGGAATGGGAATATGCGGCAAGGGGAGGCAAGAAAGATGCCCTCTATTTTTGGGGTAATGATGATGGCCTACTGGGTAAATATGCCAACACATGGGAAGGTGAGTTCCCAGTTAAGAATACCAAGGAAGACGGTTTTGAACGCTTGGCCCCTGTGATGAGCTATCCGAAGAATGATTTTGGCCTTTACGATATGGCGGGTAACGTATGGGAATGGACAAATGATTGGTACAACACCAATTACTACAAGGACCTTTTAAATAAAAATAAGGTTGCCAAGAATCCAAAAGGAGCTTCAAAAGCATTTAACTCCTCGAACCCATATGCTAAGGAAAAAGTAATCAAAGGTGGATCGTTTCTTTGCAGTGCCTCCTATTGTGCCAGCTACCGAATCAGTGCCCGAATGGCGACCAGTCCAGATTCCGGAATGGAGCATTTAGGATTTAGGACTGTCATGTCTCTCCCCTCATTAGAAGAATAAATAAGGTAAAAAAACTAAGCGTGACATAACCATATTGAAAAATAATGCAAATCTATGAAGATACTTGAAAATAAATTTGACCTAGGATTCTTGCCCACACCGCTGCATAAGCTCAAGAATTTATCAGATAAATATGAGGATTATAATATTTATATCAAAAGAGATGATCAAACAGGACTGGCTTCTGGGGGAAACAAGACCAGAAAACTAGAGTATTTGATTCAAGAAGCCATAGATAATGGTTGTGATACAATCATTACTGGAGGGGCTCAACAGTCAAATCATTGTAGACAAACAGCAGCAGCCTGTTCAGTTGCTGGATTGCAGTGCCATTTGATGTTAGGTGGAGATGGACCGGAAACACCAAATGGAAACTTACTATTGTCAAATTTATTGGGAGCAAAAATCTACTTTGCGGCAGAAGATAGAAAGGGAGAGGGAATGGAGCTTCTAAAGGAAGAGTTAATGGTCAAAGGTAAAAAACCCATTATAATACCTTATGGCGGCTCAAGTTCCAATGGGGCTATGGGTTATGTAAATGCAACAAAAGAGCTTAAAGATCAATTGAAGGAACTTGACATAACGATTGACTATATATTTTTTGCATCCAGTTCGGGTGGTACTTTAGCTGGATTCATTTTGGGGAAAGAGCTGTTTGGTTTGACTTCTGAACTTATACCAATCAATATTGATAAAACTGAAATCCAGGGCCTTAGTTTAGAAGAAAAAATATTGGATATTGTCAATGATGGGAAAAAGATGTTGAATTTGAAGAAAGAATACAGTCTCAGGGACATTAACTTAATCAGGGGTTATGATAAAACAGGATATGGAGTTATTGGCCAAAATGAAAAGGAAGCTATAAAGGAGTTGGCTGTTAATGAAGGGATTCTATTGGATCCAGTATATTCCGGAAGGGCTTTTTATGGTTTGATGGATTTTCTTAAAAACAAAAAAGTACCAGTAGAATCCAATATTCTATTTTATCATACAGGAGGTTTACCAGCAAACTTTGCCTATGCGAATTACTTGGTATAGATTTTCGGGGATTACACTGCCTCGGTACTTATTCCCTCCCAATCCATAACCTTGTGTAACCAATGATAAAGATGTATTGTGCAGGTCTTGTCTTAAATGTAAGTTGTTTAACTTACATTTCCATTAAACTGAGTACCAACCTAAGGTTGATTGCGCATTTGACATCAAAGGGATCAGTAGATTTGAATTAAATCAATTATAATGAATTTAGAGCTAAAGGACAAAGTAGTAATTGTGACGGGAGGCGCATCTGGGATTGGAAAGGGAATAGTAGGTGCTTTATTGAAGGAGGGTGCAGCTCCTTGTATATTAGATAGGGATGGGGGGGATGTTAATACCTATGCCGATGATTTGGGTTCAAGCACGGAGAAGATTATCAGCTTAGCGGTTGAACTTACCGATGAGACAAGCTGTCGGAACGCTATTGAGACAATAGTAAAGAAGACAGGAAGGATAGACGCACTTGTGAATAATGCAGGAACGAATGATGGGGTGGGACTGGAAAAAGGTTCAATTCCCCAATTTTATGGTTCTTTAAATAATAATGTTGGGCATTATTTCTTAATGGCCAAATTATGTCTTCCGTTTCTTAAGGTGTCCAAGGGAACCATAGTCAATATAATATCAAAGATTTATACTACGGGCCAGGGAGGAACTTCAGGTTATGCTGCTGCAAATGGAGCAAGGGCGTCCCTGACCCAAGATTGGGCGCAAGAGCTTGAAAAACATCGGGTTTCGGTGTACGGTGTGTCCGTGGCCGAATGTTGGACACCACAGTATAAGAAGTGGATATCCCAAAAGGATTCACCTGAAGAGGCGCTGAAACTGATCAACTCCAAAATCCCTTTGGAAAACAGAATGACCACTACGGTAGAATTGGCTGACATGACAGTATTTCTTCTTTCAAGGAAGTCAGGTGTAAATAGTGGCCAAATAGTTTTTGTTGATGGTGGCTATGTTCATTTGGATGGAGGTTAATTAAATTCACAGAAGTTATTGCCATTTTTTTTCAACCTCCATTGTTTTTATATTGATCGATGCTATTGAGCCTATGTTGAAGATCAATCATGTCCTCACTCAATTTTTGGTCGATAACTCTGGCGTAGATTTGAGTAGTTGCCAACTTTGTATGGCCCAGTAATTTGGATACCGTTTCAATGGGTACACCGTTGGATAGCGTCACCGTTGTGGCAAAGGTATGCCTTGCCATATGAAAGGTCAGGTTCTTTTTGATGCCGACCGCATCTGCGATCTCCTTTAAATACAAGTTGGTTTTTTCATTGGTGATTTTTGGCAAAAGAGTTCCAGAATGTGCCGTGACCGGATGGTTTTCGTATTTATCAAGTATTTTTTTGGCAGGCTCCAAAAGGGGAACCCTCACTGAGGTTTTGGTCTTTAGTCTTTTTGTGGCAATCCAACTGTTACCGTCCATTCCAATGATGAGATTGTTTTTTGAAAGGACCATAATATCAGAGTAGCTTATGCCAGTATAGCAACTAAAGACAAAAAGGTCCCTTACACGATCCAATCGGTCAATTGGGAAATGATAGGTTTCCAGATTGTTCAGCTCATTCTGGCTTAGAAATTCCCGCTGCTTCTGCTCAAATGTAGGTTTCCAACGTAAAAAAGGGTCCTTGTCTATCCATTCCAATTGATAGGCAAGGTTGACTATTTTACGCAGTCGTTGTAGATGCTTCATGACTGTGTTATGGCTCATGGATTTGGGATGGTCTTTTGGATAATAATTTACCAGGAACATTTCAAGGTCTGAAATGAATTTATAATTGAGTTGGTTCAAATTGACATCCGTAGTTTTCAATTTCTGTTTTAGAAACCTGTTGATATAATTCTCGGTGATTCCAAAGTTTCGGATAGTGCCTGGAGCCAGAGTGTTTTCGATTTTTCTATTATGGTATTCCAAAAGCTCCAACAATGTCTTTGAATTGATGTTCTCACCATTGTACAGTGATTTGACCAATTGCGGGGTAATGAGTTCGCCTTTATATTTCAGGTCTTGATAAATGTTGAACAATCTGGATTGGACAAGGTTTATATAGTCATTGATTTCTTTGGCCTCCCTTGTTTTTCCCTTTGCCTTTTTGTTTTTGATGTCCCAAAGCTGAATATCGATCTTTCTTTTCAGGCCAATATTGGTTCTCTTCCCATTGATGGTTACCCGGGCATAGAGCTCAGCAAGATTGTTGTTGGTTCTTGACTTGTTGATCCAGAAGAGGATGGTGAACGTGTGTGATGTTTTCATACCTATGATTTAGCGTTAAAAAAATGTTAATGAAAAAGCCAAATCAACTGTATGTCAATGGTTTGCAGGGTTAATCGTCAACAGTGTTGACGATTGGATTTTGTTGACCGATTTGTTGACGAATCAAACCAAAACAAACCAAATTAAATGATACCCCAAAAACGCCGAAAACCTTGCAATCCGTAGATTTTGCAAGGCTTTCTGTTTGTTGGTATTGCTACCCAGTGACCGCGGCAGGACAGAGTTCAAACTTTTTGAAGGAGGATATCGAAATCATTATCAATAAATCATTTCATATTAAAAATATTTGATTTTAATTCATTAAGAAGTTATATGATAAAATAAGTAGAAAGGATTGTTTTGAAAGTATTTTTCCTATAAAGGTTTTCTGATTATAAGTTCTATCAAACCCCTTATTTTATGCTGGGCACAGCCTATTTTGCTAAAAAACGTGAATGGTATCATGTGCGGTTATTCTGAGTTAAAAACACAGAATAAATGAGAAGATGAAAGAAGGATGAGTTATTCCATAAGCTCAAGATGAACTGTTGACTGAAATGAGGATTGTTTCGTCCCGAAATCCCTTTTCTTTTCAAAACCCATATAGGAGATGGCTCCAAAACCCCCTTGGTTTTCAAGTGCATGGACCACCTTTAATATCCTGCTGAAAGGCCCCTTCAAGAACAAAGATGTAGATCTTGATATTGGTGTTGTCATACTCAATGGTGTGGGCGCGTTGAACTGAATCATTTTTACCCCATTGAAAGAGGTGTTTTCGTTCAAAAGCTTCAATAGGTCGTTTTGAAAGTTGGAAAAGCCCAAATCGAGTTCGCTGAACTGAGCATCGAGCGACTTTTCCTTTTGGACCAGGGTCGGTGGTTCCATCGGGATATTCTGGACAAGCTCTTGCTTTTCATCCACCCTGACGGGGAGAAATAGTAAGGGTTAGGAAAGAGATACGCAGAGTGGAACGGGGCGAATGCATCGGAAATGTCAAAGAGCTTGAATAAAGAATCGCTGAGCAAATAAGATTGGCTCCTCATAAACAGATCGGACAGCCCGTAGCCGCAGAAATGCAAAAATCATAATAAGCAGAAGGGATGTAAAGAACACTTGTACGCTTTCCCCAATGGTCAAGAGAGGTTTTGACCTGGACAGTTTTTACCAATTAGCAGAAAGGACCTTCAATAGGACAACGGTTTCCAAAAGGAACTATTGAAATTCAAAAGTAGGCCCTATCGGGTTTTTGCTTCAGGCCTATCTACCGGAACCTACAAAATCCCGATAGAATCCATGCGCAAAAGTTGGGGTAAATATTTGGGACGTTATTGCAGTTTCAAATTTAAAGTGTACCATTATATAGTTCAAATGTATTTTTATTTCACACAATTAAACATTTAAAACCAACTCTCAAATCCTTATATGGTATGTCTGTTGTCTACTTTTTTAGCCACATACAGCATATAATAA
>NZ_LXTT01000092.1 GCF_001683915.1 Allomuricauda sp. CP2A | reverse complement strand
GCCTCCAGTAAACGAAGTTGCTTTTTGGTGGCGTTAAAATAGGCATTTACGCCGATGGGAAGGGTAAGGTTATGGGGCACATGCCCAAAGCTCATACCATACATTGCCGGAATGCCCAAAGGAGCGATCCTATCCCTGATGACCTCCATAAGGGTGAAATTGTCGCTTGTTTTTAATCGGTCACAACCCTTAAATACGCCAAGTATAATTCCTTTGGCCTTTGGGAGTGTTTCACTTCCAGTGAATTGTGTGAGCATACGGTCTATGCGATAGGGAGGTTCTTCCACCTCTTCCAAAAAGACCAATTTGTCCGTGAGGTCAATTTCGTAAGGGGTGCCCATCATGGCGGTTACCAAAGAAAGGTTGCCTCCCACCAGTTCTCCTTCACCCGTACCCGTGGTAATGGTGTATCTATGGTATTCACTATCCATATAATCTTCGGGGTCTGTTAAAATGACATTTTTCAGGGGCAGGGTTTCAGGGCCTTCCATTAAAATGCGCTTAAAATAAGTTTGACTGTATTCGTCATCCAATGTAATGCCCACCGGTCCATGGAAACACACGAGTCCGGTTTCTTTGTAAATGGTATTGATCAAAGCGGTAACATCGCTAAAACCAATAAGTGGTTTTGGATTTTGTTTGATGAGGTTGTAATCCAGCATATCCAGTATCCGGGTGCAACCATAACCACCGCGGGCACAAAGAATGGCATCCACTTCTGGATTGGTGAACATTTCCATGAGATCTCTTGCCCGTTCTTCATCTGTATTGCTGAAATACCCATCGTGGTCCAAAATGCGATGGGTATGATGGGTCTTAAACCCCATTTTTCCCAAAGTCTCCACAACAAGGTAGAATTGTTCAGGATCAATGGAATAGCCAGGGGCCACCAGACCAATGGTGCCGCCTTTTTCGAGTTTTTTAGGCTTTATTCGTGATTGAGTGGACTTGAGTGGAGCATTGCCCCAACCCGTTTGATGCAAAAGTGTTGTGGTCCCTAAAGCAGCAAGGGATTTTAAAAAGATTCTTCTTTTAGACATGTAATCGAGGTTGCATTAGTAAAGCCAAGGCTGAATAGCTATGGTAAAAATGCAAAAAAATAATGAACTATGCCTCCTGCCATTATTTGCTATTGCGCTGGGAACGGCGCAATTGTCTCTGAATTTTACGAATTGCGGACTCGATGGACTTTTCTGGTTCAATGATGTTGTACTCGCCCCAAAAGTCAGGATCAGAGAAACCAATGGCCTCATCACTTAGGATTATTGATTTTTTAACCCTTTCCCTGTTTCTGGGCAATTGTCCGTCCACATTTTTTTCCCAATCGGTAACCGCCATTTCAGCGGTCATACTGTATACGGAATTGAACAATTTATCCGCCCAATCCACTTTAAACTCCATCATCACGCTACTGTAGCCATAATACCATTTGCCCCCTTTTTCGCGATAATCCACCCGATAGGCCACTTCGGTGGGCCAAACATCCACACCCGATGGTTTTCTCCGTACAAAAAGTCGGGCGGCCATATCTCTATCTGTAATGTTGAGGTGATAGATGGCACTTGTCAACGTTTTATTTTCTACATCAATAAAGAGTTCGCCGGCATACAACGGCTCCAAAATGGTTTCCAATTGGTTGAATTTAATGACGTAGATCAAACGGTCATTGATTCGAGTGGAGCGATCAAAAGAAAAGGTGTAGTTATCAACGGAACCCTCGGCAAAAATGTACTCGGGATATTTCATGATGTCCACATATAGGGCGTTGAAAGGTCCTCCCTGAAGTTTTAGTGCAACGGTGTCCAACTTGCTGTAATCTGTACTCTTTCGAGCTTTGTAGAGTTCAACGGCGTCATTTCTAGCCGAATTGTACGGGGTTTTGTAAATGCTTACCACAGCTTCGGACAAGGATACATTTCTTCGTCGCTTTTTAATGGTTTCCCTGTAAAATGCGGTCATTAAGGTGTGGTCATCAAAATAGTTCTCCCCTTTTCTGGCCAAAGTTTCCTTCACAAGGGCCTTGGCATCCTTAGGGGCGTTGATATTGATTTCCGAAAGTTGTGTGACCGATACAAGAAGTCCAATCTTGTTGTCTTCAGGTTGAAATTGAAGTAAAGGAATGGTTTTGTTTTTGTACCCCAAGAATGAAACGATTACGTTACCATCCGTGATGTCTTTGGGAACTTTCAACAGAAAATCTCCCTCGGTATTGGTAATGGTACTGATATTGGTGCCCTCCACAGAAATTGTGGCAAAAACCAGAGGTTTGTCAGTGGATTCATCGACCACTTCCCCTCTGTATTGGTTAAAATCATTATCGTCCTGATTTTCTTGGAAAGCCCAAGAATGGGTGGGGCAGAGCAATAGTCCAACCAGCATCAAAAAAACAAATGCTATTTTTTGGTAAAAATGGGTCATCAAGCGCATATCCAAATAAATTATACCTATTCAATCTATTAAAGATACAAAATTTTGGACATCAAAATTCCCTCAATTTTCTTAAAATATTTAGGTTAAACAGTTTAAAATCAATAAAAAAGAAATCTAGTCTACCATAAACAGTGCGTTGGCGAAGAACAGTTTGCCATTTTCCCAAAAACCACGGAACAAAGGGTTGTCCACCATATAAACAACCTGGCCAGAACCAACGTTTTCCACGCCAAAAACAAGGGACTCCATTACTTTTTTCTGGGCTTCACTTCCTGCAAATCCGGAAAACGGTTTGGTGTTCTTCTCCAGATATACGGCATTGCCATTGCTCAGGTAGTTGTAGCTGGCGTTGCCCAGTTTTAAGGTAAAATAATCCGGGCCATAGCCGTAGGCCAAGGGGTGGGTATTGTCCACCTTGGTCTTGAAAATTGCACCGGTAATGGCGTCCTTGATTCGCTCTCTTTCTGAGTTTTTATGCGGACTTGGCACATTGGCAGAGGAATCATTTTCCATTTCCTTTTTCTGGATGCCAAAACCATTTTCACCATCAAGGGCATCAATGGCGTCGCCCATGGCAATGATTTTTCCGCCTTTTTGTACCCATTGTTGCAACTTCTTGAGTTGTTTTTCATTAAAATGATTGCCATAGCGTCCTCCAGGAAGAATCAAAATAGTGTAATCGTCCAAGTCCACTTGATCGGCATATGCGTCATCTATCACAGTAAGTGGATAGTGCAATTGTTGCTCAAAAAAGTGCCAAATTTCACCAAAGCGAAGGGTAGAGGTTGGGCCACCAGACAATACAGCGATTTTTGGTTTGGCTATCATTTTAATGGAGGAAGAGCCAAAATCCTTGCCCGAGTCCACAAAGCCTGTTTTGGAACCGGTTATGGTTTTTCCGTATTTCTCCGCAGTGGTTTTGAGCACACCCAGAAAATCTTCCCTGTATTGGTTGTCCCCCTTTGTAATGATCAAAGTGCCCCTATCAAACGATTGTCCTTCAAGAGAAAAGGGATGGTCCGCCTTGCGAACACGGATACCAGCCTTAAGCAATTCTGCAAGGAATTTGGCATCTTTCATACTGTTCCAATCTGTAATGTAAGCATAACTATCTGGAGTGATGGTACTACTGGGTTCTGTTTGATTAGTTTCTGGATTAGCCGAAACCAAAGCAGTGGAAGCAATGGCATCCAATCCGTACGCGTAGGGTAATGACCATGCGGTAATGTCATAAGTAAGGGAATCACTCAATTTAGCATTGGGCTCAAACAATACCTTTACCAGGGTGCCCTTGGTTTGGTTTGTGGAAACCACTAAACTGTTGTTGGTTGTGGACATGCTTCCATTTTTTCCGGTACCATAATTAAATCCTTTTACAGATCCGCTGGAAGGACTACCGTACTCTATTTTGTGTTTGTCCAAGAGCGATTTTAGGGCAGCAATTTTGTCCGTATCGCCATTCAGGACATAGCTTTTGTAGTTGAAATTCTGGTTTTTGTAGAATTTTTTGAACTCAGCATTCAATCGTTCCGCATTTTGTGAGGATACCTCAACCGTTGAAAGACCAGTGGTAAAATGATGGGCAATGCGATCTTTTAGGGTGAGCGTATCACCGATTCGGGTGATCACACCAAGTCCGGCACGGCCACTGCCTCCCTGTTCATAGGTCATGCCAATGGCCCCGTTGTAGGTGGGATAGGTGTCCCCATAGCTGGGGTAGAAAAGGTCAAAAACCTCTTTGGTAAAATAGAACCAGCCATTGGCATCAAAATATCTGGCATGGTTCCTCCCCAAAGTAACCTGAAAATCGCGCTGGAAATCTGTAATCACTTCGTGATACGGCTCAGCTGCTGGTGCAAAATAATAGGGATTGTCCACACCCTGCTCATGAAAATCAACATGCACGTGGGGCAGCCATTCGTTGTAAACTTTAAGACGTTGTTGACTTTCAACCTGGGTCAACCAGGCCCAATCACGGTTCAGGTCGAACATGTAATGATTGCTTCGTCCGCTCCACCAACCTTCATGGTGCTCCTTGCTGTTGGGGTCCACTTGGTATGGCGTATTTTTATATTGATTGTACCAATTGCTATAGCGATCCCGCCCATCAGGATTGATACAGGGGTCCATGATCACCACGGTATTTTCCAAATACAGGCTTTTAGCGGTCAAAAGTTCATAAATGGTTTTCATGGAAGCCTCGGTGCTCACACTTTCATTTCCGTGGACGTTATAGCTCAACCAAACAATGGCCTTGGAAGTGTTTCCACCTTCTTGGGTATCCTTTAAGTGTTCTTGGCGGATGTTTTCCAAATTGGAAATGTTTGCTGCGGAGGACACATAGGCCAAAATTAGGGGCCTACGCTCATTGGTTTTCCCATAAACGGTCAATTTTACCCTTTCCGGGGCCTCTTTGGCCAAATATTCATAATAATCAACAACTTCATGGTGGCGTGTAAATTGTGTACCGAGTTCATATCCCAAAAATTCAGAAGGGGACTTTAATTGCGCTGATGCTGAAACAAAAAAGGTGAAAATTCCAACGAAAGAGAGTAAAATTTTTGTCATGTATGAGGTGATTAATAGAACCAAATCTAACAATAAATTGATCTATTGTCATAATTTTTGTTGGAGAAGCCCAAAATGTAATTAACGTATTTTTAGGATGAGAAAAAAAGAAGAGGGTTATCTTTGACCACCTCATTGCAGTGTTAATGGAAGTAGATTGTATACCCTTTAAGGAAACAGGTTATTTTTCGAAGCTTATTTGTGATTATTTAGATCAACGTGAAGATCTGAAACCCTTTTATAACCGATTCCCCTCCCCCGAAAATTTTAAGGAACAAATCAAGGAAAAGAAGGCCAATTACCCAGGATCAAACCGAAAAATTTTGGTTGGGGCACTTAAAGACCAATACAGTGGGTTTGAGGTTTCAGAAGCCACCGAGGCCAACATTGCAGCCTTGGGGAATGAGAATACATTTACCATTGTAACGGGCCATCAATTGAATTTGTTCACCGGACCACTCTACTTTCTATACAAAATCGTTTCGACCATTAATTTGGCTAAGGAACTGAAAAACACCCACCCAGATTCTCATTTTGTGCCAGTGTATTGGATGGCCACGGAGGACCATGATTTTGATGAGATCAACTATTTTAATCTACACGGCAAAAAAATCCTTTGGAACCGTTCGGCTTCCGGTGCAGTTGGTGCATTGACCACCGATGGACTGGATGCTGTGTTCGAGATGTTGTCCGCAGAATTGGGCAATACCAGCAATGCGGAAGAACTCAAAAAGCTGTTCAAATCAGCTTATTTGGAACACACCACACTAACGGATGCCACCCGGTATTTGGCCAATGCTTTATTTGGGGAAGAAGGTTTGGTCATAGTTGATGGCGACGATGCAGCCTTAAAAAAGCTATTGATTCCTTATGCGGAGAAGGATATTTTTGAGCATGTCCCCTTTCAAAAAATATCAGGATCGATTGTAGAATTGTCCAAAGTTTCTTCAGAGTATTCCATTCAGGTGAACCCTAGGGAAATCAATTATTTCTATTTGAAGGATAGGCTTCGGGAACGCATCATAAAGAACCATGGCAAGTATCATGTGTTCAATACCGAAATAAATTTTACCGCTGAAGAACTCAGGACGGAATTGCATAATCACCCTGAGCGTTTTTCGCCCAATGTGGTGGCTCGCCCTTTGTATCAAGAGGTGATTTTGCCCAACCTCTGTTATATTGGAGGAGGAGGGGAGCTGGCCTATTGGTTGGAGCTGAGATCGTATTTTGGGAAGATGAATGTTACCTTTCCCATGCTTTTGTTGCGCAATTCGGCCTTGGTCATTACAGAAAAACAGGCCAAAAAGTTGGAAAAATTGGATTTGAAAGTACCCCATCTCTTTTTGAAGCAGCACAGTTTCATCAACAAAAAAATTCGCGACATCTCCAATATCGACATTGATTTTTCCCCACAAAAAAAGTTGTTGGAGGAGCAGTTCCAACACCTATACGATTTGGCCGAGCAGACCGACAAGAGCTTTTTGGGCGCGGTAAAGGCGCAGGAGGTAAAACAAAAAAAAGGTTTGGATGCCTTGGAAAAACGTTTGTTGAAAGCCCAGAAAAGAAAGCTCAAAGATCATGTCATTCGGATGACGGACATACAAAACGAGCTTTTCCCCAATAAATCACTGCAAGAAAGGCAGCTCAATTTTTCGGAACTCTATCTGGAAATGGGCAACACTTTAATCCCATCTTTGTTGGATTCCCTAGATCCGCTGAGTGGTAAATTCAATATTTTAAAATATTGATTTACAAATACTTATTGAGCTAAAGCTCATTTTATTTAAAAAATTTTGTAAATGGGGTAGGGTATTTTTTCCTACAATTGTTCCATAAGTGAAAATTGCTATGAAAATTTAAATTTGAGTTGGTTAACTCATATGTTTAGGTTGGTTTTGATTTTATTTGAAAGCCCCGGAGTGGTTCCCGGGGCTTTTGCTTTTTTATGGATTCCCGTTGCGTAATCAACTTGGTAATCCAATCAGGGGAGGATTATCTCCGTTTGGCATCTTCAACTAATTTATTGAGCGCATCATTGGGGTCGCAGCCATCCAATTCAGCTCGTGAAGCAGCAATCAAATCGTTTTTGTTGAAAATATCAAAGCTACCCACTTCTTTTTCCTCCCCATTGACGATAACAAAATGGGAGAACGCCTTCGTATCATGGTTGTACACAAATCCTGCACCACCAATGCCGTTGGTCAATTCCTCAACACAGGCCTCCACGTTATCCTTTAAACTCTCCAATTCTTCAATGGTGGGCAATTGGCCCACAATATCCTGTGCTTCAATCCGGATGCCATCAACCTCTTCAATATATTTAACATTATCGGCCGCTTCAAGAAGTTGCGCTTTTTGACCACTGGTGAGAACGGTTTCATTAATGGTTATGCTCCTTGTTGCAGTCAACTTCCATAAATCACCGCAACCAAAGGTCTTGTGTCCATGGATAATGGTTACCGTAAATGTTCTATTTATCCGGTCCAAACTGGCCAAATCCCGAAGTGCTGCTTCCAGTTCGGTTCGGGTAGTGGCATTGTCGTTTGTTTCGTTTACCGCATTTCGTAATCGGGTCAAAGCATTTCTGTGCCCTCGTACAATGGCATCAATTTGTCCGGAAAGATTGTCACTGCAAAGAATACGGTTGTTGTCGCTCAAATAGGAATTGATGGTACTCCTTCCCGAGGCCAAGCCAGCGGCTACTGCGTCATCAATGGCATCTTGGGCTTCGTCAATGATGCCCGGCAACGCAGCCCTCAATCCTCTGAGACTGAGTTCCAGTTCGTACTGGTCCTCTGCATCTTGAAGATCTTGAAGTGCTTGTTCGGTAGTTTCAATGGCAGTATCAATCTGTTCGGTTACCGTTTCGGAAATACCATCTGTAAAATTATCCGGGGTTGTGGCGATGCACTTGGTTTCACTTTCGGTGAAAACTGCTGAAGCTCCCCAAACATCATCACCCGAAACCACCTGGCCTTCCATGGTAAACGCTTGTGGAGTAGCCCGAATCGAACCTTCCAAACCTTGGTCGCCCGTTGGCATTTGAAGTTCAAAGGAACCCGACATTCCAATGTCAAAATTACCAGTTTGCTCCACAAATCCATAGGCGTTGAGGTCTCCATCGGGCATAAGGGGAATAAAAGTGGGCCACCATGATAAGTCTGGGTCAACCAAACCGTTGATAAAGGCCTTGGCGATCACCCCATCGTTGGTGGAGGCTTCTGCAACCACGGCCGCACTACCTGAACCAATGGGAAAACCAAAGGAAACAAAGGAGGTTATTTCTAGGGATAGGTCAAGTTGTCCATTGATACCTGAACGATAATTTACACCAAAATCGGATTCCATGGGTTCATCAAAATTCAGATCGGCACTGAACCCCCTATTTTGGTAGTACATCCCTGAAGCTTCCAATATTTTGAAAAAGGAAACAGTTCCCCCGGTAACTTGATTCGCCTGAAATGAAACCACATTCCCATCAACGGGATTGGTGGGCATATAAAAGAAATTGGACCCAAACGACCCGCCAAAGCTCACGCTTGCCAGTTTATTGTGGCTAGAGTCCCCATCGTTTCCGCCATTGTCATCCCCACCTTCATCTCCACCACCAAGAGCATCACCTCCCAGTGAAAAGAAGAACATGGGATCGGTATAATCCGCAATAAAGGTGATATGCCCCCCCACGGGAGCCTCAATGGAAAGGGGTTTATGGGCATCCGGGTCATCGTTGACGCCTAATTTTAATTCCAACCCAGCAGCGATGGCAAATACAAAATAAGAGCGCTCATCTACCAGTTGTATTTCAAAATCCCTGTTCTCATTCAAAAACTTGCCCGTAAAGAATCCAATATCGGCTTGGACGGGTGTTTCAAATTCAAAGTAGTTGGTAGGAGCGGGAATTTCCGTGGTGCCGCTCATACTTTTTAGTGTGCCATCATCATTAAATTGCACATCCAAATCCGCTTCGGCAAAGACTACGGGCTCACCGGAATCAGTGTTCATGGTGAGTGAACCCTCAACAAGATAACCGTCTTCTGTTTCGGTAACATCTCCTTCCGGTTCAAGGTCTTCTTCGGTGATTCCTGAAGGTTCGGTTGGATTTTCATCATCACATTGGTTGGGGCATTGTTCGGGGTTGCCGCAGGGGTTTTCTTCACATGGGTCGGCTCCAATAGGCTCAATGTTCTCCCCTTTACTACAGGAAATGGCCAAGGCCAACATTAGTAGTAGGGCAATTCCATGGAATGGTTTACGCATTGCTTTCATGATTTTTAGTTTTGTGGTTAAACTTGATTGTTGTTTTGTGTGACTCGCCCGGTAACGGTCTGCAGCCCTTAGCCGAGCAAGACCACAAAACATTTGTCAAATTCATGACATAACAAACCTAAATCGCTGATTATGAGCAATGAAATATTGAGGGTGGACATTGGGTGGACACGTCTAAAATTATTGAGGGACAAAAGGTAGACGCCCAGGTCAGGGCTTATTTTTAAAGGGATAGGACCAAATCCTGTAACGAATCTTCAGTGGCAATGTCCAGCTTCTTCCGAAGCCGATAACGTGCTTTTTTGATGCCTTCAGAAGAAATATTGAGAATGTTGGCAATCTCTTTTGAAGACAAATTCATCTTTAAAAGTGCCAAAAGACGAAGCTCATTGGAGGTAACTTGGGGGTATCTGGACTTTACATTACTATTGAAATCTTTGTGCACTTCTTCAAAATAGCGCGAAAAATTTTCCCAATTATTATCGTCTTGTAGATCAAAATTAATGGTGCGAATCAATTGTTGGTATCCTTTTTTGGACTCCTCAGTTTGTTTGAGTTCCTCGGCCTTTTGTTTGAGCCCTTCCAAAACTTCGTTCTTTTTGGCGAGATGCAGCGCATGGGTGGTCAATTCTTTCTTTTTGAAGGTCAGTTCCGCATCAAGCTTTTCCCTTTCTGCCTTGTTTCGTTTTAATTTTTGACGGATACCATAAAATCCAAATCCAAAAACCAATACCGATAATCCTAGCCCGCCCCCCAAAAGCATTTTCTGAAGACGGCTTACTTTAGCTTCTTGCTCCAGCAATGCAATTTGTTGTTCTTTTTTTTCGGTCTCATAAATGGTGCGCAGTTCTTCAATTTGTTGGGACTTCGCCGTATTGAAGATTGAATCGTTAAGGCTTATGAACTGTTTTTTATCTTCCAATGCTTCCTGGAATTGTCCACTTTTCTCAAAGGCAAGTGACCTTCCTTCGTACCCGTCCTTGAGTTCGGCCAAACTTTGTATGGAATCTGCCAGATGAATAGCTTTTGTATGATTTTCTATCGCTTTTGATGTTTGATTCTGCTCCAGAAACAAGCTTCCCAACTCGTTGTAAGAACTTACATTGTTATTGGCCGTTGTTTTGCCCAGAGCTATGCTTTTGTTGAGAAACTCTTCAGCTAGATCAAGGTTCCCCTTTTTCCTGTTGGCCAATCCCAAATTGTGGTAACAGATAGCTTCAAACCCTTTTCTGCCAGAAGAAATGGCGATTTCCAGACTTTTATTGAAATGCTCAATGCCTTTGTCAATATCATCTAGACCTAAATACGCATAACCAATTTCGGTATGGGTGATGCATTGCCAAAGCGGATTTCCTTGTTCCTCAAAAATTTTCAGGCCCTCCAAGAGAGGTTCAAGGGCGGCCCCATCGTTACCCCGAAGACTTTCTATTCTACCGACCCCTACCAACATGTCGGCACGTTTTTCTGGATAGGATTTGTTAAGGGAGTCCAACCCGCGGAGTCCGTTCAACATAAATTTTACTGCAATTTCATAGCTTCCCTTGTCCATATAAATGGTGGCAATTTCCCTATTGGTTTCGGCCATACGGATACCGCTTTTCATGTGCTGTGCGGTTTTCATTACCTTTTCATACAATTCCAGGGATTTGGCAAAATTGCCTTGCAATTGTTCAATCTTGGCCAATCCATTAAAAGTTTTGAACGTTCCTTCTTTATCATCAAGATTTTCCCAAATGGATGCTGCGCGTTCAAAATAGTGGCGGGCCGAATCAAAGGCATAAATACGGCGGTAGTAGTTGCCATAATTGAAAAGGGCATCACCCTCACCTTTTTTATAGTTGAAGCTTTTGGAGAGTTCTAGTTGTTCCTTAACGTAGGGAAGAACATCTTCAGGTTTTCTTAGGTGAAATATTCCATAGTAGAGTTGGTCCAGTGTTTCAATTTTTTCGATTCCGTCCTGTTGATTCTCATACACTTTTAAAAGGCTATCGAGTCTCTTCTCTTTTTGAGCTTGAAGAACAAGGCAATGGAAAAGCAAGTAGATTGAAACAAGAAATCGGGTCTTCATCGAGGTTGAATTACTTCATAAAAATAGACATTTTGCCCCAACTTTTTGGAAAAGAGCGGTTTGGGTCGATGAATGGGAATGGAAACTTTTTTAGAACAACTCCTTAAAATGTGACTTTACCTCAAACAAAGTGGCCTCTTTCATGGTGTCAAATCGAATATCGGCATGACCCACACGCTCCTCAGGGCCAATCCCAACACTGTGGAAACCTCCCGCCTTAGCGGCATCAATGCCTTTTTCAGCATCTTCAAAAACGATGCAATTGGTAGGGGGGAGTTGTAACTTTTCGGCGGCATACAGGAAAATATCCGGCGCAGGTTTGCTTTTGGTTACACTGTTTCCATCTCCAATCACATCAAAATAGCCCATGGCATTGAGCTGTTTCAATACCTTCTCGGCATTTTTACTGGCACTTCCCAAAGCCACGCTGAACCCTTCGGTTCTAAGGTGGGTCAACAATTCACGGGCTCCCGGAAGGTAATCCTCTGGCGTCACCTTGTCCAAACTGGCCACATAGAGGTCATTTTTTTTGGTGGCCAAGTCCACAATGGTGTTCTCATCCAGAGTAACCTTGTTGTGTTCCATGATAACCTTGATGGAATCCATTCGGGAAATCCCCCGCAGTTTTTCATTGACCTCACGGTCAAAATCCCAACCCATTTCATCGGCCAATGCCTTCCAAGCCTCATAGTGCAGTTCGGCGGTATCTGTAATTACGCCATCCAAATCGAAGATAAACCCCTTGATCATGGTTTAGTGTTTATGAACCGCAAAGAAATAACGAAAAGTGTTAAGAAAAAAACTACATAACGTTATATTCGCTGAAATGAAATCTGTTCATGTTATAGGTGAGCCATGCATTCCTATAGGTTGAGCTGGGAAAAATTATTGCGATAAGCTATACAAAATAAGCTGTTTACAAAGTTGTCATAAATATCCCTTAAAAGATACTTTTTCAGAAAAACCAAATTGCTATTTTTGCCCATGCAGAACAACGTACTCATCCTGGATTTTGGTTCCCAGTACACTCAGTTGATCGCAAGGCGCGTTAGGGAACTCAACATTTACTCTGAAATAAAACCGTACAACAAGCTACCCGAGGACCTTTCGGACTTCAAGGCCGTGATTCTTTCAGGGTCTCCGTCTTCGGTAAGGGGGGATAGTGCCCCGCATCCCGACTTGTCTGGGATCAAAGGGAAAAAGCCATTGTTGGGCATTTGTTATGGGGCCCAATACCTGTCCCACTTCAATGGAGGCAGTGTGGCACCATCGGCAACACGGGAATACGGAAGGGCCAATCTATCTTATGTAAAGGATGGAGAGGAATTTTTAAAAGGATTGGGAGAGGGCAGCCAAGTTTGGATGAGCCATAGTGATACCATAAAGGAGCTGCCCACAGGCGGAATCCGGTTGGCCAGTACCCACGATGTTGAAAATGCAGCATTTAAAATTGATGGTGAGACCACTTTCGGCATTCAATTCCACCCCGAAGTGTACCACACAACCGATGGGAAAAAACTGTTGGAAAACTTTTTGGTGAAGATTGCCGGATTAAAACAAGACTGGACTCCCGATGCCTTTGTGGAGACCACAGTGGATGAACTCAGGGAACAAATTGGGGATGACAAGGTAATTCTCGGGCTTTCCGGAGGTGTGGATTCCAGTGTGGCGGCCATGTTGTTGCACAAGGCCATTGGAAAACACCTGCACTGTATTTTTGTGAACAATGGCCTGCTCCGTAAAAATGAGTTTGAAAGTGTGTTGGACCAATACAAGCACATGGGACTCAATGTAAAGGGAGTGGATGCTTCGGCACGTTTTTTGGATGCACTGAAGGGAGAATCGGACCCCGAAAAGAAACGAAAGATCATCGGCGGCGTCTTTATTGATGTTTTTGATGACGAGGCCCATAAAGTGGAAAATGCAAAATGGTTGGCCCAAGGCACCATTTATCCAGATAGGATTGAATCGGTTTCAGCCAGTGGAGGACCATCAGCGGTGATCAAAAGTCACCATAACGTCGGCGGATTGCCCGACTATATGAAATTGAAGATAGTGGAACCCTTGAAAATGCTGTTCAAGGATGAGGTGCGAAGGGTTGGTGCCAGCATGGGCATGTCGGAATCCATTTTGGGACGGCACCCTTTTCCCGGACCTGGCTTGGGAATCCGTATCTTAGGGGATATCACCGCCGAAAAAGTGGCCATTTTACAAGAAGTGGATGCCATTTTTATCGATGGATTGAAAAAATGGGGACTTTATGATAAGGTTTGGCAGGCCGGAGCCATGCTTTTGCCCGTAGATAGTGTTGGGGTCATGGGTGATGAACGGACGTATGAGAAATGTGTGGCCTTACGAGCGGTTGAAAGTACGGATGGAATGACTGCGGATTGGGTAAATCTGCCATATGAATTTCTACAAAAGACCTCCAATGATATAATAAATAAGGTCAAAGGCGTTAATAGAGTAGTGTACGACATTAGCTCAAAGCCACCTGCAACTATAGAATGGGAATGAAAAAATATATTTTACAACTGGGTTTAGTGGTTCTTTTCCTGGCCACAATTTCGGTTTCTGCACAGGATAAGTATGCCACACATGCTGTAAAGGAAGGGGAGACCCTACAGAGTATTTCTCAAAAATACAGGGTTACACCCTATAGTATCCTCCAGGCCAATAAGGAAATTAAGAGTGCTTCCGATGTAAAGGAGAACACCATTCTTATTATCCCTTTGAGTGGAGGAGTTGTTGAAAACAAAACAGAGACCCAAGATGAAGAACAAATAAAACCTATTCGGTTTATACGGCATCGAGTGAAAAGAAGGGAAACCCTGTTTGGACTCACCCAGAAATATAACATTACCGAGGACCAGCTTAAGCGGTACAATACAGAACTGTATTCCCAAACACTGGAGCGAAGAATGGTACTTCAAATTCCGGTCTTTCCCGAAGTGGACCCCAATGAAGAAAAAGAGCTGGATTTTGAGACCTACACCGTCCAATCCAAAGAAACCCGATGGAGCATAGCCCATAAATATGGTATTACGGTGGACAGTTTGGTGGCCCTTAACCCCGATTTGAGCAAAACGTCCAATTACCTTGCGGCTGGGCACGAATTAAAATTACCCAGACCTAAAGGTGATAGTCTTAAAGAGCAAAAAGTAGAGCTTTTTACCTCCTACACCGTTCCATCAAAAATGACCTTGTACAGTTTGGGCAGGGAGTATGGTATCCCTTCCGATTCCATTGTAAAGTTGAATCCTGAGATTATGGAAAAAGGTGGGCTGAAAGAAGGTATGGTCATCCGTCTTCCCAAAAAACGGGATAAATCAGGGGTAGTAAATACCGAAAACTACATCTTTTACGAAGTGAAACCCAAACAAAATATTTTTAGGCTTACCCAAAACCTTAAAATAACCCGTGATGAATTGTTCCGCTTGAACCCTGCATTGGAAAATGGCCTCAAGGCCGGAATGGTGCTAAAGTTACCAAAGGCAAAAGCCGAGGGACTTCAGGTAAAGAATGCTTTGGTTCTGGACAAGATCAATCTGATTGACAGTGTCAATGTGGAGAACAAGCCCAAGGTGGTGTTTATGTTGCCATTTCGGTTGGACCGAATTGATATGAACAACAAGGAAAAAACTGAAAGTCAGATAAAGACCAGAAGGGATTTGGCCTTAAGCCTTGGATTTTATTCAGGTGCCTTGGTGGCCTTGGATTCCATCAAAAAGTTGGGTGTTTCGGTCAACGTAAAAACCTATGACACCGAGTTGAGTCAGGCCAAAGTGAAGGAAATCCTTTTCAGGGAAAACCTGCAAGGGGTCAATGCCATTATTGGTCCTGTGGCCTCTGGCGCTTTGAACGAGGTAGCAGTTCAAGCGGCATCAAAAAATATTCCTGTGATCGCTCCTATTTCTTCGGATAGTCAATTTGGGCATTCCAATGTGTTCTTTTCGGTACCCCGTGAAGAGGTGCTTCGGGACAAGATGCTTTCCTATATGGAGAAGATCTATACCGATGAAAATGTAATCATCATTGCCGATTCCACCCATCAGGTGGCACACGATTCCATTTTGAGCAAGTTTCCAGCTGCGCAGATTGCCAAGGTCATCGATAATAAATCCTTGCATTTGGATGAATTTATGATCCAACTTTCCGAAGACAAGGAAAACTGGGTGTTCTTGGAAACCGACCAACCCAATATGGTGGCTAGTGTTACATCCATATTGAATTCCGCCAACACCGCCAGCCTTACTTCTGAAGAAGAGACCCGTATTAAGGTTCGTATGTTCACGACAAGCTACAACAGTGCCTTTGAAGATGATGCTGTTTCCAGTACGCACCTATCCAACTTAAAATTCGCCTATCCCTCTTTGTACAGAGAAGCGGGGAATGATTCTTTTGTAAAGGCATACCAAAAAAGATTCAACGGATTAAAGCCCGATCGCTATGCGGTACGCGGATTTGATGTCACCTTTGATGTATTGCTGAAACTGGCACACAAGAACAATCTATTTGAGACCTCCAAGATCATTGGCCTCACCGAATATACAGGGAACAGTTTTGATTACTTCAACAACTGGACCTTGGGCTATTTCAACAGGGCATGCTACATTATGGAGTATGATAATTTGGAAATTAAAGAAGTAAAATTGGATGACCTCAAAAGTAACCTATAACGGGGATCTGCGCACCACTTGTGTGCACATCCGTTCTGGAAATGAGTACATTACCGATGCCCCAATCGACAATAATGGCAAAGGCGAAGCCTTTTCGCCCACCGATACCGTTGCTACGGGATTGGCCAACTGCATGATGACCATGATGGGCATTAAGGCCCGTGACCTTGATGTGGATTTAACAGGTTCCACTGCCGAAGTGACCAAGCACATGGCCGCCAATCCAAGGCGTATTTCCAAAATTGAGGTAAAACTGGAACTTCCTGCGAGCGTTTCAGAAAAGAACAGAAAAATCTTGGTGCATACGGCCAATACATGCCCAGTGCATTACAGTTTGCACCCGGATATTGAAAGAGTAATCGATTTTCATTGGATAAAATAATTGCCATAGGATGTTTGGTATTTCTTGGTTTTTTGGGCTTTGGACAGGAAATCGAGGAAGGTGTACTATGGAATCCCAACATTCGGCTTACTTGGGCCGATTTTAATGGAAAAGTACCCCCTGCAGCTGTTCCCGCGGCCACAACCGCCAGTGGCATCAGTTATACCTATTCTGCCAATTTATTGCACCACGAGGTTCATCTGGATTATGAAGTAAATGCCTATTTTTATCCCAATGAGTCTTGGTACAAACCTGAGGTGTGCGATGAGAATACCCTGAGCCACGAACAGCTTCATTTTGATATCTCTGAACTCTTTGCCCGAAAAATGCGGGACCGATTGGAACGCACCTCTTTTTCAGATGATGTAAAGGCTGAAATCCGAAAGATTTACAAAGAAATATTGGAAGAGCTCAAGGACTTCCAGGACCAATACGATTGGGAAACCAATTTTTCCCGAAACAGGGAAAAGCAATTGGAGTGGAACCAAAAAATTGCAAAGGCACTTCAGGCGAATTGATAAAAGGTAATTTTTGTGCCCATACGTATTTCAGACCAAAAGAATCTAATAATGTCTGTTCGAGTGATTTTGAGGTACGAAAAATTGCCTGCCTGCCGGCAAAGGCAGGTATCGAGAACTAACCTCCAACTCGAAAATTTCTATTCTCGATACAGATTTTGCTCATTTCAATCGCACAATCCACTCGAATTGACAAAATTTTCTCAAATGTAGAATTAGTAATTTTTGTACTATTTAAAATAAACAGTCTTCT
>NZ_LXTT01000079.1 GCF_001683915.1 Allomuricauda sp. CP2A | reverse complement strand
TTCTTCTACTTCTCCAAATATTGATTTTTCATCTATTATCTCCGTGTACTTATAATTCTTTTTACAACTTGATAATATCAAAATCAGAACTAAAAAATAAATTTTCTTCATAATTCAATTTGTATGAAGCTTGCATGAAAGGTTGTAAGATTTAATTCGTTTGTGATAAATTATATCGTCCGATACCTGTCTGGTGGGAAATTAGCATTTTTCGGCTAAAGAATCCAACTGTTCTTTAAAGTTCCCAGCCTACTCTAGGCAAACCAAGAGGACAGTGGCATGTGTCATTTCGAAATGAAATGCAGAGCATTCATTGAGAAATCAAAGGTTTAGATTCTTCACTTCGTTCAGAATGACATGTGAAACCCGATATTATTTCCCCTTATGGATTTCCACTTGGTGTGGGTATGGAATCTCAATTCCTGCCGCATCCAAGGCCAATTTGCAATTTTCATGGGTGGAAAAATACACATCCCAATAATCCTCAGGCTTGCAAAAGGGTCGTACTGCAAAATTCACGGAACTGTCCGCCAATTCCATCACATTTACCGAAGGGGCTGGGTCTTGCAACACCTTTGGGTTCTCGGTAAGTACCTTTAACAAGACTTCTTTGGTTTTTTTGATGTCCTCACCATAGCCTACCCCAATAACGGTATCCACCCGCATTCGTCCTTCTGCCGTATAATTGATGATATTTCCATTGGCCATGGCCCCGTTGGGCACAATGGCCAGTTTGTTTTGGGGCGTCACCATTTTGGTGGTGAATATTTCAATTTCCTTCACCACCCCCAATACGCCTTGCGCTTCTATTAAATCGCCAATGCGATAGGGTTTAAAGATCATGAGCAAAACCCCACCTGCGAAATTGGAGAGGGAACCCTGTAAAGCCAAGCCCACGGCAAGACCTGCGGCGGCTATCACAGCTGCAAAAGTGGTGACATCCACGCCCAATCTTGAGATAACGATGATGAGGAGGAATATTTTGAGCGCCCAGGAGAACAAATTCAGCAAAAATCGTTGTAGGGACTCATCGTATTTGCTTTTGGACATTACTTTTCTAGTGCCTCCTACAATTCTCTTGATTACCCACATCCCCACAATATAAATAACGAGGGCGGTGATGAGTTTTGGCCCAAATTCCTTGGCCAGGTCTAAACCGTAGTTCATCCATTCTTCTGCTTTTTCCATGATGCTGGTGATTTGTTAGTGTTCTTGTTATGAGACACTAAGATAAAATAAGGTCACAAAAAAAGGGCAACACGTGTTGCCCTTTTCTTCGTTAATTGATTGATGTATGTTTTTACCCTTTCAAAAAATCGCCTATCTCACCCAATCCTTCTCCTTTGTAATCCGATTTTTGAATGGCTTGCATAAGTTGGATAATATGGGCGGGGTTCATGTCCTTGCCCAAAACCCGCACCAAGGCAAAACCTTTGTCGTTGCTGTCGCCATAAATGATGACCTCATCGATGGCATCTTCATCGCCCAAATACTTGATCACGCCTTTGCCATATTTGGAATTGATTTTCATCAACTCCACAAAGTCATCGCCTTTTAAGATTTCCCGAACCTTCTTCCGTTCCACTTCATACTCCGCAGCGTTATCGGAATTCTTTTTAAAGGCCAAGAGGTTGAACTTTCTCAAGGATTCAACCGCTTCTTTTTGGGTCGGGTTCAAATCCACAGCATCCATTTTAAGGATACTTGCCGGAAGGTCTATGGAAATGAAATTGGGGTTCTCGGAATTGTCCACATAGTATTCCTGCAAACTTTGTTGCGAGGAACAGGAAGCCAAAAGTAGGGCTCCCGTTACCAAAATGCTTTTAAAAATATATTTCATCATGTTCTTTTTTTGATTGATCGTTTTGCTAAAATCGGCTGACAGTAATTGGTAGGTGTTTCCTGTGTTTTGTTACACCAAGCCAGTTACTGTCAACTGATACACTTCTTAGTTGCTCTTTCCTGCTTTGTTCAACTCTTCAGGAAGGTTCATCTTCTTGGTCAATGAATTGATCTTATTAAGATCAATGTCCCCGGTAAGGGAGAGCAATACGGTCTCGATTTTTCTTCCATCGGCCTCAATCTCTTTAATATCGGTGACCAACATCAAGAGTTCGCTCACGTGATCGTCATCCCTGCCTTGCTTAATGTAAAACTTTACATTGGCTTCTTTGTCCTTCACACGCATAAGCTCTTCCATTTTTGAAGATCTTAGGTAACTATCCACAGAAGACTTCATGTCGGAACCTATGTTTTCATTATCGGTAGTAAAGACCTTTAGGCTTTGTAGGCTACTGGCAATGTCCATAAAATCCCTGGCTTCGGGGTCATCCACTTCCACATCAATCTTTGCCAATAGGTTGAACATGCTCTTGTTCACCACTACGGAGCTTACGTCGTCCATGTCTTCAAACTTGTCGAACAAAGACTGTGAAAATCCCGATAAGGGCAGAACGGCGATCAAAAAGATTATAATATTCCTTTTCATTTTTTACGATTTAATTGTTGTTGTAAATTTTTTGTTTTGCTTCTTCAAACTCCTTCAAATACGCTACTTTTTCGGTGCCTCTGCCAAAGTTCTCAGCTAAGAGCTCAAAGGCTTTTTTTGTTTCCTGGTAAGCGTATTCTGCTTTCTTTTTTTCTTGGTATTCATTCCCAAAATAGATGCCAAAGGCCAACACAGCAACCGCTGCAACGGAAATCCACTTGTAAAAGTTTACTCTAGGTTTTAATGGAACCTGCTTGGTGTAGCGTTCTTCCTTGGCGTTGGAAAAATAGTTGAACATGGGCCTGTATTGCTCAAGATGTGTGGCCACTTTCTCTTGGGAAAAATAGTCCCGTAACTGTTCCTCCTCGACCACCGTTGTGCTGGCCTCAAAGTATTTTTCCAATAATTTTTCTATGTTATCCAATTCCATAGCTATGTTTTTTTATCAATTCTTGTCGTACTGTTTTTCGTGCTCTGGACAGGGCCACCCGAACTGCGGTGGGTTTCATGTCCAATAATTCGCATATCTCGTCAAATTCGTATTGCTCCACATCGCGCAATTGCAATACCATTTTCTGCTGTTCCGGTAACTCTTCCATGATGCGCTCCATCCAACTTACACTGTCCTCTGCCTCCAATTGGTGTTGTAATGAGGTGCTTTCGTCACTGTAATTGCTGTGCACCAGTTTCAGGTTACCCGCTTGTTTGGATTTTAATCGGTCCAAACAAAAATTCTTGGTCATGGTCATGGCAAAGGCCTCAATATTTTTATACTCGGCCATGGACTCGTTCTTTGACCATAGTTTCAGCAAAATTTCCTGAGTGGCGTCCTCCGCTTCCTCCCGCGACACCAGCAAGCGCTTTGCCAGTCGGTAGAGTTTGTCCTTGAAGGGCATCACCACATTTAAAAATTCAGCTTGCTTCATTGGTTGTTTTCGTTGTTTCGGGTCCCATTTATCGACCTACACTATCACGACGACACATATCGAAATTTGTTACAAAAAATTTGTAATCTGCCATTATGTACCTATTTTGTAGCACAAATTCGTAAGAATTTTTAGAAATCGCCGCCTAAACTTACCAACCTCTTTTATATAATGGAATGAAAATTGAGGAATTCCGTAAAAGCTTGGCTATGAAAAAATATGTTTTTCTGTTCTTGGGGCTGTCATTGCTCGTATCAGCTTGTAGTGATGATGACAACCAGATTAAAAATGGGGAGACCCCCAAACTTCTTCAGGGTTCTGATGCCATCACACAGCATTTTATGTGGCAGGCCATGAACCTTTGGTATTTTTGGCAAGGTGATGTTGATGTCCTTTCCGATACCAGATTTAACTCTGATCAGCAATACACCGAGTTCTTGGAGCAAACTTCCAATCCAGCTGATTTTTATTACGACGTACTTCTCTTTAATGAAGACCGCTTTAGTTTTTTGAACGATGACTATACCGAACTGGTCAATAATCTTTCCGGGGTGTCCCGTAGCAATGGATTGGAGTTTAATTTGATGCAATTTTCCGAAGGTAATGGTGTCTTTGGGTACGTACTTTACATTGTTCCTGACTCCGATGCTTCAACAAAAAATATCCAGCGAGGGGATATTTTTACACGGGTGGACGGCCAACAGCTCACCATTGATAATTACATCAGCCTTTTGTACGGAAGCAATAACACCTACACACTTGGGTTGGCAGACATACAGGGCAATCAAATTGTGGATAATGACACCGAAGTTACTTTGACCAAAATTGAGAACCAAGTGGAGGACCCCATCTTGGTGGCGGAAACCCTTGATGTCAACGGTACCAAAGTTGCCTATTTAATGTACAACCGGTTCCTGAGCAACTTTAATGAACAACTCAATGCTGCTTTTGGCGAATTTGTTGCCGAAGGCGCCACCGAACTTGTCCTGGACATGCGCTACAACCCTGGTGGGTCTGTAAACACCTCCCGCCTATTGGCCAGCATGGTCTATGGCACCAATACCAGCGACCTGTACATTAGGCAGCGCTGGAACGCCAAGGTGCAAAAGCAGTTTAGCGATGAACAATTGGAGGATTATTTTGCCAGTTCCACAGGATCCAGTGCCATTAATTCGCTTAACCTGAGTAGAGTTTTTGTCATAGCCACCAATGATTCGGCCTCTGCCAGTGAGTTGGTCATGAATGGTCTGGCCCCCTATGTTGAAGTGATCCACATTGGGGAAACCACCAGAGGAAAAAATGAGTTTTCCATTACGTTGGTGGATGACCCTGAAAATGGTTTTATTTATAGCAGTAGCAATGAAGACAATATAAACTCCAATAACAGTTGGGGTCTACAGCCTTTGGTGGGCAGAAATGAAAATGCCGATGGGTTTTATGATTACACCGATGGCCTTGTCCCAAACATTCCCCTTTTGGAGGATATAGCCAATCTCGGTGTACTTGGCGACCCCAACGAACCGTTATTGGCCCGCGCCCTTCAGGAGATAACCGGGGTTTCTGCCAAAAAGAGCTTTGCGGCACAAATGCCGGCCAAATCCTTTGCCAGTTCAAGACTTTTGACCCCAGTGCGGGACAATATGTATCTGGACAAGCCTTTGGATATTGATTTTACCCAGATCAACAATCTTATAATTGAATAAAAAAGAAAGTCTAAAAAGCAATAGATTTTGATTTTGTCAGGTTGAACGCAGTCGAGAAATCTTTTAAATTTTCAACTGTTAAATAGGTCTCGACTGCGCCTGTCTGCCGACAAAGGCAGGCTCGACCTGACACTTTGGAGTTAAAACTCTGATTTACTTTTCATTAAAAATCGATCTCAGGTTTATAGATTCAAGTTCATGCCAATCCGGAAATTTCGGCCTCTAGTCGTAAACCCAAGGATTTCGGTGTAATCTTCATTCAAAAGATTGTCCGCACTAAAGAATAAATCGAGCTTATTGGGAATAAGTTCATGCCCAACATACAGATTCACTAACGAAAAAGATTCCAAGGCCACATCCGTGAACGTAGTAAAGTCCGTATCAAATCGCTCCCCGGTATAGGCGTAATTCAAGGTGATGTTGGTCTTTTTGCATGGTTGGTACCCCACATTCAAATTGGCTTTGTGTTTAGGAATACGAATGGCATTGTCGCCCTTTCGTTCTGTAAAGGTATAATTGGCGTCCACTGTAAATTGGTCAAGTGCCTGCCATGAAACCTCAACCTCTACCCCATTGGCATCAATTTCATCTGCCAGATTGATGCTCATAAAATTTTGATCGTACCCAATCGTATTCTTCTCGTTGCGGTCAAAATACAGGGCGCTCACCCTTAATTTTTTATTGATGGCATACTCAACCCCTCCTTCAAAGGTTCTGTTCTCTTCCGGTTCCAAATCCGGATTACCGCCAAAAGCGCCGAACAATTGTGTCAGGTTGGGTGTGATATAAGAAGTGGCATAGGAGCCCAACAGCTTCACATAGCCTTCGGAAGTGGAAAAAACATAGGAAGGGTTCACATTGTACACCAAATGGTTTCCATATTCCGAATGGGTGTTCAGCCGTCCGCCAACATTCAGGTTCAATCCAAAATCGGATACATACACCACATTGGCATAAGGGTCCACAATGGTAAATTCGGCCTCATCCGAAAAAACCGCTTCGTCCTTGCTGTAATTTACCCCAAAAATGGTGTGCCAACTATCCGCAAAAACATATTTGTTGTACAAATCCACAACCCAATTATTGCCTTCCGTGGTACTTTCACCAAAGGTGTCCATGGAATTGGTCTCATAATCCGTATACGCTGCATTCAATTGAACGGAGCCCTTGCCGTAGGCAAAAGATGAGGACACCCCCACTCTCTCTTGGTCACTTTTGCCCAGATTTGGAGCTTCGGCCATTGAAGCATCGTACTCATTGCTGTATTTGGTCTGGTTGCCATACACAGAAACTTCAAAATCCTTTGAAAATTGATAGCCCACCCGTGCATTGGTACTGAAATGGGAAAAAACATCCTCCTCATTTTCTGGTGTCACCGCTGCGGAGAGTCCACTTCTATACCGATTGGAAAAATCCACAGCATAGCTGAATTTGTCCAACGTACCATTAATGGAAGCCGAATTGGCAAAACTTCCCAAATTGTAGTTTTGGTCCTCTGCCGTTTGACTGGTTCCCACACTGGTTTGGAAATTCCCGGCAATGGCCCTTTCTGAACTCTTTTTGGTGGTGATGTTGATCACAGCCGTAGCTGCATTGGTTCCATAAAGTGTACTTGCGGCTCCTTTGATAATTTCAATGGAGGCAATGGTCGCTGGTGATAATAACCGAAGATCATATTCCGGAGAAAATGATGAGGGATTTGAAACCCGCACCCCATCAATGACCACCAAGACCTGTTTCCCACGGCCACCTCGGGCAAAAACACCCAAAACGTCACCGTCCCGGCCTCGACTTCCGGTAATCTCAATACCGCTTTTGGTATTGATGACCTCCGCCACGGTTCGGCCTTGGTTTCGCTCCAATTCCTGGGCGGTGATCTTAATGACCGTTTTCCCGGAATTTTCACGTTTCAATTCAAATTTGGAATCACTCACCACCACTTCTTGCAATGCTTGCAGTGGAATGGAATCTTTCTGTTGCTGCTGCGCAGAAAGTCCCTTGCCCGCCAAAATAGCGGCGCATACCCATAAATAACTTTTTTTCATTTCGTTTACGAGAATAAACGGGAGAATAGTATGATGCACATACGTAAACTTTTATCCCGAAAGTTTAACATTGTTTGTTTGAATTTGGCAGGTCTCCTGACTTGCGTCTTGCCAACGACCTTCCCACCCATTGGGCAGTGGTTTTGAAGTTATGGCAAGCACCTCCTACGTACTGATGCTCAAAAACATCAGTGCCGATTCGGCACAGCTTACAGTTGCGGGAACAGCTCCGGATTTACACCGGATTCCCTTTTAATCATGCGAAACAACAGCCTCACATGAACCAAAATTCAGCACGAAAGTAATCAATCTGTTTAATCTTTTCTCGCAAAAGTTAAATAATCTTACTTTTGGGTCTATGATAAAAAATCAGTTCCGAAATCTCCTGCTAGTTGGGTTCGTATTCGTCTTTCTCATCAGTTGTGGGGAGAAAAAAAAATCGTTTCCCCTTGAACAAAACAATACTGCATCGGGAATTGATTATGCCGCTGGTTTTTCAATCAATACAAACAATGATTTTACGGAAATTAAGGTCAAATCGGCATGGCCCGGGGCAAAAAGGATGTTTACCTACGCACTTGTTCCAAGGGAAAAACTGGCTTCCATCACACTCCCGAGTGATGCGTATGATGCCATAATTGCCACCCCGGTTGAGCGAATGGTGGTGACCTCCACAACCCATATCCCTTCCTTGGAAACGTTGGGGGTTTTGGACAGGGTGGTTGGATTTCCCAATACCGACCTAATTTCGTCAACAGAGGCCCGAAAATTGGTTAATAATGGCCAAATCCGCGAATTGGGCACCAATGAAAACATCAATACAGAAATGGTTTTGGAACTGAATCCTGAAGTTGTGATGGGTTTTGGGATAAACGATACCAACAAAGCGTACAAAACCATTGAGAAATCCGGCATTGCCGTAGTCTACAACGGCGATTGGGTAGAACAGACGCCTTTGGGCAAAGCGGAATGGATAAAATTCTTTGCCCCTTTCTTTCAGAAAGAAAAGCAAGCCGATAGTATTTTTTCCGAAATTGAAATGGCATACCAAGAAGCCAAGATATTGGCAAAAAAAGCAGAGAAAAAACCAACCGTATTGACGGGCGGATTGTACAAAGACGTTTGGTATGTTGCGGGGGGCAAAAGCTGGTTGGCGCAATTTTTAGCCGATGCCAATGCGGATTACATTTGGGCCGCTTCCGAAAACACGGGAAGTATCGGGCTGAGTTTGGAAGCTGTTCTTGAAAGGGGACAACAGGCCGATTTTTGGTTGAACCCCTCTTCCCATACTACGTATGAAGAGGTGGAACAAGCAAACGTCCACTATCAACAATTCAAGGCTTTTTCCAACAGAAAAATATATTCAAATGCTGTGGAAAAGGGTGCCAAAGGTGGACTGATTTTTTACGAATTGGCCCCTCAACGCCCTGATTTGGTCCTGAAAGACCTCATCCACATTCTGCACCCCGATTTGTTGCCCGATTACGAACCGTATTTCTTCAAACCCCTGCGCTGATGCACACACCAAAATCATATCGGTTTTCCTTTGTGTTGATCATGGTGGCATTGCTGCTCGCATGGCTTTTGAATATAAGTTCGGGTTCGGTTTCCATTCCTTTTGGTGCTACGTTATCCTCTTTGTGGGGCAAACCCGTGGAAGTTGCTTCTTGGCAGTATATTATTTATGATTATCGTATTCCCAAGGCGTTTACCGCCATTCTGGTGGGTGGCGGGCTGTCCTTGAGCGGATTAATGATGCAGACCCTCTTCCGAAATCCCTTGGCGGGACCATTTGTGCTCGGTATCAGTTCGGGTGCCAGTTTAGGGGCCGCATTGCTGCTCATGGGGGCTTCATTGGCCACTGGATTGACATCTATCGCCTTTTTAAGCGACATTTCACTGGCCATTGCAGCAAGTATCGGAAGTTTTTTGGTGTTGTTGGTGGTCATGCTGGTGGCGCAGCGTATTAAAGATACCATGGCACTATTGATCATTGGGCTGATGTTTGGTAGCATCACTTCGGCCTTGGTGAGCGTATTGGCCTATTTTTCGAGTGCCGAAAGCCTTCAACGGTTTATTTTTTGGTCTTTCGGAAGTGTGGGCGACCTGTCTTCCGAACAAGTCTTGCTATTGGGTGGCATTGTTGCTTTGGGAACCCTGCTCGGTATTCTGTCCATCAAAGCGCTGAATGCTTTTTTATTGGGCGAAAATTATGCCTTGAGTCTTGGGGTTTCCCTTAAAAAGTCAAGATTACTGATTATCATTGCCACAGGCCTGTTGGCGGGTGGTGTGACCGCTTTTGCGGGGCCCATCGCTTTTGTGGGGTTGGCCGTACCCCACCTCACCCGACAGATTTTCGACACCATGGAACACCGCATCCTTATTCCAGCAGTATTTCTCTACGGTGCCATTCTCATGCTATTGTGCGATACGCTGGCCCAACTGCCCAATACCGCCAATGTATTGCCGATTAATGCCATAACTTCGCTTGTGGGAGCTCCTGTGGTGATTTGGCTCTTGGTCCGGAAACGAAAAATGATGTTCTAATGTCGCAACAAAATAATTCCATAGTCAAAATAAAAGAGTTGGCCGTTGGATATGGCTCCAAAACCGTGGCCCAAAACATCAATTTTGAGTTGGAACATGGCGTTCTGTGTGGTATTGTGGGCGTAAATGGTATTGGAAAGTCCACTTTATTGCGAACCCTGGCCGGGTTTCAGCCCAAATTAAGTGGGATTATAGAAGTGAAAAACAAGAGCTTGGACAAACATTCACCCAGTGAACTTGCCCAAAATCTCAGCGTGGTGTTGACGGAACAGCCCGCTTCCAAAAATTTGACCGTTCAAGAATTGATTGCCTTGGGACGGCAACCCTATACCAATTGGATTGGAACTTTGACCTCAGCAGACAAGGAACACATCCAAAAGAGTCTGGATGCCTTTTTATTGCAGGAACTTCGCTTTAATAAATGTCATGAGCTGAGTGACGGACAGTTGCAACGAGTACTGATTGCCCGTGCCATGGCGCAGGACACGCCTTTAATTTTATTGGATGAACCCACCACACATTTGGACCTTTATCATAAAGTGCAGATTTTGAAATTACTCCAACAACTGGCCCATCAAAATCAAAAAACCATCCTTTTTACCACCCATGAAATCGATTTGGCCATTCAACTGTGCAACAAAATCCTGATTTTGGATGGCGACAACAATCCTTTCGGTGACCCCTGCGAATTGATTGAGCAAAAGCATTTTGAACGATTGTTTCCTTCGGAAATGGTTCAGTTTGATGCCAAGACAGGTTCATTTAAAGTGAATAAGTAAGTTCATTTTCCCTTCCTTGCATCGACTGGAATCCGTTATCTTTATCCTGCAAAAATTAGTATGAGTACAGAATTGATTTACATTATTGTTGGAATTGTGGCCTTGGCCACTGGTCTGTTTGTGGGTATGTATATTCAAAAACTAAAGACCAAGTCCAATGAAAGTGTTTGGAACGATCGGGAGGAACAAGCCAATGAACTGATCTCTTCACTGAAAACGGAGCTCAAAGAAATACAAGAGCGTAAATCTGAGCTTGAGATTGCATTGGCCAGGGAAGAGTCCAAATCAGAAAATTTGGGTGAAAAACTTGTCGAGCAAAAACAGGAAGTGGAAAAACTACAGGAAAAATTCACCAAGGAATTTGAGAACCTGGCCAATAAAATTCTTGAGGAGAAAAGTGAAAAATTCACAAAGAGCAACAAGGAGAATATCGAAAACATACTTACACCGCTCAACAAAAAGATAAAGGAGTTTGAAGAAAAAGTAGAGAAATCCCAAAAGGAAAACATCAGCATCCACTCAGCTCTAAAAGAACAGTTGCTCCACCTCCGAGATCAAAATCTTAAAATCACCCAAGAAGCAGAGAATCTAACCAAGGCGTTGAAGGGTGACAGCAAAATGCAGGGGAATTGGGGGGAATTGGTCTTGGAGCGTGTGTTGGAAAAATCTGGTCTAGAGAAGGATAGGGAATACAGCGTGCAACAGAGCTTTAAACGGGAAGATGGCGGGCGTGTGATGCCCGATGTGATCATTCACCTTCCAGACGGCAAAAAAATGGTGGTGGATTCCAAAGTTTCCTTAACCGATTATGAACGCTATACCAATGCCGATGATGACGACAAGCCCAAGTTTTTGAAGGATCACATCAATTCCCTTAGAAGGCACGTAGATCAGTTGTCCGCAAAAAAGTATGAGGACCTTTACGAAATGGAAAGTCCGGATTTTGTACTCATGTTTGTTCCCATTGAACCTGCTTTTGCCATCGCCATAAATGAAGATGTTTCATTGTACAACAAGGCCTTTGAGCAGAATATTGTTATTGTCACCCCATCAACACTGCTTGCCACACTTCGTACCATCGATTCCATGTGGAGCAATGAAAAACAGCAACGGAATGCCATGGAAATTGCTCGCCAAGCTGGAGCACTTTATGATAAATTTGTTGGTTTCATGGGTGATTTGACCCAAGTGGGAAAAAAGATGGACGATGCCAAAGGAGAGTATAAAAGTGCCATGAACAAATTATTTGATGGGCGAGGCAATATTGTGACCAGTATAGAAAAATTGAGAACCATGGGGGCCAAAGCTAAAAAGGCTCTTCCAGAACCCATATTAAAACGTGCGCAAGAAGACGATTTTGAAGAAGACCCAAAACTTGAACTGTAAACCGTGAAAAAAATCCTATTTATCGCCATTTCTGTCATTCTGCTCGGGGTGGTGGGCTATTTTGCCTTTATCTACTATGTGCCCTACAGCGAAGGCTATCGTTCCGGGGAGCTTATGAAGTTCAGTCGGAAAGGGGTCTTGGTGAAAACCTGGGAAGGCCAAATCAGTCAAGGGCTTTCCGGCACCAATGTATTTTCCTTTTCTGTGGAGGACAAAGAGGAAGATATCATTGAAAAGATGAAAGAATATCAAGGACATTATATAAAAGTGACGTACATGGAACGGTATGCCACCTTTTTCTGGTTGGGCGATACCAAGTATTTCATCACCGAAGTGCAAGAAGAAAAATCACCCCTTTTTAGAAATTAAGTGACACACCCCTTAATCCCCTCTTTTTAGAGGGGAAACTGACTTCCCTCCTAATAAGGAGGGACAGAGGGAGGTGTAAACCCATCCGCTTCAAAACGTAAAATATAATCGGCTATGGCACGCAGTACATTTTCCATATCATTCAATACCTGATGGTCAGAAAACCGAAGCACATGGATACCCAACTCATTTAACCTTCGGGTCTTCTTTACATCCTTCTCCCAAACTTCTAGAATTTCGTGTGAATATCCATCCACTTCTATCGCAAGCCTAAGCTTGTTGCAAAAAAAGTCCACAATATATTCGTCAATCGGCTTTTGCCTGTGAAAATCATACCCGAACATTTGATCTCTTTTTAGCTTTTGCCACAAAAACACCTCTGATTTGGTGGCATTCCTCCTCAATTGTCTTGCAAGTTCTTTTAGCTTTGGGTTATATTTGATGATCATTTTGCACGTCCGTTGTTCCTTTTTTGGAAGGGATTTTACAAAAACTCCAACAAATTATGAAAAAATTCAAGTCGTCCCGGGAAAGTAGGGTCGCCATAACCGAACTGATGCTTCCTTCCCATTCCAACTTTGGGGGCAAGGTGCATGGTGGGCATATTCTTAACCTTATGGACCAAATTGCCTTTGCCTGTGCTTCCAAACACTCGCAGAGTTACTGCGTTACCGCATCGGTGAACCGTGTTGATTTTTTAAATCCCATTGAAGTTGGGGAACTGGTCACCCTCAAGGCCTCTATCAATTATACCGGAAAAACTTCCATGGTGGTCGGGGTTCGGGTGGAGTCTGAAAATGTGACCACAGGCGAGGTCAAACATTGCAACTCTTCCTATTTCACCATGGTGTCAAAAAGCAAGGATGGTAAAAACAAAACAGTTCCGGGACTGATTCTAAAGACCAAACAGGATATCCGTCGATTTGCCCGAAGTAAGGAACGGAAGCAATCTGCTTTTCATCGCGACAGCAAATACGAATCCAACAACTTTAAAGTGAACGAGTTTTTGGAGTTCTTGGAAGGCGAGAATGCTAAGATGGATTTGGATTGAGCTCAGCAGCAGCATCCTCATCCAAGAACCAAACCAAATTCCCTGATTTTGGGTCGACCAAAGAAGCTGGATAGGCTTCTGAACCTTTGGTTTTTTCAGTAACGGCCTTAACTTTTTCTGCTTTTGAGGCACCTGTGACCAAAAAGGCCACTTCCTTTGCTGCATTGATGACCTTGCCATTGATGGACACCCGTTTTTGACCTGATTCTGGATGCGTGGCCACCACACAATGGTCCTCAGCATCCCAAAGCTCAATTTCATGGGGAAAGATAGATGCCGTATGTCCATCATCACCCATGCCCAAGATGATCAAATCGAATTGTGGAATATCTTCTACCCTGTCCAAATTGATTTCCAACAGGTTGGCATAGCGCATGGCCTCCGTTTCTGGGTCCTTTTCACCCAAAATGCGATGGATATTTTCTTGGGGCACCTCAATTTTGGAGAACAAGTGCTCCACGGTCATTTTATAATTGCTTTCATCATCCGTGGGGGGTACGCAACGCTCATCGCCCCAATAGAAATGGACTTTGTTCCAATCCACCTTATCCGAAAAGTTCTCGGCCAGCACATCAAACACAATTTTAGGGGTGCTTCCTCCGGAAAGGGCCACATGAAAAGTATCACCAGCCCCCACTTTTTCCACAAAATAGGTTGAAAATTGCTCGGCTACTTTTTGTTTGTCCTTATATATTTTTAAATCCATCTATATCCAATTTTATTTGTTCTCGACTACATATGGTTCTCGACTTTTCCTTCGACTGCGCTCAGGATGACACCTCGAACTGACTATTGTTTATTGATAATTGCAATTAGCAGATCACACAATACCCCGGATCATCGGCCAAGTTCTCACCTGGATTGCGCCAAATGCCTTTGCCGTCAATCAAATCATCCGCATTTTCTGGTCCCCAAACGCCTGCAGCATAGCCATACATGCGTACATCTTTTCCACTTTTCCAATAGTTGAGGATAGGGTCCACAAATTCCCAAGCCGCCTCCACCTCGTCCGCACGGGCATAGAGTGTGGCATCCCCTTGCATGGCATCCAACAACAGTCGTTCATACGCCTCCATGACATAGGTTTTGGCCAAACTGGAATAGTAGAAATCCAAATTGGCCCGCTCTACCTTAAAGCCCTGTCCCGGCACTTTTACGCCAAATTTGATCAAAATGCCCTCATCTGGCTGAATACGGATGACCAGTTTATTGTCTCGGTGCATTCCCGATTCCTGAAAAATTTGATGGTGGGGTTCCTTAAAGTGGATCACAATTTCCGTGACCTTGGTGGGCATACGCTTGGCGGTACGCACATAAAACGGTGTCCCGTGCCAACGCCAATTGTCCACATAGAATTTTATGGCCGCATAGGTTTCCGTAGTGGAATTGAGGTCAACCCCATCCTCTTCACGATAGCCCTTCACCTTCTTCCCGTTGATTTCCGAGGACACATATTGGGCCCGTATGGTATTCTCGAACAAGGTTTTCTCATCCTTCATTATCCGAAGGGATTTTAAGGCCTTTACCTTTTCATTCCTGATTTCTTCCGGCTGGTCACCAATGGGCGGTTCCATCACCACCAAGGAAACGATCTGCAACAAATGGTTTTGGAACATATCGCGCAGTGCCCCCGATTTATCATAATACCCTCCTCGTTTTTCAACCCCAACGCTTTCCGCATTGGTGATTTCCACGTGATGGATATAGTTCCGGTTCCAAAGCGGTTCAAAAATGCTGTTGGAAAAACGGGTCACCAACAAGTTCTGAACGGTTTCCTTTCCCAAATAATGGTCAATTCTATAAATCTGGTGTTCCTCAAAAAATCGGTGTAGTCCCTTGTTCAGCTTTTGGGCCGTTTCCAAACTATACCCAAAGGGTTTTTCCACGATCAACCGTTTCCAACCATGGTTTTGGGTATTCATACCTGCTTTGGCCAAGTTTTCAGCCACGGTTTCATACAACGTAGGAGGGGTGGAAAGGTAATAGATAATATTCCCAGAGGTATCGTGTTTCTCCTTTAGTGCCTCTACCCGCTTGCGCAAATTCCCGTAATCCGTATCGTAATCCTTGCCCAAATCCTCATAATAGAGCATATTGGCAAAACTGTTGGCTTTTTCAATCCCAGCATCTTTGATTTTATCCTTCAGATAAGGGCTTTTATGGACCACACTATCACGAAAGTCTTTGTCGCTCAAATTACTACGGCTGGCTCCCAAAACCACAAAATTTTCGGGAAGATGTCCCGCCAAAAAGAGATTAAAGAGGCCCGGAATCAGTTTTCGTGCTGTTAAATCGCCCGATGCCCCAAAAATTACGAGCATCTGGTTGTCTGTCTTTTTCATAACTATTTATGGTGTTTGCTGCTTGAGTCTATAAAACCACCCTTTCATTTCTTGATGGGACCATTATTATTTGAGCGTAACGAATATAAGGTTTATTTTAGGTTCAGATTTCAATTAATGGCCTCCTTAGCGTTGTCTTAACGTAAGAGGTTAAAAATAAATAACATGACAAAGAAGTATGATTTTGGGCTGGTTGGCCTTGGCGTAATGGGACGCAATTTTATATTGAATGTGGCCGATAATGGCTTTACCGCCTACGGAAATGATTTGGATGATGAAAAAGTGAACGCCTTGATTTCCGAAGGTGGCAACACCGAAAAAGTGAATGCCTCCACGGATGTAAAAACTTTTGTGGATGCGCTGGCCCTACCCCGAAAAATTATGCTCTTGGTCCCTGCGGGAAAGGTGGTGGATAGTGTCATTGACGGATTGCTGCCCCATTTGGATGAAGGCGATATCATTATTGATGGTGGAAATTCCTTTTTTACCGATACAGACCGACGCGAAGCTTATTTGAAAGAGAAAGGCATCAACTTCTTCGGAGCCGGGGTTTCCGGAGGTGCCAAAGGTGCCCGATTGGGGCCCAGCATCATGCCCGGGGGGTCCCGTGAGGCCTATCAGCATGTAAAACCCATTTTTGAGGCGGTGTCCGCCAAATACAAAGGAGAGCCCTGCGTGGCCTATTTGGGTCCAAAATCAGCCGGAAACTATGTGAAAATGGTGCACAACGGCATTGAATATGGGTTGATGCAGTTGACTTCGGAAATCTATGACCTCTTGAAAAAAGCAGGGGGGCTTTCCAATGAAGAACTCCATAAAACCTATGCGCAATGGAACGAAGGCCGATTGCAGTCGTTTTTGGTGGAAATCACCTCAGAAATCTTTGAGCGCCACGATGATTTGGGTGACGGTCATCTGGTGGACAAGATTTTGGACAAGGCCAAGCAAAAAGGAACCGGGAAATGGACCTCGCAAAATGCCATGGACTTGGGCATTCCCGTTCCCACAATCGATGTGGCGGTGAGCATGCGTGAAATTTCTGCCTTGAAAGCAGAACGCATTAAAGCGGATGAACTCTATGACCGCCCCACTCCCAAAACTGTGGATAAAACGGATTTTATCAGCAAAGCGGAGCAGGCCCTTTATTTTGCCTTTATCATCACCTACGCGCAAGGGATGCACCAACTGGCCGATGCCTCCAAAGAGTATGGATATGAACTGGAACTGGGCGAGATTGCCAAAATCTGGCGTGCGGGCTGCATTATCCGTGCGGCCTTGTTGGCGGATATTACCGAAGCCTATCGAAGTAATGAAAACTTGGAGAACCTGTTGCTTTCTCCCTCCTTTGTGGAAAAAGTGCAGGAAACGGTGGCCGCGGCCCGGGAATTGGTTGCTTATGGAGCCGCCAATGGTATTCCCTTGCCCGGACTCTCCAATGCCCTCACCTATTTTGATGCGTATACCAGCAGTCGATTGCCGTTGAACCTGATACAGGCCCAACGCGACTATTTTGGATCACATACCTATGAACGTGTGGATCGGGAAGGGATTTTCCATACGGAGTGGGAAGGGTAGCAACTCTTTGGAGATATTTATGAGCAAATAAACCTAAATGGATTTCACATCAGATATACAACAATGGTTAGTTGACCACCCGGTGGCAACCAATATCATTAAGTATTTGGTTTGGGTCATTTTGGTCTTCCTTCTCATAAAATGGACGAGGGGATTGCTCAAGAAAAACCTTCCTGACAATTCCTTAAAGTACAAAGCCCAGAAAGCCGTTGAGGTTATCGGCTATATCCTTGTGGCTCTAATCACGGTCTCTTATTTCACAGGAAGTATAAATGATTTTGGGCTTGCCATTGGTCTGCTCACGGCTGGTATCACCATAACCCTGCAAGAATTGATATTGAGCATTGCCGGTTCCTTCTACATATTTTTTGTAAGGGTCTACAAACCTGGGGATAGAATTGAATTGAATGGAATTAAAGGGGATGTTGTCGATATCGATAGCATTTACACTACAATGATGGAAATCGGGGAATGGGTATCAAGCGATAATTACAGTGGCCGTATTGTGAAAATAAGTAATGCTTTTGTATTTAAAGGACCGGTTTATAACTACTCGCTGGACTTTCCATTTGTTTGGGACGAATTTGATCTTCCCATTCGATATGGTTCCGATATGGATTTGGCCAAGCAAATAGTGATTTCCGTAGCGCAAGAAAAATTGTCGGAGTATGTGAAAGATTCCATTGCAGGCTGGAAAGATGTCGTGAACAAATATTACATTGAAGATGCTCAGGTAGACCCTACTTTGGCCATCACCATGACCGATAATTGGATTCAATTCAATTTGCGATACATTGTGGACTATAAAAAACGTAGAATGACCAAACATCTTCTCAATGAGGAGATTGGGAAGAGGATTCTGGAAACCAACGGCAAAGTGATTCTGGCCTCCTCCACTTTTGAGATTGTTAGAATACCCACGCTGGATTTGAATGAGAAAAAAACACCAAAAAATAATCAGTAACCTTATATAAAATCAAGCTTGCCAAGCTATTGGCACTTGTTTAAAATAGTAACCAACTAAAATCAACACTATGAAAAAACTACTCAACCTAATGCTCTTGGTCGCTCTTATCCCTTTGGGATATGGCCAAGTACAGTCCAACTTGGAACTCTTGGACATCTTTAATATGGAATATGTGTCCGACCCACAAATTTCTCCCGATGGCTCCAAAGTCATCTATGTTCGGAATTTTAAGGATGTGATGACAGACCGAAACCTTTCCAATCTGTGGATCGTGAATTTTGATGGGTCCAACAACCGCCCTTTGACCACGGGAAACCACAACGATTTTTATCCCAGATGGTCGCATGATGGGTCCAAAATCATTTTTAAGTCAAACATGGCAGATGACAAGATGAAACTTTACCTGATGTGGTTGGACACCAAGGAAACCATGGCCTTGACCAACACACCACAAACTCCGGGACAGGTTTCATGGTCGCATGACGACAAGCATTTGGCCTTTACGATGTTTGTTCCCAAGGAAAATCCATCCATTGTAAAGCTTCCGGCCAAACCCGAAGGTGCCAAATGGAACGACCCGCCCAAGTATATCGACCAAATGAACTATCGTGGCGATGGACAAGGGTATCTGAAAGGTGGAAATACGCAATTGTTCACCTTGCCCATCAGTGGGGGCACACCAAAACAACTCACCTTTACCGATTTTGACCACGGAGGTCCTGTTTGGTCCAAGGACAATTCCCATTTGTACTTCAGTGCCAATTTCCACAAGGATGAGGAATTTGAGCCAGCCAACAGTGAAATCTATAGCATAAGTGTTACTGATGGAAAGATTACGCCTCTTACCGAACGATTTGGTCCCGATGGCAACCCCGTTTTGTCACCCGATGGGTCCAAAATCGCATATCTGGGCTATGATGATACCTTCCAAGGCTACCAATTGACCCAATTGTATGTGATGAATGTGGACGGTAGCGGTTCGCAACTCATTTCTGGAAATTTTGACCGGGATGTGGAGGATATGGCTTGGAACAACAAAGGGAACGGACTTTATTTTAGCTATACCGATCAAGGGATGGGTAAATTGGCTTCCATGAGCCTATCTGGTGCTGTGGAAGACATCACCGATGAACTGGGTGGGCTCAATCTGGGACGACCCTACAACGGAGCCAGTTTTTCAGCCTCAACCAATGGGAAATTTGCCTATACCCTTGGCACCACAAAATATCCTGCCGATTTGGCCGTGGTGGATTCCAAAAAGAGCAAAAAACGACTCACCACACTCAATGATGACCTTTTTGCATTCAAAAAATTGGGCAATGTTGAGGAAATTTGGTGGGAGTCGTCCTATGACCAGCGTAAAATTCAAGGTTGGGTGGTCACCCCTCCGGATTTTGACCCTGCCAAAAAATATCCCATGATCTTGGAAATCCACGGAGGGCCTTTCCAAAGTTATGGGGCTGTATATTCCGCAGAGATACAGGCCTATGCCGCCGAAGGCTATGTGGTGCTTTACTCCAATCCCAGAGGAAGTACCAGTTATGGCGAGGAGTTCGGAAACCTTATCCACCACGATTATCCCAACCACGATTACGACGATTTGATGTCCGGAGTGGATGCCGTATTGGCGAAGGGATATGTGGATGAGAACAATCTTTTTGTCACCGGAGGTAGCGGTGGCGGCGTGCTCACGGCTTGGATTGTGGGCAAAACAGACCGATTTAAGGCAGCCGTGGTGGCCAAACCTGTCATCAACTGGACCAGTTTTGTGTTATATGCCGATGCGCTTCCGTTCTTCTCCAAATATTGGTTCGGTAAAAAACCTTGGGAAGACCCGGAAAACTATATACGCCGCTCTCCGTTGACCTATGTGGGCAATGTGACCACGCCCACCATGTTATTGACCGGCGAAGAAGATTACCGTACCCCAATTGCGGAATCTGAGCAGTTTTATGCCGCACTGAAATTGCAAAATGTGGAAACCGCCATGGTTCGTATTCCGGGTGCCTCACACGGCATCGCCAACAGACCCAGCAATTTGATTGCGAAGATTGCGAGTGTTTTGGCTTGGTTTGAGAAATATAAGGAGTAATAATTCTATTTAAATTATCTATTTGAAAAATTTAGAAAGCCCATGTTACAATTGTAACACGGGCTTTCGCTTTTGAGACAACCGATAGCTTGTTAAGTAGGTGCAACGGCAACCATCGATTTGGGACTCTTAATTCCAGCCACCTCCCAGGGCCCTATACATGGTAACCTGTGCCAGCATCTGGTCTTTTTTGGTCTCCACAAGTTCCATTCTGGATTCCAAGGCCTCCCGCTGTGCCAACAATACCTCAATATATTCCACCCGTGCGGATTGGAAAAGGCGTGTTGACAGGTCAATGGATTCCGTTAGGGCCTGTACTTGACCTTCTTTTAAATCATAGCTCATTTTTAAGTTGTCGATGTTGGACAACTGATTGGCCACTTCGATATACGCATTCAAAATGGCCTTTTCATATTCGTACACCGCCTGCAATTGTCGGTCCGTGGCATTCTTGTATTGCGCCTTGATGGCATTTCGGTTGATCAAAGGTGCTACCATGTCCCCCATTACCGAATACAAAACAGATTCAGGGGTGGTGGTCAAATACTTCGTATCGAATGCCTCCAATCCTGCTCCGGCCTTGATGGTAAACTGTGGATAAAAACTGGCTTTGGCCGCTTTGGTATCCAACTTGGCCGCTGCCAATTCAAATTCCGCTTGGCGAACATCAGGGCGGTTTTGCAACAATTGCGAAGGTATCCCGGCATAAATGGTGTCGATGGATGTTTCAATAAAATTATCCGACTCCCGCTGAATGTGCTGTGGCGACCTCCCAATCAAGAAATTAAGTCGATTCTCCGTTTCCACGATTTCCTGTTGGATTTCGTATTTATGGCTTTGGTTTTTCATCACCTCAGCCTGAAAACGTTTTACAGCCAACTCAGTCGCCCTTGCCGCCTGCTTTTGTAGTTTTACCATTTTTAGGGCATTCTGCTGAATCTCCAAATTCTGGTCAATGATGGACAATTGGTTGTCCAAGGCCATCAATTCATAATAGGAATCCGCAATCTCTGCCACCAAATTGGTGACCATAAAGTTCTTGCCCTCAACGCTGGACAGGTATTCAAAAACCGCTGCTTTTTTCTCGTTGCGCAACTTTTTCCAGACATCCAGTTCCCATGTGGCAAACGCACCTACACTATAATTGGTCAAAGGTTCGGGGAACTCTTCCCCTTCCTTCACTTCTAGGTTCTTCTCCACGGCACCGTTACGGGTATATTCGCCCACTTTATCCACTTCGGCTCCCGCCTGAATGTTTACAAAGGGTAAATATTCCCCTTTTTTAGCCTGAATGACATTCTTGGCCATATCCACTTGCTGAAGCATAATGTTCAGCTCTTGGTTGTTCACCAAAGCGGTATCGATCAAGGCAACAAGGTTGGGGTCCTTAAAAAACTCCCTCCATTGTACCATACCGGTATTCACCGTGTCGATAGATTGATTTTGATACTGTTCGGGAACAGCGGTGTTTACATCCCGTATCTCACGGGTGGGCACACAAGAATATAGGGCCACTACACTGAGAAGACCTATCATATAAGATTTACTATTCTTCATCTTTGTTCCCTTTTTTCTTATTGTTTCCATTTCTACTGGTCATTTTTTTCAAAAGTCGATTTACTTCACGCAAACGCATCTTAAGCTTACTATCATCACTAGGTTTAAAGAACTCTTCGGAAATCGGTTCGTCGTGCTCATCCCTGATAAGACTCTTGCCTTCGGCCATTTTGGCGAAGATGTAATAGAGTCCGGGAATGACCAATACCCCAAAGAGGGTACCAATGAGCATCCCACCAAGGGCAGACCCACCAATGGTCCTGTTCCCGATAGCTCCAGCTCCAGTGGCAACCACCAAGGGAATCAATCCGGCGATAAAGGCAAAGGAGGTCATCAAAATCGGTCTAAACCGTTGTTTTGACCCTTCAATGGCCGCGGCCAAGATGGTGGCGCCCTGGCGGTGTTTCTGTACCGCAAATTCCACGATCAATACCGCGTTTTTACCCAGCAGTCCCACCAGCATGATCATACCGATCTGTGCGTAAACGTCATTGGACAGTCCCATAACCTTCAGTAAGAAGAATGAACCGAATACCCCAACGGGTAGGGAGAGGATTACTGCAAGTGGTAACAAGAAACTTTCATACTGTGCGGCCAATACGAGATAAACGAATATCAATACCACAATAAAAATGTAGATGGATTCATTCCCGCGTTGCGCCTCATCATAGGAAAGTCCTTCCCAAGCAATGTCGTACCCCCTTGGCAAGCTCTGTTCGGCCACTTCTTGAATGGCTTTAATGGCATCCCCACTGGTAAACCCTGCGGCAGGAAGCCCCCGAATGGCAGCGGAATTATAGAGGTTATATCGTGTAATCTCATTGGGGCCGAGTTTTTTCTCCATCGTCATAAAGGCGGAATACGGTACCATTTCACCTTCTTCGTTCTTCACAAACAGCTTTTCAAGGTCCGAAGGCATCCCACGATATTCCGGAGCAGCTTGGGTGTATACCTTGAAAAACCGTCCAAAACGGATAAAACCCTGTTCATAGGTACTACCAATAAGAATATTCAGGTTTTCCATGGCTTTTCCAATGGAAACTCCCTTCTGCATGGCGGCCTTATTGTTGATTTTCAACTCATACTGCGGATAATTGGCAGCGAAAAAGGTGAACAAACCGGCCAACTCCTTGCGCTCGCGAAGTGCATCCATAAAATTATTGTTGATACGCTCAAACTCGTGGTAATCGGTACCGTTGGTCTTGTCCAACAAACGCATGGAGAAACCACCGGAAGAACCAAAACCTGGCACAGCTGGGGGCTCGAAGTATTCAATTACTGCACCGAGGTCCTTGGTCTCTTCCTCCAACTCTTCCATAATCTCGTGCACGGAATGTTCCCGTTGCGACCATGGTTTTAAGTTGATCAAACAGGTACCGGCATTGGAACCACGACCTTCGGTCATGATCTCGTATCCGGCCAATGAGGAAACGGATTCAACCCCTTCGGTTTCCTCACATATCTTTTGAAGTTTTCGGGCCACCTCATTGGTTCTTTCCAAAGTAGCTCCGGGAGGGGTTTGGATGATGGCATAGATCATCCCTTGATCCTCGTTAGGAATAAATCCGGCAGGCAACACCTGATTGGTAAAGAAAATCCCCGCGCAAAAGGCCAACAATATGCCAAAAGTGACCACTCTTCGATTTACGATCTTGTTCAGCACACCTACATATCTACCTGTCAGCTTTTCAAATTTGGCATTGAACCAATCGATGAAACGGTTTACAGGTGATTTTCTGCGCGGCTTGCCATGGGTGTTTTTCAGCATCATGGCGCAAAGCACCGGGGTCAAGGTCAGGGCAACAATGGCCGAAATGACAATAGATCCCGCCATGGTGATGGAGAACTGCCGGTAGAAGACCCCAACCGGTCCGGTCATGAATGAAATCGGGATAAACACCGAGGTCATTACCAAGGTGATGGCGATGATGGCCCCACCAATTTCTCCCAATACTTCATACGAGGCTTTGTAGGGTGTGAGGTTTTCCTCGTGCATCTTCACGTGGACGGCCTCGACCACCACAATGGCATTATCCACCACAATACCGATGGCCAAAACCAATGCGAACAGGGTTATCAGGTTGATGGACAATCCGAAGAGCTGCATTACAAAGAAGGCCCCGATCAAGGAAACGGGTACGGCGATAATTGGAATCAAAGTGGAACGCCAATCACCCAAGAACAAAAATACTACAATGGCCACCAAGATAAAGGCATCCCGAAGCGTGTGCAATACTTGTTCAATGGAGGCGTCCAAGAAATTTGAAACGTCGTAACTGATCTTATAATCGATTCCCGGGGGCATTTCTGCTTCCAGTTCATCCAGTTTATCCTTTACCTCAGCGATAACATCACTTCCGTTACTACCAAAGGTCTGTTTCAATACGATGGATGCGGAAGGTTTTCCGTCCAAATTGGAATAAATATCGAAGAACTCACTTCCGAGTTCCACATCGGCCAAATCGCCCAATTTCAATATTTCTCCTTCCTCATTGGCTTTGATGATAATATCCTCGTACTGTTCGGGGTCACTGTACCGGTCCTGATATACCAAGACGTACTCCAGAGACTGGGCCTTTTTACCGGAACTTCGCCCCAATCGTCCGGGTCTTGCCAAAATACTTTGGTCTTCCATGGCCTCCAAAATCTCTTCAGCCGAAACATTGTATGCCCGCATTCGGTCTGGTTTCAACCACACCCGCATGGCAAATTTGCGGCTTCCCAATATCTGGGCACTGGCAATACCGTTGATCCGCTGTATTTCGGGAATCATTTTGGTATAGGCGTAGTTGTAGAGGAACTTTTCGTCATTGTTCTTTGAATCACTGTACAGGTTCACGTACATTAACATACTGGGCTGTACGGGGGTAATGATGACCCCTTCACGCTGTACTAGTTCGGGAAGTAAGGGCATTACTTGGTCCACCCGGGTCTTTACCCTCACCACTGCTTGGTTGGGGTCGGTTCCCGGTTCAAAGATTACACGCAGTGTACCTTCTCCTGCACTGGTCGCATCCGAAGCAATATATCGCATTCCCTGTACCCCGTTTATGGAAGTTTCCAAAGGAATAAGGGTCGATTTCACCAATACGTCCGCACTTGATCCAGGGTAAGCGATAAAAATATTGACGGTGGTTGGCGCAATCTGTGGAAACTGCGATATGGGCAGTTGTTTTATAGCGAGTAGACCGGTAAAGACAATGATCACGGAGATCACAATTGCCAATACGGGCCTATGAATAAATTTTTTAAACATCTTATTAGAAGATTATGGGATTTGTACTACTCTGTGTATAATTCTAAGTTGGCCAAGATTTCATCCGGCTTTTCAAAATCGTAATGAATCTTCTCACCATTTCTCACCATCCGAATACCTTCCAGCAAGACTTTGTCATCTTCTGACAGTCCCTTTTCCACCACAAAAAGATGGGGCAGTTCGGCACCCACTATAATTTCCCGTTGTTGCACTTTGTCCTCCTTATCCAGCACGAAGACATATTTTTTGTCCAAAACCTCAAAAGTGGCCTTTTGGGGAATGAGCATGGCATTTTCAAGGGGGACCCGCATTAAAATACTTCCGGTTTCACCATGACGAAGAATCCCATCAGGGTTATCAAAAGTGGCCCGAAAAGCAATGTTTCCTGTCTCGTTGTTGAACTCCCCTTCAATGGTTTCGACAATTCCGGGTTGGTTAAACTTTTTATTGTTTGCCATGAGAAGATCTACCTTTTGTTTGCTGTTCTTATTGGCACTGGTGATGTAATCCAAATACTCAGCTTCAGGCACATTGAAATAGACCCACATTTTACTGTTATCCGAAAGCGTGGTCAATAGTTCGCCCTCATCCAAAAGGCTGCCCTCCCTTACGTGAAGATGGTCCATGATACCATCAAAAGGCGCTCTAATGTCTGTGAACCCCAAATGCGTTTCGGCCAATGAAACTTCAGCTTTGGCCCTATCGTATTCTGCTTTGGCCATGGCTAGCTCATTTTCAGAAACTACGTTGCCATCGGCCAACAATTTGGTGTTTTTGTACTCAATTTCGGCAACTTCCGCCTCAGCTTTGGCCTTTTGAAGATCGGCTTCGTATACATTGGGCATGATGTGGAACATTTGCTGTCCCTTTTTTACATGTTGCCCTTCATCCACAGAGATGTGCTGTAAATACCCTTTTTCCAAGGCCCTGAGTTCAATATGTCTAATGGAATGGATTTGGCACACATAATCTTTGGTGATGGAAGTGTCCTTTCTAATGGGGCTGCTCACTAGGAATTGGTTTCGTCCTTTTTTTCGTGTTTTTTGGACTCGCAGCTTGTATGGCAAAACAATACAAGCAAGCCAATGAACATGGGAATTCTCCTCATAATTGTACGGGTTTAAAAAAATTGGTGTTTGAGATATTTGATGGAAAGACCCAAATTCATTTTAGCATGGGCCTGCCCAGGTTATTGAAAAGTATTCAATGGGTTTGATGGTAAGTGCCCACTGGATATGTGGGTTTACTTTTGGAGTGTTCTCCTATATTCTAAATACTTAGAACCTAACGTGTTGCTTAATGGAAGAAGCGGCCTTGGGTTTGGAAAATCCCTGGTTTGTGTTGGATTCAATAAATGACTGCCCCCAAACTGAGACATAAAAAAGGGCAGTGTGTGAACCGCCGTACTGTAAGGAAATGGTATGGGACGTTACCTCTTCTTCCTTTTCTTCTTGTTCCTCAACATCAATTTCTGCACAGTGCTTTCTCTCCAGCCCCAACTCCATCATATGGAATGAAGCAGAGGAATGTTGATTTTCAAGATTTTGAAGATAGCAGGCATTTTCAGCAGTTACATCGCTTTGCGAATCTGCATATAGATTAATGAATCCTCCCAACAACAGGATGCATAGAGGAAACAAATATCGTTGTAACGCCTTTTTCATTTGGGGAACAAAACTATGCTACGTGAACTATACGCACAAATAGTGTTTGTTAATATTGGTTAAAATTACCATTACCCCTTTGATTTTTACAAAAAGTGCCGTACTTCTTTCATATAAATACATTAACTGTAAAATTCTTTCCATTGTTTTAACAAAAATTTATCTCTTTGCTGAATTCCTTTTTAAGACATGAAAAATTAGCACTCAACCGTGTTCATTTTCATGTTTTTTTCAAAGAACAATTCCTTTCTTTCTAATTTTGGAACAGCCATGTCAGATCAGTTCTTCACCCATATCAACCAGTTTGCTGCCGTTAGCAGGGAGGATTTTCAAAGAATCATCATGTTTTTTGAGTTCCAAAATGTATCCAAAAAACAGGTCTTGATTGAAGCCGGAAATTCCTGCTCTCACAATTTTTTTGTGCTCAAAGGGTGCCTCCACATGTACTTTACCAATGAAAAGGGAATAGAGCGAACCGTACAGTTTGCCATTGACGATTGGTGGATGACAGATTGTTTGGCCTACTTGAACCAAACGAAGTCGGGTTTTACCATCCAGGCCGTTGAGGACACCCAACTGCTTTCCATTACCTTTGATGGGCAAGAGCAATTACTCGAAGAATTTCCGCAATTGGAACGGTACTTTAGGATCATGTATCAAATTGGGTATGGTTCTTCCTTGATGAAAATGAAACACATGTTCGATTTTTCAAAAGAAGAAATCTACCTCCACTTTACCGAACACTATCCTGATTTTGCCCAACGGGTCCCCCAATATTTGATTGCCTCCTTTTTAGGGCTCACCCCGGAATATGTGAGTGAGATTCGGGCTAAAAAGCGTTCTTAAACCTGTTTAAGTTTTTTGGATGGGCCATGGAATACCTTCGTTCCGTATTCAAAAAACAAAGAAAACATGGAACCAAGAATTCAAATTGATGCAACAGAACCTCAGGCTTTTAAGGCTGTGATGGAACTTGAAAAGTATCTCCAACAAGGCCAGTTGAGCAAAACCCACTACAAACTCATCAAAACCAGGGCCAGTCAGATTAATGGTTGTGCATTCTGCATAAATATGCATACCAAGGAAGCCCTAGAGCTGGGAGAAAACCCAAAGCGATTATTTCTACTGGATGCTTGGTGGGACACAGACCTTTATTCCGAAGAAGAACAGGTCATTCTTAAAATTACTGAGGAAGTGACCCTGATCCACAAAAATGGTTTGACCCAAGAAACCTATCTAAAAGCTTTGGAACTATTTGATGAGCACTACCTTTCGCAAATCATCATGGCCGTGGTAACCATAAATGTATGGAACCGGATTGCCATTAGTACCCTTAAACCACTAGAGGGTTAAGGTTTGCAATTGTAATGGATTGAAGGAGGGTGTCTAAAAAGCAACAAAAGTTTGAATTTGTCAGGTTGAGTGCAGTCGAAGCCCATTGATTATCAGCACTCTTTAGGTTCTCGACTGCGCCTGTCTGCCGACAAAGGCAGGCTCGAACTGACAGATAACGAGCTTTTAGACATCCTCTTTTATGGTTTTCTCAATTAATTCCTTTTATTTCGTTCCTAACATGCTTTAAACCAAATCCATGAAAACAAAATTCTTGTTCCTACTTACTGCATTTATCTCACTTTCCTTGATCTCTTGTATTGATGGCAAAAAGAAAAACTCGGATTCACCCATCAATGAAAATGATTTTTTCAAAATAAATGTGGATAACGATTATAGTATCCGTATTCCTAGGGATATGCAAAAGACCACAGGGCTGAACAGCGATGCTCCCCTTCAGTATCAGAACATCTACAAAGAAGTCTATACCATCGTTATTGATGAACCCAAAAAGGAGTTTGTTGATGCAATGAAGGAACTGGGTCATGAGGAAAAATCCACTCTTGCCTTCTATCGGGATATCCAATCAAAAAGACTTGTGGAACGAATGGACATTACCAACCAATCCAAGCCTACCCCTATGCATATTTCAGGATTGGAAGCCGAGGCCCTTGAAATTGATGCCAAGGTGGATAACATTGAGGAGGAATTGACCTACTTTCTGACCTTTTTGGAAGGGGAAAACAAGATTTATATGATCATGTCCTGGACCTTGAAAAGCAAAAAAAAGGAGTACAAAAAAACCTTTGAAACAATTGCACAATCTTTTGAAGTCAAAGATTAGGCAACCACCACAAAGGTTTATTTTTTAAAATATTGGGTTTACTTACTCAAGTACATTTTTCTTCGCGAATACAAATTGTAGAACTCATCGTCCTTAAGGCTGTCTATGAACAGAATACTTTCTCCCGTACTCTTCATTTCCGGCCCTAGGTTCTTGTTCACATTAGGGAATTTGTTGAATGAGAACACAGGCTGTTTTATGGCGTAGCCATCCAGCTTTGGATTGAATTTGAAATCCTTGATCTTCTTCTCGCCCAACATTACCTTGGTGGCAAAATTCACATAGGGCTCGCCGTAGGCTTTGGCAATAAAGGGCACTGTTCTTGACGCCCTAGGGTTGGCCTCGATGATGTAAACAATATCGTCCTTGATCGCAAACTGTATGTTGATCAATCCAACGGTGTTCAGTGCCAATGCAATCTTACGGGTGTGATCTTTGATTTGCTGCATTACAAACTCTCCCAGATTGAAAGGTGGTAAAGTGGCGTTGGAATCCCCTGAATGTATTCCACAGGGTTCAATATGCTCCATGATTCCTATGATGTACACATCTTCCCCGTCGCAAATGGCATCCGCTTCGGCTTCAATGGCTCCATCCAAATAGTGGTCCAACAACAACTTATTGTTTGGGATGCTCCGCAATAAATCCACTACATGGGCTTCCAGCTCTTCTTTGTTGATAACAATCTTCATCCCCTGTCCCCCTAGAACGTAGGAGGGCCTCACCAAAAGCGGAAAGTTCAGTTCGTCGGCCAATTCCAAGGCTTCTTCCGCCGTTTCGGCAACCCCAAATCTTGGGTAGGGAATATTGTTTTCCTTCAATAAAGTGGAGAAACTACCCCTGTCCTCTGCCAAATCCAAGGATTTAAAGCTTGTTCCAATAATATTTATGCCATATTTATCCAGCTTTTCGGCCAATTTCAATGCGGTTTGGCCTCCCAACTGCACAATAACCCCTTCGGGCTTTTCATGGCGAATGATGTCGTAGATATGTTCCCAGAAAACGGGCTCAAAATAGAGCTTGTCGGCTGTATCAAAATCCGTGGAAACCGTTTCTGGGTTACAGTTGATCATAATGGTCTCGTAACCACATTCGGCAGCAGCCAATACCCCGTGAACACAGCAGTAATCAAACTCTATCCCCTGCCCAATTCGGTTTGGCCCGGACCCAAGAACCACAACTTTTTTCTTGTCCGTCACCACGCTATCGTTGGCCACGTAGCGTTCACCGTCCGGGGTTTCAATTTCCTCCTCAAAAGTGGAGTAATAGTAGGGAGTGACCGCTTTAAATTCAGCAGCACAGGTATCCACTAATTTGTAGACCCGATTAATGTTCAATTCCATCCGCTTGCTGTGCACCTCACTCTCCCAACAATCCAACATATGTGCAATTTGCCTATCGGCGAAACCTTTTTGCTTCGCTTCCAACAATAGCGCTTTTGGCAGGCTTTCTATGGTATATTTTGAAATTTCCATCTCCAAGAAATGGAGTTCCTCATATTGTTTTAAGAACCACATGTCTATTTTGGTGATGTCGTGGATGCGCTTCAACGGAATCCCCAATTGAATGGCATCGTAAATCACAAAAACACGGTCCCAACTGGGCACTTTTAATTTATGGATGATCTTTTCATAATCCTTGTATCCTTTCCCGTCGGCCCCAAGTCCATTTCGTTTGATTTCAAGGGATTGCGTGGCTTTGTGCAGGGCTTCTTGGAACGAACGGCCAATGCCCATCACCTCTCCAACAGACTTCATCTGTAGTCCCAAAGTCCGGTCAGAACCTTCAAACTTGTCAAAATTCCAACGTGGGATTTTTACGATGACGTAGTCCAAGGTGGGCTCAAACAAGGCCGAGGTGGACTTGGTAATCTGGTTGTCCAACTCGTCCAAGGTATAGCCGATGGCCAATTTGGCCGCAATTTTTGCAATGGGGTATCCAGTGGCTTTGGATGCCAATGCGGATGATCGCGAAACCCTTGGGTTGATCTCGATGGCAATAATATCTTCTTTTTCATCCGGACTCACCGCAAACTGTACGTTACAACCCCCGGCAAAATCCCCGATGCTACGCATCATGTGGATGGCCATATCCCGCATCCGCTGAAAAGTGCGGTCTGAAAGCGTCATTGCAGGGGCCACGGTAATGGAATCACCCGTATGGATGCCCATGGGATCCATATTTTCAATGGTACAGATGATGACCACGTTGTCGTTTTTGTCCCGCAATAACTCCAGTTCGTATTCCTTCCAGCCCATCAAGGCCTTATCGATCATCACCTCATGAATGGGTGACACCTCCAGACCATGGCTCAACATATCATCAAAATGTTCTGGATCATAAACGATACCTGCTCCGGCTCCTCCAAGGGTAAATGAAGCTCGTATCACCAAAGGAAAACCAAATTCCTGTGCAATTTCCTTTCCTTTCAAAAAGGAGGTTGCGGAAGCTTGTGGTGGCATTCCAATGCCAATTTTCAGCATCAATTCCCTAAACTTTTCACGGTCTTCGGTAATGTTGATGGCATCAATGTCCACGCCGATGATCTCCACGCCAAAATCCTCCCAAATCCCTTTTTCATCGGCCTCAATACAAAGGTTCAATGCCGTTTGCCCCCCCATGGTGGGCAATACTGCATCTACGTTGGGATGCTTCTTTAAAATCTCAACGATTGATTTGGTGGTCAAGGGCTTCAAATACACATGGTCTGCCATGGTGGGGTCTGTCATGATCGTAGCCGGATTGCTGTTGATCAAGATAGTTTCAATACCGTCCTCGCGAAGCGAGCGAAGTGCTTGGGAACCTGAATAATCGAACTCACATGCCTGACCAATGATGATAGGGCCAGAACCGATAATCAAAATGGATTTTAAATCTTTTCTCTTTGGCATTCTATATAGGGTGTTACTCGTTTTTTTTGTTGGCACGTCAAAAAAAAGGTGTTACTGAAAAAGTAACACCTTTAATTTATAATTAAAATACTATCATTATTTTTTATGTCTTGGCTCAGAGGAAACCGTTAATCTTTTTCTTCCCTTGGCTCTTCTTCTCGCA
>NZ_LXTT01000071.1 GCF_001683915.1 Allomuricauda sp. CP2A | reverse complement strand
TTGTAATACTCCATAATAGGTTGAAAAGGCCCCAATTGATGTTGAACCAATGGAAAATTGTCCACATAGGGGCCATAAGGTGTGGACACTGGTTTCTTTTTAAGGTCTGGAAAGTCTTTATCGAGATTTCTTTTTTTGGGCCTTTGTTGTTGATTGATGAACCCTGCAACATCATAGGCTTCCTCATCGGTCAGAATAGGAGTTTCGTAAGTGGTGCCATAGGGCATATTGGCTTTGATAAAGCTTGCGGCTGTTATCACCCGCGTCATTCCAGCGCCATTATTATAGGAATCCTTGCCCCAGAGCGGAGGGTATTGGTAAATCTGTCCTTCCACGGCCAATTTCCCTCGGCCGTCATCGCCATGGCATTCCACACAATGTTTGGCAAAGATTTTTTTCCCATTTTCAAGATCCACTGGCCGGTCTGGAATCTGTATCTTCACAAAACCTTGTCCTTCTATTTTTCCATCCTCCGGCGCATAACGGCCCAACCACTCCAGATAAGCTACGAACGCTTTCATTTCCTTGCTGTTCTCTGGGAGTACGCTACCGTTCATGCTACGTTGCATGCAACCATTGATACGTTCCTCAAGAGATCCCATTTTGTTTTCCCTGTTCCTGAACTGCGGGAAACGTTTTGCAATACCGATCAAAGGGGCAGCGTATGGCTTGGTTCCAGATGAAAGGTGGCAGTTGTTACAGGAGAGATGGTTTCCGGCATATGGATTTTTGCTCTCCGGACCCAGATATTTCGGGGTATGTTGAAACAGTTCAAAACCATATTTTATGGTCTTGCTCTTGTCAGAATCTCCCAAAATGGAAATGTTGTAGTTCTGATAATAGACATCCATATTTTGCTTGCTATCAATAAGACTATCGTCCACACCAAAGGTGTATGCCATCAGTCCCAAGGAAAGTCCAACGATCCCCAAAATAGGATAGAAGAGCATTTTGCGGAGTCGTTCCATGCCCAACAGGATACTATTTTGCTCATGTACGGCCATATCTGTCCTTGATAGTTTTGCGTATTGTTGATTTACTGTTTTTTCAAAAAATTCCTTAAAATGGCTCAAATGCCATGGGTTCTTTTTGAGGAGTGCAAACGTATCGAGTCGATGGGGAAAACTATATAGGAATCACGTCCATGCTGTGTGCACCAAGGCCTTATACTTAGTGGACAAATGGTTCTGAATTCTTAAAAAAAGGTAAACAATGAGTGGACAGAACTCTGTATTTCCTTGAAAATCAATGTTCAAAATTGTGTTAAATGGAAAGTGCCCTGAACGGAAAAATCCATCAGATTTCCTGATCCCATTGGGAAAGAAAGGAAAAAAGATCGTCGTCTTGGGTCATTTTCAGTTTTTTCCTAAGCCGATACCGTGCCGTTTTGGCACTCTCGGGAGAAATCCCCAAAATATTGGAGGTTTCCTTAATATTCAAATTCAACCGGGCAAGGGCTGCAACTTTCAGATCATTGCTGCTGAGTTCAGGGAAATTTTCTTTGAGTGCGGCAAGAAAGTTGGAATGTACCTGTTCAAAATGGACTTTAAAATCTTCCCAATCTTTTTCCCGTGATCTGTGTTGTCTTATAACCTGCTCTATTTGGTTAAAGTACTTGGCCTTGTCTTTTTGTGAGGCATTCTTGAGGGCTTTCAATTGGGAGTACAGATTCTCGAACAACTCATTTTTTTGGACAAAGTTAAGGGCGTAGGAGGCCAACTCCTTGTTTTTGAAATGTAGTTGGTTTTCCAGCTCAATCTGTTTCAATTTTTGATTTTCAATGGTTGTTGCATTGAGATTTTCCTGGGAAACCAAAAGTTCCTGTTGCTTTTTGTTCCTCAGTTTTAAACTCCATATCAAGGAAATTGAGAGAAGGGTGATCATAAATATACCGATTCCCAAAATCCATTTTATTTTTGAGTCTGTCCGTTTGGTTTGGTTAAGATATGCCAATTGGTTGTCCTTTTCCCTCAATTCATTTTCAAACTCCAAAGCGGCTATCTGCTTGGATTTGTCCGTATTGTAAATAGAGTCCTTAAGGGCAATGTATTGGTCATAGTATCCAAGGGATTCTTTCAGTTTTCCTTCCTGTTTCTTTAGAAGTTTCAATTCCCGGAGCGCATTCAGCTTGTATTTTTTTAAATTCTTTTGGTCCGCACCGGACAAGGCCAGCTTTAGATGGATTTCCGATGCTTCAAATTCATTGCGCAACCGCAACAATTGTCCATACAAAACAAGATTGCTTATTTTTCCGTCTTCATCGCCCACTTCTTTTCCCAAAATAGTGGACTGTCTGATATGGTATTCGGCCTGCTCCAGTTCTCCCTCGTCCATGAAAAGTTTCCCCAACCTGTTATGTGCCTCGGACATCCCATACGTAAAATTATTTGCTGAATGTATGGCCAGGGCGTTGTTCAAAAAGCTTTTGGCGTCAGATAGGTTGTTCTGTGCAAGGAAGATATCGGCCATTTTGGTGTATGTGGTCGCTATTCTGTCCTTTAGGTCAAGGACAGTGAATTTTTCAATTGCCTTTTCATAGAGTTCCTTGGCTTTGGGAAATTCATCGATATCGGCATAGACCATACCAATATTCAGAAAGCAATTGGCCAGGCCGACATCATCCCCAATTTCTTCAAACATGTTTTTGGACTCCACTAGGTTTTCCAAGGCAGATTTCGGGTTGCCTTGGGCCCAATACGAAACGCCAATTATTCTTCTGGCCTTGGCCATTCCGGGAACATAGCCCAGTTCGCTTGCCAATTTTTCTGCTTGGACCCCAAAATTGACGGATTTTTCCGTGTCCACGATCCAATATTCATAGCCCAGTTCGTTCAGGACATCCACTCTTTCAATTTCAGAAAGCGTATCCTGGGCCAACACATTTTGCAAGCTGTCCAATTTTTTTTGTCCATTGATCACGGTCAATACAAAAAAGATGATAATGGTTGTTGAGGTCTTCATGTATAAATGGATACTTATGTGCTGAAAATTACAAAGTTACATTATTCATAGGTACAATTTGGGAAAGGTCGCATTGGATTAAAATAGAGATGCTTTTTAACCAGTATAGTGAAAGGAAGCAATTAAAAAATACACTAACTAGACACACTCTTTTTAATGGTAAATTCTAAAACTGAACATCTTGAATCGAATTGGGAAAAATAAATTGTTGGAATATATTGGCAAATATATACAACTAACCGAGGAAGAAGAAAAACTCTTGTTGTCACATACTTTGAAGCGTAAATATTTAAAAGGCCAATACATTGTTCAACAGGGTGATATTTGTGATACGGAGAACTTTTTGCTTAGCGGGTGTACCCGAACTTTCTATCTTGACGCGGAAGGAAATGAGCACATTGTGATGTTTGCCATTGAAAATTGGTGGACTTCCGATATGGGCAGTTTCACTTTAAGAAATCCTTCCACATACAATATCCAATGTTTGGATGATACAGAAGTCATTCAGTTTACCTATGACGACTTGGAGATTTTATATTGGAAAATCCCAAAGCTTGAGCGCTTTTTTAGATTGATAATTCAAAAAGCATTCATCGCTTCTGAGAAACGAATACTATCAAATTTCTCATTGACCGCTAAGGAAAGATATTTAAATTTTCTGGCCAAGTATCCTAAAATTGAACAAAAGGTCCCACAGTATATGGTTGCATCATATTTGGGGATTACAAAAGAATTTCTCAGCAAGATCAGAAGTGAACTGCGGAACACCCAGATTGAAAACGTTAATCTAGTTTAATCGGTTTTTTTAATATAGTTTGTTTTTCTTCCAGTTGATTTGATTCAATTTTGCCTTGATAAACATTAAAAATTGTTCAAATTGAAAAAAGAGAAATTGCATAAGAGCGTGTCGCTGTTGATGTTCTTGAATGTTGTTTGCCTTGGGTTTGCCCAAAGTACAGTTTGGAAAATAGATCCCTCACATTCCACATTGGGGTTTTCCATTGACCATTTGGTTGTTTCGGAGACGGTAGGGGAGTTTAAGGACTATTCGGTAAATGTGGTATCGGATGAGAAAGATTTTTCAGATGCCAAGATAAGCGTCGTAATCCAGTCGAAAAGTATAGATACGGAAGATGAAAAACGGGATGAGCATCTACAGAGCCCTGATTTTTTTGATGTTGACAAGTACCCCCAGATTGTGTTCAAATCGGATGAATTTCATAAATCCAACAACGGCGAGTATAGATTGTCCGGGACTTTGCAAATGCACGGGATCACAAAAAAGATTGCATTGAATGCAAAATTTGGCGGCATAGTCAAGGATCCTTGGGGAGGTACTCGTGCCGGGTTGAAAATATGGGGTGTCCTGGATCGATATGACTATGGCCTTAAATATAATTCCATTATGGAGGCCGGGGGGCTTTCCATTGGGCGAGAAGTTAGGATTGATTGCCGTGTTGAGTTGATAAAAGAATGAGCAGTCTTGTTAGGAATGGGGGCAATTTAGGGTTAAATTATTTGTGTAGCCCAAGTTTCTAAGCTGTTGCTCTGTATACTCACTTCATGATGTTTTGCTTTATTACTAAACTTTGATTGGTTGTTGAAGTGAGGGCGGTTTGAAGGGCATATTTGCCCTTCAGGCCGTTTTTATGGATACAATCAGGTCTGGAGTGCTACTTGGTAAGGCATCAAATTTTTTCCATACCACTAGAGTAGGGCCAGAGCCCAAAAATGCCTGACCCACGTAGATGTTTGGACATTGCCAAATGTTGCACATAGTGCCCATACCGGCCCCAGCAAAGATGCCTTTATCTTAAGGGCCAAGGCATTTTTGGCTAAAACAAGATGACCGTGATATAAGATCTTATTTTTTCAGAATACTGATTTTTTGAATTACAGTAGGATCTAGTCTCTTTTTGGTCACCCTTAAAACATAAATATATGTTAAATTATATATACAGTCTTGTCTGCATTCGATTTTTTGGTTGACCGAAATATCGCAGACGATTTTAGAGGTTGTAGCTTTTTAAATATGCTTTCCGAAACCAGTCCGGAAAAAGAATTGGTCTATGACGAGATTCAAAACCATAAAAGCGGGCTACTTCTTTTTTTTAAGTACGAATTGAAGGATAAGGAGTTGGCTTATCTAATTTATTCCCTGTTCGAGAACGCCATAATTGAAAGTAAGCTGCAAAGAAATCAAGAGCCCGTTTTTCGGTTAAAAAAACTGGCGGAAAATTTGATTCATGCCAAGAGGCCTTCAAATTGATTTGGGAACATTAGTCCAATCCCATTTCGTAGGCCATGTTTTTACGAATTTTAAAACCTAGTTTTTCGTACAATCTTTTGGCCCTGGGGTTACCAGGGGTAACTTCTAGCTGAAGACCTACGGCATTGGCAAATTTGGATTTGGCCAATTGATAGATCAGTTGGGAACCTATCCCTTTTGAGCGATAGTCCTCTTTTATAAATAGCTCATCAATATGCAAAATGTTCCCCCCGTATTCGTTGCTCCAATAATTGATGAGAATGCAGTACCCTATGATTTCTTCTTTGTCCCCAACAACCAAAACAGTGCCTAGATCACTTCTTTTTGAAAGCACATCCAGGGTGTTGAACGCTTTTTCTTTGGTCATTTGTATAAGACCGGGATCCTCATTGTATAGATTGATTATGAAATCTGTGATTATATCGAAATCCGCAGGGCTGCATGGTCTAAAACTAATTTTCATATTGAACCGGTGCTATAGATTTTATCTTGCCAAATTAGTAGAAATTCGTTGGCAGAAATTACAGTTACTGTTCTTATCGGTCTTCATTTTAAATATGGACGAAAAGGTGGAACTGCCTGTAGACATAAGAGAATTGAATAAAAAAAAGCCCAAAGGAAGCATTTTCCAATGGGCTTTTTTGGTGTTACTTGCTTAACTTCTTCCAATTGGCATCTGCCTTTTTCTTCACTTGTTGGTGATTCTCGGCCAACCAAAGTTGTTGGGCATCCACTTCTACATCATAGAGAAATAAATAGTATTTCCCATCTTTTACAACAAATTTTGTGGGGTCTACCCTAAATTTTGCTCCAACGGACACCCCGAAAGCGCAATAACCGCCATATTGGGGAAGATATTTCTCGGGCGAAGCTTCAAAAGTTTTCTTTTGTGCATCGCTTGTAAAGTAATATGCTATCCCGTTATGGGTGGCTTTGTACTCCTTAAGTCCTCTTTGTGCAATGCCCAAATCCAAATATGAGACTGGGCTGTACCCTTGCAATGCAATTTTACTGTCATCGATGTTATTACTTTCTTTTAAGTTCTGTGAATAACCCAATGATGCGATTAGTAGCGTTGCCGCCAATAGTAATGATTTCATAATGATTTAATTTTTTGCTTTTTGTAAATTATTTTCTGGTTTATGTAAACTGACCACCGTTAATACGGCGATGCCATTGATCCAATAGTAGTAGGCATCCATACCTTCGAAGCCCAATAAAAAAGGGGCAATGACAAATAAGGCTCCTACCATGCCATCGACAATGAGGTGACCCTTGTAAGGGATGATTCTATATACCCCGAACTGGTGATCTGTCAAAAGGGTCAACACCAATGCCGCTATACCCACAATGAAGGAAAGTTTCCAAGCCATTGGGTTAGAAGACCCCAATCCCAATAAAAAGGGTAAGGTCATCAACGCCAACGCTACCGGATAATCCAGGTACGCATGTATTTTTTTTGTTACAAATCCCATGGCGAACCTTTTATCCTTTAAAATATTGTTCCTCCACAATCTGTCCATTGTGCCAGACTGTTCGCAGGATCTCGTGCCATAAGATCTTACTGCCGTCTTTCATGTCAAAGTCAAAGGTGAATTCTGCAAAAGAGACATCCCCAGACAATGATGCATGATGTAGGGTGATACCGTTGACTTTGGCAATAGCTCCAGCAAACCCTTGCATTTTTGAGAGCATCTCGGTTTTGTCGTTGGTCACCGTTCCATCAAAATCATACGTTTTGGCATCCGAAGAAAAATACTTTTCGGTGGCCTCCACAATTTGTCCATTTTTGACCATTTCATTTTTGGCCGACAGGACTTCATTTAATGATTGTTCCATTTTTAATGTTTTAATTATTTGTCAATATTGACAGGACAAATGTCTTCTGATTGGAAGCCAATAAAAATGAAGTAGGTCAAGAAAAAAAGTTGAACTACTTCAACTTTTCTTGATTCTCTTGTTTCTGATTCTGGAAAGAAATTCTGTGGTCATGCCCAGATAGGAAGCTAGGGCATATTGTGGCACCCGGTTCACAAAATTGGGGAAATTCAACAAAAAATTTTCATACCGGGCCTCTGCGGAATTGGTGAGGTTAAAAAGAATTCTCCGGTGCTCAAAGGCAAGTCCTTTTTCGGCCATGATCCTAAAAAAGGTCTCGAACTTGTGGTTGGATTTTTTAAGTTCCTGTTCTTGGTTATATTCTATTTGTAAAATAGTGCTGTCTTCCAAGGCAACTATGAAAAGGGTTGCAGGATGTTGGTAGATATAGCTGTTAAAGTCTGAAATCCACCAATTCTCTATGGCAAATTGGAGGGTGTGCTCTTGCCCATCATTGGTTATGATATATGCTCTAAATGCGCCTTTCACCACAAATGCCCTATGCATGTTGGTAAACCCGGGCTGGACAATGAACTGTCTCTTTTTTACTTTTACTTCTTCAAAACTTGATTCCAATTGATGGGTTTCCTCGCTGGACAGTTCAACAAAGTTGTTCACATAATTTATCAGAGATTTTTTACTCGACACAGGATTGAATAATTCATGTTTCGGCACCAAAATCAACAAAGTGGACACCATTTACATTCAATCATAAATTTATGAATATAATTTAAGCATGTTGGTTTTTAATTCCTTAAAATAGCGAACCTTACCTCCAGATGAAACATACAAATGGAAGTAAGGTGCTTTTGTTTGCAGAATGTTCTTAGTACTCTATGGAAATGCCCAGAGAAAAGGTTCCCCCATCATAAATATTTTTTCGCTCGACCAAGAAACCGACATAGTCTGAATAAGAAGACACCAAACTCAAGTGCGCCCTTAACTTGTAAATCGCATTGAATCCATAAGAAGTAAATGTTGTGCCCTCCCCATAAAGAAAGGAGCCACCTTGGAATCCTTCACCGGAAGACAGTTTTTCCAATATGCGAAATACAGTTTATCAAAAAATAGGTGCCCGACTTCAGCACCTGCCTGAAATTGATTGCTAAAGGATTCGGTCCTGAAATTTACCATGGTTTACAGACTTCCATAAGTTTTTCCATCCCCAAAATCGGCTAATATGCGTGAGGTAACCGTTGAACAGATCACTCCGTGTTGCCAAGAAATCCTTTCCCGCCAAAATAAAATAAATCATATCCTTCTTGACCATTTCTGTTGAACTTGGAAGCAGAAAAATGGTCTGCTTTGGAACACTAATAAAGTGAAAGTTAAGGCAGTGATCAAGTGAACTTTAGTTTAGAATGGCAATTGCATGTTCCCCAACCTTTTTTCCCTGTTCAACCCCATTTTTTATGGCTGGCATATAGTGGATTCCTCCATATAACCTACTGATTGCAGCTTCATCCGCAGCATGTCTAAAGGACTTGAAAGAGCGGGGAGGAAGCCCGTAATTTACTTCTGTGGAATCCACAAAACTGTAATTATCCCCTAGAAGATGGGTAAGCATCGTGGCTGCCGAGCTAGAGGCTACACTGTGTCCGCTGGTGTATTCCGGAAACGCCGGGGTTTGTAGGATGGGTTTCCAGTCTGGATCAATATACCTATTTATATAGGTTTCGGGCCTAATGAGCTGTGTTTCGTATTTTGCGGTCCAACAGCTTATGAAGGCATCGGCAATGGTTACAGCTGTTTTGGCCAAAACTTCAGAAGCCTTCATTGGATTTAGTTTTTCAGCTTTTGCCACTTGACATGCGATCATGATCCAGTGTCCGCCCGGTGAGATTTGCTGCTTGTAGTACATGACATGTCCTTGGGTATAGGAAATATTTGGGTTGCAGTCCCAGAATTTGGCCTTGGCCAAATTTTCTTCGTTGAGATTGTTTACCGATTCATAGACATACATGGTCTCCTTGTAAAACTGCGATGATGGGATGGAATCAAATTGGGTGGGCGGTGCGGGTACAAATTGGTCCGACGCCTTTAAGGTGAATGGCCTTAAGGTACTCCAGTTGGGCTCAATGGCTTCCATATAATTTGGGGGAGTGGGCTGCCATGTTCCTGGATCGTTATGATTAATTTGATAGCGGGACATGGCACTACGCTCTTTATATCCATCTTTTTTGACCCATGCCATAATATGGTCTGCCATTTGGTTCCCAAAAGCGATGGAGTTCTCGATTGTAGCCTTGTTGAGGTTTGTAGATCTGATTTCATCGAGATAATCGCTTTGTAATTTTTCCATGGCCTCTGTATTGAACACCAGATTTTTACCCACACTGGAGAATGCTACCATGGCAGCAACGGGAAAATTGTACTCTTTACCTTCTTCAGGATCGGGAGTGGTGTCCAAATCATTGAGCTTACCGGCAAAACTTTGAAAACTTGTATCCGTTTTGCACATAACTTCATAGGCCGCAACATTGCAGTAGGCATAAATTCTACTTGAAACCGGCGGCGTAAAAATGTCCGCAACAATAACATCTGTCAATTTGGAGTTCCAATCCATCACAGCCGTTTCGGTCAATTGTTGCAATTTGGCCTCATCCACCTGTTGTTTGCACCCTACGAGCATAAACGCGCAAAATGCTATAAAAAGTCCTTTTTTAAGTGCCAGATTTTTTCTTTTCATCACTACTGTTCCTATTGCAATTGAAAGCTTATGGTTGTACTTCTATTTTTCTTTTCTTGCCAAGATAATCGACAATCTCAATGTAGTCTGTGGTCACAGTCTCATATCCTAAACTACGGGAGGAATGACTTAGGTACGACCCCCCGTAATAAAATTCGGTTTTAAAGGAGCTGCCATTTTTTAGGTGAACTATGGCATAAGCATCCATGGGGTTTGCCATAAGCTGTTCCATTTTGGCTCCGTAACTGTATGATTGCAGCGTACCGGAATTTTGACCTACCAAAATACTCTTTTCCCCACTGGCTGATTGTATGGTTGCCATTCCCTTGGCATCTCCACTGATGTCCAAGCCACTTTCATTTGTGGGCACTGTTTTGAAATTACCCTGCCCATCTCCCAACAAACAGAGCCCAACAAAAGCATCGTACCGGCCCATAAAGGGTTCTACACTGAAGTGGTTTCCTGCCACAAGAACATCCAAACGACCATCGGCATTGTAATCGTGAACCTGCATGCCATAAATTGGTGAAAACTGGGCCTGAAGGGGCAATGATTTTGATTTGAATTTTCCATTTCCCAAGTTTTCCACATAGGTGCTTGCTAAATTGGTGGCCGTATAAACTTGGGCTCCGTCCAAATCTTTTTTGGATAGCGTACTACTCATATCGGCATTGGCATAGGACTCATAGTCCAAAAACCGATTTCGCATGCCATTGATCTGGTCAATGAGCACATCCCGGGGATGTATGAGGTGTTCGCTGCCATTTCTGAAACAACTTACCAAGGGGTCTATGTTGCCATTTTCATCAAAATCTTTGGCGTATAGGGTCAAGGGTTCTTCTGGACTTACTTTAAAATCGTTGTTAAGGCCTAGGTTGCCCATAATATAATCGGTGTCCCCATCAGCATCAAAATCACCGGAAACAATACTGTTCCAGAGACCATTATGGTTGGTAAGGCCGGTTTGTGAAGTGATGTTCACCAACCTGCCTTTTTCATTTTTCAGAAATTGTATTTCCATAAATTCGCCTACCATGATCATATCCACCCAACCGTCATCGTCAAAATCGGTCCAAAGTGCATCAGAGATCATGCCCAATCTTCCATCGGAACCAAAAACTGCTTCAGTGGCATCCTCAAATGAACCGCCATTGTTTTGTAGCAGATAACTTTTGGGACTGGTAGGGTAGGCGCCATGGATTACCCGTCCACCAATGAAAATGTCCAAATCCCCATCGCGGTCCATATCTGCAAGACGAATCACAGACCCTCTGGATTCCCGTTCCAACAAAGTTTTGGATGAGAAATTTCCTTTCCCATCATTGATGTAGATAAGATCTTTATAATCTTTTCGTGTCATTTCCCAGACACCGCCACCATGAACGGATAGCAGGTCCAAATCCCCATCAGAGTCAATGTCCGCAAAAACGAGCCCCATATCTTCACGTGGTTCTTCACCACCAAATTCCTTGGGCGCAAAGGTTCCATCTGCTTGTTGCAAAAAGAGCCCGCCCTTTTTTTCCTTGCTTCCTCCCACATAAAAGTCTTCCAAATTATCCCCGTTTACGTCGCCTACGGCCAGGCCAGGTCCCAATTGGTTGTACATTCGCATCAAAGATGGTTGCCATTTGAATTCTATAAAGATGTCTTCGGCATGTTGATAATTGATCTGTAATGCCTCATTTGTTTTGGTGAACAAAGTCTTCATTCCCTTATTTTCAGTGGAAGCGGGTTCGGAATCCTTCTGATTTAAAACTACGGTCTTGTTGGCTTGGAGACCATGGATGGTCTGTTCAAATCCATTGGGCCAAACCACTTTTAGCGAATCTATTTCGGTGGATTTGCCCAGGCCAAAGTGAAATGCCTGCTCCACATTGGAAAGGTAGCCACGGACCGGGGAAAATGATTGATGTTGGGAAGATCCGTCATTGTACAGGGACACCTTTGTTCCTGTTGGGTCTAGCGTTCCGGTTAATTTTACCCTTAGGAAATGGCTGTTGTTCTGAATGGAATCCTGCTGTTCTATGGTGTTGTTCTTGTAAATACTGGCTTTGTCATCAATATTATTGACAACGATCTCAAGATCGCCATCATTGTCCAGATCGGCATAGGCCGCACCGTTTGAATAAGTGGGAAGATCAAAGCCCCATTCATCCACCATATCGGTAAAGGTAAGATCCCCGTTGTTTTTGTAGATATAGTTGTGCAGTTTAACCTCAGGCAGGGAGGTGAGCTTATCAAGTTGATCCTTTTCGTTGACTTTTTTCTCACCAAACACACTGTTTTGTTCGCTATACACCACATAGTCCAGATTGGTAATGTCCCTGCGATAACCGTTGGTAATAAAGACATCCTTCCATCCGTCATTGTCAAAGTCGGCAATGAGTGGTGCCCAGCTCCAATCTGTATTGTGAAGTCCGGTCAATTGCCCCACCTCGCTAAAGGTACCATTGCCGTTGTTCAATTGGAGCGTGTTACGGACGAATTGAGGGGAATACCCCTTCATAAGGTTTCTGGTATAGGTGTCATAACTGGGTTTCATCATGGTCTGTTTGATACGTTTGTTGTCCTGCGGAAACATATCCAGTACCATGATATCAGATTTGCCATCATTGTCTATATCGGCCACATCATTGCCCATACCGTTATAACTCTGGTGCTTGATGTATTCCTTTACTTTGTCGGTAAACGTGCCATCTTGATTGTTGACATAGAGAATGTCATTGGTCAAGAAATCATTGGAAATGTAGAGGTCCGGCCAAAGATCTTCATTGATGTCGCATACCGTGATGCCCAGTCCAAAACCTTCAATGGTTACTCCGGCTTGTTGGCTTACGTCGGTAAAGGTTCCATCCCCGTTGTTACGGTATAAACGGTCTGTACTGGCAGCTTCACCCTTTACCTCAATGGGTTTTGTGTTATTTCTATTGTAATCGACCAAGGCGTTTGTGAGTACGTACAGATCTTTATGGCCATCCTTGTCATAATCAAAGAAAAGGGCTTGGATGCTATACCCTGTATCGGCAACCCCCATTTCTTGGGCCAATTCTTTAAAAGTACCATCCCCTTGGTTTAAAAAGAGAAGATTGCCCTTGTCTTCTTCCTTTGTTTCCCTGGGGCCGCCCCTACAGACATAGATATCAACAAAGCCATCGTTGTTCACATCGCTCATGGAAACCCCATTGCTCCATCCAGTGGTAGCTACCCCTGCTTTATCCGTGATATCTTCGAAGGTTAGATTTCCTTTGTTCAAGTACAGTTTACCAGAGACTTGGTTGCCGCTAAAGTACATATCACTGAGCCCATCATTGTTGATATCGCCTATGGCAACCCCGGCCCCGTTGTACATATATTCAAAATCCAGAATGTTCAACGAATCTGTGGAAGTTAGTGCATTGTTGAAGTCGACATGGGTTTCTTCAGAATCCAGTAGTTGAAAAAGGGTCTTTTTTTGATTTTTTTGGGAGCAGTTGACCAACATCCCCAAGCAAGCGGCTATGAATATTGTAAATTTTATTCTTTTTAAGTAATCACACATAGTTCTGGTTAAAGGCTGAACAATCAAATATTTTGACGGCTACTCTTGGGCAGCCAAATATTCAATCGAAAAAGATATTATAAATGGTTGAAATATAATCTTCTTTATGCGATGATTAATTAAAATTTTATTTATTTAACTATCCATTAATCTTTGTTAAAATTATGTGGGGTGGGGCATCAATATCCATCTTTTAAGTCAGGTATTCTTGTTGGGGCATGCATTTTTATTGGTATGATGGGCTGCATCCAAGATGCTATAACCTTCCAATAAAGCACTTTTGGAAACTTTAAATGTATGAGACACCGGTGTATTGGTTGGAAAGTAAGGTCACCCAGATAAGAATGTACTTGATTTAGCTGTCATTTGCAGAGAAGCCTATTGTAGCTATTTCTTATTGGATGCAATTTTTACAGATACACCGTGACTGATTGCACAAAACTTTGATTCGCCTTACAAATCCATTGATTGGTTGAAAAATACAGTGTCCGATTCAATATGGTAAATTCCAGGCTGTAAAAGATTGTCCAAGTAATTTAGAACATCCAATTTTGAAAAAACCATTCTATATCCAGGCCTAATATTTTGATTTTGGGCATAGCACAGATTGCCCTCTTCTTTTTCATTTTCCACAAAGGTCAATCCTAAATGTTTGGTCAAACGTTCCACAAACTCCATTTTAAGGTCCAAAGCCAGCAGTGATTCTTTTCTGTATTGCAGCACATTGGGCTCATACCTAAAAATCTCGGAAAGTTTTACTTCCATAACCATTTACCTAGTTCATTTTCTGAAAATAATCAATTTTTAATTGAAACATCCCAGCCATTTTTTCTACCCTGAACTTGATTTCAGCTGCCTTTTCACCAATCAAAATGGATTAAAACATATGGGCAATAATGACCAAAGTACTGAAAACAACACTTAAGATCAGAAGATTAAACGTGGTCAATGGTTTTAATTGTGCCAATACGGCTCCATTGAACGCCATGCAGAAGATGGTAACGAAAAAGAGGAGTGTCATTTTTAAGATCATATCCATTTCTCCCATCAAAAGTACCATGGCTGCTGCTGAACCAAGGCAGCTTTGGCCTATGATGGCAATGGTAGAATAGCCCAGTTGCCTTTTTTTGAACTCATTTAACGTTTGTCCGTAAATGTTTTTTAACCCATTTGCTTTGTGTTCGGTTCCAGTATGGGTCATTGGAAGTGTTGTTGAATTTTCCATTGTTGTTTTTTATGATGTTTACGATATACTTTCTAAATGGGCACTATGTCATTTAATGGGTGTGCCTCCCATATTCAAATCAGTTGCTTCATACGTTGTTTTCCAAAATTTCAGCCTTGGGGAAGAGGATGTTGTTCTCCAAATGGATGTGACGGTGAAGGTCTTCCTCAAATTCCTGTAAAAGCGAGAAAGCTACCCGATAGGTGTTACATGCATCTGCCGGAGGGGTATAATCATTGCTCAATTCAGCTATTCTTCGGAAACGCTCCCCTTCATTATCATGCTCTTCCATCATCATTTTGATAGGGTTTTTAACGGTTCCAAAATGCGGCTGTTCATTTGTGGGATTACTCACCATTTTACGTATCCACGGAAAAAGTACCAGTTCTTCTTTTTTCATATGCATGGCCAGTTCACCCGCGGATGCATTGAAATGTTCAAAAATGTCGAGCAGTTCAGGATGACGTGCTCCGTGTACCTTACAAAGTTTAGTTAGGTATTGTTTTAGAATTGGAATTTGTTGCTCCACATAACGATGGTGCTTCTTTTCAATATAGTCGGCCAAAAGATCTAAAGGCCAGGTTTTAAAATCGGGCTGGTCACTTTGGTTTTGATTTTGTACCGTATCAAGTTCTTGAACCAGGCTGTCCAAATCGAGCCCTTTTTTCTCTGCAACCTCTTGGAGCGTGCGGTTGCCTTTACAGCAGAAATCTATTTTGTGATTTTTGAAAATCTGGGCAGTCCGGTAATCCTCTGCTACCATTTGCCCTATTGTTTTATCCAAGGTATCGTTCATAATAAATGATTTTAAATATATTTTCATTAATCGGACAAAAATGTCCTTTATTTATTCAAATTTTTTTTATCGTTTCAAATAGGTCAACCCAACCTCCAATCCCGTGGCCAGTTCAAATAAACTGGTACTTTTTAGCATTTTGCTCAAATCGGTACGGATATCAACGAATTTGTCGTGCAGGGGGCAGGGTTTTTGGGCATTACATTCTTTGAGTCCCAGACCACAGCCCACATAAATCTTGTCACCATCAATGGCTTTGACTATCATGTTCAATTTTACCGCATCCATATCTTCCCGAGCAATTTCAAACCCACCAGTGGGCCCTTTAACGGAGTGGATGATGTTGTTCCTTGAGAGTTGTTGCAAAATCTTGGCTGTGAAAGCTATGGGTGAATCTATTTCCTCGGCAATTTCATTGACACTGACACGTCTTCCATCCAAGGATTGCAGCGCAATATAAACCGCTGCCCGAATGCCATATTCACAGGCTTTTGAAAACATCATAGGGAACTTTTACAGGTACAAAGATACCATTAAATTTAATTCGGACAAAATTGTCCTTTATTATTTTTGAAAAGATTTCTCTGAAAGAAATCAAATATACGCCATTGTAGGGGAGGTCATATAGGTTCATACAAAAAACTTAATTGGGGGCTCGGTTTTCTATGAGCATCATTGCAATCCCCAAAGGAATTAAAAGAGTGAGCAGCACCAAGATTTCTAAATGCCCATTGAAGATGTTCCACTGCAGCCACGCAGCCATACCCCTATAAAAAATGAGAGTTTCGGTGAGAAGGAACCCCAAAAAATACCATAAGTAAGATTTCTTCGATATTCGAAACAAGCTAAAATAATCCATGAATAGGAACAGGCCAATACTGATGATGCCCAGAAAGGTCAAATGCAGATAACCAATGGTCAGATCAAGATAGTTGGCCGCCATGTTGGCAAAATAGGGGAGAGCGGTCAAAAGTTGCAATACTATTTTGATCCATATCAAAACCAGTACTGTTCTGAACAGTAAAAACTGCACTTTTGACAAAGATAATTTATCGATGTTACGCTTTAACATGCCCCATAATACTGCAAAGGCATAAAGCTGTGCCAAAGCTCCCAGACCTGCCAACAGATAGAACCAGAACGAAGGTTTTGTCCAAAGCGTGGAGAGGAAAAAGGTGAGCACAACCCCCAGATTTAGGCTTATAAAAAAGCGAGCGAAGGTTTTTGAAGAAATTTCAAGACCGCGCTGTTCCCAAACATAAATGAAAAGCCCTACCAAGGCCAATATCATCCAGCCATTGTATTGAAAATGGAGATAAAAATATATCGCCAACCGGTACCAAATGGATTCAGCCCCTAAACTGTTCATGATCGCTCCCAAGGCCCACGGTCCCAAACTGGAGATTACCATATAGATCAGGGCCGCTTTTGCACATTGCAATCCTTTGCTGTGCCTGTATTTTGGATTGATGTTTTTCCAGAAATGGTAAAAGTAGACATACGACACGATTAGGAACAGCGTAGAAAAAATAATGGAAAACAGCGCATATCCTTGAAAAGGAAAGGTCACCAACATACCCACCAGGGTGGCTTGCGTACACCAAAATATACGTTTGTACCTTCTGCTGGACGCATCCTTATCAACAAAACAATAATGCAACAACGTAGTTAGGGCCACATATACCCAACCCAAGAGGGCTATGTGAGAATGGGCATGGACAACAAACCTGTAGTTGAAATCAAAAGCAAAAATAGGGTAGGAGCGCAACAGCAACCCCAATAGGGCCGCCACAAGAAAGTAAATCACGGCAATTAGGATATGCAATTGATACGACTGATGCTTCACCGTGAGTTGTTTATTGTTTCCAATCAACCTTAAAAATCCTTTTTTCCAGCTTTATAGCGTAACCCCAAGATAGGCAGAATGGTCCATAATAAAAGAATTGCTATGGAAATCAGAAAACCTAGGTCGGTTCCAAAAAACTTTTTAAAAATGGCACCGGTATACCCCAATAGTGCCGAAATATCCAACTTGAGCAGTATCAAAATTCTGGAAAGATCTATTGGATTTAGCGCAGTGGCCACCAAGGAAAAGGTATCCAGCGGATATTCCTCAAAAACAATCAGCGACATCAGAAACAATCCATCATAAACCACAGCCAAGAACAGCCAAAGTAGTACTGCGTAGCCAAATCCTTTTATCTTGTTTTCGTTGGAAATGGCAATCACAAAAGAAAGTCCCACAAAAATAAAGGTGAGAAATGCACCGGTGATCAGTAAAAGGGAAAAATCAAAAATAGCATTGCTTCGCAAAAGTCCATATAGCACAAATGGAATCCCCAGGCCCAACACCAGACTCAGCGTCAACGAACCTGCCACACCAAAATATTGTCCCATAAAAATGGAACTACGTTTTATGGGCTGCGCCAATAGGAGCTCGGTAAATTCCCGGGAATTGTAGTAGTACATCACCCCGAAAATGGTACCTATCAAAGGAATCAGGACAATGATCACGTTCATTAGTGTAATCACGGCCTTGGAAACATCGTTGTTCAAGAACAACAGCACAAATCCAAGGGCAAGGTAAAATAGAAAATACACGTAGCTCCATCGGCTTCGTATCAAATCGTAAAAACTGTATTTTAATATTTTAAGCATGGCTACCCGTTGTTATGGCCGCAATGGCGTGTTCAAAATTGGTTTGTTTGGTCTGTTCCAAAAGTTTTTGGATACTTCCCTTAAAATAAATCTCGCCTTCCAATAGGTATAGGATTTCATCGGCTGTTTCTTCCACAAATTGCATGATGTGCGAAGTGATCAAAATGGTCTTGCCATTGGTTTTTTCTTTTTGAATCAATTCTTTTAAGCGAATCAATGCTCTGGGATCCAGACCAGTTGTAGGCTCATCCAAAATAATCAATGGACTATCGAACATAAAGGTTAATATAATGTTCACTTTTTGCTTGGTACCCCCGGAAAGGGTGGATAGTTTTTTGTTCAAAAAAGGTTCCAATCCAAAAAGCTGGATAAGTTCTGCTTCGGTACTTGGGGCGTTTCTCAGATCCTTGATCATGTTGATCAATTCCTTGACCTTGATATTTGGGGGGAAATTGGCAATCTGGGGCAGGTAGTCGATTTTTTTGCGGTACTTCCACCCTTTTTTAATGGATTGTTCCAACACGGATATTTCTCCTTTATCGGGAATTACCATACCCAGAATACTCTTGATCAAAGTGGTTTTTCCCGAACCGTTCGGTCCAAGGATGGCATAAATGCGGCCCTCGTCAATGGACAGGTCTATTCCTTTCAATACTTGGTTTTTGCCAAATCGTTTATGAAGGTTGTTTATTGCTATGGTCATGGTCGTATTTTCATTAAGGGCTGGGCATCTTTTAAATTATCGGGCGTAAAAACGGGAGATACCCGTTCGGAAAAATCAATAATATCCATGAACAGGCTCCGTAAAAGTACAATGGTCTCGGGGGTGCGGTTCACCACATAGGAAAATAACTTGACAGGCCGATAGGGTACATCCCCAACACCGTCTTTGTCCAGGTCATAGCCCGTGTAGCTGCTCCAAAAGTTACCCTCGAACACATTATCGTTCAGTTTGCTGTTGTAGGAGATATCAAAAGAGTTGTACAAAAAATTGTTGCCCTTAAAACTATTGGTATAGCAGGCTCCAACCACTCGTATGGCCCAACCATTGCCTATAAAATCGTTATTGAGATACTTGATTCGGTTAGATCCCTCAATATTAATACCGATGGTGTTTTCCTCAAAAATATTCCCAACAATTTCTGCATCAGTGATTTCTTTCAAAAGCATGCCGTAGGCCGCTGTGCCCCAATTCTTGCGAAAAGTGTTGTTTTTCATGGTGATGAACTTGGAGAACATCACGGCAACCCCGGCACCGTTGTTTTCGAAGGTGTTGCGGGTATACACATCATGGTTGGAAAACATAAAATGGAGTCCGTAGCGGAGATTGTCCATGCTCACATTATCGGAGATGGTGATTCGGTCGGAAAACTCCAGATAGATACCATCCCGAGTGCCCTGGACATGGTTTTTGGCCACTTCTATATCCGAGGAATACCAAAGTTGAATGCCATTGCCCGAGTTATATTCGTCCACAGCTTCGCCAATAATCCTATTGTGGTAGACCTTGCCGTGTGATGATTTTTCCAAATAGATACCAAAGAACAATTGCTCCAATACCATATTCTGAATGAGGAAATTTTTGCTTTGCACCACCCGTATGGCCGCGTTGTCCTTGGTGTAGCTCACCCCTACATTGATGACGAAAAGTCCATCCAACGTAACATCATCCGATGTGATCCTAAAGATTTCCCCCTTTTTTTCGCCATCAACAATGGGGTAACCAATCCCTTTGATGACCAAGGGCTTGTCCACCAAAATCTCAAATTCTTTGTACGTACCTTTTTCAATCAATAGGGTATCGTGGGGAGCAGCACGTAAAATTGTTTCCTTGATGGAACTGTTCTCGCAGTTGCTACAGACGGTCCAGGTGTTTGCCAAGCCTATTTGAAAGCCTATCAAAAAAACAAACCCTAGAATACGTTTTATATGTTGTACATCTAATTTCATACTATAACTCTGCTTCGTGCACTAAACTCTACCAATATAAACAAGACCGAAACAGTGGCGACCCCGATGATATGCTTTGCCGATAGGTACAGTTTCCATTATATCTGATTTATCTAAAATTCTCTACTGACTTTCCTGTTATTTTGGTTACTGCAATACGATATACCACGGGCATTTCCGATTCTTGCAATTTTCCGGAAAAGTGACTTAAAAAATGGGGGCGTTCAGCATTTTTATGATCTATGGTTCGCTGTACGCCGTCTGCAAAACGCTTTAAACATAACTTGGCGCAATCTCCTGTAAGCTCTTGAAAAACACCATGTACTTGTACCGATTGCCAATGACGAAACGACTCGATACTATCCACTTGAAAAGAAACTTTATTGCATTTTCTGAGTGCGTTTATTCGATGCCCGTTGGATGCAAAACACAAAATACATTTTTGGTCCTCATCAAAAAAATAGGTCGACGGTACCACATGGGGTTCATTATTGGCAATGTAGGCCAGATGTCCCACATAATTGTCTGCCAAAAGTCCGGTGCATTTTACCAGTTCCAAATCTGCGATTGTGCTCATATTCAAAGTTTAAATCGTTTATTAATTTCAGCCCATGTATAAAGTTCGCCACCCTGCTTGGTCATAGTTTCCTTCGCAGCTTCTTCATTGGTAAAGGCACTTAGGTATTCACCCATGGGACTGGGAATGTTCTCACTGATCAGATAGGTAGCCTCTTTGGCATCCACCAGTTCACCGGGTTGGTCAAAATCATTGACTAAGAAAAGGGCCATGGTTGATTCATCTTCATCCTTTAATTGGTTCATCATACATTCAATGGCATCAAAATTAAAGACCTTGCCTTTTTTGGTCACCAATTGTGCGGCATGTTGTTTGTCCACAATGGTCATGCTGCAATAATGACAGCCCACATGGCCATAATCAATGGGTTTTGGGGCCACGGAGCATCCTATACCCCCGATAAGCACGACAAAGAGCAATGTTATGTGTTTTTTCATGATCTACTTTTTACTGTTTTTTGGTTTTTCCACCCAAGGAATGCGGCAAGAAGCGTAAGCATCATTCCAGCGAACATTAACCAAGCTCCCGAAGCCGGTAAAGAGGTTACATCAAAATTGAGCATTTTTACATGTCCCAACAATGGAGGTTTGTAGGTCATTGGGCTTCCGTCGGTGTTGGTCAGTTTCATAATGGCATTGGGATCCAAATTGGTACCATAGTCGATCAGCCATTCATTGAAATCGTACATGCCCAATACACCGAGAACGGACATGATCAAGAACCATCCCAAGAACCATTTGTAGCTTAGTTTGTTCAAATAGCCCAAAATACCGATCAATGACCCAAGTGCCACCATGACCCCAATAACAATTGGAAAAGCACCAAATTCCCACATTTCGTTTGCCTTGGGCAGTGTCTGCATGCCAATATAGTGGTTAAGGCCATCAATGTTCTGAATATCGAACTCGCTTACCCCCTTAAGACCACTTATGTGGATGTTCAATCCCAGTGGGTCCGGGTACTGCGGGGCACCCAACATAATGCTCCAAAGCGGAAAGATGTACAATCCCAATAAGAAGAGAGGGCCAACAATCATTAAAATACTAGCCTTTTTCATTTTTTATGATTTATAAGTTACAAATTGAGCGTGGCTTTTGGAGGGTTGATGGTATTCCAATTTGTAAGAAAAGCGGGCAGGTCATGGACACAGCCCGCTTTATGTAATGGTGACTCAATCTTAATTATTCACCAAGTGACCAATTAAGCTCCACATTGGAGTTAGCGGGGGAAACCCTGACATATCCTTGCATTTCTTGGTGCAGTGCAGAACAGAAATCCGTACAATAGAATGGCCATACCCCAACTTGTTTGGGCTCCCAAACCGAGGTTTTGGTCTGTCCCGGCATAACCAGAAGCTCCGAGGTGTTCTGTCCGATCATGGCAAAGCCGTGCGGTACATCAAAATCCTGTTCGTGGTTGGTGATGTGGAAATATACCTTATCACCAACTTTGATTCCCTCTATATTATCAGGAGTAAAGTGACTTCTAATGGTGGACATATATACATGTACCTCATTTCCTTCCCGTACCACTTTGGATTCGGTGGGGGATAATACGGCATAGGGGTGTTTGTTCTCATCCAATCTATATATTTTCTTGGATTTTGGCGCCAAAATCTCAGCTGGGATTCCTGCGGCATAGTGTGGTTCACCATGCGTAGGGAAGTCATAGATCAACTCCATTTTTTCACCAGAGATGTCGTAAATCTGGGCAGAGTGCTCCATTTCAGGTCCTGTGGGCAAGTACCTGTCCTTGGTAATCTTGTTTAGCGCCACAACATATTTGCCGAAAGGTTTTCTGGAATTCCCTCCGGGAATCATCAAGTGGCCTACGGAATAGTAGGTCGGTTTCCTGTCAATGACCTCCCAGGTTCCCAACTTCCATTTTACCACTTCGGAAGAGATAAAGAAAGTGGTGTAGGCATTTCCTTCTCCATCAAACTCGGTATGGAGTGGGCCCAATCCGCCACTTTTTACCTGACCTGCCAACACATCTTCAAATTTGAGAATTGGAATACCGTAGGCTTCCCCATCAAATTTTTCGCCTTCAATGGCGGCAATCATTTTATCAAAGGAGTGTACGGTCAAGTCTGCTGACAATTTACCGTTACCAATAATGTACTGTCCGGAGGGATCCACATCGCAACCGTGGGGAGATTTTGGGGTGGGCAAAAAGTAAACAGCTCCGGGAACTTTTAAGGGATCCACCGTCAACACCTCTTTTTTCATGGTTGTGGTCGCTGTATGAGTGCTTTCATCATATAAATTATGGGCATAATTGGCAGGCATTTTGGTGCCTCCACCATTGTTCACATATTCCTCAATTTTCTTCCAGTTGACCGCTGCAATAAAGTCCTTGTCGTTTTGTGAAGCATTCACCTCTTGCAAGGTGTGCGCTTCTTCTGTGTTATAGGTGGTAAAGAAGAACCAACCGTGGGATTTTCCTCTTCCTGGATGGGAAAGGTCATAGTTGAAACCGGGCATCATCAATTGGAATTTTATATCCATGTGGCCATGCTCTGGATCAACACTGATAAAGGACAATGATCCTTTAAAATTGCTTTTGTATTCATTGATGGGCATATCCCTTTGTGGGATAGGAACAGAGAAACGGGTACCCGCCACTACATATTCCGTGTTCTCCGTAATGAAGGACGAACTGTGGTTACCGGCACTATTGGGCACTTCTATGATTTCTTCGGTCTCAAAAGTGCTTAGACTGATACGTGCAATCCTTGGCGTATTGTTCCCATTGATAAAAATCCAGCGCCCATCCAATTCACCATTGGTCTGTGAAATGTCCGGGTGGTGGGAATCATCCCAAGGTACAAAACCGTGGGAGGTGTTGAGCATGGGCTTGGTCTCTTCGGAGTAGCCATAACCCGATGTTGGGAATTGCGAGAATACCGGAATTTCCTTGAACATTCTTCCAGAGGGCAACCCGTAAACGGTAAGGTTTCCGCTATAACCGCCCGACATAAAGGCGTAAAATTCATCTTGCTCACCCGGAGCTACGTATACTTTTTCGGCAGCACTCGATGAGAGTGCCCCGTTCGAACTTTTGTTTTGTTGGCCACAGGAGACCAGCAATAAGGCTGTTCCCAGGGTCATTATTAATCGGTTATAAATTTTCATTGTATTAGGATTTTTTGTTTTGATTTATTATTGGGTAGGGGGTAGGATTACCTTGTCCACTACGTGGACGATTCCATTTCCTGCCGATATACTGGCAACTATTTTGGCTCCGCCTATATAGACTTCATTGTCCTTTACTTCAACGGCTACATTTTGATCATTGGCCTGCCCCAATTTTTTGAAATTCATCAAAAAGTCCTTTGAGTAGTTCCCCGGGGTTACATGGTATTTAAGGATATTGGCCAGGGCATCTTTGTTTTCTGGCTTTAATAGGTCTTCCACGGTACCCTCGGGCAATGCATCAAAAGCAGCATTGGTGGGGGCAAATACCATTAAAGGCCCGGCGTTTACCAATACATTTTCCAATTTTGCCGCCTGTACGGCAGCAACAAGTGTGGTATGGTCAGGAGATTCCAATGCTATTTGCAGTACATTGGGAGTGGATTCATCATCCTCTATAAAGGCTTGCCCCTTATCGTAGCCCGAAGCAACTGTTGATTCGCCTTGGCCTGAATCTTTTGTTTCGTTTTGGGGTCCGTTTTTACAGCTGCCCATAATCGTCAGCAGTGCAAATAGCCCCATTAAACTAAGTTTTAAGGTTGATGTCATAACGTTTATTTTAAGGTTCTGAAATATTCAAGAATGGCTCTGGCCTGTTCCTCAGTCAATCCTTGGTTGGCCATGGGAGATCCGTTGAACTCTTGGAGTAGGTCTTTTGCCAAAGGGTCTTGTTGTACCATTTCCTGAGGGTTCAAAATCATGTTCATGACCCATTCCGGGGTTCTTCTTTCCAAAATTCCATTGGGTGGTGGGCCAATGAATTTTTTACCGATTCTGTGGCAGGCCAGGCACATTTGGTCGTACACCTTTTTGCCGTTTTCCGCCATAGCTTGGTCTATTTCTGGAGATAATTCAACAGATGTAACGGGACCAACTCCCTTTGTGGTCATGTCCACACGCTCGGAAGGCTTAACCTCATCAGTGGAGCTGGTTTCGGCCGGCTGTTCTGTTTGAGCCTTTTTGCGTTGTACGCTAAATCCGTCATCTTTTTTCTCTTCTTTCTTTCCACCACAACTGATCATGATGAGGGCGAAGAGTAGCGTTATACTTTTTACTATTGCTTTCATGGGCTAAATGGTTAAAATTTCGAATCAAAAGTATATAGCCGTACAGACCTATAACATGATATAAATCATAAAAAGGATAAAAATGTCTTTTAATCTTTGTTGAACATCATTTATAAGAAATGCTTTCCAACTCATCCAAATATGCCATAAAGGGAGTACTCTACTTAGCTTTGAACTCCAATGAAGACCATAAAATCATGGTCAGGGATATTTTTGAAGTGGTGCATGTGTCGGAAGCGTACTTGGCCAAATTATTGCAAGAACTGTCCCGGCATGGTATTATTTCGTCAGCCCGGGGACCAAAAGGTGGTTTCTATTTGAGTGAGGATGACCGAAAGCGTACCTTAATGGATATTGTAAGGGTGATCGATGGGGAAAAGCGCGTGCACTCCTGCGTTATGGGTATCAGAGATTGTGATATGAACAACCCCTGTGTGCTCCATAAACTGGTGGGGGCCAATAAGTCCAAGTTCATCAATGTTCTTGAAAACACTACGATATTGGATTTGATTGATGGAAAGCAGGATATTGAGGAGTTTTTTCCATTGTAATCCAAGTTCCCAATATGCAATCTTTTCTTTTGAAATTCTTGATGGTTGGATGGTACTTTTTAAACTGAAGGGATTAGCATGCGTTGGTGCCACTTTTTGGATTGGGGTAGTTGTCCGATTGGTCCTCGGTTGTATTGTCCAGACAGGCAAAATCCTTTTCCAATAGCAATGAAAGCTGCTCTCCATTTGGCAAATCTATGGTGCCGCTAAAGCCAACCCTGTTCGATGTGGCCCATCCAGACCGTTCCTCATCGGTTAGGTACAGGGTTATGGTATTTTCCTCAAAAGAAGCCTCCAAAGTATCAATCCCTTTTTTGGCTTTTAAGGCATAGGCAAACACGCTATTGCCAAAATGGGTAGTCTCTTTGTACAATCCTGTTTCACAAAAGGTCTCTACCTCGGTCTTGGTCAATCTATATCGTATTGAATTTCCTTTAATCCTGATTTTCATGCTCTTCTTTTTTTGTTTTTTCGATATTGTCCAAATTGTAATTGATGGAGACCCGGGTTCCTTCACCAGGGTTGGAGTTGATGAACAATCTACCGTTGATGTAACTTATGCGCTCCTTCATAAAAAACACGCCCATTCCGCCATCACTACTGTTTTTTGGTGGACTGTCAATAATGGAGGAGTCAAAACCTTTTCCATCATCATCAATGACCACACTCAATAAATTGTTTGTATGGTTGATGGTCACCAAAATATAATTCGCATCCGCATATTTAATGGCATTGTTCACGGCTTCTTGGGTCACCCTGTAAATATTGGTTTCCGCCAGTGAATCAAAACGGATGTTCTCTTCGGCCTTGTTCTCGAACAGAATATTTTTACCCGTTAATTTACTCAATTCCGATGTCATTTTTTGTAACGCCGGAAAAATACCATGATCCCCAAGCTCGGGTGGGGTAAGATTAAAGGTAGCGGTACGCACCCCTTTGATCAAATCTGAAGTGAGTTCCTTCAGGTAGGCTATTTTCTCCTTGGTGCGTTCCTTTTGTTCCAGATTGATGGATTCAATATTGAAACGCAATGCGGTGAGCATTTGTCCAATACCATCGTGGATGTCCTTGGCTATACGTTTCCGCTCCTCTTCCTGTCCTTCTACAATGAGACTGGCCTGTAGTTGCTTTTGGCGCATACGGTCCTCATAGTTCTGAAGGGTAAGTTGTTCCACCTTTTCTTGGTTGCTTTTACGTTCCGTGATGTCGGAGCACAGCAATAACACGCTTTGCCTTAAACTTGTTTGGTGCATGGGGATAATGGACATGTCCAACCATAATTTGTTGCCTGCTTTTGTCTTTATTTCAATTTCCTCAGTTCTGATGCTCTTTCGGGGTTTGGTCAAAACTTCCCCAAGATATTGCCGTTGCCCTTCGTCGGTGGTCAATATTTCGGAAAGATGTGTGTTGGGGGGGATGTTGGATGCTTCCAAAAGGGTCAAGAATTTTTTGCTGATAAAAACAACGGTTCCATCACTGCGGGCACTGGCAAAGAGTGCAGCATTGTCAATCACAAAATTCAATTCCTTCAGCTCTTGGAGCGATTTTTCCTTTTCCTCGAATATTTTTTTGATTTCCTGGGCGTCCTGTTCCGATTGCAACTGGCTTTTGACCAGGTTCCGTATGGTTTCCTTGATCTGTATGGACAACGGCCTGAAGATAAAAAGGACCTCCAGAATCAAAATCAACAAAGAAAATGCCAGCAACAGATATTCCTTAATTTTCAGTTTTTGTAGACGTTCTTTACTGATGGCATCGTATTCGTTGACAATGGTGTCCATTTTTTCCAGAAAGCGCTCTTCATTGGCCAATAAAATAGCCAATGCCTGTCCTGAGGTATCTTTCTGCAACAGCATGGTCTCCACTGCACCGACCATGGCATTGTGATGAGGGGAAAGTTCTTCAAAATGTTTTAAGATGGATACATTATCCTCTTTGGGGAGTCCAATACTATCGTTCCCTTTTTGAAGCCCTTCATGGGATATCTTCCAGATGTAAAGAGTGCTTTTCAGCTTTTCCAAAAGTTCTTGTTGCTCACCTTCCCCTAGATTTTCCTGGTTGAGCAGCAAAGCCTCCTTGACCAATTTTTGGCTGTAGGCACGCTGTCTGCCCGCCACATTGATCACACGGGAGTCATCCAATTGGGAGTTGAGGTGCTGTTGTATCAGGATTTGGGCAACTATGATGGTAACCGCAATCGCAGAAAGTGCCAACAAATACCACTTTCGGATTCTCAAAAAGGTTGAGACATCCAATGTTTGTTGTTGATCACCCTTTTTCATTTGTTTGTCTGTGCCCATTTTAGGCATTAGTTGGATAAGGCTTTGGAGACCAGTTCCTTCCCTCTTTCCGAAAAAGACAGTGCCAAAGCGGCCTTATGACCCTTTGGAGACATCTTTTTCCAGGTTTTTTGCAAAATGGAGATGATTTTGTCGTCATCGTGCTTTATTTGGAACGGCTCGTAATAATATTTTAAAAATACCAAGCAGATAACATCCTCCAAGGTCTGGGTCTCCTCATCTTTTTTCAATTGTTTTTTAAGTAACAGGAAAGAGACCCTGTCAATGGTTTCATCATCGTAGCCCACTTTTTGTAATATGGAGCTGGCCTTTTCGGCGTGAAATTTTTTAAGTTCCTGTCTCCACTTTAGGTAGCCCACCCGATTCATTTCATAGGATTCCCTGGGTATTTCCCATCTACAGATGTGCTGGCAACGTGCCGTTAACTGTAATGCTTCCGAAGCATCGGGTTCAAATTCATTCAGAATATCCGTCATTCGCTCGGCGTACAAAAGTTCTTTAGGATATGCTGCCCCTTCAAAAATTTCCTTGTTGGGGTCTTGTGCATTGGCCTCATCAAATAATTTGAATGCTTCCAAAAGTTTTTTGGACATGCCCATATGTATTGGTTTTCTTAAATCTATTCAGAAAAACCAATATAAACAAAGCCATTTTCCAATTTTACCGGAAAAGTGGCTATGGAGGGCAAATCCCCGTTGAGGTTTTCCCCGGTTTCCAAAGAGAATGTTTTTTTGTGCATGGGGCAGGCCACTTTGGCAATGCCTTCGGAATCTCCTATCATGCCTCGTGATAGTACCATTTCCATTTTATGGGGGCACAGGTTTTGGCAGGCGTACCATTTTTGTTTCCGTTTAAAATGATATACCGCTATTTGCTTGTCCTTATATTTGATACATGCCCCGCCATTTTCAGGTATGTCCCGTTCATGGCAGGCTTTGAACCACACGGTTGCTTTTTCCAAAGATACCGGGGCGTACTGTTGAAATAGTGTTTCCATATTTTTAGTTTTTTGGATGTCCGTAATGTGTCATAATATCACTAACGTCACCCTGAACTTGATTCAGGGCCACATAAAGATGCTCATATTCAGCAGGGTGAGATGTTGAAACAAGTTCAACATGACGCCAAAAACACCCATTATGACATTAAACGGATAATCAGTTTTTGTTTTTAGTTGGTCCATGGTTCTGGCATTTTCTGTTCCCGCATAGGGACAAAGACCAAGTTGTCGTCCCTATCATCGGCATTCACAAAATGCTTGAAACGCTTACCGATTTCCTCATTTTCCACAGCTTGCCTCCATTCGCATTCATATTTGTCCACAAGGGCCTGCATATCCGTTTCGAGTTCCTTGGCAATGTTTAAGCTGTCTTCTACCACTACCTTTTTGAGTTGGTCTATACCGCCTTCCAGTTTTTCCAGCCAAGCTGCGGTACGCATCAATGGGGCAGCGGTTCGGATGTAGTACATTAAAAAGCGGTCCAGATATTTGATGACCGTTTCGTTATCAATTTGCTCTGCCAACAATTGGGCGTGCTTTGGTGTAGCTCCGCCATTTCCGCATACATAAAGGTTCCAACCGCCTTCCACGGCAATAACCCCAAAATCCTTGCCGCGGGCCTCTGCACACTCACGAATGCACCCAGATACACCGCCCTTCAACTTATGGGGTGACCGAATTCCTTTATAGCGTTCTTCAAGTTCAATGGCAAAACTTACACTCTCGTCCATTCCATAGCGGCACCAAGTGGAACCTACACAGCTTTTTACGGTACGTAATGCTTTCCCGTAGGCATGTCCGCTTTCAAACCCTGCATCAATCAATTTTTTCCAGATGGCGGGAAGGTCGTTCAACTCAGCCCCAAATAAATCTATGCGCTGCCCACCTGTAATTTTGGTGTACAGCTTGTATTCTTTGGCCACATCTCCCAGCACGATCAGCTTATCGGGGGTTATTTCCCCGCCGGGGATCCTTGGTACCACGGAATAGGTTCCATTCCGCTGGATATTGGCCAAAAAACGGTCGTTGGAATCCTGGATCACATCTTCTTTGTTGGCCGTATCGTTATAAATAGTGGCAAAAATGGAGGCAAGGGCAGGTTTGCACACTTCGCAGCCATCACCTTTGCCACATTTGTCAAGGGCTACATCATAGCTTGTGATGCCCTTTACTTTGATGATGCCGTACAACTCTTGTCGGGTATATTCAAAGTGTTCGCAAATAACATCTTTTACCTCTTTCCCCATGGATTTAAGGGTCTCGTTGACCAGCTCCACGACCATGGGCTTGCATCCTCCACAACCTGTGGTGGCCTTGGTACAGCTTATAATATCTTTAAGGGAATCCGATTCGCCATTCAGGAGGGAGGAGCAGATGTTTCCTTTGGAAACACTTTCACAGGAACATATCTGGGCAGTGTCAGGTAGATCCATTGCACTGCCAAAGGCAGAACCACCTTCGCCACGTGCTCCCACGATCAGTTCTTCTGCATTATCGGGCAAAGCCATTCCGTTCAGGTACATTTGATGCAGAATATTGTAGTCCGAAGCATCTCCAACGAGAATTCCTCCCAAGAGTGTCTTTCCATCATGGCTTACATTGATTCGCTTGTAGAGGAACTTGGTCTTATTTTCAAAAATGATGGACAACCCCTTGTCCGCTGGCATGTAGGGAGTGCCAAAACTGGCCACATCCACCCCCATTAATTTGAGTTTTGTGGACATGTCTATATTTTCTGGCATGATAATGTCTTGGCTGCCCAATATTTGGTTTACGGCCACATCGGCCATTTCATAACCTGGTGCAACAAGACCATAGATCATTTGGTTGTAGAGGGCCACTTCGCCTATGGCAAATATATCCTTAGCCGATGTTTGCATTTTATTGTTGACGACAATTCCGCCACGGGTACCCATTTCAAGGCCACAGGTTTTGCCAAGTTCATCCCTGGGGCGGATTCCCGCGGAGATGATGAGCATATCCACGTCCAGTTGATCATCTTCCCCAAACTCCATGCCCTCAATCACCGTATCGCCCAAAATTTGGTTGGTCGCCTTGCTCAAATGAACCTGAATCCCCATAGACTCCAATTTTAATCGGAGTACGTTGCTGCTTCGCGTGTCCAATTGTCTGGGCATCAATTTTGGGGCAAATTCCACTACGTGGGGTTCCAATCCCATGTCGAATACTGCTTTTCCAGCTTCCAGTCCCAAGAGGCCACCCCCTAGAATAGCTGCTTTTCCATTGGGTTTAATGGCTTTGATTTGAGAGGCATAGGCCATCATGTCCTCCAAGTCCTCAATGGTTCGGTAGACAAAGACCCCTTCCTTTTCAACACCGGGGATAGGAGGTACAAAAGGTACGGAGCCTGTGGCCAGTACCAAGTAATCATATCCGTAAGAGTTGCCCGAAGCGGTGTGGATCTCCTTGGCTTCCTTTTTAATATCGGAGACCCGTTGCCCCGTAATAAGTTCAATGCCATTCTCTTTGTACCAGGAAGCGGGGGCAAGTTCCAAGGCTTTTGCATCTTGGTTTTCAAAATATTCACTGAGATGCACCCTGTCATACGCTGGTCTGGGTTCTTCCCCAAAAACCACAAGCTTATATGCATCACCGGAGGAGGCTGCGATAAATTTTTCGCAAAACTTATACCCTACCATTCCGTTGCCCACTACAATTACAGTTTTCATATCCACATGATTTTGAAACACGAATCAAAACTAAGTATAATTACGTATATATTTAGTGTTTTTTTGAAAATAAATACGTATTCTTGTTGCGAGATTCATAAAATTCAAAACATATATTTATAATGAAGCAATACTCAAAAGAAGCAAAAGTAACGTTGGTAGGTGCTGGGCCAGGTTCGGCAGACCTTATTTCTGTTAGAGGTTTAAAAGTTTTGCAACAGGCTGATGTGGTGTTGTACGATGCGCTGACGGATACTGCTCTGTTGGATGAAGCCCCTGAACAAACTCCAAAAATATACGTAGGGAAACGATGCGGGAAGCATAGCTTTTCCCAAGATAAAATTAACACCTTGATTGTGGAGAATGCATTTATATACGGTCATGTAGTGCGATTGAAAGGAGGGGACCCATTTGTGTTTGGTAGGGGGTCGGAGGAAGTGGAATATATTGAGTCTTTTGGGATTCCTGTTGAGGTGGTTCCGGGCATATCAAGTGCTATTGCCGTACCTGCAAGCCAGGGAATATCTATTACCAAAAGAGGAGTGAGCAGCAGTTTTTGGGTGGTGACCGCCACCACAAAAGAGGGTGGTCTCTCCAAGGATTTTCAATTTGCGGCACAATCTTCGGCAACACTGGTTGTTTTGATGGGTGTCCGTAAATTGGTTGAAATAGCTAGAGAAATAGGGAAATATAGAAAAAGTTATACGCCACTAGCCATCATTCAGAACGGAACGTTGTCCAATGAGAATTGTGTTACGGGCACATTAAAGGATGCTGTCCGCATGTTGGATGAAATAGATTTATCGTGTCCGGGAATCATTGTTATAGGTGATGTGGTTGCCGACCACCCATTATTTTTTGAAGATGCCATCCAAAGGGTTGTTGGAATGGAGCTCTAAACGTATACCTTAATATAATAGGACTTCCCAAGCAGGAAGTTTTAATTCCCAGATTGTTAAAAAACCTACGTTCAATTTTCGGATGACATAATATGATCGACATCATTTATAACATTTTATAAAAATACGTAGTTATTTGACATCTTGACCATTAAAATACGTATAAATACTTAGATTTGAATATCTAATCTACTAATATACGTATTATGAAAGCCACACGATTAAATCTATTGAATTTAAAAAGTATTCCCATTAGAACGTTCTGGATATCCTCCATTGCCTTCTTCATTTGTTTTTTTGCATGGTTTGGTATCGTTCCCTTTATGCCCGATGTAGTAAGGGATTTAGGGTTGACCCCATCGCAAAAATGGAATTCGATTATTCTAGCTGTTACGGGTACGGTTTTTGCCCGATTGCTCATTGGTAAGCTTTGCGATAAGTACGGCCCCAGACTGTGTTACACATGGTTGTTGATTATTGGTGCCATACCTGTGGTGCTGATAGGTTTGGTGCAAACCCCTTTGCAGTTTTTGCTCTGTAGGTTTTTTATTGGATTTATAGGGGCTTCCTTTGTTATTACCCAATTCCATACGTCCATAATGTTTGCCCCCAATATTGTAGGTACGGCCAATGCCACATCTGCAGGATGGGGAAACCTTGGTGGTGGTGCCAACAGATTAGGTATGCCATTGATTGCAGCCGCGGTTGTGAGCTTTGGCGTAGCCGATGAAATGGCATGGCGCTATTCCATGGTCATTGCCGGGATGGTTTGTTTTTCCATGGGGCTTGTCTATTACTTCTTTACCCAAGATACCCCGGAAGGAAATTTTACTGCATTACGGAAAACGGGGAATATGCCGGTCTTGAAAAAAGATAAAATTTCCTTTGCAAGCACTCTAAAAGATTATCGGGTTTGGATTTTGTTCTTGGTATATGCCGCGTGTTTTGGTATGGAACTTACCGTGTATGGCACCATGGACGATTACTTGCAAAATACTTTCGGATTGGACAGAATTACAGCGGGAAATATAGTGTTGTCCTTTGCCTTGATGAATATTTTTGCGCGTACTTTGGGAGGCTTCTTTGGGGACCGATTCGGAAAGTTGAAAGGACTTCGAGGACGGGTTTTGTTTCTTACTTTTATCTTGATGGCCGAAGGCATCATGCTTTCCGTGTTCTCATTGACCACCAGTCTTGCGGTGGGAATCATTTTCTTGGTCGCATTCAGTCTTACGGTACAAATGGCGGAAGGCGCAACATTTTCCGTAGTTCCCTTTATCAATAAAAAAGCTATTGGTTCCATCTCTGGAATTGTTGGGGCAGGAGGTAATGTTGGGGCATTTTTGGCAGCACTTTTCTTAAAGTCAAAATCGGCTGTTGCAGAAAGTAGTGCAATAAAGGCCAATGCATCCTTGGGCGAGGAAGCGGTAAAGGCCGCGCAAGCTGCCGCGGCCTCCGATGCAGTGTCGAGCGGATATTTTATTATTGGAGTTTTTGTGGTCGTAGCGGCCATAAGTGCTTTTGCCATTAGGTTCTCTACCGCCGATGAAGAAGCTGTGCTTCAGGAAATGGAGGGCAAAATGGCCATGTCCACCGTGGAAGGCTAGTGTTTCTTCTGATACAGTTCCCTAATTAATTCAACCAAAAAGTAAGCGTTATGAAGTATATCAATACAAAAGGATCCCTTGTTTGCCTATGCCTTTTGGGAATGCATTTTTCCTTTGCCCAGTTTGTTGTGGATGGGCAGTTTCGACCTAGAACAGAATATAGAAATGGTTTTGGAGGATTGATTCCCAAAGCGTCCGACCCTGGTTTTGCAACCGCTACGCGGGTTCGTTTAAATACAGCATACCAAACGGAAAAGTATGCCTTTTATGTGAGCCTCCAAGATGTTTTGGTGTGGGGCGAAAACCGTCAACTACGACCGGATGATGAGAACAATTCCTTTGCCATTTTTGAAGCATGGGCCCAAATCCAACTGGGTTCTGGGTGGTCCACAAAATTAGGTAGGCAGGTACTTTCTTATGATGATCAGCGAATCTTGGGTGAAGTGGATTGGACACAACAGGCCCGAAACCATGATGCCGCCTTGATAAGGTATTCCAAAAATGATTTTATGTTGGATTTTGCCCTTGCCTTCAATCAAGATTATGACAATCCAAGTGGTTTCCAATCCATTGGAAATACCTATAACACCATGGGATTTTTCAGTTATAAGACCATGCAGATGCTGTACCTCAAACAAAAGTGGGAAAGCTTTGCGGCAAGCTTGGTATTGCTCAACAATGGCTTTCAAAATTTTGATGAGAACGATAGCGCGGATGGCGTAAGCAATTTGCAGACCATTGGAGCACATCTTACCTATAAAAAAGGAAGTTTTGGGTTGGCGGCCAACGCTTTTTTTCAAACAGGGGAAAGACAAGGCGAGTTGGACGTCAAAGGAGCTTATTTGTTGGGACTCGACCTCAGCTATAAGGCGTCAAGCACAGTAGGTCTTGGTGCAGGAATTGAAATCATTAGTGGAAATGATGGACAGACAACCGGGGAAACTGCCGCCTTTTTTCCACTATATGGCACCAACCACAAGTTCAACGGCCTTATGGATTATTTCTATGTGGGCAATCATGCCAACTCTGTTGGAATATTTGATATTCACGCCAGTGCCAATTTCAAATTGGGTGAGAAATCAGGTCTATTGGCCAAGATGTTGAATTTCAAGGGAGAACAAGACCTGCCCAGCGGAGAAAACGCATTGGGTACCGAGGTGGATTTGGTGTTTACCCAAAAATTCAATGGATATGCCCTAAAACTGGGATACTCGCACTTATTTCCAGCAGACGGTATGTACGAGCTTAAGGGCATCACCGAGTCAGACGCGGCCAGCACACAAAATTGGGCGTGGGCCATGTTGATCCTAAAACCCAAGTTGTTTACAACGGATAAGTAAAATTTAGAGTTAGTTGGTTTTATAGGCTGTTCCATTTTAAATGGGGCGGCCTTTTCTATGTTCAAAGTATTTCAATAATTCGACTATTTTTGTGAAATGCAAGATTCGGAACACCAACAGACCATTACCATAGTTTTGGCCGATGACCACTCTTTGGTTAGGGATGGTATACGTGCACTATTGGAGGAAGAACCAGGTTTGGATGTAATAGGCGAGGTTTCCAATGGCTTGGACGCGCTTAAAATGGTGGATGAAAAATCCCCAGATATTCTGATCATTGATATTCGAATGCCGGAATTGGGCGGTATTGAAACCGTGGAGCGCCTAAATGCCAAAGGGAAATCCAAGACCAAATCCATAATTCTTTCCATGCACGATTCGGAAGAATACATTCTTAAATCGGTAAAGGCCGGGGCCAATGGCTATCTTCTGAAAGATACTGGTAAAACTGAGTTTGTAAAGGCAATCCATATGGTTCAAGAAGGCGGGAAGTACTTTAGTGGGGATATCTCAAATGTACTTGTGAACAATCTGTTCAGTTCCGATAAAAAGCCAAGCTCCTCACCATCCAAAGAAAGCAAGGGCAATCCTTTTGACCTGACCAATAAGGAACTTCAGGTATTGGAATTGGTCTTGGCAGGGTATACCAACAAGGAGATTTCAGAAAAATTGCAGAACAGTAAACGCACCATCGAGACGCATCGCTTTAATTTAATGAAGAAAATGGAGGTGAAAAACCTAATGGATCTTTCCAAAAAAGCCAACAAGTACAATTTAGTGTAGGTTTCAATTTTTCAACCTTTTACTACAATTTTTATCATTCTCTCGATTTAGAGCATCACTTTTAGCATATTCTTACTACGTATTTGTACGTAAATTTATAATTTTCGACATCGAAAAATACGGTGTGAATACGATGCAGGAAAAAGAAAAACATAATACCATTTGTTCGTATTGTGGAGTGGGTTGCGGTATTACGGTGACCAAAGATGTAAAAGGCGTACTGTCCGTAAAAGGAGACGAGGACTATCCTGTCAACAAGGGGATGTTGTGTTCAAAAGGTAAAACGTTGAACTACGTAGCCCAGGATACCAATGATCGCATATTGTACCCAGAAATGCGATGGAGTCGCAACCATCCCATGCAAAGGGTCAGTTGGGATATTGCCTTAAAAAGAGCCGCCGCGGTTTTCAGAAGTATCATAGATCGTCATGGCCCGGATAGTGTTGGCCTCTATGTTTCCGGACAATGCCTTACCGAAGAATATTATTTGGCAAACAAACTCACCAAAGGCTTCTTGGGTACCAATAATATTGATACAAACTCCCGGCTTTGCATGAGTTCCGCCGTTGTTGGCTACAAAAAAACAGTGGGCAACGATGCTGTTCCCATTGCTTATGCTGACATTGAATTGGCGGACTGTTTTCTGATTGCCGGTGCAAATCCGGCCTGGTGCCACCCAATCCTGTTCCGTCGAATTGAAAAACATAAGGAGCAAAACCCCAAGGTTAAATTGATTGTTGTGGATCCGCGTAAGACACAGACTTGTGCATTGGCGGACCTGCATTTGCAAATATTGCCCGGAACAGACGTGATCCTCTTCAATGCCATGGCGAGATGGTTGATTGAAAAGAAAAAAATAGATAAATCATTCATACAAAAGCATACCTCCAATTTTGAAGCGTGCAAGCAAAAGGCTTTTGAGCTTTCCATTCGCAAAGCAGCGGAAAAATGTGGGATCACCGCTGAAGAAATACGCAAAGCGGCCAAAATGATCGCCGATGCGAAGGGATTCATCAGTATGTGGACCATGGGGCTGAACCAAAGTGTCATTGGAGTGGACAAAAACGTTTCGTTGTTGAACCTTTCCTTATTGACCGGGCATATTGGAAAGCCAGGTTCGGGTCCTTTTTCGTTGACAGGGCAGCCCAATGCCATGGGAGGTCGTGAAGTAGGAGGGATGGCCAGTTTGCTGGCGGCCCATCGGGATTTGGGCAATCCCAAACACAGAGAAGAGGTTCGGCAATTTTGGGGAGGGAAGGAAATCAAAGGGGAGCCCGGTCTTACGGCAACGGAAATGTTCAATGCTCTGGAATCCGGGAAAATGAAGGCCATTTGGATTATTTGCACCAACCCCATAGTGAGTCTGCCCAATGCCAAAAAAATTGAGAAGGCTCTTGAAAAGGCCAATTTTGTCATCGTTCAGGATATATCCCATAATTCAGAAACCACAGAATATGCCGATTTGCTGTTGCCAGCGGCAGGTTGGTTGGAAAAAGAGGGCACCATGACCAATTCCGAACGCCGGATAAGTTATTTGCCCAAAGTCATTGATGCTCCCGGCGAGGCCTTGCCCGATGCAGAGATCCTGTGGCGGTTTGCCCAGGAAATGGGATATGGTGGCTTTGACTATACCAACGTCTCCGAAGTGTATGACGAATACTGTTTGATGACCAAGGGAACCAATATTGATATTTCTGGACTGTCTCACGCGCGCCTCAAAAAAGAGGGCAGCTTTCAATGGCCTGTACCTTCACCCGAACACAAGGGGACACCACGCCTTTTTCAGGATCAGAAGTATTTCACCGCTAATGGAAAAGTGCATTTTAATGCACCACGAAATCTGTACAATACATCAGAAATGCCCACCCCCGATTTTCCATTGGTGCTCAACACGGGAAGGGTCAGAGATCAATGGCATACCCGAACCAAAACGGGAAAAGTAAAGCGTCTTTTGACCCACATTCCATCCCCTTTCCTTGAAATGAACAAGGTGGATGCCTATCTGCGAAACCTTAAGGAAGGTGATATTGCCGAGGTAAAAAGCAGGCGGGGAAGTGTAAGGGTCAAGGTAAAAATCAATTATGATATTAGGGAAAGAGTGGTTTTTTTACCGATGCATTGGGGCAAGATCTTGAATGATGATTTTAGTAGGGCCAACAATCTTACCAATGATATCGTGGACCCCATTTCCAAAGAACCCGATTTCAAGTACTGCGCCGTTCAGGTGGAAAAATACAAGAAGCCCGCACAAAAAATAGTGATTGTGGGAGCAGGGGCCGCCGCGTATCGTTTTATCCAAACCTATCGGGAAAAGAACAGAACGGACGAGATCCATGTGTTTTCCAAAGAAGAACATCCTTTTTACAACCGTGTGCTGCTTCCCGAGTATGTAAACGAGGAACTGTCATGGGAGGCCCTTCAAAAATTAAAGCAGGGAGAACTGGAAAAACTCAAGATTAGGCTGTACCCCAATAATAGTATCCAGAATATTAATCCCAAGGAAAAGACAGTTACTGATAATTTGGGAGAGGTACACGATTACGATTTGATGGTAATGGCCACGGGAAGTAGGGCATTTGTGCCCAATGAGGTGCGAATGGATCTACCCGGTAGATTTACCATGCGGGAAAGAGGCGATGCGGACAGGCTTAAAAATTATCTGTCAAAAACAAAGCTTCCCCCCAGTGAACAGCATGTGGTAATCGTGGGGGGAGGTTTGCTCGGACTAGAGCTCGCCGCAGCCCTGAAGAAAATCAATATCAACATCAGCATCATACAGCGTGCCCCCAGATTAATGGAACGTCAGTTGGACCCTGTTTCCAGTAAATTATTGGCCGAGGATGTTTCCGAAAGGGGAATCCAATTGTTTTTTGACAATGAGGTCAGTACCATTTTTGAGGATGAGGAATCCCAATACACATTGATGGTCAATCTTAAGACCGGCCGCACCTTACGCTGCAATGCCATTGTTTATGCGATTGGAACCAGACCCAATATGTCTTTGGCAACAAGTGCCGGGCTGGAAACCAGAAGAGGGGTTTTGGTGAATGCCTATCTGAAGACGAGCGACCCGTCCATTTTTGCATTGGGAGAAATTGCAGAGTTTGAGAATGCACTCTATGGGATCACTTCGGCAGCGGAACAACAGGCCGACGTGGCCGCAAATTATATCCTCGGTGATTTGGGAAGCATTTATAGCGGTTCTGTGTTGATGAATATTTTGAAGTTTGAGAATCTGGACCTGTGCAGTATCGGGATGGTAAATGCCCCGAAGAACGATTCCACCTACGAAGAGATTTTACTGATGGATGTAAGCAAGAGGTTTTACAAAAAATGCATTGTAAAGGATGATACGCTGAAGGGGGCCATTTTAATGGGGGATAAAAATGAGTTCGCAGAGTTTAAACGGCTCATAGAAGAAGAGATTGAGCTCTCTGAAAAAAGGGAGGAATTGCTGCGGGGTTCATCAACCATGGAGCCGCTCAAAGGAAGTTTGGTCTGTTCCTGTAGTCAAGTGGGTGATGGAAACATTAAAGATGCCATAGCGGGAGGATGCACGGATTTTGCCCAGTTATGTTCCCAAACAGGGGCCGGATTGGGATGTGGAAGTTGCAAGCCCGAAGTTCAGGCATTATTGAACGGACAACTGAAAACAACATTGGTTTAAGGCTATGAACGACGATTTGCACAGAATATTGATAAGTGGAGGAATCACTTCACCGGGCGAGCTCAAAGACAGTATTGCCATGCTTGAGGCAGCAGGGCTATCGGAAGTTTATTTTGGCTCAAGACAGGATTTGCTCTTTCCATTGGACAGCATCAAAAAAGGACAATTGGTAAAGACCTCAAAGTATAAAACGGATATTGTTGCAGATCGATTGTACCAAAATATTGTCTGCTCCTATGTCTCTGCGGATATTTTTGATGCTACGCATTGGCTCAAAGGTTCCACGTACTTGTACCTTTTGGAACAGTTTGATTTTATGCCAAGGCTAAAGATCAATATCACCGACCCAAAACAACGGTTGGTGCCCATTTTTAGCGGGAACCTCAATTTTGTGGCTTCCGATGAGGAAGATTATTGGTATTTGAACGTCCTGTTGCCCCATTGGAAGAAAAGTGCGTATTACCCTGTATTGATCTATAGCTGGGACATCGTTTCCGTTTGCAGTGCCATAGAAGAAGTGTACCATACGATGGACAATGTGGATCAACTCTTTGCCATACTGAACCAAAAATTACAGACCCATAACAACAAAACCATAAAAAAGGAACTTCAGATTCCTTTTGTTACGTTTCCTTACTACGAGGGAATGAACCGAATGGGATTGGACCAATTCTGGTTGGGCCTCTATTGGCGCAACAATCGTTATGACCTTCAGTTTTTAAAGGAATTCTGCGGATTCTGTCTGGACAACAGCATCGGAAAAATATGCATCACACCATGGAAATCGTTCATTGTAAAGGGAATTTCCAAAGAAAGTCGACCCGAACTGGAAAGATTCCTTGGCCAAAGGGGGATCAATGTACGGCACTCCCAATTGGAAATGAACTGGCATTTGCCCGTAGATGATGAGGAAGCATTGGAACTTAAACGATATTTGGTCAATAATTTTGATCAGAACGACATCAGTACTTATGGACTTACCTTTGGCATAAGCAAAGATGTAGGTAAGCGTTCCCATTTTTCATCCATAGTCATTGAGAGGAATCCATCGACCCAGATCGGATTGGATTATCAGGTAAGACCGACCTATAATGTCTGTTATTTTAAGGATTTTGACCCCAACACAAGGCAGTATTTGGTCTATGCCCAAGATGTGGATAAAAAAGAATTGCCCAATCTTTTGATTGAATTGAGCAAAGAATACTTTCAACAACTTGGCCAAGAAAAAACCACAGCTACAAAAAAGACAACAAAAAAGGAACAAGCGCAACATACGGTCCACCAATGTCAGAACTGTTTAACGGTGTATGATGAAGATATTGGTGAGCCCCAATCCCAAATTGACCCAAACACGAAATTTGAGGACTTGCCTGAAGACTACACCTGCTTGGTTTGTGGAGCAGAAAAGCCTGAATTCGAGAAGGTGGAAATTGCCATGGTTTAAGGCAAACGAATTTGTAGAATCTATCATCAACCTCTAAGTTCAAATTAGGCTTTACGATTAAAGGGAAGGCATGATTCCTATTACCTTGCACGTAGATCCTCTTTAATATGTCGTTTTTCTCCAATTTAGCCTTTGTCGGTCGCTGTAGTTTTGTTTAAACTTTTAAATCAAGACAATGAAGGATGTAATGGAAAAAACCGATTTGGAACTTTTGTTTGAAGAACATGTTGCCCTTACCGATTTTGTGGAATATGGGTTCAGTATGCAAGATGTAATTGAGGGTAAGCCTATTCCCAAAAGTGGAGCACGTTTCGATATCTATTTTGAGGGTGATGTCATGGGGGACAAGATCAATGGTAAAATCACTGGGGTCGATTATTTGGAGGTAAGGGCCGATGGACGGTTTTTCCTCAATCTACATGCAACCATCATAACCGATGACGGAGCCAGCATTCTAGTGGAGGAAACTGGGATCAATGATCTGGGCACTTTAAAATTGAACATGAAGTTCCACACCAATGACGAAAGATATGAATGGGTAAACCGTGCACAAGTGGCTGGTTTGGGAGCTGTTGATTTTAATACGGGCAAGGCAAACGTAAAAGGATATTTAATTTAAAAACGAACAAAATGACAACTGTAAATGTTACTGAAATTGAACTGAACGAGTTTATTGGAAAAGAGGACAAGGAACAACATTGTAAAGCTACATTTCCATTGGTGGGAGCCCACGGCTCAAAAAAATTGGCCACGGTTTATTTTGAATTGGAACCAGGGGACCATTTGGGCAGGCACACCGATAGTGCAGAGGAACTTTTGGTGATATTGGACGGACAAGTGGAAGCTTTGGTGGGAACCGAAAAGCAAAAAGCCGGGAAAGGGGCATTGGTGCTCATCCCGGAAATGGTTCCCCACGACCTCAAGAATATCGGAGAGACCACAGCCAAGGTGCTTGGTGTTTTTGGAGGGGCCAATAATATTGTGGCAACGTTTGACAATGAAATGCTGCCCACTGAATCCAATGTAGTGGATACTTCTTTGCTTTTTAGTTGATATATAACGGTTTATAATTAGTTTTGCACATTCAACAGTATAATTAAATAGACGGAATTAGTTTAAAATGAACGTCAAGTTTTCAGAATACAGGCCTTCCCCAGCATTGGGCTCATACGTTCAAGCTTTTTATACAGGAGATTTTAACCTGTATTCTGAAAACAACTTTGTACAATCCGTAGTGCCCAATGGCTGTATTGAATTGATCATTCACCTTACCCATGACCATTGCGAACTGGTCAAGGAAGACACATGGGGCAAATCCCCGGAATTCACCTTGATAGGATTGCAGACCAAACCTTATGAAGTTAGGTTCAATGAACAGGTGCAGATATTTGGTGTGCGGTTCAACCCAGAAGGGATTTACCATATTTTTGGGGTTCCTCCGGCACTTTTTACCGCAACCTTTGAGAATAGTACAGATGTATTGGGGAATGAGTTTAAGGATTACTGTTCCCGTTTAAGGGAATCAACAAATATTCAACAACGAATACGTTTGACTGAAGCGTTCCTGTTGAAGAATATGCTGGATAACGCCAAAGGGTACGATTATGTCCGGATGGCATCCGAAATCATTCGCAAGTCCCATGGTTTGCTGAGTTTGGAAGAACTTATTCAAAAAGTCCACATCAGTCCAAGGCAGTTGCAAAGAGAGTTCAAGAAAAAGTTTGGTATAACCGCCAAGGAATATATGCGGCTCTCTCGGCTCAACGCCGTTCAGCAGTACATGCAGGTACCCAACTCCATCAACCTCACCGAAGTATCCTATGAACACGGCTTTGCCGACCAATCCCATTTTATCAGGGAATTCAAGAAATTGGCTGGGACAAACCCGAGGAGTTTTTTAAAGAAGAGAGCAGATTATTTGACCTTACCGGTGAATCTGGAATAAGAAATGTTTGCATAATAAGGGGTAGTGAACCAACCAATATTGGAAATCAAAAAACTATGAATGCAGTATTGAATGGGATTCCTGGTCGTTTGGACCTTTTAAGAAGACTCCGCTAAAGAATTGGCCCTAAAACATCCCAAACATTCTGGGCCACTATTTTTTGTCCCTCTTCGGTAGGGTGTATCCCATCACTTTGGTTCAGATCTGGTATTCCCCCTACATTTTCAAGAAGGAACGGAATCAGGTGAACATTTTCCTCTTCTGCCAGTTCAGGGAAAATGTTTTCAAATCTGGAGGTGTATTCTGGCCCCATGTTTGGTGGAATTTTCATTCCGGCGAGAACAATTTTGGCATTGGGCAGCTTCACTTGGACCATATCCACCATGGAACGCAAATTGGACTCAGTTTCTTTAAGCGGCACCCCCCTAAGTCCATCATTTGCACCCAATTCAATGATTACGATGGAAATATCTTCCTCCAAGACCCATTCCAACCTATTTTTACCACTAGCCGTGGTCTCACCGCTCAAACCAGCATTGATAACTTGGTAATCCAAACCCAATGAATCAATCTTTTGTTGAATGACGGAGGGGTAGGACTGTCCCATTTCAAGGCCATAACCCGCTGTGAGGCTATCCCCAAAAAAGAGAATCTTATTTTTGGAATCACTGACAACGGAAACAGCTTCCTCTTCCACTTGTGATTCTTCAACTGCTTTTTTTTCTGGGGTTTTTTCACCGCAGCCCAATAGTAGGAATGTTAAAAAATAACAAAACATTAACTGCTTGGAGGGGTGGGGAATTTTTTTGGTGAGGGTCAATTTTAGTATTTTGAGAGTTTTAACCAAAAGCATTTTATGTCAAAGATATTAAAAGTTCAACACCTCCATAAAACGTATCGGAGTGGAGAACACGACCTCACCGTATTAAACGATGTTTCTTTTGAAGTGGACAGAGGCGAAACCTTTGCCATTGTTGGGCCATCAGGAAGTGGGAAAACAACATTGTTGGGATTGTGTGCGGGTCTTGACATTACGGATGAAGGAGATATTTGGCTGTGCGATCACCATTTGGCCAGTCTTGATGAGGACGGAAGAGCGAGGTTGAGGAATCAGAAGGTTGGATTTGTTTTTCAGGACTTTCAATTATTGCCAACCCTTACCGCATTGGAAAATGTAATTGTCCCCTTGGAACTCAGGGGCGTAAAAAAAGCTTCGGAACAAGGAAAAGAGCTATTGGCAAAAGTGGGATTGGAAGATCGGTCTGGACACTATCCTTCCCAACTCTCGGGAGGGGAGCAACAGCGAGTGGCCTTGGCCCGTGCCTTTGCCAATAAACCCTCAATATTGTTTGCCGATGAACCCACAGGAAATTTGGATGATGAAACAGGAGCCAAAATTGAAAAACTGCTCTTTGAACTCAACAAAGAACAAGGTACCGCTCTGGTCATTGTAACCCATGATCTGGAATTGGCCCAAAAGACCGATAAAAGTATCCGATTGAGGTCGGGTAAAATAGAGGAAAGTTATAGTTAATGAGTGTGGGACAAAAAAATGGAACGGGGGTATTGTGGTTGTTCAAAATGGCATGGCGAGATGGAAAAGCCAGCTATGGTAAACTATTGTTGTTCATCTTTTCCATAACCCTTGGTGTAGCAGCAGTTGTGAGTGTCCACTCGTTCAGTGGACTCCTAAAAGAAAATATTTCATTGCAGTCAAAGGCCCTTTTGGGCGCCGATTTTGTCATTGAAAGTGATAAACCGGTCAATGATCGGGTCATGGGCATAATGGATTCCTTGGGTGGAGCCGATGCACGGGAAATCAATTTTCTTTCCATGGGTGCATTCCCGGGCAATGAGGGTACAAAATTGATGGAAGTCCGTGGTGTTGACGGGGATTTTCCATTTTATGGAGGTTTGGAGGCCGACCCCAAAACGGCCGTCAATGATTTTCGGAAGGATGGGGCATTGGTCGATGCCACAACCATGCTCCAATTCAACCTAAAAGTGGGTGATAGTATTAAGTTGGGGGCGGTTACATTTCCCATTTCTGGAGCGTTAAAAACAGTGCCCGGTAGTAATTCCGTATTTGGTGCCATAGCCCCCCCGGTACTTGTCCCTCTCAATTTTATTGAGGCAACGGGTCTCGTTCAAACGGGAAGCCGAATTGACTACAAATATTATTTTAAGGCCGATGCGGGGCAGGATATGGAGGCTCTGAACGATGAGCTCGACCCCGTCCTTGACAATGAGGATGCTGATATTGACACCCATGTATCCGAGGCGAGACGTATGGGCAGACGGTACGAAAACTTCGGAAAGTTCTTGAACTTGGTTGGGTTCATTTCCCTGCTTTTGGGATGTGTGGGCATCGCCAGCGGAATGAGTATCTACATCCGAATGAAACTGAAGTCCATTGCGGTGCTCAAATGTTTGGGGGCGACAAAATACCAGAGTTATCTCATATTTTTTGTCCAAATAGCCTGTATGGGTATCATTGGTGGTCTGTTGGGCAGTTTGGCCGGGTATTTCATTCAGCGATTGTTTCCGGTACTGCTTGGAGATTTACTGCCCATTGATGTTGGGATATCGTTTTCCTTCCAAAATGCTGTTTTGGGACTCGCATTAGGGGTCACCATGTCCGTTTTATTTGCACTGTACCCTTTGATCAGGACATTGTATGTTTCTCCATTGCAAGCGCTACGTGTGGTGGAAGAGGGCAAATCTCGTTCATCCAAAGCAACCTTGGCTGTGGGTGCGGGCATTGTTCTTTTTGTGCTTGGGTTTTCATTTTGGCTTCTGGGAGATTTTGAGCGATCCTTATATTTTGTGATAGGTTTAAGCGCTGTTTTCTTGATTCTTACCGGGGTCGCCAAATTCTTTATGGGGCTGTTGAAACGATTTTTTCCATACTCGTGGAGTTTTACGGCCAGACAGGGGTTACGTAATCTGTTCAGGCCACAAAACCAGACCCTTATTTTGGTGTTGGCCATTGGAATCGGAACCTTTTTGATCAGTACGCTGTATTTTACCAAGGATATGCTCCTACAAAAAGCATCCATTGAGGATAGTGCCAATAGCGCCAATATGATTTTAATGGACATTCAAAGTGAGCAGGCAGAAGCAATATCAAATACGATTGAAACCTCAGGGTTTTCTGTTATTGATGAAATTCCCATTGTGACCATGCGGGTTGAAAGCTTGAAAGGAAAGCATATAGAAGAGATTCGAAGGGATACTACTTCCCAAGTGAGCCGTTGGATATTGAACCATGAATTCAGGGTAACGTACAGGGACAGTCTTATCAATTCTGAACGGATCATTAATGGCGAATGGACTGCTTCTGTTGTTAAGGACGCTGATGTTCCCATTTCAGTCAGCGAAGATTTTGCAAACAGGGCAATGGTGGGTATAGGCGATAAAGTTTCCTTCAATGTTCAAGGGAGGATAATGGAAACAGAAGTACAGAGTATACGGGAGGTGGATTGGAGTAGATTGCAACCTAATTTTTCAGTGGTTTTTCCTTCTCGTGTTCTTGAGAACGCTCCTCAATTTAAAGTTATGACGACTAGGACGGGGGACGATGAAAGTTCGGCAAAGCTGCAACAAGAACTGGTTGAAGCCTTTCCCAATGTTTCCATTCTGGATCTAAAACGTATGTTGACCCTTTTGGAGGATATTTTGGGTAAAATCAGCTGGGTGATAAACTTTATGGCCTTCTTCAGCATTTTTGTGGGAGTGGCGGTTCTTATGGGGGCCATTTATAGCAGTAAGCACCAACGGGTCAAACAGGGCGCTTTGTTAAGAACCTTGGGGGCCAAGGGAACACAGATTTTAAGCATCATCTCCATTGAATATGCCATTTTGGGGTTCTTGGGTGCCTTTATGGGAGTGGTACTTGCCGTTTTGGCCAACTTTTTATTGGCTTGGGTACTGTTTGATATGACATTTACACCTTCATCAGTGCCATTCCTTGTGATAATGCCGCTAATAATTCTTCTGGTATTTGTTTTGGGAGTGGGAAACAGTCTGGGAATCGTTAGAAATTCTCCCCTTATCGTCTTGAGAAAAGAGAAGGAATAGAGCAAGCCAAAAAAACAATTTCCTATAATTTGTTGGATATTGAACACCAATGTGTTAAATAAACACTTATATTGGATGCTCAAAAATAGAAGGGAACAATTTACGGTTGTTCATAAGATACATTTTTGCAAAATGATAAAAAGTAAGACTGTTGTATCGAATTTCAGAAAAGTGAATGATTCAGTTCATCAACTGGTTTCACAAATGAAACTAATGGTTCTTTTTCTCATGCTTCTCATCTTCCATATGGGAAGCGCACAAAACGAAAAAGCACAAAACCCCATCATTTTTGCCGATGTGCCCGACATGTCCATGGTACGGGTGGGGGATACCTACTACATGAGTAGTACAACCATGCACATGAGTCCGGGTGTTCCCATCATGAAATCCACGGATTTGGTCAATTGGAAATTGGTCAACTATGCATACGATACCTTGGCAAATGTTGATGCACTAGTTTTAGAAAATGGGAAAAACGCCTATGGGAGAGGGTCTTGGGCCAGTTGTATTCGGTATCATAATGGTATGTTCTACGTGTTCACCTTTGCAGCAACAACAGGAAAAACCTATGTGTTTTCCACAAAAGATATTGAAAAGGGACCATGGGAAGTCAAATCTTTTGAACCCTCATATCACGACCTTACGGTACATTTTGATGAAGACGGGAAGGTCTACATGATATGGGGCAACGGAAAGCTGATGATCGCTGAATTGCAAGATGATTTATCCGGGGTAAAGGCTGGTACCGAGAGGGTGCTTATGGAAAATGCCAGTGCCCCCGCAGGTGACAACATCATGTTGGGAGCAGAGGGTTCCCAACTGTTCAAGGTAAATGGAAAGTACTACCTTTTTAACATTACATGGCCCCGTGGGGGTATGCGAACCGTATTGGTGTACCGTGCCGATAACATTTATGGGCCATACGAGGGCAAAGTGGCCTTGCAGGATAGGGGTATAGCCCAAGGTGGGTTGATTGATACGCCTGATGGCAAGTGGTTCACCTACCTGTTCAGGGATTATGGTTCCGTAGGAAGAATACCGTATCTGGCTCCAGTGACGTGGGAGGATGGATGGCCCATTTTGGGTGTGGACGGTAAAGTTCCCCAGACTTTGGATTTGCCTGCAAGTACCGGTTTGATTCCCAATATTGTGGCCAGTGATGAATTCAATAGAAAAGAAAATGACCACAAATTACCCTTGGTCTGGCAATGGAACCACAACCCTGTGGACAGTCTGTGGTCATTGACCGATAGAAAAGGATATCTGAGATTGACAACCGGGCGTACAGATGAAAATTTTGTTCAGGCCAGAAATACACTGACCCAAAGAACCATAGGGCCGGTATGTTCAGGAGCAACCGCTTTGGATGTTTCAAATATGAAGGAAGGCGATTTTGCGGGGTTGGCGTTGCTCCAAAAGAACTATGGACAAATTGGGGTAAAATATGAAAATGGGACAAAGAAATTGGTGATGGTGAGTTCGCAGAACGATAAACCCGAAGAAATGGAAAGTTTGGCTTTACAACACGATCAAAATATAGTCTACCTTAGGGCTGTGTGCGACTTCACTGATTTAAAGGATGTAGCTGATTTCTACTATAGTTTGGATGGCGATAAATGGGTCAGGATGGGCACCCGACTGAAAATGTCGTACACCTTGCCGCATTTTATGGGGTATCGCTTTGGGCTTTTTAATTATGCCACAAAGGAAGCAGGTGGATATGCTGATTTCGACTATTTTAGAATACTAAATAAATTGAACGATTAAAATCAAACAACAGTTAACTAAAAACAAACGATCATGAAACCCTATTCCATAAGCTTGGCATTATTTCTTTTATGCTACTCCACTGGCATCACCTAAAGCAAGGGGTGAACCGAAAACACCTTTATATTGGTGAAAAACACTTTATAATAGCATTTGGATGTGGAACAGCCATGAAGATTGGGCAGTTCTCAAGTATTGCAATTGGTGGTGATACCATTCACAGCTTCTA
>NZ_LXTT01000066.1 GCF_001683915.1 Allomuricauda sp. CP2A | reverse complement strand
TATGAACAGCATGTTTTACAGATGCCTTTCTTTTAATCAGGACATAGGTGGATGGAATGTAGGCAAAGTAAACAATATGGCAGCGATGTTCGAAGGTGCCGAAGTATTTAACCAAAATCTCAATGAGTGGAATGTGGGCACGGTTACGGATATGTCGAATATGTTTACAGGTGCTTCTGCCTTTAATGGGGACATCAGCGCATGGAATGTGGGCAATGTATTGAATATGTCAAGTATGTTCCATTTTGCAGGTTCCTTCGACCAAGATATTGGCGCATGGAATGTAAGTAAGGTACAGAATATGATATTTATGTTTCATTCCGCCCATGCATTCAACCAAGATATAAGCGGTTGGGATGTGAGTCAGGTTGGCTTAATGTCCTCTATGTTCTCCAGTGCCTCTTCCTTTAACCAGAACATTGGAGGATGGGATGTAAGCAGTGCTATACAAATGTATGAAATGTTCGCCAGTGCCACCTCCTTCAACCAAGACATCAGTGGATGGAATGTGAGCAATGTCACAGATATGAGATATATGTTCAAATATGCAAGTTCCTTTGACCAAAACCTTGGGACATGGAACATTGCAAGTTCAGGACATCTATATGGTATTTTCAATAATTCAGGGCTTTCCACTACCAATTATGATAATATCTTGATTGGGTGGGCTGCTAATCCCAATACCCCAGAAAATTTAACATTGGGAACGAACAATGTTACTTACTGCAATGGAGCTAATGCTAGGGGTGAACTGATCAATACTAAAGGGTGGGACATTTATGATGATGGACTTGATCACAATTGCAATTGAGCACTATATTGGTAGCTCTTTTCTAATAACAATGGACAATTAGCAATTTCCAATATCTGAAGAACTGAAAACCCCTGCCTATGGCAGGCTTCCAGTAGGCAGTAGATCAGTAGGCAGTAACTCAGTAACTCAGTAACAAAATAACCCATTACAAGAGACAAGAGACAAGAACAAACAATCCTTCATGCTAATTCCTGCCTGAGTCAAAACCAAAAACAGGAATTACTGTTGACTGTGCACTGCATACTGCATACTGACTTCTGACTCCCGACTTCCCCGCCTGCGGCGGGCAGGCGACTTCTGACTTCTGACAGTCCAAAATGCTTCCCATCTCATTCTGAATAGGTAGTTTTGCTCTGATGCAAAAAAATGATGTCTACAAAACCGTTGCCCAACCTTCGGAAGAAATCCTCTACAAAGACCGGAAGAGCAAGTTTTTTGCCCAAGTATTTCCTATTACTTCGGAAGATGAGGTAAAGCCCATTGTTGAGGAGTTGAGACAAAAATACCACACGGCCAATCATGTTTGCTATGCGTGGCAATTGGGAGAACAGAACCGCTCCTATCGCGCGAATGATGACGGGGAACCCAACAATTCTGCCGGAATGCCCATTTATGGGCAAATTCAATCTTTTGATGTGACCAATGTGCTGGTGACCGTCACCCGAATCTTTGGCGGCACCAAATTAGGGGTCGGCGGGTTGATCCAGGCCTACCGCACGGCGGCGCAAATGGCCCTTGAAAATGCCAAAATTGTGGAGCGGGTGATTGCATCCAAATTTGAACTCCGATTTGAATACCCTGAAATGGACAAGGTCATGCGCACCATCAAACAAAAAAACCTGAACATTGTCTCCCAAAAAATGGAAATGGATTGCGAGTTGGTCATCTCCGTAAGACAAAGTGAAGCGGAAAAAACGCAACATCTTTTTGAAGATATGCAGGGTGTGGGCATTAAGATAAAAGAGTAAAGACCGCTTCGCTACTGGACACAAGAACAAAGACTTTCCCGTCTTGCCTTCCGACTTCTGACCAAATCCCAAATCACAAACTCCAAATTCCAAGCACCAGATACCAAATTCCAATAATCCAAAGACAAGAGACGAGAGCAAGTTCAAGCCCAAGTATCAAGTTCAAATAACATAATAACCAAAGAACCAAGAAACTAGAGACTAGAGACTAGACAAGAGCAAGAGCAAGTTCAAGCCCAAGTATCAAATTCAAATAACACAGTAACAAAATAACTGAATAACCTATTACAAGAAACTAGAGACTAGAGATTAGAGACTAGAGACTAGAGACTAGAGACTAGAGACCGTCCATCAAGTAAAAGTTCAAGTTCAAACTTCTGACTTCCCCGCCTGCGGCGGGCAGGCGACTTCCAACTTCCAACAACAAAATAACTGAATAACTCAGTAACCCAGTAACTCAATAACCCAGTAACTCAATAACCCAGTAACTCAATAACCCAGTAACCCAGTAACTCAGTAACAAAATAACTGAATAACCCCTGCCTACGGCAGGCAGGCAGTAACAAACCAAAAACGGCCTACATCAACCCAAAAACGCCATCCGTCAGATCGCACCTAAAAGTTTGTCCGGGTTTTGGGAAATTGTGGATTTAATGATAAAACTTTAGAAATTATGTCACAAAAAAAATTGTTTTTCCTGGCCCTTTTTGCTTTGGGCCTTGTAATTTCATGTAGCAAAGATGATGGTCCAACGACCGCGGCAAAGGCTCCCACGGTAAGCGGGTTCACGCCCAGCTCCGGACCTGTGGGCACGGTGTTCGTGATCTCCGGGACCAACTTTAGCACCACGCCATCGAAGAACACCGTGAAGATCGGTACCACCACCGCAACGGTCTCCGCGGCCACCGCCACCAAGATCACCACCTCGGTGCCACAAGGCGCCACCACGGGCAAGGTGAGCGTCACCGTAGGGGGAAAGACCGTCACTTCCACGGGAAATTTCACCGTGACCCAGGAGCAGGCCAACAACGACCCCCCCGTGATCGTGGCCCAGGACTTTGGAGTTGTCGAGGACATTGTCGACACCGCTGTGATCGGCACCGTTGCGGCCACGGACCCGGAACAGGATGCCCTTACCTTCTCCATAAGTGTGAACGACGACGATATTTTTGAGATCGACGCCTCCTCGGGCGAGCTGAGCCTCGCCGAGGGCAAGACCCTGGACTTTGAGACCGCCGAGAGCCACTCCATAATGGTGGGCGTAACGGATGGGAACAGTAGCGCCACGGCCACGATCACCATAAATGTGGCCGACATCCCTGAGATAGAGGCCCAGAGTTTTGAGGCGGCGGAGGACATTGCCGATACCGATGTGATCGGCACCATTGTGGTCCCCAATGCCACCTTCACCATAAGTGTGAACGACAACGACCTGTTTGAGATCGACGCCTCCTCGGGCGAGCTGAGCCTTGTGGAGGGCAAGGCCCTGGACTTTGAGACCGCAGAGGAGCACAGCATCACCGTAATGGCGGCCAACGCGAACGGCTCCACCGAGGCCACGATCACCATTACCGTGACCAACGTCATTGATATTCTGGCCGATGACCCCGCCTCCTTTGTCACCACATGGGTGACCACGGCCAAAAGTGAGACCATTGTGATCGGGGTGGACAATGCCCTTACCTACGACTATACCATAGACTGGGGGGATGGCACGGTGGAAGACATCACCCATAGCAATGACCCCCAGCACAAGTACATCGAGGTGGGCACTTATACCGTGGCCATAATAGGCACTTTCCCGGCAATACAGATGGGCAATGGCAATCTCGCTCAAGCGGACCGGGATAGATTGGCAAGCATAGAGCAATGGGGCACCAACCCGTGGGCCACCATGTACTATGCCTTCAAAGGTTGTCGGAACATGGTGTACAACGCCACGGACGTACCAGATCTCTCCCAGGTGACCGATATGGGTGGTATGTTCGATAATGCCACTGCCTTTAACGGGAATCTTAACGGCTGGGATGTAAGCAATGTCACCGATATGAGTTTTATGTTCTATAGTACCTTTTCCTTCAACGGGGACATCAG
>NZ_LXTT01000056.1 GCF_001683915.1 Allomuricauda sp. CP2A | reverse complement strand
TATAGATTTAATCTCAGCGAAGAAGAAGATGAATTAATATCTCGGATAGAAAAATAGGGAGATTAAAAAGCTTTTAAAACATTCACAACCCCCCAATAATCCTCAAACTCAACCCCGTTAGTTCTTTAATAGTGGCATCGTCGTAACCTTTGGCCTTCATCTTCTTGGCAATAGATTTCGCCTTTTCCTTTTCGGCCCGTTTGCGTTCCGTTTCCAGTTTAAAGGCCTCCAGTTCCTGCTTTTCGGGCCCCATGATCTCAAAAAGGCCGCTTTTCCGCAGTTCGTCCATGACGCCCTGGTCGGCAAAACTGGTGTAGGCCGTTTCGGTGATCACCAAATGGTCCAGTACATCAATCTGCAACAGTTTCCCGGCTTTGAGCATATGGTCGGTAAAGATCAGGTCGGCATCCGTTACCTCGTGCGAGCCGCTGGGGTGGTTGTGCACCAAGATCAGCTTGCCGGCCAGTTTGTAGATGGCCATCCGGAACACATCGGGCGGGTCTGCGTTCACCCGGTTGTTGGCCCCAAGGCCAATGAGTTCCACAAACAGGATCTTGTTGGCGTTGTTGAGCCCCACCACCCAAAAATGCTCTTGGTTGCGGCGAATTTTGTTTTCGCGTAGCAACACCTGCTGCATGATCGCGTAGAGGTCGGTTGAGTTGAGCACTTTGATCTTCTGTTCTTGGGTAAGTCTTACGTTCATAATCTCAAAAATATACAATTTAAAAAACGCTGTGTTGTACGGGGCCGTGCCGCCTTGGGAAAATTGTCCATTCAGTGGCGTACATCGTCCATTTTTTGAGGCTGGCAATCGCGTCAACTTTGTACCATCAAATTTAGTATAACATTTTAAAGTACAACACTATGAAAAATTTATTCAGGACAGTTGTGGTCTTTGCCACAGGAATTACGGGCGTTTTTGCCCAATTGCCAGAACCGGGTTTCATTATTGACGAGCATACCGCCATTGTGATCACAGACCCCCAAAACGACTTTCTCAGTCCCGATGGGGTGGCCTGGGGGGCCGTGGGCCAGAGCGTACAGGAGAACAACACCATTGAAAACCTGGAAACCATCTTTAAACTGGGCGAGGAACACAACATTCCCGTTTTTGTATCGCCCCACTACTACTACGAGCACGATCATGTTTGGAAATTTGAGGGGACCTTGGAGAAACTCATGCACAACATTAGCATGTTCGATCGTGGGGACCAATTGAACGTGGAAGGTTTTGAGGGTTCCGGTGCCGACTGGTTGCCCCGTTACAAAAAGTACATCAACAAGGATAGGGTAGTGGTCACCAGCCCGCACAAGGTCTTTGGTTCCGAGTCCAACGACTTGGCCCTGCAATTGCGCAAGCAGAAAATTGACAAGGTGATCTTGGCCGGGATGTCCGGGAACCTTTGTGCCGAATCGCACATGAGGGAATTGGTGGAAAACGGTTTTGAGGTTGCCGTGGTCGGCGATGCCACTGCTTCGGCCAAACTCCCCGGATTGGATGGCGACCAAGCTGCCCAGACCAATTACAAGATGATCAGCAGCAAAGTCTTTACCACCCAAGAATTGGTGAACGAGCTGAAGATGCACAAGTAGTAAAAGACAGTGTTTAGTGTGAAGTGTGATGGTGCGGTTGAAGGACAAGGGGTCAAACGAGAGTTTGGCCCTTTGTTTTTTTTAGAAAAGGGCATTTCGGGAAAAATGTCCAAGAGGAAGTGAAGTTTGTCCATTTTATCCCACCCCTCCGTGCCGCAACTTTGTGGTATCAAATCATTAATAATTAAAAAACAGAATTATGACACGTTTACAAGCATTAGATCCAAAGGAAGCCACAGGGCAATCAAAGGAATTGTTCAACGGCATCCAAAGCAAATTGGGAATGGTTCCCAACATGATGCGCACCATGGGAAATTCCCCAGCCGTACTCCAGGGATATTTGAGCCTGAGCGATGCGTTGGGCAAAGGTTCCTTGGGTGGTCGATTGGGCGAACTGATCGCCTTGGCAGTGGCAGAATCCAACACCTGCAACTACTGTCTATCTGCCCATTCCTTTATCGGGGAAAAATTGGTGGGCATTGACACTGATACGTTACACATGGCCCGCGAGGGAAGAAACAAAGATCCCAAGACTGCCGCTGCGCTCTATTTTGCCAAAACCTTGGTGGAAAAACGCGGAAGGGTAAGTTCCGACGACGTTGAGGTTGTAAAAGCTGCCGGCTACACCGACGGCGAAGTGGGTGAGATCGTGGCACATGTGGCCCTGAACGTATTCACCAACTATTTCAACAACACCGCCAACACCGATATCGATTTTCCGGTGGTTGAAGCGGAAACCGTTTAATCGATTAGCACAAATAAAAACCAGAATCATGAAAGCAATGAAACAAATTTTCGTACTGGCAATGGCCCTAGTTTGGGGAATTGCCGTCCAAGCCCAGGTTGACCCTGTAAACAAAGATGGCGTAGCCATTGGCGGGTATGATGTGGTCTCCTATTTCTCTGGCGAGGCCAAGCAGGGCAACAAAGCCTATGCCGCCAAGCACAATGGGGTAACCTATTACTTTGCCAGCAAGGCCAACAAGGCCACCTTTGCCCAATCACCCAGTATGTACCTGCCCCAGTTTGATGGGTATTGTGCCTGGGGTGTTGGTGAAAAACAAGCCAAATTCCCGATCAATCCAGAAACGTTTGATGTGATCGATGGAAAACTCTATCTGTTCTTCAATGGCGATTTCAACGGGGAGCCTTTCAATACCTTGCCCGATTGGAGTGCCCGAACTTCAGAATTGAAGAAAGCGGCCCATACCAGTTGGCCAAAGGTTAAAAACAGTAAATAATGCTATAGGGCAGGTTGACTTTTCAGCTTGCCCTTTTTTCATTTTAAACAAGCTACAATGGCAATAGAAAAAAAATTTCCGTTACCTCCCTTTACCGAGGAAACGGCCCGGGAAAAAGTACAGTTGGCCGAGGATGCCTGGAACAGCCAAGACCCCGAAAAAGTGTCCAAAGCTTATACGGTGGATACCGAATGGCGCAACCGCTCCCAATTTGTGAACGGTAGGGAGGAAGTGGTTGCCTTTTTGACCGAAAAATGGGAAAAAGAAAAAAATTACAAATTGAAGAAAGAACTTTGGGCCTTTACCGACAATAGAATAGCAGTTCGTTTTGAATACGAATACCAAAATGCCGAAGGAGCGTGGTTTCGCGCGTATGGAAACGAAAATTGGGAGTTCAACGAGCATGGGCTGATGCAAAAACGCTACGCCAGCATCAACGACCTGCCGATTGCCGAAACCGAACGGCGACTTTAAGTAACCATAATACATTGTCACTTCGAGCTGTCATCCTGAGCGCAGTCGAAGGAGACGTCGAGAAGTCATCTTGATTGCTGATATTCAACCTATAAAATCAAAAATGGACATCTACAACACCAACACACTCATCAACGAACAAACCGGAAAGCTGGCCTTTAAATTGTCCAGCTTTGAGGACGATTGCCAATTCTGTTCCTTAAAACGATTCAGTTACTATTCCCTGATCTGGGTGAAAAAGGGGAGTGGCACCGCCAAAATAGATTTCGCGGAGTTCGATTTTACGGCCGATACGATGTTCGCCATAACCCCTTACCAACCGTTCAGTCTTCTGGAAAAGGAAAAAATTGAGGGTGTGGTGTTGAATTTTCATCCTGATTTTTTCTGTATCCACAAACACCAGGAACAAGTGGCCTGCAACGGGGTGCTGTTCAATAACATCTACAGTCCGCCCTATTTTTGTGTGAAGGATGACATCCGAGGCAATTTGGAAATGGTACTGGAGCAGATGCGCACCGAAGTGCAAAAATCCGATTTGGCCCAGTATGACCTTTTGCTGTCCTACCTGAAAATATTTTTGATAACAACTTCTCGTGCCAAGGCCAAACAACAACCCGAATCCCTTAAGGACGCCCCCGATGAGAAGGAGCCCTTTATCATCCAAAATTTGAAGGACCTTATTGAAACCCACTTTAAAAGCAAGCATTCCGCAGGGGAGTATGCGGATCTATTGAACATCAGCCCCAAAGCGCTCGCGAAGATCACCAAAAACCACTTCAACAAGACCATGACCAATCTCATCTCGGAACGGATCATTATTGAGGCGAAGCGGGAGTTGTACCTCACCAACAAATCCGTGAAGGAGATCGCCTTTGACCTAGGGTATGATGACGAACACTACTTCAGTCGCTTTTTTAAGAACAATGCCGATATTTCGCCCAAAGTGTACCGCGATACGGTGGGCTTTGCCAGGGCCATGGCCTGATTCATAGTTTGCAGCACAGTTTTTTGTAATCTTATTTGCGCAGTTAAATAACTGCACTTATATTTGCAGTCAAATAACTGCATAAATGGAATTGCGTAGAGATGTTTTTCAGGCGATAGCGGACCCCACCCGTAGGGCCATTATTGCCTTGGTGGCGGCCAAAGCGATGACACCCGGTGCAATAGCGAGGGAGTTCAATTCATCACGACAGACGATATCCAAGCACATTCAAATTTTAACGGAATGCGAATTGCTGGGCCAAGAGCAGCAGGGTAGGGAGATCTACTATCACTTCAATCCAAAAAAGCTTAAGGAGATTGCAGATTTTATTGAGCCTTTCCGGGAGCTATGGGATGACCGTTTCAACAAACTGGAGGCCGTCATGAAACAACACAAAACCAAAGATTGAAACATGGAACGTAAAACACAGGTACATGCCGAAGAAGGCAAGCAAGAGATTTTTATTGACCGTGAGTTTCAACTGCCCGTGGCATTACTTTTCAAGGCCTATGTTGAGGCGGATATTGTGGAGCAATGGATGGGCACCAAGGTGCTGAAATTGGAAAATGGAAAGCACGGAAGCTATCAATTTGAAACCACGGACCCCATGGGGAACAAGCATGGGTTCAATGGTACGATCCATGAGTTTGTGCCAAATCAAAAAATCACCCGGACCTTTGAAATGGAAAATACGGATTTCCCTGTGCAACTGGAATACTTGGAATTTGAATCCTTGACCAAGGATACCTGCAAGTTACACATGCACGTGGTCTATAAATCCGTAGAGGACCGAGACCGAATGCTGAAACTACCCTTTCGACAGGGCATCAATATGGCGCATGACCGATTGCAGGAAGTAATGGAACAGTTAAAGTAACTGGGGTCATGCTGAACTTGTTTCAGCATCACATCCTCAATTTTAATAAAACATATCATGACAAAACGAAACCCGCCTGTGGGACGGACAGGCAAGATCATTTATTGGGTCGCCACGGTCTGGCTGGCCTTGGGTATGGCCTCCACGGGTATTGTACAGCTCATCCAAATGGAAGAGGAAGTGCAGATGATGGAACGTTTGGGTTATCCCATTTATTTTCTTACGTTGATTGGTGCCTGGAAATTATTGGGTGTTATTGCTATTTTGATTCCAAAATTTCCTGTGTTGAAGGAATGGGCCTATGCCGGGTTTTTCTTTACCATGATCGGAGCCCTTGTTTCCCATTTGGCGGTAGGTGATGGAGCCGCTGATTTTTTTGGACCCTCCTTGTTATTGGCATTGACCCTAATTTCTTGGTATTTTAGACCAACTAGCAGAAAAGTTATCACAACACAAAACGAATAACCCTATGAATCCCAAAGTCGATTTTTTCTTTGAAAAACCCTCCCAATGGCAGGAAGCCTATCGACAATTGCGTAAAATAGTCCTCAATACCGGGCTTAACGAAGAATTGAAGTGGGGCGTGCCCTGTTACACGTTTCAGGGGAGCAATGTGGTCTTGATCCATGGGTTTAAGGAATACTGCGCGTTGTTGTTTCATAAGGGTGTTTTGCTGAAGGATACCGAAGGAATTTTGATTCAACAGACCAAAAATGTGCAGTCGGCCCGGCAGATACGGTTTACCACCATTGATGAAATCAGGGATTTGGAAGCTACCCTAAAAGCCTATATCCATGAAGCCATTGAGGTGGAAAAGGCCGGATTGGAAGTTAAAATGAAGAAAACCTCAGAATTTGATATGCCCGAAGAACTTCAGGCGAGACTGGATGCCGATGCAGATTTCAAAGCAGCCTTTGAAGCTCTGACCCCGGGTCGGCAACGAGGATATATGCTCTATATTTCCCAAGCCAAACAATCCAAGACCCGTGTATCGCGAATAGAGAAGTCCACCCCCAAGATTTTTGAAGGGAAGGGATATAACGAAATGTAAACCATCAACAAAAAAAGAAATATGCGAAGAATTGTGCCCAATATGTATTCCGATGATCTGGAAGCGAGCAAAGCATTTTATGTGGATTTTTTGGGGATGGAGTTGGCCATGGATCTTGGGTGGATCATAACGTTTGCCTCCAAAGAAAATCCAACGGCCCAAATCAATATTTTTAAGAATGAAGAGGCTACAAAACCGGACAATACATCGGTTTTTCTGTCCATTGAAATACCCGATGTGGACCAAATGTACGAACGAGCCAAGAAGTTGGGGCACGAAGTGGTTTACGGGCCAACAAATGAAAATTGGGGCGTTAGACGGTTCTTTGTAAAAGACCCAAACGGTGCCACCATTAACCTATTGACACATATATGAATCCCGAAATCGACGCTTATTTGCTGGAGGGTTGTGGTCGCTGTGCCTTGGGCGGCACCCCGGAATGTAAGGTGCACAGTTGGCAAGAAGAGTTGAAATACCTGAGAAGGGTAGTGCTGGATTGTGGCCTTACCGAAGAGCGAAAATGGGGCGTGCCCTGCTACACCCACAACGGCAGCAATATTCTAATGGTGGCTGCATTCAAAGACAATTGTACGTTAAGTTTTTTTAAAGGTGCCTTATTGAAGGATGACCATAAGATTCTGGAGAAACCAGGGGAGAACACCCAATCCGGCCGGGTAATCCGATTTACTGACGTTGATCGGATTGCTGCCCTTGAGCCCGTTTTAAAAACCTATATGTTCGAGGCCATTGAAGTGGAGAAAGCGGGGCTGAAGGTCAATTTTAAAAAGGCATCTGAATATGGGTTTCCAGCGGAATTTCAAAATCGATTGGATGGAGACCCGGAACTCAAAGCAGCTTTTGACACCCTGACACCTGGAAGGCAGAAAGGGTATTTGTTATACTTTTCCAGTGCCAAACAATCCAAGACCCGTGAGGCCAGAATCGAGAAATATATCCCAAAAATCTTTAAGGGACTGGGGCTGCATGATAAATAACGGCAAGGCCTATATATCCAAACAATCCCTGAATTCTGGACAAATGAGCGGTAAAATCACCCAAACGTGGAGCAGAAACAGGATAAAAAATATCAGGCCCAACACCAAGGAGTGGATGATGTAACTTTCCTCCCCGGACGGTTTTAGCTTCGGCCACAACAATCCAAACGCCCCAGACACGAACAATAAAAAGGGGACGCCCGAGAAGAACAATAAAAATTTCATGCTGAAACCATAGGCGAAACCGCCGTAAAAAATAACCCCGATAACAATGGACATCACGATCAGTATCCAATAGAATAGGTTGCCTTTTTTTCTTTCCGTTGCTGTCATTGGTATGAATTTTAGGAACAATGCACCTAAAATTAAGTGATTGGCCCTTCATGATTTATGACTTGGATCAGGAAGACTGTTCGGGCTGCCCATTTCCTAAAAATTTTCTTAAAAGCTGTGCTTATGGAAAAAGCAATGCGCAACTCCTTCGTTGAACCATTTTATACCTTATATATTTG
>NZ_LXTT01000048.1 GCF_001683915.1 Allomuricauda sp. CP2A | reverse complement strand
ATCTATATTTTCTTCTTGAAACTACAATTTAAAAGTTTACCCTAAGTACAATTGATCACTTCTCTGTCAGTCTGAGCCTGTCGAAGACTTCCATCTTTAATTTAAATCTTTTTTTCTGTGACACACTTCAACAAGCTCAGTGTGACAACAGAGTTTCCAATTGGCTGTATTAAATTAATCATACGTTCAACATTCCTGAAATTAATCCTCTTGCTACCAAGTCTCCGTCCTCGTTGAGCATTTTTACATTACATTTTAATTTATTGAATCGAAATACTTCCTTTTCTGAATGTACTTGGACTTTTTCGCCGGGTAAAACCGGTAAATAAAAATCCATTTGATGCGAGGTCAAGACTATTTGTGGTTTTTGTGACTTCTTTAATTCATCTTTCACCAAATAAATGCCCAAACAAACCAAACCAATTTGTGCCATACATTCCGTAAGAATCACACCCGGCGTTATTGGGTTGTCCTTAAAATGTCCTTCATAAAAAAACTCATCGTTTTTAAATGTATAGTGCCCAATAATCTTGTTTTCAGTAATTGAATCAATATCATCAACAAACAAAAACGGTCTTTGATAAGGTAATAGCGCTATAATCTCGGATGCCTTCATTTTATACCAAATGTTCTCCCCCATCCACCGGAATTACCGTTCCCGTAATCCATGAGGCTTCGTCCTTTGTTAGTAAATAAACTACGTTGGCCACATCCTCCGGAGTAGTCAAACGTTTATTTGGATTTCGTTTTAAGGTATATTTAATAATCTGTTCACTGCCAGGAATCATGCGCAACGATGTGGTGTCCGTTACCCCAGCTTGAATGCAATTGGCCTTAATTCCGTAAGGTGCAAACTCCAATGCCATGTTTCTGCTGATGGCCTCTAGCGTTACCTTGGCTGCCGAAACGGCGGCATAACTCTGCCAAGCTTTGGAATTGCCCTCGCTCGTAAAACTTAATACTCGGGCATCTTCTGCGAATAGTTTTGCTTCAAAAATTGATTTGGTCCAGTCGTACAAACTAATCCCCATGGCCTGTATGGTCAATATGAAATCATCGTGCTGTAGTTCCGCTTTTTCGTCAGAAACCATAGGTTTTAGATTCCCTTTCGCAACACTGTGGACGAGTACTTTTATTTTTTGATTTTCGCCTAGTATTGATTTCAATTCTTGTACAATGGCCTTTCTTTTCTGTTGATGAAAAGCATCACTGTTAAAAGCCTTGAATCGTATTCCTTCTTGCTCTATTATTTTAAATTCTTTGGAAATAGCTTCTTCTTGCATTCTAGGATTACGGTGTACAACACAAATGTTCATGCCATGTTTGGCCAATTTTTTCGCTGTTGCCAATCCTAGGCCGCTGCTACCACCAAGCACCAAGGCCCAATAATTTTTATCTTTAAATTCTGTAGTCATAGTTTATCTGAAAATGAAATGCTTCGACAGGCTCAGCATGACAAAATAGTTATTTTATCACCACTCCAATAATATTCTCTGAGCAGAAAAACCAGGGCCAAAACTGAGCATAATGCCTGTATCCCCTTTTGGTAATTTCCTATCCATAAATCGTTCTAAAACATATAGCACTGTGGCACTGCTCATATTGCCGTACAGCCTTAAAACTTCTTTTGTATCGTCAATATTCTTGCCTAAATCACCGAAAAGATCTTCAACCGTTTGGACAATTTTCTTGCCCCCTGGATGAAATACTAAATGATCAACATCTTCAATGGTTAGGCCATTTTTCTCTAAAAAGGGATGAATAATATTCGGAAAGTGATCTTCAATGGTCTGGGGAACGGATCGGTCCAAAACCATTTGTAGCCCGGTATTCCTTAATTTAAATCCCATCATATGCTCTGCATCATAAAAGTGGTACATGGCTTCATCCTTGATTTCTGGACCAACCTCATCCTCGTGAGAGGATAGAATAACACTCGCACAACCATCACCAAATATGGCTGCACTCACAATGTTGACCATCGAATAATCATCGAGTTGAAAGGTTGCGGTTGGCGACTCAACAGCAATAACAACAGCCCTTTTGTTGGGATTGGCCTTTAAAAAATTCTTAGCATATAAAATCCCTGAAACGCCTGCGGCACACCCCATCTCGGTTACTGGCAACCGAACAATATCCTGTTTTAGCTTTAGACGATTGATCAAATAAGCATCCAAAGAAGGAATCATGATACCTGTGCAACTCACCGTGATGATATAGTCCAAATCTGTTGGTTCCAAATTGGCTTTATCCAAGGCTTTCAACAAACTTTTCTCTGCCAGTTTAATGGATTCTCTAACGTAAATGTCATTTTTTTCTTCAAACGAAGTTTTTAAAAACACTTCCTCTGGGCTCATTATGGAATAACGCCTGTCAACAGCCGCATTCTCGAAAATCTTGAGGACTTTGCGTTTAAAACGTTCTTCTTGTCCTTCGAGCCAAAGTGCTACATACGGTAAAATATCTTTGGTTTCTCTGGTATATTTTGGAAGTTGCTTTGCGACCGATGTTATTCGTACTGCCATATTAATTTCCTGCATAGACAGGAATCTTTTTTGTTTCCTATTTTGAGACGCTTCTATAAGCTCAGCGTGACAATTTTATTCTAAATTAACTCCTAATTAGCCATTGGTAGCGGAATGCCCATTTCCAACAAATTTGTGATCTAAGGTTCAGTTGCTTTGAAATGTTTTCTAATTCTTCCCGCTTAAATGCCCTTAAAATAGAGGTTAATCCATCTTCTACAATCATATGGTTGGAAATGACCAGGCCCAATAATTTAAATAATCCATAAGCAATGCTGTTGCGGTGTAGATCATTGATAACGATGCCAAGCTTTGTCTTTGATTGTATGGTTTTTAGTAGGGTATGGATTTCATCTTGATTCAAATGATGCAAAAACAAGGTGGAAAGCACAATGTCATAATCCAAACTTTGAAATTCATCGGAAAAAACATCCAGCTTTTTAAATGATAGTTCATCATACCCTTCAGATAATTCCACGGCATAGTCAATGGCATCTTGGTTCGCATCAATACCGATGAGATTGAACGAATACTTGTGTTTTCTCCCATAATCCGCAATCAATCTTAGTATATCACCATGACCACAACCTAAATCCACAATGGTATAGGTTTTATCTTTGGGTTGATTTTTCAGCAATTGGCGTAGACCATCCAAGGTCACATGATTTCCACCAAGCCATTTATTTATTTTACCCAGCTTATCCAACGTATCTCGAAGCAATTCACCCTTCATGGAAAAATCATCCATAAGCTCTGTGGCATTGCTTCTGTATGTGGTGTCTACAAATAAGTTCATTAAACTTTCATGGGCTTTCCGTGTGTCATTCTAATAATTAGCGGTATCAAAAAAGGTGTGCTCCTTAAAACTACCAGTAATTTTGGTGCCAACCAATCTTGTCTGAATAAATAGGCAATGCCATGGCCGACTTTTAATCTTAAACTGAACGTTTTGTTCCAGACTTTGGCATATTTTCGCTCTAATGCCGCTCGCGTATCTATTTTATTTTGAAGATAGTCAATAATAAGACCTGATGCTAATTGTGCACTCCGTATCGCCATAGCCATTCCGTTTCCACATAGTGGATGAATCATTCCTGCCGAATCACCGCACATGATCATATGGTTTTCAATGGGATTTTTGGTCGCAAAGGAAATTTGACTGATGGTCAACGGTTTATCGAATTCAGCATTTGAATTCTGAAATAGCTCCTTTAAAGCAAGGTTTTTAAAGATAACGTCATTTTGAAAGGCATCAATGTCCTTATAGCGTTTAAATGCCTTGTAGTTGGTGATGTAACATAGATTAATGTGGTCGTTCTCAACTTTGGATACACCACAATAACCCCCTTTAAAATTGTGAAGTGCCACTTTATTTTCAGGAAAATCACCTGACACATGAATTTTTACACCCAGGTATGGAGATTTTTCGGTGATGAACGAACGCTGAAGCTTAGTATCCAAATTGGATCGTTTCCCAAAGGCACCAATAGTGATTTTTGAAGTAAAACTTTGACCTGATTTAGTTTGAACGCTAAAAACGTCATGTTCAAATATCACATCGTCCACAGTATCCTTTACTACTGAAACCCCTTGTCTTAATGCCAATTTATATAGCTGAAAATCCATTTGGTATCGGCTCATTCCGAATCCACCAAGGGGCAATTCAGTTTGTATGGTTTTGTTGTTGTGTGTGGTAAGTTCAAAATTGGTGATGCGCTTTGCCCCAAATTCAAAAGGGTTGAAGCCTAAATATTCCAAATAGGGCAAAACTTCGTTTGATACATATTCACCACAGACCTTGTGCTTGGGAAAACTGTTTTTTTCAATGAGAAGCACCTTGAAATCATTTTGCGCTAGATGAATGGCGCTGGTTAATCCGGCTAAACCGCCTCCGATAATAATTACATCAAATTGTTGGCTTGTCATTTAAAATCCTTGATAATGAACCACACCAATATTAAGTAACCTAACCGAATTACAGACCGTTTATGATAATCTATTTTCGTAGACTTTCAGATTAATCATAAAATATTTAATCACTATCCATAACAAATTGGGCACTAAAATGTGTAGGGATGATCGAACCATCTATAATGATCAGGCTATGGAGATGATTAATACCAGAATGGTCAAGCAAACTGAAATGAAAAGAGTTGTTGAGTTAAAAGTGCTATATAACCAGTTGTGCGCCAATCTAAATCCAAGTTTCATGGAATTGTTATCATAGTAATTGTATTGGTATTTTTCAATCATTAGGTATCTGTAAAACCCTCTGATACTGCCCACTACAAAGTGAATTAGAATAAACTTGACAATTAAATACTCCATGTTCAGATTCAATGATGTTGTTTTATAGAATTAGAAATCGATAGGACATACTTAAACATAGGGTTTAAGTTCACTATCCAAATAAACCAATTCATTTGCGGCAGGGTTGTTTGAGATGGCACAGTAGTAGACCTTTCGGACATACAACTGCACAACAAGTACAACACTGGGCCTTACTTTTGCGAAGACAAGGTCTCCTTTTTTATATCTATGCGTTTTGGCATTCTTTTCCATAGCTTCCGTATTTTGTAGAGGTGAGCGGATTATGTGCTCTTCACGGTAACACATAACATTTTGAACTTATGGTTTGCTTCAATGGAACTGGGTGTATATGCAGGTATCAATAAGGAATCTCCGCTCCCCATAAAAGTGGAATTCCCGTTTATGACCACCTCGGCCTTTCCTTCAATAACATGAATGAATCGAGTAAACGGCGATTCATCATGGGACAATACCTTGCCAAAATCAAATGCGAATGCCTGTATAACACAGTTGTTCCGAACACTTATGTTCTTTATTACGATGGCATTGGTGCTATATTCCAATAGCGCTTCCAAATTAAAGGTCTTGGACTCCTCAAATTCACCTGTCTCCATAATCTATGCTGGGGTTGTTGTGCTTCTTTTTTCTATTGCAACCTATTTTTAGCATCACGCATTGCCTTTTTGGCCGCTTTCTTCTCTTTAGCAGTTTTTAAGGGGGTCGTCTTGTCAGATTTTCGCTTACCTTCTTTTTCTTTGGACATCGTATATTATTTAAGTTATCATTACTTTATGGTAATGTGCTGGCCAGCAAGATCATTGCTAAAAAAAGAATGAAATAGATTGCACATTTTCGCATCAGGGTATTGATTTATCATTAATTGTTGGGCTCTTTCCTTAGTTTGGGATTTCAAAAATCTTGAATTATGGAGGCTATAGTCTTTTTGGAAGTTTGACGCTTCGTTTTAAAAAGGGCAGTGTTTTTTAGTTCCTGCCCTTTTCTGAGCTTCCAAAAAAATTCAGAAGCATTTCTCCGCCGGTCAAACCGGTACTATTTTTAAAAAAAAACAGAACATTCCACCATTTCTCAATGGTTCCATCAGTCTTACTTGTTCTTAAGTAAACCAGGGCAGATTCTTGTCCGTTTTTTGTCCTATCTTGACCGCTCCATCCGTTCCGTTATAAAACATCGGCCTCAGGAAGCGCCTGATCTTTCTAGGGACTACTTGAATAAAATTTTCCTTTTTCATAGCATATAAATGGTTACTGTTAATTTTCTGATTGAATGAACAATACAAAGATCGTGCTTACGTTTAGGGAGTTCGCTACAGAATTCCCTATAAATCTTACATATATCATAGGTTAATTTGCTCCGGATTAAATTTTCACAACAAAATGAACACAGATTTAGCCCAATGTCTATACGGTTTACATCATAACCTTTCCCTTCGTGAAAACCCGGAGCTGCGCCTTGAGGAATTTGTAATACTCCTCAAATTCCATTTCTGATATCCCTTTGTTTTCATAGTTTATAAAGAGTGGTGTTTCCAGTAAATTGTCGTATATTACAGGGAACTCCATTTGAAAGGAAAGGGTCAAATCAAAAATTTCTTTCATCAGTTGATCTCCTCTTTCTACATTTTGCATGGCCTTACTGTCTTATCAACAGAAGGTAAGTTTAAATTCACTGCTGTTCTTTACATGATTCCCTCAAAGAGTTATATAAATCACACAGTAACGACCATATCGCTTTGCTCGCCTTATAAAAATTAATTCAAAAATGCTGCTATATATAAAATACATGGTGAGTTTGCGCTGTAAAATGGTGGTGAAGGAGGAACTTAAAAAACTTGGTCTCCATTATGTCAATGTGGATCTTGGAACCATAGAAATCTTGGAAAACATCACCGATCATCAAAGAGATCGGTTACGTGAAAATCTGAAGGAATATGGACTAGAACTTCTTGACGACAAGAGGAAGATCATCATTGAAAAAATCAAATCGGTAATCATTGAAATGATCCATTATTCGAATGAGATACCCAAGGTAAACTACTCGGATTACATCAGCGAAAAATTAGGGTATGACTACACCTATCTGGCAAATACATTTTCCGAAGTAAAGGGAATCACCATTCAGCATTTTATCATTCTGAACAAAATAGAAAAAGTAAAGGAATTGTTGCTCTATGATGAATTGAATCTAACCGAAATATCCTTTAAGCTGCATTACAGTAGTGTCTCACATTTATCAAATCAGTTTAAAAAAATTACGGGACTCACCCCCTCGTACTACAAAAAACTGAAAGAGAAACGCTTTAAAAACCTGGAAGATCTATAATCCATGGGAAAATGTTCCATCAAAAACCCCATAGCTGTAGGACTTTTTAAGCTGAACAGCAACACAACAAATGTGGGAATACTATAACTCTTCATCTTTCTTATGTAATACATTATCCACAAAGTTTCTTCATCTTTAGCTTAGGGTACCCTTTAAAAAATGAAGTCCATATAATTTCCCACCCCAAAAAATACTAGCTATGGAGAATACAGAAGTTGAAAAATCAAAAGTCTTTATAATCGTCGAAATCATCCAATATGTTCCCAATGCAGTGGTCATAAAGACCATTATAAAAAAAACTACTGGAAACGTAACCGCGGTCTCTTTTGATTCAGGGGAAAACCTAACGGAAAAAATATCCCCTTTCGATACGTTCATCCAAATCATCGAAGGCAGGGCCGAGATCTTGATCAATGACAATTCACATACATTGGAAACCGGGCATTCAATCATCATCCCTGCCCACTCCAGAAATACCATTAAGGCCAACGAACGCTTTAAAATGATCTCTACCATTATTAAAAGTGGGTATGAGTAGTATCCCAAACAATGTAAAAACAGCAAGTAATGTATAGTTATCCTATCATCCTTCTTCCCCTTTTGATTATCCTTTTGATAGGAATGAAATCGTTCGTCCAACGCAAAGGGGCCTGATTTTAATATTGGGGAGATATTTGGGTTTTGCAGGCCGTGGAAACGTCTTTACAAACAAACACCAAAATAGTGGTGCCCACGGCAGTGAACAGGTGAACATTATCGGGGAGATGGCCGGCGCGGTACTCCCGGTTACCAAAAAAATGAAAAGACCATTGCCGATTTAAAGGCAAAAGCCAAGATGGAAAGCAATGCTACCAAACAGGATTTTGAAAAAGAACTTGCCGTATTGGAGCAAAAAAACCAATCGCTGAAAGAAAAAATGAGCTACTACAAAGATGAGGGCGATGATGAATGGGAATCTTTCAAGATTGAATTTGACCGCGATATGGATAAGCTGGGACAAGCATTAAAAGACCTCACCCAAAATAACACGAATTAATTTGTACAAAAAAATAAGATTATGGGAAACTTACTTTACACGGTAGCTGTAGTATTGATCATTGCTTGGGCCATTGGATTTCTCGGATATAATGCGGGAGGAATAATACATATATTATTGGTCATTGCGCTCATTGCGGTTATATTAAGAATTGTTCAGGGCCGAAAGATCGGGTAGCCATAGGCATACTCGTAACTAAAAGTTGAACATTGTTACCTTCTGGTTGATTAAAGATTTAAAACGGTGGAGGAAAATTCCTTTACCGTTTTTCTATTGCACGCATAGAGACCAATAATACATTCTGTCCTTTTCAACTCCTGTGGAAGTTTTCCATAGTAAAAAAGACCTTGAAAAGTAAAACTCTCCAAGGCCCTTTAATTACTGGTGATCGCGACAGAATGCGAAAATATTTTACAAATATTTGAATATCAATTTGTTAACAATTTTTTCTCTCGTTGGGTCGCCTTTTTGGTCTCTTTTTCAGTCAATTATGGCATTTCATAAATTGAAGATACCAAAAATCACTATTTGATTCCAAATACGACAAATTAGTATAATAAAAACTAAAAGAAATTGCCCTCAATCAGCATTCATTTGAAATTTCATTAATGGAATTTTTCACATTCATGTATTTTCCTTATTTCATTCCTAACTCGGAACAAATCACAGTCAGTTAACCAGAGCTGTAATTGTTATCAAACCACCTTAGAGAACTATGAGGTTTAAGGACAGGGTTTTCACCCTGCCCCAACACACTAAACACAATTGCACAGCCTATTTAAAGAGTGATTCAAACTCTTTAGTAGTGTATACATGGCTGGCAACAAACCTATAGTTGATTTCGGCCGCTATATTGCCATCAAAACCTGGAGCGACAGCCGAAGCTGTAGCGTCTTTTACAACAGCTACTTCAAAACCGTCTTCCAATAATTCTCGAAGATGGGATTCCACACAAAGATTACCTGACATTCCGGCCAATACCACTTTGTCAATTTTTTGCTTTCTCAACTGAAGGGACAAATCATTTTGCTCAGGGCCATAGACTTTGTGAGGACCAACAACAGTTACAAAATCTTTCTCAATATACTTTTTATATCTCGGCAACCAATCGGCTCCCGATCCTTCAAAACCTTCTTTGTTCAATTGATCTCCACGATCAAACATCCCTATATCATGCATTAATTTTTCAAGCGCTCCTTCAAAATGCCATTTGTGGTCATGCTCGTAATAATAGTGGGGAGAAATAAATACTTTGATACCGTTTGATTCTGCTATTTTAAACAACGTTTCCAAATTTTCCACAGTTTTGTTCTTTATAACACTTTCTCCAATTACACCCCATGTTACCCCTTTGGGACTTAAAAAGTCATTTTGTGGATCCGTTATAACAATTGCGGTAGTTTTATCCACTTTGAATCCTGGATCTGGGATTTGCGCGCTGAGCTTGTAGCTTGAACCTATCAATACCATCAACATTAATAGAGTTTTTGTAATCTTACTTTTCATTTTTCTTGATTTTACGTTAAATATTATTTTAATTTTCGATGGATTATGGAGCGACATTTTAATCGAGTTGTGGAAGATGCCATCCAATAATCCCAAATTGTTATTTAACCCAAAAGTAGCTTCAGTAAATAGCTGAATTTGTGCAATCTTAGCTGAGATGTTCAATGTTTGCTCCTTGATTGTAGTGTCTTAGAGATTCCAATGGTTCCATTTCAAAATAAGAAATCACCCAAGGAACAGTCCAAGGGTGATTTTGGGAAAAGAAGAGGGTCCCATTAAAGCTAGAGCGTGAAGTTTTATGATACGGTCACATATAAATGGACACTGCCGGTTTCAAATGAACCATCCATTTTCATCGCAGTAATAATCTGCTTGATTTCCGGAATCATAATAGTTGGTATTGTGACTGCTGACCTCAGGTGTGCTTTTGATTCGATTACGGAATAAAACCGATACCCAGTCATTAAATGGAATTGCTGTAAGTATTTCTTTTATTTTCATGATTGGATTTTGATATTAAATATTGATCTATACTGATTTTATGGGATGTTTCCTGTCAATGCTAATTCAAGCAAATGATACAATCGAATCTCGATTCTTCAATATGTCTCTTAATACGTTTCATAAGTGGCGCAAAATCTTCATGGACATTGACCATTTTGAACTTTTTCTCATTCAACTCATTGTAGTTTCCTTGGTATTCCATTTTCACAGAATTAGAATTTGAACTTCAGAATTAAGAAGCAGCACGGGTCATCTGCCGATGTGCTTTCCTAAACTTCAAGGGGGTAATACCGTAGCTACTTTTGAACAATTGCGTAAAATGACTGGCGTTATCACAACCTATTCCCATACCTACTTGTATGATATTGTCCTCGGAGTACAGCAGTAGTTCCTTAGCGCGTTGCATCTTCAACCGCTTTGCAAATTGTTGTGGGGTCTCACCAGTAGTCCGCTTGAACATTCTAATGAAATGATGCACACTTAACTTCACTAAAGACGCCAAATCGGTGGTGCTAATTTGATGATCCATATTTTCTATGATATGGTTTTTCAATTTTTGCATTTGAAAAGGCGTTATACCCATTTTATGTCCATCAATATTTGTTAGGTTTCTTGAAGTCTGTTTAACCAGATAATCGGCCATAGTGACAATCATATTCTCCAAGTACCATTTATCCTCACTTGGTCTATATAAGAGCTCTTGTGTTAAGTAAATGGCCAATTGATTGCTCAATGCATCATCCAATAAGGACTGCTTTTGAAAACTATCATACTCCATATCTAGATTCATCTTTCCAAATACCCCATTGTACATTCCTATCACCAATGGACCTTCAACAACATTGGCATTCAACACTTCTAATTGAAAAAGAAATTGATAATCCTTGTTTGCATCAGATTCCAACTGGTTCTTCCCATTACTTATTAGAAAAAGAAATACGCTCTTTTTATGGGCCAATTTTCTTACTCTTTGCTTCTCCTCTATAATTTCTTTAAGCTTCTTTACATATTCCATGGTAGTTGATTTTATTGAGTTTCTTGACTATTGTTTATTGACTCAAAACTAGTTTAACAATCATGACATTACTAGCTGAAGTGTTTAAGCGTAGGTATTTTTCTAATAAGCGTAAAACTTCTTTGGAGTCTTTGAAAAACAAGCGGAAACGAAATGATGATTTGTCAAAAAAGATCTTCTTAACGTAGCTGTTAAGCTTCTTAACGTAGCCATGCTTTCACATAATTTCACTACATTGAAGATTAAATTATTCCCAATGATTGCGTCAAAATCTTTGCATGTGGACCTTAAGAAAGATGACCTGTCCAATAGGTATTTTGTTGTAGAGCATTTAAATGAAGAAATAGAGCCATATGCCATAGAAGCCCTGAAGAAATTTGGTTTTTTTGATTACAGTTCTATTCAGGATATAACCATCAAAGAGGGCGGTGAGATATCTTATTCCATACCTGCGTACAAAACAAATGTATTTTCTCCACCCAAGAACAAGTCTGAATTTAAATACTTTTTGAATTGGGCCTTGATGATTTCCAAATCAATTTCAGCTGTGCACCAAGCTGGCTTTTGCTTTGGATTGCTGAACGAGGAACGTTTTTTGTTTGATGAAAATGGAAACCTTATTATCACTGGTCTTGGAGCCATCAGAAAAAAATACGATAGCTTAAATGTTACAGAATATGGAAAATCTGCATATAGATATGCAGCTCCCGAATTTAATTCAAGGACCAATCACATTCCTGATCAAAGAGCAGATTTTTATGGCCTAGGGATATTACTAAATTATTGGTTGACCGGAAATTACTTTGTCGACGCACCAGACGGTCAAGGAATAATGCATCAACATCTCACCAAAAGCTACCAAGCTTCCAATGATTGTCCATGGAGCGAAACAGGTATTTTTAAGATTATTTCCGGGCTGTTACGCAAGAATCCGTCCGAAAGATATCATTCGGCATTGGGTATTATCAAGGATTTGAACAGCATCAAAGATGTGTACCCAACCGGACATAGTACAAGTAATATAAAATTGAGTTTGGATTATAATCCGGGTGTTTTAAAGCTAGATCAGGTTTATTGTGAGCGACAGGAGGAGTTGGAAAAATTAGTTTCCGTTTACAATAGTGTAAAAAATGGGGCGTCTGGAGTTGTTTTCGTTGAAGGAGGTGAGGGGATGGGCAAATCGAGTTTTGGCAGGGCCTTTGCCGAAAACGTCGTCAGTCCCGGTGTATTGTTTTCATTCGGAAAGTTTGATAAATACTATACGTCTGCATATCTGGGGTTTCAAACAGCCTTTCAAAATGTTGTCCAAAGGATTTTCATACAATCTGGGTGTAGTCATAAGGAACTTGCGAAGGCTTTTAAAGAAGGATTGGGATCCGATCTATCCCTTCTTTATGATGTCATGCCAGACCTACAGGAACTAACTGGAAAGATCCCTCCTCCAGAAAAGTTAGATCCAATCGAAACCCAGAATAGGTTCATAAATGTTTTTGCAAGATATTGTCGCGTCTTAGATTCACTTGGTCTGAAACGAGTGCTTTTTTTGGATGACGCGCACTGTGCGGATCTACCTTCTCTGAGGTTGATAAAGTATTTGATGAGTGCCTCTTTATCCAGGGTCATGTTTGTATTGGCATATAATCCGAAAGACATCGATGAAAATCATCCGTTGCTACAATTACAAAAGGAATTAGAAGACTCTAAGAGTTTGACGGCCACTATTCGGCTGAAATCACTCACTAAACTAGCTGTCAAACGAATAGTTGGCAAAGCGCTGTCCGAAAAAGGTAAAAACATCAATCAACTAGCAGAGGTTATCTTTGAGAAGACCCGTGGAAATCCATATTATATAAATCATTTTCTGAAGCTCATTTATGACCAAGAGGTACTCACTTTCGACCAAAAAACCCATAGGTGGAATTTTGAATTGATAAAGGTAAAGGAGCTAGAGGTAGCGGAAAATGTAGTGCCCCTAGTAGAAAACCAAATTGCATTACAATCTTATCAAGCACAAGTTTTGCTTAAAGTAGCTGCCTATAACAATGGAGTTTTTGACATGCCTTTGCTCATTGAAATATGTGGATTTCCAGAAAAGATTGTCCATCTTCTATTAGAAATCCTTTATCAAGCGGGCTTACTAACCAAAGTTGATCCATCCAAGGGAATTTTTGCTTTTAATCATACTAAAATCCAGCAGGTTGCATTATTCCTGGATATTCCTGGATTTGACTTTAACCATGAAGAATTACATTTCAATATTGCTCAATACAAAATTGCCAAGGGCAAAACCCAAAGTTCGCTGGAGTTAAACCAACTCGTTGATCATCTCATGAAAGCGAAGGGGCTTTACTCCAAAAATACAGCTCTTCAGGCCCTTGAATATGTCATTAAAGCTGCGGAAGCGGCAAATGATTCCAATTCCCCCATTACAGCCAATGCATATTTAAGCTTTGGTTTATCTCTGAGTCGACAATTCAATATTTCCAAACATCAATTTGCTTTACTGCTGGGTCTTGCAAAAACTCAATTTCTATTAGATGATGTGGATAAGGGAAATGCCCTTGCCAAAAAGGCCATGGCCCAAGCAAGAAGTGATTTACAAAAAATAGAGACTTTGTTGATGTGCATGAAATTTTATGAAGTTTATGCACATTATGAGGATAATATAAATGCAGGACTAAAAGCCCTTGAACTATTAGGAAAAGGATTTAAAGATATCTTAAACAATGGCGTACTGGAATCACTCATTCAACGGGAATATCTTTCCCTAATTGCAATGATAGAGCAGATACCAATAAATGAGCTTGTTCCTACAGAACAGATGGAAGATCATGATGATTTGATCTTTATGGAGGTACTGGCCAATATGTCTTCTTCGGCACTATTTAACAATCAGGATCTGTATCCCTTGATTGTGCTGAAAATGGTCAATCATTCACTCAAAAAAGGAATTACCGATTCCACATCATTAGCACTGGTACATCTGGGGTCATTGTTGATTTCCAGATATGGTAAGTTTGATCTAGGTCTGAAATTCGGAAATGAAGGCGTTATTCTTGCCGAGAAGCTAAAATCCGACAGATATAAGACCCGCACGATTTCAATTTTTTACAATCTTACTGGACATTTTAGAGGCTCATTCGATAAGGTCCACCATGACTTAGATAAATGGACATCGCTTTGTATGGATTCTGGGGATATGGCGTGCACATACATCTTCTTAAAAACTAAGTTGAGGAACCAGATGTTATCGGATTCGGCTTTTCCCGAGTACCTCATCAAGTCTTCGAAAGCGACGAATTTTCTATCAAGTTTGTACCTAAGAAACATCAATTCCCAAATCTCACTTTTTGAGAATAACCTTCAGTTACTTCATAAAAGCAATTCAAAGTGGAACAAAACAGTTGAGCAAGAAGCTATTGACTTTCTAATGGAGAACAAACTATTTGCTGAGCTGGCCGAACACTATGTTCACAAATGCTTGGCTTATTGTCTCCTAGGAAAATATGGCGAGGCATATGAACAAATTAAATCAAACGAAAAGTTCATTGTCTATGCCACTTCACAGCCACATTATTTTAGACACAAGATTTTAAAGTCGGTTTGTGAGTTAATGCTCGAAGATAACCCTTCCGAAGCTTTTTTAGTAAGTATAGAAGAACGTCAGGCAGGATTGAAGGGTTGGTGCAATAGTTCACAAGAGAATTTTAGGGCAGAAATTATGATGGTGGAGTTTTTGATAAGTTGCAACCGCCAAAACTACGAATCGGCCGTGCTTCATTTAGAGGATTCCCTCCGTTGGTCAGAAAATGGAAATTTAAAAACCATACGCGCTCTGATATTCAAATTAGGGGGCACCCTATTGCCTGATAACCAGTATAGCTTTCTAAAGTCCCGTCTACAAGAGGTGGCCGTTGAAGAAATATCAAAGCCCAAGAATTTTGTCAATCCCGATTTTCAAGGTTTGAAGATGACACATGATGAAAGGCTTGATAAAAAAGCCATGACAAGCTTTGATGCCCAAAGCTTAATAAAGGCTACCCAGGCCATTTCAGCGGAAGTTAATCTGGATAAATTAGTGCAACGTCTTTTAACCATTGTCATGGAGAATGCGGGTGCTGATAAAGGGGCCCTTGTTCTTATCAAGAACAAAATACCATATGTAGAGGCACTTATAGACACTAAAGACCACAACAAGGATAATTTCTTGAAACTTGAACTGGAGTCTTTCCACGATCTTCCCACAAACCTAATAGAACATGCAATAACCAACGTTAAAGAAATTAAAATCAACAATGTTGATCAAATCTGTTCCCAAAAGGAAAGTTACTTCAAATCCAAGCAAATAGCCTCGTTGGTTTTGCTGCCCTTATTGAAACAGAATGATCTTGTTGGAATGGTCTATCTCGAAAATCGTCAGGTTCCCGGACTTTTTGCCGAAGGTGATCTAGAAGTATTACGGGTGATTGCTTCCCAAGCTGCTATTTCAATAACAAACTCTGTACTATTCGAAAAAGCTATGGCCCTAAACAAAAAGTTGGCCATTTCCCAAGAAGAACTGGCAAAAGTGAACGTTGCTCTGGAAGAGCGAATAAAGCAACGAACAAAACATCTACAACAAGAAATTGAAATGAGAAAGGAAGCTGAAAGAAAGCTTCTCTTCGCAAAAAACGATGCAGACAGTTCCAACAAGGCAAAATCACAGTTTCTTGCCAATATGAGTCATGAAATAAGAACACCACTCAATGCAATTGTAGGCTTCACTCAAATTTTATTGAACCAAGGCAAAGATTTGAATTTGACCCAGAAATTTGAAAGATACTTGAATAACATTCACCAAAGTGCCGAGTCACTTTCAGAAGTAATCAATGATATTCTGGATTTGTCCAAAATTGAAGCTGGTAAATTTACAATTACCAAAGAGGACATCAATTTAAACCAAATGGTGACTTCCGTGTGCCGTATCAATAAAGGTCTGGGTAAATCAAAGGAAGTCAATCTAATGTGCAATTTCCGTTCCAACCTTCCTAAATACATCCATACGGATGGTAGCAAGCTTAAGCAAATTTTGATGAACATAATTGGCAATGCCATCAAGTTCACGCCCGAAAAAAAGAACGTTTATGTTGATGTGAAACTTGAAAAATCCTTTGTTGTCTTTATCGTTGAAGACGAGGGGATTGGCATCCCAGAAAATCAGCTGCAACAAATCTTCAATCCCTTTATACAGGCTGATGCCGGAATTGATCGCAAATTTGGAGGAACTGGATTGGGATTGACCATTACCAAAAATTTGATAGAATTGCTGAATGGCAAAATTGAAGTTACAAGTCAATTGGACCATGGAACCTCATTTAAGATTTATCTGCCCTATGAACAAGCAAAGAATTCCTGGGTCGAGGACAAAGAGACATCCTTGGCAGATTTTAAGATTCCGCCCAACAAAAAAATCCTTGTAGTTGAAGACAATTCCATGAACCAGGAAATGATCAGGGCCTTATTCGCTGAGTTGGGATCTGAGATCATGTTGGCAAAAGATGGTGAATCTGGAATCAAAATCACCAAAAATTATAATCCTGAAATTGTTTTCATGGACATACATATGCCCGATTTGGATGGGTTCGAAACCGTGAAACGAATTCGAAAAATGAACAAAAAAGTCCCTATAATTGGTCTTTCCGCAAATGCCTTTACGGAACACAGGGAAATAGCCCTTAATTCAGGATTCTGTGATTATCTGACCAAACCAATTCAGGTATCTGAACTGGTCAGGGTATTGAAGAAATACCTGTTCGTGGAAATTGAGGACAAGCAACAAGCAATTAAAATATTAAGCGAAGAAGAAAAACACATATTGAACAAATCGTTCAATTCGCTTAATCGACTACCGATTTTTGAAACTGAAAAATTGGTTGTTGCGGCCGAACCGTTAAATTCAATCTTACCCCCAGATGAATTCAATAAACTTGAAGAAGCAATTTATTCGGGTGACGATGAAGGATTGAGAATACTTTTATCAACTACTATAAATGCCCGATAACATTGCAAAAATTTTGGTGGTGGACGATAACCGCCAAGTGTTGGAACAAGTCAATCATATATTGGCCGAAGAAGGATTTGACATCTCCTTTATACCCAAAGGTGAGTTTCTCTTCCAACGACTGGACAGACAAGATTTTGACCTAGTTTTGTTAGATGTAAACTTACCTAGAATCAGTGGTTATGATTTGTTGCAGGAAATTCGAAAACATCCCAAATACCACAATCTTCCTGTTATCATAATTACAGGAGAGGATGAAGACACTACCCTGACCAAATGTTTTGCCTTGGGCGCACAGGACTATATAAGGAAACCTATTAACCATCTTGTTCTTAAAGTCCGTGTTTCATCGGTCATTTCTGCTTCTAGATTTCATTTGAACCAGATTAAAAATGAACGTGATGAGGCCCTTCAGGCACGAATGAATATGTTGTCCTCACAAATGAATCCACATTTTATATTCAATGCACTTTCTTCTATCCAAGAATTCATTTTATCCAATGAAACAGATAAAGCCATAGATTATGTATCCGAGTTCGCTGGTTTAATGCGTCAAAACCTTGAGAATTCATTAGTACCTTACATAACATTGACGGAAGAACTACATTTCCTGGAAACCTATTTAAAATTGGAACGAACTAGGTTCAACAATTCATTTGATTTTGAAATCATCCTGGAAATTGATGAGTTTCAGGACATCATGGTCCCACCCATGATAATTCAACCGTATTTGGAAAATGCCATAATCCATGGCTTACGGAAGGTAGATCGTATGGGTAAATTGACATTGCGGGTCAAAGAACAGGAGAATAGGATTAACTGTATTATTACCGATAATGGAATCGGCAGAAAGCAAGCTGAAAAAAACAATCCAAAAAAACACAAATCGATTGCAATGTCCAATATTGAAGCTAGGTTGGAATTGCTCAATACTGATGCAAGAATGAAGGAGTTTAAAGTGGAAATCGAAGATTTATATGAAAATGATGTACCTGCAGGAACAATAGTATTGCTGTGCTTTCCAAATGATTTACACTGATCTTTTAATGCTTAGGCACTATTCCAACACATAAACTCTTCTTGTTAATTGGTTAGGTTAACTGTTGATAACGCTCCAATAAAGTTTTATAGTTATCGTCTGTCAATATAAACCACTTCACTTCTTACTCAAATCCCCAGTGCGTCCAATCTGGCAACACTAAATATCAATTTTTCAATATAAGGCCAAATAAGGATTGGATTGAATTAAGATTTCAAAACTTCCAATAAAAGTCTAAGCAAACCTTTTAAGAAATTTGTCCTTTTTACGAACAGAAACGTCAACATTTGAACCATCTTTCATAATCACATACCCTCCCTTACCCTTCACGTATTTAACAATGTGGTCAAGATTGATCATGTGTGATTTGTGTACCCTAAAAAAATTACAGGATTCCAACATACTTTCAAATTCACCCAATGGTTTGGATACCAAGATTTTTTTTCCGTTTTGGAGGTAAAAATTCGAGTAGACCTGATTGGCCTCAACACGAATCACATCTTGCGCTTCTACAAAATCAATCCCTTCAGAAGATCGTAACGCTATTTTGGTCAAACTTCTATCCTCAAGTTGAATATTTGATTTAAGGACTTGTATTTTTTCTAGGTTTACCTTGCTTTGCTTTTCAAGTATTTTTTCCGCCCTAGCTACAGCATTTTTTAATTCCTGTATGTTGATTGGTTTCAACAGATAATCCAAAGCAGCATATTTGATGGCGTTTATGGCATAAAGATCAAAGGCTGTGGTAAAAATGACTTGAAACGCTGGTTCCTCAAAATGATCAAAAATTGTAAATCCATTTCCTCCGGGCATTTCAATGTCCAAAAAGACCAAGTCCGGTTTCTCACCTTCAACCAACGGAATGGCCTCACTTATTGAAAAGGCATTTCCCACAACACGTATTCCGGGACAAAAATTCTTTAGCATTTTTCCCAATATGTTGTGGTGTCTTTCCTCGTCATCTACTATAACTGCCCGTATTTCCACCAATATCCGAATATTTAAAACATTTATTTTTTTAAATATAAATTAAATAAAAGTATTATGTTAATTTAGGACTTATAATCAGAAGCTTATCATGGCATTAGGGTTAGAAAGCAGTGCGCCTAATTTTAAGGCATTGACCACAAATGGACCTATTGATTTTTATGATTGGTTGGGAGACTCTTGGGGCTTGCTATTTTCCCACCCTGAAGATTATACCCCTGTATGTACTACCGAGTTGGGAGCCGTAGCACAGTTGGAAAAAGAATTCAGTGACCGAAATGTCAAAGCGATAGCTCTTAGTGTGGATAGTTTGGAATCCCACAACGGTTGGAAATTGGAAATTGAAAAATCGATGAATGTCAAAATCGGATTTCCGATAATTGCCGATGAGGACGCCAAAATTGCCCAATTATATGGTATGATCCATAAATATAGTTCTGACACGCATACCATTAGATCTGTTTTTATAATTGGTGCTGATAAGAAAATAAAATTGCATTTGACTTATCCCATGTCTGTAGGCAGAAACTTTGATGAAATTCTTCGTGTAATCGATGCACTACAATTAAGTAGCCAACATCAGGTTGTTACACCAGCCAACTGGAAGCAAGGTGATGATGTTATCGTAGATCCTTCCTTAAGTAATGAAGAGGCCGAAAAATTATATCCCTATAAAGTTCCCAAAAAAGCAGAATATTTAAGATTTACTCCAAATCCATCGGCGGATTAACGCTTACTGCCACAAATTATTACCAAGTAGAAGTACCCTCTTCCCTACCCCATTTGTATACTTCGAAAGTACTTTCCAATCACAAAACAATTCGTATCCAGGTATAAAAAGGCAATTACAGAATATAGAAGCATAAAGCAAACGTTTTGTGCCAAATCCTTCCAAGATATTTGTCAAGAACTCTTTAAACTTAAAGACATTGCACATAAATATTTAGTTTGAGTTAGTAGTTAGCATGGTTGTCCGGATGACCTATTTTTTTGTAACAATACCAACACATTAAAAATGAGAAAAAAACCTATACCTCCTTTTACGCGTGAAAGTGCTGAGGAGAAAATAAAATTAGCGGAAGATGCCTGGAACAGTCAAGACCCAATAAAAGTCTCTGAGGCATACACCATTGATAGCGAATGGCGTAACCGTTCCCAATTCATTAATGGTCGGGAGGAAATTCAGAAGTTCTTGGCAAACAAATGGGAAAATGAATTGGAATATAAATTGAAAAAGGAATACTGGGCCCATTCGGAGAATAGAATTGCAGTCCGATTTGAGTATGAATATCGCAATCGGTCCGGTGAATGGTTCAGGGCCTACGGGAACGAGAATTGGGAGTTTGACAAAAATGGTCTTATGCGAAAAAGGTATGCCAGTATCAATGACCTTCCTATTTTGGAATCAGAGCGAAAGCTATAGACAGTGCTACAGTAAACGGGGATAGACAAAAGCAGGATGCCAACAACATCCTGCTTTTTTCATTTCCATCAAAACACTGAGTAAAAAAAGCAAGTATTCGATAAGAGGGTTAATAGACTAAATTTTCATCTTGATCACCAACATACTTTTACCCTCAAATCATATTCACTAATAAAAAATATATCAAATGAAAACTATTGGTAATCTTAATTTAATTAAAAAAGCAAGTGGGTTTGCTGTTATCCTATTCATGGGTTTTGGTGTAGTTTCTGCTCAATCCCATAGCTACAGTATTGATGACAGTAAAATCGCATTGGAAGGGTATAGTCCTGTTTCCTATGTTGATTTGGAAAAGGCTGAGCTAGGCAACAAAAAGTACAAATCCACTTATGACGGAGTGGCCTATTATTTCACCAACAAAAAACAAAAAGAAACTTTTGATGCCAACCCTTTAAAATACAAACCGCAATATGGGGGGTGGTGTGCCTTTGCAGTTTCTCTTGGTGCAAAATTCCAGCCAGACCCATCAAGATTCAGAATCGTGAACGGAAAACTTTATATGTTCACCAAAAATGTTGAAGGGGATTTTGTGAAAGTTTGGGAAAAAGAAGGCAGTGGCAAGCATATCTCCCAAGCAGATAAGAATTGGGCATCAATGGAAAAATTCAAAAGCTAATTTCACTGGATGGAAAAGCAAAAATATTGAACTGTCATTTACTGTAATTAGGTTTATTCAAAAAAACCTTTGAAAGAAGGAGTAGACAAATAATCTACTCCTTCTTTGTTTTTCACATCGCATAAAGATCAATACAAAACGATTCTGGTTCTTTCTAACCCAATACAAAGAGCAATTTGAGAACAAAACAGCATAATCTGCCAGAATTACACCCTAAATAATTGGGAGCTTTAGCATAAGAAAAAAAGATCATGTACGAGAACGCCATAATTCCCCTCATATTCAGAAGCGATGATGATAAATTGTTTTATGAGTTTATTCTGAATGGCCAATCCGCATCCATCGAATATCAATTTGTAAATAAAAACCAGCTAATGCTTTTGAACATCAACAAATCCAAATATTTGGCTGAAGAGGTTATACTGGCTTTGATCGAGCGAATAATGGTTCATGCCCGTAGAATGGAATATGAGGTTTATACCCAAAATCCTTCAATAAGGAAATACCTCAAATCGAACAAGTTATTACAAAATTCAATTAGGATAAGTCCAACAATAGAGGAAACAACAGTAGTTGTAAAACAAAATTTTAATTAAAAACCGATTAGATTAACAATGCAAACCAATCATTCCATTCAACAATTGGAACCCCAAAATTGGGTACACAATTACAAAAGATATCTGTCTCATTTCGCATATAAAAAACTACCCCATGACTTGGTGGAAGACATTGTACAAGACACCTTTCTTGCTGCATTGAACTCCGCACATAGATTTAAAGGGGCCTCCAGTGAAAGGGTATGGTTAACAGCTATTTTAAAGTATAAAATCGCAGACCACTATCGCGGGAACAATAACAAAAGGTACCACATCAGGGAAAACATAGAATCCAGATTGAGCTCTGAAAGAAAAATGGAACACAATTATGAATTTACCTATGATCCCATTCCACAAAGCATGAATGAAAATGATTTGAAATCGGTTCTTAATTCTGGGATGAGCATTTTATCCAAACGTGAGCATCAAGTTTTGGAACTAAAGAAAAAAGGCTTTAAAACAGACGCAATTTGCGAAGAATTACAAATTAGCCAATCGCTTTGCTGGGTATCGCTACATAGAGCTAGGAAGAAACTTCAACAATATCTAAATGAGAATTGGTGGAATGGGAATTAGCAATGAAATTATATGGAAAACTTGGTCGAACCTACAGTTATATATATACTCCGTGGGCATAAAATCTATTGAAATATCGCGTAGGGTCAAAGCAAGGGTGAAAAAATGAACAATCGATAGATTTCATGTAACATACCCAGATCAACCAAGTAATCAGGAAACAAATTCTGTGTATTTCTCCACACTACATAAAACCAAAATGTATAATGACAAATTATGATGCAATAATAATTGGAGCAGGTCAAGCTGGGCCTTCACTTGCTGCCAAATTGGTCTCAAATGGTAAAAAAGTAGCATTGATTGAACGAAAATGGTTAGGTGGCACCTGTGTAAACAACGGTTGCACCCCAACCAAAACATTGATTGCAAGCGCCAAAGCCATATACACGGCAAAAAGAGGAAGCGAATTCGGGTTTACAATACATAGCCCTGTTGAAACAGATATGAAAACCGTAAAAAGGCGTAAAGATGAGATTGTACAAAAATCTTCACAAGGTTTGCAAAGATGGTTATCGGGTCTTGCTGGTCTTGACATTATTGAAGGTCATGCCACATTCTTGGAGAACAAGGTAATCCAAGTAGGGAACAAACACCTTTCGGCTCCCAAAATCTTTATTAATGTTGGAACCAGGGCACAAGTACCAAATGAAGTCCAGAATATCCCCTATTTCACAAATAGCACCATTATGGATGTCGACTTCGTCCCAGAACACTTGATTATCTTGGGTGGTAGCTATATCGGATTGGAATTCGCCCAAATGTACAGTAGGTTTGGCAGCAAAGTTACTGTAATTGAGTCCAGCCCTCAATTGGTGTCAAGGGAGGATACCGATGTTTCCATTGAGTTGAAAACAATCCTAGAAAAAGAAGGGATTGAATTTTTTTTAGGAGCGAAATGTGTTCAAACATTCCCAAATGCCAATGGAATTAAATTAGAACTTGCTTCAAACAATGGACTAACAACTTTGTCCGGTACTCATCTCCTTGTTGCTGCAGGCAGATTACCTAACACCCACGACCTTGGTTTAGAGAATACTGACATTGTCCTAAATAAGCGTGGCTATATAGAAGTTGATGATTTTTTGAGAACGAATGTGGACGGTGTTTGGGCCTTGGGAGATGTGAATGCCCAAGGAGCTTTTACACATACCGCGTACAATGACTTTGAAATTGTGGCAGATACTCTTTTTCAAGATACAAACAAAGGGACAAAAAATAGAATTCCATGCCATGCCCTATTTACCGATCCACCTTTGGCAAGAATTGGAATTACAGAGAAGGAGGCTCTTAAAACAAATAGAAAACTGTTAATGGCGCACAGACCTTTCTCAAAAATTGCACGTGCGAGGGAAAATGGCGAAGAGAACGGCTTCATGAAAGTAATCATTGATGCGGATACAGAGCAAATCCTGGGTGCAACCATTCTTGGCCTGAATGGAGATGAAATCATTCATGGAATGTTGGATTTAATGTATGCAAAAGCTTCGTATAAAGTCCTATTGAATGCCGTACATATACACCCTACGGTATCAGAACTCATACCTACTATGTTGGGTGAATTGAAGCCGATAAACTTCCAAAAATCTTCAACTGTAGCGTAAGCTTACAGAAACCCATATCACATCATTCAATAAAAAGCCCAGAGCATCGCCTAGGTTTTTCCATTCAAAACAATGAGCAATAATTGAATATGGTGCCTATTTCCATAAAAAAAGGCCTATGCCATTACAGTAGGTTTGAATCATGAAAATTCATTGTATCAACATGCTATCCATACTATTGTTCTGTGCCTCAACGGCATTTTCCCAGCAGATTGATAATAGTACCCCTAACACAAATAACAACTGGGAAAAGTTCACCTATGATTTGAACAACATTGTAGGAGGTGTTGGTCACGCCTATGTTCGTCCATTGTCCTGGGAGGAAAAGCAAGTTGGGCTTTTTGGAGGTGTTGTAATTGGCATCATGGGCTTGTATACCATTGACGATGAAGCTGATATGTGGTTCCGTAATCAGGAACCGCATATACCTAAGCTAGTTAAAGATTACGGATGGTATTATGGTAATCCGCAAAATAACTATGCATTCAACGGCATTGTTTATCTCACTGGCCTTTTCACCAACAACGATAGGATACGTAGAACCGGAGTACTAATGATTTCATCTGCTACAGCTACCGGCTTACTCCAACAAATATCCAAATCACTGGTGGGTAGGGCCAGACCAAGATCAGGGTTAAAGAAAAATGATTTTCGCCCATTTCAACGTGATTCCGATTTTCATTCTTTTCCGTCTGGGCACACAGCACTCGCTTTTAGTAATGCCCATGCCTTGGCCAAGCAGTTCAAGAATCCTTGGTTAAAGGGTGGTATCTATCTATTGGGCAGCATTCCTCCCCTAACGCGACTTTGGAACGGTGCCCATTGGCTAACGGATATTGCATTGAGCGTTGCTTTAAGTGTAGCAACAGTAGAGGCAATCGACAATTATCTGGGCAAGCGTTACGGAAATCCCTCAGAACAGGAAAAATTAAATGTAGAAAAAAGGGTGAGCTGGCGATTGGTATTAAAGCCCAACAGTGTTGGAGTGGCCATGAATTTTTAGGTGAAAATTATGAAGAGAATCAACCTGAATATTTCACAACACGTAGAAAAAGTCAAACAAATAAAGGAGTAACCAAATTCCCTATTTAAAGACGTAGCGCACTTTAAATAGGGATTTGGAGATAGACTACTTCACCTGCAAGACATTAATTAACAAGTATCTGTCGTATCATCTGATTGGCAAATCCCCATTCGTTATCGTACCAGGTCACCACTTTCAACAGATCTCCGTCCACCACCTTAGTCATGGAAAGGTCAGCTATAGAGGCATGTGGGTCCTTTACAATATCACTGGATACCAAGGGTTGGTCCACTGCAGCAAATACACCTTTGTAACGTGGGCTTGCCGCCTCTTCCCTAAATATAGAGTTAACCTCGTCCACGGAGGTTTTCCGCTCGGTAACCAAAGTGATATCAGAAGCGGATCCCACAGCCACCGGAACACGGAAGGCCATTCCGTCGAACTTTCCAGCATATTCCGGCATTGCCTTCGTAGTAGCCACTGCCGCACCAGTGGTTGTGGGGATAATGTTGTTCAGGCCCGACCGTCCCATTCTTACATTTCCCGAAGGGGAATCCACGATACTGTTGGATGCCGTATCCGCATGGACCGTAGTCATGATTGCCTTCTTTATACCGATTCTTCTCCCCAAGATCTCTATCACCGGACTGATGTTGTTGGTGGTACAGCTGGCGCAGGAAAAAATGGATACCTTTCCGTCCGAGGTGTTAACCCCATGGACCACGGTGGGAACCCCAACACTCTTGGTCGGACCTGATATTACAACGGTTTTGGCTCCTGCCTCAATGTGCATAGAAGCATCCTCCTCCTTGGTGAAGACTCCAGTACTCTCTATCACGGTATCTACCCCAATCTCCTTCCAAGGGATATTTTTAGGTTCTCTTTCACTATAAAAGCGGATTTCATGGTCTCCCACGGTAAGGACGTTTTCCGACACCGATACATTACGATCCAGCTTCCCATGGACACTGTCATATTGCAAGAGGTATGCAATATTGTCAAGGGGGGCTATATCGTTTACGGCCACGACCTCAAGTCCGGGGGTATCCATGATGATCTTCAAGGACGCCCTTCCTATACGGCCCATTCCATTGATTCCAATTTTTTTCATTGTTTTGATTTATTATTCTTAATTATTTGAAATGTCCCACAAGGGGACTTGTCATTCTACTTTTGGGTTAAAGGGGGAGTAGGAATGAAAATCCCAGGCCCCGTTGAAATGCCCCTCGGTCCGTATCCACTTTGTTGGGTGGAATATCCAAAATACACCAGTACCTCCAGTGATTGTAAGTCCCCTATTGGAGTCCCTGTCATAGAGTACCTGGGCTTCACCTGATAATTGAAGTACTGTCCCGTTATCATGGTCCATGAACAATAGTCCAGTCCTTGGATATTGGTGTATATTGCCCAGAGTATTGAACAGATTGTTTCCGGGATAATCAGGAATCATAAGTTTTCCCTCGGGTGTGATGGAAACAAACCCATCGTTGCCTCCCCGGTGCGAGGTGTCGGTCCTTCCGTCCATGTTTCTCGAGGAGACGTAGAAGGTATTGCTACGGGATATCATCTCTAACCCCCTGTCATCAAGGGCCGATCCCTGAAACACTGTACCTCGATTGGCATCAAAGGTATTGTCAATGACTAAGTTTCCTGCTTGGATGTACTTTGGACAGTTACCATAGGACTCCCCAACCCGCACCTTAATCTTCCTGCCCTGCCGTGTCAAATACCCGTTCACCCGGAAGCGAGTCCGAGACTCGGGGTGTATGAAAAGAAAGCCCACCTCTGGATTGGTCTCGATATTTGCATAGAACACATCACCCTTGGGACTCCTTATCATTTCCCGGTCGATTACCATCTCCGTACTTTCAGGAACCTGTAAAAATCCTTGTTCTCCATATAGGGCCGATGACCAAGGTTGTCCTGTTGCATCGGTGCTTCCAACAAAGATTAGGGCCTGCGCCTCGATAAATGGTATTATCTGAGGAGATATCGCAGGGGCTATCATCCTTTTGAGCCGGCTGGCCTCTCTCTCCACTCCAAGTTTGCGCTGGACGGCAAGTTCGCCATTATGAAATATCTCGTTGTCCATATCTCGTTAGTAGGATTTTTGTGATGGAACTTAATTTCTCAACTGCTTATTTCATATTTTTTTAGCCAATTACATTTTGAGTTTTGACAAGGATGGGGAATTATAATACCTCTATTTTTTCTGGCAGGAAATTCCCAATGGCCGATTTAGATACAGTACTTGATATTGTATCGGTTTACAATTTCATTTTTTATTTGGCCAATCACTAAAAATGATTATTTTTGATTATTATTGATTGATACAATCAAATATAATCTCAGGGCTCAATTATTCATAACTATAGAGAAGGGCTGAGCTGTAAGATCATACTGGACAAAAGTCCATCCTGTAGATTATTGGCAGTAATAAGGAAAATTAATAAAGACTTGAATTATAACCATCCATTTCATCTTTAGTCGGCATGCAGAATATGTATTCTATTTATATATCAATTAATTATAAATCAACCAACAATTACCAATGGCAATAAAATATATTAAAAA
>NZ_LXTT01000037.1 GCF_001683915.1 Allomuricauda sp. CP2A | reverse complement strand
TCTGATGCAATACCTGATATCAGAAATTTTACTTTTCCTTTTGAAAGAGCTTTCATCAAACTTGCTAATTTGCTTTTATTCTCCACTAAATCAAACTCATCAATTACAATCAATAGTTCTTCCTTTTTTTCTAATATTTCATTTTGAATTGTCAAAACAACATTTGTAAAAGTTTCTATTACTGATTTTTCCTCAATTGCTTTTTCAATACGTTTATCAGTAGAAGTAGATGAAACATTCAAAAGTTTTAAAAAGTTCAGACCAATACTATCTGAGGCTTGATGCTCTGTTGAAAATAGCCTTGTTTTTATGATTTTTTTAAAACCCTCGGGACTGGTTAATAATCTTTGCAATATTTGCTCAACATTTTGAGTCCCTGAATCACAAGTTATAGAAGCGATTTGGTAGTTGAAAAAATCTCTATTATATTTTTTATGCAAACCATGCTTGTAAATCAAATAGGTATTCCCTTCTGCTATCATCTTAATCATTGCAACAAACGACGACTTTCCGATACCTCTTTCTCCAAAAACAATTACACTATTTCCTTTTCTGCTTAAGGCTACTAGTGTTCTTTCGATATCTGACTTTCTTCCGGCAAACCATTTTGGGTCGTCAATTTCGTGACCCGGGAAAAAGGTATTATTTATATCTATAGATTTATTGAACATAATTGTCACTAAAATTACACGAACTTGTATATATAAGCATAAAACAGGTTCTACACACCCAAATAGGGCTATACCAACATCATCAACTAAATAAGGTGTTCCACTAAGACTTGAGGGAAGGGGAGTTTTGAGGTGTTAAAGTACCGAATTTCAGTCAATTGCAATTGTGTAAAAACCATAAAAAAACTGGGGTTTTTCCACAATTTACAGGGAACAATTGACAATGAGCAATTCTTTGGGTGAAGGGTTCAAGGCTCATGGTGCAAGGGTAAAGAGTGAAAGGACGAAGTGGGAAGAACGAAGTTGAAAGTTGCGAAATCCAAGAAAGAGGAGGTAAAGCTTAGGTTTTACCTTTCACCATTTACCCTTTTATCCCTTTTTCTTTTTACCATCCCCCGTAACCGTGTCCAACAGTCCGGCCTTTAGGTTGATCCATAGGTAATTAAAGAAGGACTTGTCGGTGTTGCGTTCCACTTCAAAGGAGCCATAACGGTAGCCCTCGGGGTCGGTGTCCGAGTTTTTTTTGGCAAAAATATTCACAACGGCGGTGAGCAGCTTGTTCACGCCCAAGCGGTCCTTTTTCAATACCACAAACTCAAATTGGTCGTAGTTCATTTTCATATCGCCCATGGATTTCACCTCATTGCCACTGATGGTAAAGTATAGTTGGTTCACGGTCCCTTTCACCTCGGCCCTGAGGTTGGTCTTTAAAAAGGGATTGATGGACTTGGTGTCAAAATCGGAAAGGCTGCCCGTAGCAATAAAGTCATTGGACATACTCTGGGGGTCAAAGGACCAATCCAAAGAGAAAGGGGCGTTGCCCATAAGCTTAGCTTGCGTGTTCACAGCGACCTTACCGGCTCCTTTGCTATGGAGGTTGGCAATTTGGGCGGAAATTTCAGTGAAGCGCAAACCGTTGGGGTCAACATCGGGCTCCACACGTTCCTCGTAGGTGAGTGTACCCTGCTGAATGGCGATGGTGTCCACCTGAAGGGCCACATCCAAATCCCGAAGCGCTTGGTTGTACAGTTTTTTGTGGGAGGTATCGTCTGGCAAAAGCTTGTCCCGGTACACCTGAAAGTTTGGTTCTTGGAGGGCCATGTGATGGATATGAAGTTTTGGCTGTTCACCCTCAAACCCAAACTGAAACTGTTGCAGGGCAATGGTGTCGATGGAAAGGGCATAATGATCATGCTCTTTTGTCAGTTTTTTGGACAATTCCTCCCGACTGTATTTGGACCGAAGCACAAAATTTTTGATGTGACTCCCATCCGGCGTAAATTGCAATTCCTCAAGTTGCAATTCCTCGTATGGCCCCATATCATATTGGAGGTTTTGTGTATGCAGTTGATATGTACCGTAGGTAAAGGGCAGCTTGTTTTTTGTAGTTTCTGAATCGAAATGGATGTTGTTTACCACTACATCGATGCCTTGGATGGATAGTTGGATGCTGTCGGTTGGGCTTTCCAAAATTTCCAATTGGCCATTGTTGATGCTGAAGGTTTTGATGTCAACCTCGGTTGCATCCTGACTTTTTGATGTTTTTTTGGGTGTCTTGGTGGAATCGTTTTGGGTATGTTGAAGCACTAAGACAGGCGCATCCAAATTGAGGCGGGAAAGCGAAATATTCCCAGCTTTGAGCAGGGCAAAATAGTTGAGCCCAGAGGCCTTTATTTTTTTGGCGCTAAGGTTGAACAATCGATCATGGTGGTCAAAACTGATGTCGTTTAGGGTAATGCTGCCCAAAAGCACATTGGTGCTGAGGGAGCCGTACTCCAAAGTCATGTCCTCAGGCACATTTTGGGCAAGGGCGGTTTTTACTTTATTGGTGAATAGGATTTGGGCCGTCACACCAAGAACCACCAGGGCCAAAATGACCCATAGGGTCACCATTCTTTTTTGTACGGTTCTACGTTTTAGCATTATAAGTTTTTGAGTGTACCGAACTATTGTTCTTCCCCGTCCAGTATAGGGGCCACATCAGATGGGGTTTTAATATGGAACGCCTTGTCTCCATTTAGTATGATGGGATTTTGGAATACTTGGGGGCTTTTCTCCAGAATATGGAGCCAATCGTTCTCATCGGGAATATTTGGTTTCTTGCCATACTCCGCTACAAAGTCGGGATGTTCGGTGTTGACCAAATTTTTGATGGGCAGGTTGAGGAGGTCGGCCAGTTCGGACCATTGCGTAGCGGTGACCTTGGTCTTGGCCACGTCAATCTCCAACACTTTTTTATCGGAAGCCCGCACATAGCCCAAGGTCTGCTTCCCGATGGAGGTGGCAGAACTGTAATAGAATTTTATTTCACGATCATTTCTGGAAATTACGCCCATTTCACCCATCAAATTATAGTTTCTTGTAAAGTTATCCAAGGGATGGGTTTGATTTAACGCTATCCATTTATTTGGTGTCTTAAAAGCATTTGGGGGCGTAAAGACATAAAAAAAGCGGAGCAATTGCCCCGCTTTCACAGAAACTACCTCAAAATTGACCATCCAAAATGATACTAAAAAACAAGGTGGATTTCCCCAACTGACTAACTTTGGGTAATTTCAGGCCCATGACCCGAGATATTATCGACATCAACGATTTTACCATTTTGGTGGAAGAGGCCAAGGCCGATGTGCCCATAACAGATTCATGCGTGTTTGACGAACCGGTGATAGCGGTGGCATTCTATGGTTCGGGCAATGTGGACCTTTCTGTAAAATATGTCGATACCCAAAAAGATTTTCAATATACCAAGGGATTGGCGCTCTCCTTCTATGCGGATGAAAAGGTGGTGTTTGAGCACAAAGTGACTTCGGATAAACCTTTGGAATGTATTGTGATTGCCACTTCACCCCGAAATCTTGCGAAACTTCCCAACGAGGAGGGGGAACTTTTTTCGGAAATGCTCAACCAATTGGTGAACCCATCGGACCATTATGTGGACGGCCCCCAATTTTTTATGACCCCAGAGATGCAATCCGTAGTGGACCAAATTTTTCATAACTCGTATGAAGGAAAAACCAAAATGATGTTTTTTCGGAGTCAGATTACAACATTGCTATCCCATTTCTTTGGACAACTGGCCTCGATGGACAAAACAGTCATCAAAGCATCCGAACGTGAGAAATTGTTCCAGGCCAAGGAAATTCTTTCCAACCAATTGGACAATCCGCCCTCTTTGACGGAGTTGTCCAGACAGATAGGCCTCAACAGTTTTAAATTGAAAAAGAACTTCAAGGAGATTTTTGGTGTTCCCGTGTTCAAATACCTTCAAAATGAGCGGATGGACAAGGCCCATGAGCTGCTCCGAAATCATGAAGTCACGGTGCAGGAAGCCGCTTGGCAAGTGGGATACGATAGCCTCAGTTCCTTTTCCAATGCCTTTGCCAAAAAGTTTGGATTCCGTCCCAGTGAAATCAGACGATAGAACAGCACTAATTTTGAGAGACGGCAAAAAGGCCCACTTTTTCTTCTTTTCCCTTTAGGGAAATGCTGCCCAGCGCGGCGAATGAATATTCACCGGAATTAAAATGATCGGCAAGCGTTTCAGACACCAAAAGCTCGCTGTCCAGCACATTGCACTGCCCTTGAATACGGGCGGCGGTGTTCAAGGTGTCCCCGTGATAGGCGATCTCCTTTTTGTATTTTCCTACTTCGGTAACGGTGACCAGGCCCAGGTGCATCCCCGCCTTAAAAAAGGGTAGAACACCATATTTTTTTTCATAGTAGTTGCGCTTTTTCGCCAACGCCAATTTGAAGTTGTAAAACGCTTTCAGACAGTTTTCGTTCTTGAGCCCGTTTTCCAAGGTCCAGGTCAGTACCGCTTCATCACCCACATATTGATAGATTTCAGCCCGGTTATTGGCGATGGCATTTCCGAGGTCGTTAAAGCAATCCTGAATCAATAAACTGTATTTTACGTGTCCCAATTGTTCGGCAAGCTGGGTGGAGGATTGTAGGTCCAAAAACATAAAAATACGTTCCTCTTCCCTGGGGTTAAAAAATTTCCCTTGTATCAGCTTTCTTAAATTGCCTTCCCCCAACATGAGATTAATCTGTCGTAAAAGGGTTAAAAAGACATCAACGGACAATACATAAAAATAAATTGCTCCACTACCGGCATCAATGGCAAAATCTACAATGCCCATGGAAGTGCCAAAATAGAATTGGTAAACCGTATACGCTCCCAAAATCAATAGGATCAAGAAGAGGATGCCATAGATCATGCGGAAAAGAAGAAGGGTGATCAAAGAGCGGTATTTTTGTACTCGTTCCTCCGTCAGAATTTGGGCAAACCCGGAAATCAGTCCTATGATGGGACCCAAGGTTATTGAGATCAATAGGCTGGAAAGCAAATCAAATTTAAGGCTGCCCATTTCTGTGGTGCCCACACCACGCACAATGCTCAGATACACAAAGGCAAGGGTCCACCCAATGCAATAAAACCGGATAATCCGCCACCTGCGGTTATTGATGAAAGCCAAGGTCATCTTCCAAAGTTATCCTTTTCAAACAAATCTTACTGCTTTTCAAACAAATAGACCCAGTGTGTTTGGTGCAATTTTGCCCCGTAATCCTAAAACAAATACAAAAATGAAATTCTTTAGAGCAGTATTTATCGGACTTATTATTTGGACTGTTGGCGTGGGCATTTTTTTGCTTTCCTATTGTATTCCGGTTATGGAGGATTTGGATTTTCAAGCCAATCTGGTTCTCTCTTTGACTGTGATACCCTTGGTTTGGATGGGTTCATGGTTCTACTACATGAAGGACACTAAAACTCATGGACTAAAGATTGGATTAGTGTTGTTCCTGACCAGTGCCCTGATGGATGCACTGATTACGGTTCCATATCTAATGGCTCCCTATGGCGGTTCATACTACAGTTTTTATGTCTCGCCTGGCTTCTGGTTGATAGCCATGGAGTTTGTACTTACCGTAGTTCTGTTTTGGAATTTCAAGGTAAAACCCACAACAAAAAAACAATCCATCCATAACAATTAAAATTTAATAGTAAAACAAGAAAAATCATGAAAACAAATTATTTAGTTCTCGGAGGAAAAGGAAAAACAGGACGTAAAGTTGCCCGGAAATTGACGGAATTGAATCAAAATGTGCGTGTAGGCTCACGTAGTGAGACCCCATCTTTTGATTGGGAAAATCCAGAAACATGGTCCAATGCGCTTGAAGGAATGGACAGGGTATACATCACTTTTCAACCCGATCTTGCGGTTCCCGGAGCCTTGGAGGCCATTGAAGGTTTTATGAAGGTGGCCCAGCAAAAAGGTATCAAAAAAGTGGTGCTGTTGTCAGGAAAAGGGGAGCGTGAAGCGGAATTGTGTGAGCAGGTGGTCATCAACTCTGGGGTTGACCATACCATTGTTCGGGCGAGTTGGTTCAACCAAAATTTTAGTGAAAGCTTCTTTTTGGATCCCATTTTGGCCGGTCACGTGGCCCTGCCCCAAGCGGAAGCAAAAGTACCTTATGTGGATACGGATGATATTTCGGATGTTGTTGTGGAAGCGTTGATGAACGACAAGCACAATGGTGAAATCTATGAATTGACAGGTCCTCGCTTTTTGACTTTTGCCCAAGTTGTGAATGAAATTGCTGAAGCTACAGGTCGTGAAATTGCATTTACCCCCATATCGCTTCCAGCATATACCAAAATGATGGAGGACTTTGGTGTGCCTTCGGATTATGTTTGGTTGATCAATTATCTGTTTTCTGAGGTTTTGGGAAACAAAGCCAATGAGATCATTACCCATGACATTGAAAAGGTGTTGGGAAGAAAACCCAAGGATTTTTCAGCATATGTAAAGGAGACCGCAGCCACAGGCGTGTGGAACCAAGGGGTAGAGGTGTAAACGAGGAAAATTACCGATCAAGGGCAAGTTACGACTTGTCCTTTTTATGGTTTAGGGATTTCCACAGCTTTGAGAAAGTTGTTCAAAGCATAGTCACCTATTTTTTTTCCCAAGAGAACGCTCTCTTCTGAATCATATCTAAAATGAATACCCAAATACACCCGGGATAGGGCAGCTTCATGAGCAGCTTCCGAGAAACTTGAAAAGGAACGGGTGGGGGGATCCATTTTTACCTTCTCAGAAAAGAGTCCAGCTTTGTCCACTTCTGGAGTGACCATGGTAAAGGCATACTCATCCCCTGTTCCCAAGGTACTGGCCAAGACGGTCATGGCAGCGCTACTGGCAGTTCCGTGTGCGGAAGGATAGGATGGAAAAGGATACGTATGCAAATGAAGGTTGTTCCACTCAGGGTCAGGTTCGGTATCTGGATTTTCATCATTTTCAGCCCAATGGATTGCCGTGTAAGGTCGCCAGTGGTTGTAATGGAATTTGTTGTCAAAAACATTGATGTAAGCATCGTAAACGGTCATGTTGAGTAGAGCAAACAGACGGCTTGCTTCCCAAAGATTTAGTTGTTCTTTTTCGATCAGTTGACGGGCAAGTCGGTTATGGGAATTCTCCACAAAATCTTTCCACCACATGGCCAAATGGGCTTGGTCCTTGGTTCGAGTGCTACTTTTTGTGCTTCCAACCTCTTTCACCTCATTAAATGCTTGGGTGTAGGATTCACTTTGGATTTCAGGTGGGGGTGGAGACCTAAAATAGTTCTGTTTGGGAAGCATAAAAGGTTCGGCTTTGGCCCATCCTGCCCCAAAAATAAAACCTTCAGGAGTGCCGCTATGTTCATTGAATTCGGCATAAACACCTGGAGCCATGGGATGCCATGTATATTCCGATTCCGTATCCCATCCATCATTGTACCGAACCTGAAGAATGGATATGGCTGTTGTTTCACCAAGATTTTTTGCAATTTCTTTTGTCTCTTTGGAAATATCCTTTATCCAATGTTCCAATTCTTCCTGAAGCGCTTCTTTTTCATTAGGATATTGATGTAACGCAATAGTGTAGGCGGCATAAGCTGCTGTTGCTAATGGGTCTCCATCTATTTTCTCTGAAGTAAAGTTGTATGAGGTGTATTTTGGAACAATGCTGTTTAGAGCATTGTGCATCGCAATGTGCATCAAGGAAAGTGTTCGTAGTCCTTTAAGTGTGGAAAGACCATCTTCCGCAATGGCCATGTCCATAACTTTTTCGTTCCATGCAATTACAATTTCAGGATTGTAATCCTCTGGATTGATGGTTTTTTCTGAACAACTTTGCAGTAAAAAAAGTGCAAGAAAGATACTTGTAAGCGAGTTGATAGATACATTTTTCATGGCACACAGAATATATTGACTAGAGTGTCGGGTTTTAACAAATCCATTATGTTTTGATTTGGGCAGTTAGGGGAGCTAATAGTAGGTGTTGGGAATCAACTATAAGATACTACAAATTTCTAAAAATCAATAGATTGCGATTATTTTTTAGATGAACAGCAACAAGTATTCGTACAATATCCCTGATAGAATGGCAAATCCAAAACTCAATAGGGTGCCAATAAGAACATACTCGGTCAGTTTACGGTTCTTGCCTTTGTTGAGGTCCCCAAATCGGAATACGGATTTGGCCGCGATCAACAATCCAATGGCCGCCCATTGTTGAATCAGAATAAAACCAAATACAAAAAGGCGTTCCAACATACCAATGTAGGTGCCGGCATTTTTAAGGGAGCCTCCTTCGCCGTTTTCCTCATCTTTTGCTATTTCATCAATATAGGGGGCCAACAACATGCGCATCAAAATACCGCAGACATAGGTAACGAACACCAAAAAGGTGATCATTAAAAGGTTTTTCTCGCCAAACACTGTACTGAAATCAATCTCAAATGGGGAAATCCAGTACACCATGGCGGCAATGACCAAAAGATGGAGGATTTGGTCCACCACAAACAACCAGCGGTAATTTTTTTCGTTGGTAAGGCTGAGCTTGCCCACATCTATTAAAAAATGGGAGACAACAATAATGGCCACGGCACCCAAATGTTGAAACTGGAGGATGAGCAATAGGGTCAATAGATGTATCCCAATGTGCCCATAGAGGTATTTGGATTTCCATTTGTTTTGGAGCTTGTCTTCCACCCAATGGCTGGGCTGTAGGACAAAATCACCTATAAAATGTGCCAGGATGAGTTTTAGTGCCAGTATCATAGTTGGGAGAGTTGGGATTGATAGAATTGAATCATTTTTTGGACTTCGTCAAAGCCGGCACGTATAAGGGCTTCGCTAATGGTGCTTTGTGACTTGCCCAAAATTGATGCGAGTTCTGTTTGACTCGCTTTGGGGTTGTCCAAGGCAGTTTTTACGACTCTGGCGGTGGCCGGTAGCCAACTGTCCATGGAAAGGGAGGCGAGTTGAAGCATTAAATTTATGGGGGTATCAAAATCTTGGGATGCTGATTTTAGGGCCATGGTTTGTTTTTTGAGATTTTCAAAGCATTCTCCTGAAAGCACAAATGCCGGCCCATTGGATTCGGTTATTTTTTGGGCATCATAGGTTTTTTCACCAAGCCCAATGGCTATCCGCACATCCATGTGGCGAATCTGCTTTATACAGGTCTTGATGTACACTGCGGCTTCCAGTGCATTTTCCGGATGGGTCTCCAACTGAAAACTATCACCACGGTAAATTTCCCAAGCTTTGGGTTCTTTTCCATATTTGCCCAAGGCTTCCTTTAATTGGGGCAGCCATTTGGTGGTTTTATGCGCCGATGAGTTTTTGATGTCTCCAGTAAGTATGGCAACCATTTTTTCTTATAAGGAATATCCGTTAATCAGCAGATATATGTAAATATCTGTAAAAAAGCCGATATATACAAATATCTGTAAAAAAGCCGATAATTTTAAATATCGTCAAAAAAGACGATACAATTGTTTTTTTCAATTTAACCAAAAGAAGAAGCCGCACCCATGGCAGGCGCGGCTTCTAAAAATCAACAAAAAACACTATCCTCTTCTTCTTCTCTCCTGCATTTTCTTTTCGCCGCGATGCGCTTTCGCGAATCGTAGTTTTTTCCAGGTTTGGTACTGCTCATCGCTCAATACCTCCTTCATTTTTTCCTGATGCGCAATTTGATGCTCCAATCTTGCATTCTCCCTTTCAAATCGTTCTTCAGGTGTGGGTTTTTCGCGTTCGCCACTTTCTCTTTTGGCTTTTATTTCCTCCCACTTGGCCTTTCTAAATTCAGCCTCATCCAAATTTAGGGTCATGACCTTCTGTTGCTGGGCCTTGGTCAAGTCTAGGGCCAAGGTCATTTTTTTGGTCTGCAAAGTGGCCATCTGTTCTGCGGTCATGTCCATTTTTGGACCTTTGTGCATGCTATGGCCGTGTTGCTTTTGCGCCAAGGCACTTAAGGAAACCAAAAGTGCCAATGCTACTGCTAATCGTTTCATATGTTTACTTTTTAATGATTTATAACTTGGACAGGGGCATTGTCCAATGGTTTAATCATTAAGTCGACATTTATGAAGCTTTTAACAGCGGAGTTTAAAGGAACTTATTTTTGTTCCTCTTCAAGTTCGGTTTTGGGTTTTTTCAGATCGTCGACATCATGGAACTGAGTTTCGACAAAGGTTTCTGAACTGATCTGTTCTTGGAATTTTTCCTGTTGTTCCACTTGGTAATAGACAAGGGAAGAAATCACAAAACAGGAAAAAAAGATGAGGCTTTTTAATTTGTAGGTCATGACTTTATAAGATTTGGGACTACTAAAGTAGTTAAACCTTCGGTTAATCTCCACGATATGTTGCGAAACGCTCCCAATACGATGTGTATGGGATAAAGTGCAAGGTATAACCGACAAACTACATGGTTTATAAACAAATGTATAAAAATAGTTGTAAATTCCTACAAATACGTAGGATTATTTGGGGTTCAAAATAGGTTTGATGTGTTCCATACAACCCGAATAGTTGACTTTATTGAAAATATTTTGGTCATGACGGGACATTTTAAATGGTGCAGTGTCTCCAAAGAAGCCAAAAAATCATCAAAACATTTCGTTAAATAACTCTTAACATCAAAATTTTTTGTTGAAAGACGAAACCTTTGAGAATCCTGCGTTTTACTGATGCTTTGCGTTGAAATGCTATATTTTATGGGGTCTGGGGAGAATCTAATTTTCGTAAAAAAATCTAAAAGGGTGTAACATTTTAAAACCATTATAGTCTTATAAGCATATCATCAATCACAAAATTCAATCAAAAAATGAACAAGTTATTAGTAATTTATGGATGTGCACTTTTAAGTAGTGTTGCCATAGCAAATGACCAACAAAGGACGGTGGTTACAGACACAGAAACAGACACCACAAGCACCTTGGAAAATGAGTTTACAGCGTTGAACATCAATGCTGAATGGAGTAAGGCAAATCTGTCTGATGGGACCAAAGATGGGTCTTATGAGTTGAATTTGGACGAAATAGTGTTTATAGAGGAAGAAACCGATTTGGATCTTGGTTTTGATACCGCCGATTATCTTCCCAAGGATTTTGATCCTTATAAAACCTATTTTGATTTGAATTCCATCATATACCTTAAAAGCGAAGTTGAACAAGAACTTGGATTTGATACCAAGTCATACCTTCCTGAAGGTTTTGATCCCTACACCCAAGTTGTGGATGTCCATGGCATCAACTATTTGGAAGATGAGGACATGGAATTGGATTTCAATACCCAAGATTACCTTCCAGAAGGGTTTTCACCCTATGAAGTATATGTGGATTTGAACGCCATCGCCTACATTGAGAACGAGGTGGAATTGACCCTTGGTTTGGACAGTGAATATGAACTCCCAGAAGGTTTTGACCCCTATACCAATGTTTTGGAAGTGACTTCCATCAACTATATGGAAGATGACAACATAGATTTGGGCTTTGATACTTCAAAGTATCTCCCAGAAAATTTTGACCCTTACGCAGGGACAAAGTAGTAGGATGTTTTAGTTTTCATTTTACAAATTTTTGAGTTAGTTAGTTATGAAAGGCCCTCCTTTGGAGGGCTTTTTATATGAAAGTCGATTTTTTATCGTTACAAATAGTGTAAGGTGTTGGTTAACAAAAAAATAACATGGTTGGTCAACAAAGCGTAAAAAGCAATGAAATGTGTTTAACGCTATCAATTTTGCAAGCTTTGGAAGCTGGCCTTATGGGTTTTTCACCGAATCTGAAAAAGGGTTGATAAAGTTGTTGTCGGGCAATTTTAGCAGGTTCGTTAACAAAAATCTAATTATGATAATCTTCACTTTAAAGGGTCATACCTTTGTGGTGTAAAAGCATATAAGAATAGAGTTGAGTTAGTTTCTTACTATTTTTTTGAGTTAGTTAGTTTGTCAATGGCCCCTCCAGTTGGAGGGGCCATTTGCGTTAGAACAATACTGGAACCACAAACTTGAATACCAAGATCAACAGTCCCACGGCAATAAGGTTCAAGATAACCCCCACACGGGCCATTTGGGCAATCTTCACATGACCACTGGCAAAGACTATGGCATTTGGTGGCGTGGCCATGGGCAACATAAAGGCACAGCTACTGGCAATGGTCACGGGAATCAGCAGATAAAGGATGGGAATGTCCAATCCAATGGCAATACCGGCCACCACTGGAGCCAAAACAGCCACTAGAGCCACGTTGCTCATCAATTCGGTCATAAAAAGCATCAAGAAAATCAATAAAGTGGCCGTAAGAAGAATACTGATCTCGCTTTGGGCTATGGCTTCGGCCACCATATCCACAATGCCGCTGGAGGACATCCCTTGGGCAAGGGCCAATCCACCTCCAAACAAAATCAATATGCCCCAGGCCAATCTGGAGGTGTCTTTCCATTCGATGATAAAATCACCTTTTTTAATGTTGTAGGGAATTGAAAACAAGGCAATGGCCGCAAAAATACTGATCATGGTATCCGTAAGTCCCAAAGAAGGGAAAACAGCATTGATGAGAGTCCTGAAAATCCAAAGAAAAACAGTGACGGCGAAAATCACCAAGACCATTTTCTCCTTTCCGGAAGTGGGCCCGAGTTTTTCCAATTCTGTATGAATGACCTCCTTGGAAGCATTAAACCTTAAATCCCGGTTGGGAAACATCCATTTCACCAAGACCAAATAACAAATGGCGATCATGATCAAAGAAAATGGCAACCCCAATGTCATCCATTTTAGAAAGGAGATTTCGGTATTGTACTCATTTTCCAAAAGCCCGATCAAGACAGAGTTGGGCGGTGTGCCTATTACGGTGGCGATTCCCCCTGCATTGGCCGAAAAGGCTATGCCCAGCATAACACTCAGCGCAAAATTTTGGTCGTTTTTGGTAAAACCATCTTCATCATTGATCAAAAGGTTGATGACGGACAGGGCAATGGGCAACATTACCACCGTGCTGGCCGTATTGCTGATCCACATGCTCAGGGAAGCCGTGGCAATCATAAACCCCAAAATCACCTTATTGGGTGTAGTGCCTGTCAACCTGATGATATTGAGCGCAATACGACGATGGAGATTTACCTTTTCCAGGGCCAGGGCCATTACAAACCCTCCAAAGAACAGAAAGACAATGGGACTTCCATAGTTGGCGCCAACTTCCGCAATGGGCAATATCTTAAGGATAGGCAATAACAATAGGGGCAAAAGTGCGGTCACAGAGATGGAAACTGCTTCGGTGATCCACCAGATGAGCATCCATACCGCAACGGAAATCACGGCATCCCCTTTTTCAGAAACCAGTTCTACGGGTAAATTGGTAAGAATAAGAAAGGCGATGGGCCCAAGGATGAGCCCTATTTTTTTGCTTAGTTCCATTTGGGTTTCTAAGCTATGCTTTTTTGTGAAATAACAAAAATAATGAAGCCCCATGCCGGGGCTTCACCATCAAAATAATCAAGAAACGGGTAGATTATTTTATTTTAAATGTCAATCTACCGAAAACATAACGGCCATTCTGGCCAAATTGGACCGATCTTCTTGAGTAAATAAACCTTCCATCAGATCTAAATGCGGGATCGTTCTTATCTGGATACACATCTAAAAGGTTGTTGGCACCAATAGTAAAAGTGGCACTGTCCGTAAAACTATAACCAATGGTAAAATCAGTGACAATTTTTGCACCAAAAGTATAGTCGATGGTTGGGTCATTTTCATTGGTGGCTTCCCTCACCTCTCCAAAATAACCGTTCCGTAAAAAGAAGTTCCAGTTGTCCCCTATTTTTACATTGTGTGAAAGGTTCCCTTTGGTGGTGGGGACAGCAGATTCCAAATAAATCCTACTGGTTGGATCAAAATACGTATCACTTAGCCCTGCATTGGCAATGGCTTGTGGCACCTTTACTTTTTCCACAGAGGTTTCAGATAAGGTAAACGCCAAAGTGTTCGTCAAAGAAACATTATCTGAAATATTGGCCTTATGGTCAACCACAAAATCCAAACCTTTGGTTTGGGTGTCCACAGAATTGGCAAAGAAAGCCGCTTGTGTGGCATTGGCCTGTTGGAAGAGGTTGGCCAACTCAGGATTTCCGTTATCACTGAACTGACCGGTAAGAATCACCCGATCATCAATATTGATAAGATAACCATCCAAGGTAAATTTAAGATTGGCACTGGGAACCCTTGCCGTGAATCCGGCTGTGGCGCCAATTGAAGTTTCCTCTTTTAAAGGCTCAATGCCCAATAGTCTGGCCACCCTGGAGGTATTTGGGAAAATACCAACTTCGTTGGGGATGCCATCCACAAAAAGTGTGGAAGTGGAACTATAATGAATTTGATGCAATGATGGCGCCCTAAACCCTGTTTGTCCACCACCTCGAAGATTGAAATTTTCGGAAATTTTCAAACGGGTGGCCAATTTAAAGTTTAAGGTTCCGCCAAAATCGGAGAAATTCTCATACCGAACCGCACCGCTCAATAAAATGGACTCCGTAAAATCAGCTTCCACATCAAAATAACCGGCTATGGTATTTCTAAATGCATCGACTTCATTGTCAGGTTTAAAACCGGGAAAAACTTGGATGCCACCAGGCCTTGAATTTCCAAAAAAGTCGGTAGGGACAGTTGAATTCATGTCAGTAGGGTCATGCGGATTTCCCAAAGTATTGTATTGGGTGTATGAAGCTTCTTCCCCGGCCACAATGGCATAATTTTCCACACGGTACTCTGCACCAAAGGCAATGTTGAGCCCGGCCATGGTATCTTCAAAAAAGCGACTCATGTCAAAATTGGTGGTGTTCTCGCTGTAATTGAACCCACCCGAATCGGCTTCAAAAGGGGTTGAATTGACCAAAGAGGCATTGTTGGAGTTGGTAACCCGGTATAAAAATTCATTTTTACCATAGGAATTACTGAAATCCACGTTCCAATCCCCCAACATTCCCTTAATGCCAAATGCTGCTGATTTATCAAGAATACTTGAATTGATTTCAGGCAGAAAGCCATTTATGTAGGCGGGTGTGTAAGCCCTTGATTGATTGGGCAGCCTGTAAAAACCAGCTGCATTACCATTTTTAAAGCTCAATCCCCCAAAACCATACAGTTCCAAGTTTTCATCCAATGGAATGGAAAGATTGGCAAAAAACTGGGCACCTCTCAACTCAGATTGGCCAACACGCATGTTGAAGTCGCTTCGTTGCAACCCTCTCGCTAAAAGTTCTTGCTGCGTAACATCGACTCCCAAAATGCCCTGAAGTTCTTCTTTGGTTTCAGTTCCGTTTAGTGTGAAGCCAGCGGCCCCAGCGTATTGAAAAATATCGGTTAAATCATCATCAAGGAGCAGCGAGAGGTCATAGTTGTCGTCTGCAGCCACACGTTCAATGGAGTTATAACCATTAAAAATAGACCCTTCCCATGCTTGCATTCGGTTGGTCCATCCGCGGAAGTTAAAGTTACCCGTAAAGTTGATAAAGCCACCATCCTGGCCAATGGGCAGACCATAGTTTAGGCCCAAGCTCACTTTTTCACCATCTATTTTTTTGGCGGGACTGTGCTCGCTGGTAAAATGGGCTCCTGTATTGATGTCCACTTGGAGTTCGTTCACACTATTTTTAAGGACAATGTTGATGACCCCTGCGATGGCATCGGAACCATATTGGGCCGCCGCACCATCCCTCAAAATTTCTATTCGGGAAATGGAGTTGGATGGAATGGTGGTCATATCGGTCCCCACGCTGCCTCGGCCAAAAGTCCCGTTTACGTTGACCAATCCCGTTTTGTGCCGTCTTTTTCCATTGATGAGCACCAAAACCTGGTCGGGCCCCAAGCCGCGTAATGAGGCAGGGGCAATATGGTCGGTACCATCAGAAATGGTCTGGGGGTTAGAGGTAAATGAAGGGGCCGCATAGTTCAGGATTTCGGTTACGGTGACCTGGGGGGCAGTTTGTACCAATTCCGTCACATCGAGAACATCAACGGGTACGGGGGTATCCGTGGCGGTTCTATTGACATTTCTGGAGCCAATGACCACTACATTTTCCAATGCAAGCCCTGCTTGCAATGTAATGTCCAAAGTATTGCCGGTAACTGTGGCTTCTTGGGAATTGAAACCGACGTAGGAAAATACTAAAATGTCCCCGACATTCGCTTCGATGGTGTACTTGCCATCAAAATCGGTGATGACCCCCGTTGTGGTCCCCTTTATTAGGACCGATGCTCCGGGCAACGGTACATTCTGGTCATCGTAAACGGTTCCGGTTACCTCTTGTGCGCTACTGACAAACGATACCAACAGCACAAAAAGGAATGCTAATTTCATTCTTTTCATATAAGTAGATTTAAGTAAGATTAGTGGGGGTAGCTGCTGGAAATCTCCTTCTGATCAGAAGGAAACAGGGGCAATATAGGACTTTTTTTGAAAATCGATTTTAAAAATCAAAACAGCAATGCTTAATGTTTCATACTTATAATTCACCTCGAGTGCAGTCCAGAGGTACTCAAAGGGAATGTTTTAGCAATAAGGTCTCGACTGCGCTCGACCTGACAGGGCGCAATACACTATATCCAATTTTGGATATTCAAAACAATTAAGGTTAAGAAAATGGTCGCGGAGTTAGCCCGTATATTTAGCCAAAAGGGCATCTTCTGTTTTTTCCACCTTTAAAAGTCCGTGTTTTGTAAGGCTTATATTGAGTACCTAAGCCAACTTCTTTCAAATACAGCCTTTTAACTTATTACCGATTGAGGATCGTGTCAGGGTATTTTAATTTACAGCCTGAATTTTCTAAATGCTTGAATTGTTTGGTAAATACCGTAAGCAATGAAAATCTTGCCAAGGATAAAAGGTAAATACTGGAACCAGAGCGAAAGACCATTTTGAAATGGTGGTTTGTATGTTGGTAGTAAAAACTTAAAATAACCCTTGATAAAATGATTTAAAGATTCATTGGTTACGCTAAAATCCAGTGAGTAATTCTCGGTTAGAAAGTAAAAAACATAAAAAAGTAAAGCAATTATGAGTGTGAAAATCGATGATCGCAACCAATCCAATCCATGCTTTGATGAAATATTGTTTATCCAAAGGATAAAAATTTCTTTCCACCTATCTGGGCTTAACTCTTTTTTATAGGCGTTTAATTCAGCTGCTTTGAAGATGTTATAGTCAATTCTATTTTCGGTTCGCTGCAATTCTTGTTTTATTGTCCTTAGTGTTTTGCGATTGCAGTTTTCAAGATTGTCTACCTCAATTCCATCAAAATGTGCAGCTTTTTCAAAAATATTTCTTTCGAATTCAATTTCCTGGAATTTTGTGTTTTCAAATGAAGTAATTCCCATGAATTGGGAGTTTTTTATTGTCAAACTGTTAAATTCGGAATAATTGAAAAATGCATCTTTGTAAAATATGCATCCGGAGAAATCAGCTTTGGTATTTTCCAAATTTTTGCAATGGACAAATAGAACACTATTTTTGAACATACTGCCATTAAAAAAACATCGCTCACCAAAATTAACCTCATTAAAATAAGCAGATTCAAATTTGCAATCATTAAAACTTCTTGCGCTTCCATGAGAATCATATGTTAATTGCATTCTGTAAAATTTCACTTCGTTATTAAAAGTGTTGTGCAAAAAACTTGCATTGTGAAATATTGAATTACTAAAGCTTGCCAAAAACTCAAACTCTGATGGTCTTTCTGGGGTGTTTATATTATTTCCTTCGAATGAAAAATTACCAGCTATGTGTTGAATATTTTCGAGGTTTAATATTTGGCTAATCTTATTATATGATATGTCAATTGAACCATCCAACTCCAATTTTGTTCCCTTATATCCCTTAAAATAAAAATCACCAAACTTACAATTCCTAACTTCTAAAGTTTGTCCTATTTCTTTAACTCCAATAAACTTTAGCCCCTTTAAAACAAGTCTTGTAACATACAAATTACATTTGAACCTACAATCTCTAAAAAAGATATTTAAGTTGGGTTTATTAATGTCCTCGAAAAGGACTTCTGATCCTGAAAATTCACAATTAATAAATTGTATTACTTGAAATTTATCATTGATAGAGCTATTTGAGATAAAAATACCACGGTCAATATTGATAATCTCATTTTCAACCTTTAGGAAGTTAAACTCTGATTCTCTGGAAAGTCTTTGACTAAATTCAAAATCGTCCATTTAGTAGAACAGTTTTCCCTAAATGTAACGAGAATCATTTAACCTATAAACATAGCTAGTAGATTGTCTTCTTTTTTCTCAATTTTGAGCAAGCCCAACTTAACAAGACTTTTGGTGCTCTTGTCCCATTTTTTACCGCTAAGACCTGCTTTTTCCTTAAGGTCGGCCAAGGACATTTCCCCTGCGGGTTTTAATATGTCCATGATGATTTTTTCCTCTTCGGTAAGGTCAACCTTTTTCTTCTCGGGTCGCATTTGCGGGAAGAAGAGCACTTCTTGGATGGAGGAGTTGTTGGTCATCAACATCACCAAGCGGTCAATACCGATGCCAATTCCCGAGGTTGGGGGCATTCCGTATTCCAAAGCGCGCAAAAAGTCCTGATCAATGAACATGGCCTCATCATCCCCTTTTTCGGAGAGTTTAAGCTGTTCCTCAAAACGTTCCCGTTGATCAATGGGGTCGTTCAACTCAGAGTAGGCATTGGCCAATTCCTTTCCGTTTACCATCAGCTCAAAACGTTCGGTAAGCCTTGGGTTGGTGCGGTGCTCCTTGGTCAACGGACTCATTTCTTTTGGATAATCCGTGATAAAAGTGGGTTGGATATAATGGTGCTCGCACTTCTCACCAAAAATCTCATCGATCAATTTACCCACACCCATGGTCTCATCCACCTCAATTTTTAGTTTTTGGGCCACTTCCCGCAGTTGGTCTTCGTCCATATCGGACACATCATACCCTGTATGAATCTTAATGGCTTCCAAAATGGGAACCCTGGGGTAGGGCGCCTTGAATTCAATTTCGTGATCACCCACTTTCACTTTGGTGCTTCCAGTGGCATCAACGGCCACTTTTTCCAATAGTTTTTCGGTGGTTTCCATCATCCAGTTGTAGTCCTTGTAGGCCACATAGAGTTCCATTACGGTAAACTCCGGATTGTGGGTGCGGTCCATTCCTTCATTTCTGAAATCCTTGGAGAACTCATACACCCCGTCAAAGCCACCCACGATCAATCGTTTCAGGTATAATTCGTTGGCAATTCGCAAATACAAGGGAATGTTCAATGCATTGTGATGGGTCAAAAACGGACGCGCAGCGGCTCCTCCGGGAATGGGCTGCAAAATGGGGGTTTCCACCTCCAAATAGCCTCGTTCATTATAAAACTCGCGGATACTGTTGGTAATCTTGGTCCTTTTGATGAAGGTATCCTTTACATGCGGATTTACCACCAAGTCCACATACCGTTGACGGTAACGCAATTCTGGGTCGTTAAAGGCATCGAACACTTTTCCTTCGTCATCTACCTTTGGTAGCGGAAGGGGACGTAATGATTTGCTCAACAGGCTGAAGTTTTTCACCATCACGGTCTTTTCGCCAACCTGGGTCTTGAACAGTTCGCCCTCAACACCAATGATATCGCCAATGTCCAACAACTTTTTGTAGACATCGTTGTATAGGGTCTTGTCCTCACCGGGACAGATTTCATCACGGTTAAAATACACTTGGATTTTACCTTCACTGTCCTGCAATTCGGCAAAGGAAGCTTTCCCTTGGATTCTTCGGGACATCAATCTACCGGAAATGACCACCTTCTTGCCTTCCTCAAAATTATCCTTGATGCTCTTGGATGTGGCATCCACTGGATACAATGCTGCGGGATAGGGGTCGATGCCCATTTCCCTGAGTTTGGTCAATTTTTCCCTTCGAACGATTTCCTGTTCCGATAGTTGCATAGCCTGTAAAAAATTAAAGCGCAAAATTACACTTTTGCGCTTTAATTCCATTCCCTGGCTGCGGTTATTGTGCATAATTGGGAGTGTAGGGCCTGTTTTGCACGATTTGGGCGATGTCTTCCTCCAGAGAATCAATGGGTCTTTCCACGATTCGGTTGACCTCGTGGCCGTCTTTGAAGAAAATCATGGTGGGCACTTTGATGATGTTGAGCCCTTTTTCTTCACCGGTGGGACTTTTTTTGTACTGCTCTTTTCTGCGGTCCAGGGCAATGAGTTCCAATTGTTCCATGGGAAAATCGGCAACCTCCAGAATTTTGATGAAACGGGGCGTTTCCCGTTTACTGTCCCCACACCAGGTGCCCAAAAACAGCTTGATGTTATATTGGGCCAAGTCATTTTTGAAGAGTTCTACCAAAGATTCATCAACGGGATAGGTCTTCATGCCCTGATGGAACCATTGTTGGTAAGGTTTGGTGTGGAGACCCTCCAAATTGATTTTCCCCACCATAAATTTCCGGCCATCCTCTTGTACAATTTCTTTGTTGAATTCTTGGGAGAGAATGATGGTTGTACAGAGCATCAATACGGCTGTAAAAATGTGTTTCATGATTTTTCGATATAAAGATTTGGCTCGAAAATTCAATAAAAACAAGGTGTGGGAAGACTTTAGATGGATGGAAATGGGGACTAGACCGGGGGTTGATTTTTATTTTCTGAAGCGACAACCAATTTTCATGGGTAAATAATATTAGCATGAACATTTGGGTTGTATTTAAGAATTAAACCTATACTTGTATCCAAGTAGATACAATTTTTATATGTACTTCATTGAAAAAACTGTTGATTTCGATAGATGGCTAAAAAAATTGAAAGATGTAAGGGCAAAGGCTAAAATCCTGTTCAGAGTTCAAAAAATTGAAAATATTGGACATTTTGGTGATTGTAAAAGTGTAGGGTGGAATCAGTGAAATTCGAATACATTTTGCCAAAGGATATAGAATTTATTTTAAAGAAAAGGATGGTAGAATAATCGTTTTACTGGCAGGTGGCGACAAATCGTCCCAGCAAAGGGACATTAAGAGAGCAAATGAAATCTGGAACAAATTAAAAGAATAGAAAATGGGAACCTCAAAATTTGATATAGCGGATTATTTGGACAGTAAGGAAATGATTGCTGAATATCTCAATACAGTGCTGGAAGAAGGTGATAGTTCAGATGTAGTAAATGCAATTGGGCATATTGCAAAGGCCATTGGGATGACAAAAATATCAGAAGAAACAGGATTGAGCAGGCCGAGTCTTTACAAAGCACTTTCCGATGGTGCAAAACCCCAATTTGCGACCATAATGAAAGTTTTAAAGGCCATAGGAGGACAGGTTCAAGTCCATCCAATTTAGGAAGCAATTAGAAAATAAGGGCACAGCTCTTTTATTTTTTGAAGAGATACACAATTTCTTCGCGCGAGGAAACCCCCAATTTTTTATAGAGATTGTTGATATGTGTCTTTACCGTGCTGAGGCTCACAAAAAGTTCGGCGGCAATCTCCTTATTGGATTTTTCCTGCAGGATATGGGCCACAATTTTCTGTTCTTGCGGCGTGAGCTTTTGTCGCAAGGATTTTGCCTTGATCTTTTCATTCAATTTTCGGGTGGTGAGCAAATATGCATTGGCCAAGAGTGATAGGATAAGGGCCACTTGCAAGAGATATTTTAAATACCAGGTTTTGGGCGTGTTGTAGGTGGCCAGTTCTTTATCAGTGCCAATTTCGGCAGCATATTGTTGGGTAAAGCTTGCTTGAGGATATGTATTTAGCAAACGGGACAAAAGATTTTCATAGTAGGTGTTGGTGGATACGTCTTGAAGATAGTATCCATAGGTTTCGTTTCTTTTGTCCGATAGAAAATCGTAGATGAAAAGCTCAACCAAGGGTTCGTCTGACGTTTTGCCAAAATCCTGCAAAGTGCTGAACCATTTTCTGGAATTGAGTTTTTTGCTGGCTTCACTGGGAAATTCCATAAAATCAAAGGCCATTTCATCTTTTAAGGTTTCCACTTCCAGCAGCGCAGCAGATTTTGGGTTGGATGAAACAATGGAACAGAGGGACTGGTCTTCAAACGAAGTTGGAAATTGAACCGTATCCCGATTGTGGGCAATGAACAAAACGCTTTTGCTATTGTTGCACTGCCCCAAAAAGTGGTTGGCTTCGGCGTCATCGGAACAACCATCCAAATGAATGCGGTAGACTCGGTTTTGCAAAGGCAAATTGTTGCCCTCAAACTGAAAATAGCCCAAAGAATCCACTTGGGTTTTCTTCACAATTTGATCCAGATAAATCCGTGATGATTTGCGGTAGTCTTCCACCAGGGACAGATAAATGGTATTTCCAGAATGGGTTTGCGACACCTCACCCGAAAAGCGATATTGCGCAAAAAGGGTAGAACTGGTCAAAAAAAACAAGAAAAGGACAAAAAACCGCATCAAAAGATCATTTTGTGTTAAAAGAATGGGTTTAGTGTAACAAAAATGTTGATCAAGGTACTAATAAGTATCATCAATCAAAATCTATACCATGAGTTTCTGGAGAGTTTTATTGGCCATATTTTTTCCACCTCTCTCCGTAATCGGAAAAGGTTGCGGGTCTTTTGTTATTGTATTACTTTTAACATTCTGTGGATGGGTGCCCGGGGTTATCGGGGCTCTTGTCATATTGAATAACACGAACTAAAGTAGTATGAAAAAAATCCAAATCTTGGTATGTGCCCTAGCGGCAGTGTTTATCTATTCCTGCAATTTTACCGAAGAAATCCATCTACAGGAAGATGGCTCCGGAAAGCTTTCCATTAATTTTGATGGCTCTGAACTCATGGAAATGGCCGGTGACCAAATGGTGAAGGAAAACGAGAAGCCTATTGATTCCATCATTTCTTTCAAGGATTTGTTGGAGGAGAAACATGACAGCATAGCAGAGCTTTCACCTGAAGAACAGGCAAAATTGAGAAAATTGGAGCCGTTCAACATGCACATGGTCATGAATCCCGCGGAAAAAGTGATGAAGTTTGACCTCTTCAGTGACTTTAAGGACGTAAATGAGGTGAACGATGCCTTCAATGCTTTCAGGGACGCCAGTTTAATGGGCCCCAAAAGCCAACCGGAACAAGCCACACCCATGCCCATGTCCGAGCAGACCACTGAAGTTTCGTATGCCTTTGCCAAGAATACCTTTTCAAGAACGGCCAAGATAATCGACCCGGAACTGTTCCAACAGAACATTGACAGTCTTCAAGGATCGGAAATGTTCCTGTCGGGATCTACATACACCTTAAAATACCATTTCCCCAGAAAAGTAAAGTCCACCACAGCTGAGGAGGCCACTTTTAGTGCGGATGGTAAGACGCTGATCTATGAGGTATCCTTCTTGGAAATGATGAAAGACCCCAAACTTTTGGATATTGAAGTGGAACTGGAAGAATAGTTTTCCAGTCGTATGCTTTGTATCTTTGTGGCATGAACAAAAAGGTTGGGCTACAAGATTTAGGGTATAGGGATTACAAGGAAACTTGGGATTACCAAGAGCAGTTGTTCCAAAATATTGTTGATGCCAAGATCAAGAATAGAAGGGAAGGTTCTAGCCTTGAAACCCCCAACCATTTTTTGTTTGTGGAGCACCCCCATGTCTATACCTTGGGGAAAAGTGGCGACATCACCAATTTATTGGTGGACGAAAAGGCCTTGGAGGAAAAAGGAGCTTCGTTTTATAAAATCAACCGGGGTGGGGACATCACCTACCATGGCCCGGGACAAGTGGTGGGTTATCCCATTTTGGATCTTGACAATTTCTTTACCGATATCCATAAATACCTTCGTTTTTTGGAAGAAATGGTGATTCGCACCTTGGCCGAGTACGGCTTGAAAGCCGAACGCTCCGAAGGAGAAACCGGCGTTTGGCTGGATGTGGGCACTCCCTTTGCCCGAAAAATTTGTGCCATGGGCGTTCGGGCCAGCCGCTGGGTTACCATGCACGGTTTTGCCTTGAACGCGAATACAGATTTGGGCTATTTTGATTTGATGATTCCCTGCGGAATCAAGGACAAGGCCGTTACTTCATTAAATGTGGAGTTGGGACAAAAACAGGTAGACGTGGAAGAAATCAAACAAAAATTGCTCCGCCATTTTCAAGACCTTTTTGAAGCGGAAGTGGTGCGGGAGAAGACGAAAGTGTAGGTTTCTTCCACCCGTTCATTATTGCTGGATTTTCACCCTAAAAAAAGCTAACTTCACTCCTGCCTGCCGGCAGGCAGGTGCCTGTGCTGAATTTATTTCAGTATAACTCGATATAATTCATCCCATACTGAGCGCCGGACGGACGGGGAGTCGAGGTATTAAAAACGAATCACATTATAACATTGGCAACAATTTGAATGATAGAACAACTAACCAATACAATTTCAAAATACATTAAATTAAGTTCTGAAGAAGAAAATTTAATTAAGACTTTTTGGACAGAGAAAACCCTTCAAAAAGGGCATTATCTTTTGAGAAATGGGGAAACTTGCCGAACCGATAATTTTGTTGTCAATGGAACATTGAAGGCTTTTTATATAAACCCGGAAACAGGAAGGGAAGAAATCCTATATTTTGCAAGTGAAAATTGGTGGGCAACAGATATTGAAAGTTTTCAAAAACAAAAACCTTCGATTTACAACATTCAAGCCATTGAAAATACCACACTACTCCAAATCCGCTACGACTCTTTTCAAGAAATGTTAATGCAAATTCCAAAACTTGAACGCTTTTTTAGAATCATCCTTGAAAATTATCTTGGGAGTTTACAGCGGAGAATAATCTTAAACAGCACTCTAGATGCAGAACAGCGATATTTGGATTTTTTAGAAAATTACCCAGAAATTTCAAAGAAAGTACCAAACTATCTTATTGCATCCTATTTGGGAATCTCTGCCGAATTTTTGAGTAGAATGCGTAAAAAAATCAAAGCATCTTAAACTAGGTCAATTTTTTTCACTTTTCCATTCCGGAACTTTGTCTCATAATCAAAATTTAAGACTATGAACAAAGTATTAATCATCAATGCAAGTGTAAGAAAAGAAAAATCACACAGTAGAAAACTAACACAACTTTTTGAGGATAATTGGAAAAAGAAAAATCCTAACGACAATTTTACGCATCGGGAGGTTGGATTAGAGGAAATCCCGCCCATAAATGAAAAATGGATTGCGAGCGCATTTGTCAAACCAAGCGAAAGAACAAAAGAAAATCAGTCTGGTGTAGAGTTTAGCAATGAATTGGTTAAAGAGTTTAAGGAACATAATATTTATGTTTTGGGAACGCCAATGTACAACTGGTCAATTCCCAGTGGACTAAAATCTTATATCGACCAACTTATGAGAATTAACGAAACTTGGAAATTTCGTTCAGGCGTACCAGACGGAGATTATGTTGGAATTCTTGAAGACAAAAAAATGTTCATTCTGTCAAGTCGTGGCGACACAGGTTATGGGGAAAACGAGAAAAATGAACATATGAACTTCCAGACAACCTACTTGAAATTCGTTTTCGGGATTATGGGAATAAAGGACATTTCTATAATTTCATTGGACAATGAAGAGTTTGGTGGAGAAATATTTGAGAACTCTAAAAAGGAAATCTACCAAAAGATTGGACAGATTTAAAAGCTGCGGTCAATATTGTCTATAAGCAATGGCGGGAAAGTGATAAGTTAAAGGTTTTACTCTTTGCTAGCTTTGAGCTTGGCAGAATAGTCAGTGCAAGTCCATTTTTCTCATCCCCAATTATATTAAAAACCAAGGTGTAGTTTTTAACGGCACCAATTTTTTCATGGATATGCCTCTATGAACACCTTCTTAATTAATACTCCAAAAAATGCTAACTTCACGGTTTAAGTTGAGCCTGCCTAATGTTCAGGTGGGTGGGCTGTGATAATTCTTGATATAGATTAATACAATAGACATATGAGACTACTTAAATTGACCCTTTTTGCATCTGCCGTTTTATATTTTCAGTTTTCCCAAGCGCAAAATTGGGAGACCATAAATGTATCGGAGAATTGCACCGCACGACATGAAAGTTCATTGGCGGCAGTGGGCAACAAGGTGGTCCTTTTGGGTGGAAGAGGGATAAAACCCACTGAGATTTTCGATACGGAAACCCAAACCTGGACAAAACATGCTGAAACGCCAATAGAAATACACCATTTTCAGGCTGTAACGTTCAAGGGTGAAGTTTATGTCCTGGGAGGGTTCACCGGTGGATACCCGCACGAAACACCAATTGAAAACATCTACATTTTTAATATCGATAAAAACGAATGGAGAAAAGGCCCAGAAATACCGGAAGACCGAAGGAGGGGAGCTGCTGGGTGCACTGTCTATAAAGATAAGATTTACTTGGTTTGTGGTATTCAAGATGGCCATTGGGATGGCCATGTAGCGTGGCTCGATGAATATGACCCTAGCACAAATTCATGGCGAAAACTTGCAAACGCCCCTCATGCCAGAGACCATGTTAGTGTTGGGGTGGTCAATGATAAACTATATGTGGCAGGTGGTAGACGTTCTTCAGGAAAAACGGAACAAGTATTTAATTTGACCGAAGGAGCGGTGGATGTCTATGATTTTTCCGAAGACAAATGGCAGACACTCCCCAAAAACTTGGATATTCCTACCCAAAGGGCGGGTTCTTTCGCTGTGACGATGGGTCCAAAAATAGTGATACTTGGAGGGGAAAGTGCCAGTCAGGAAGCGGCTCACTCTGATGTTGAAGCTTTTGACACCGAAAAAATGAAATGGGAAAAATACCCCAGCCTAGTTAGAGGCAGACATGGAACCGGAGCCGTGGTCATTGATGGTAAAATATATACCGCAGCGGGTTGCGGCCAAAGAGGGGGCAACCCCGAGTTGGATACGATTGAAGTTTTTAAATAAAACTTTCATAAGACATTTTACACTAAACCGAATCTGCTCGATGTTCAACCGGGCTCCTTGGCTAAGGGTTATTAAAACGACATTGAGTTTAATAGATAAGTGCAAAAGCCCCTTACTTTTTGCAAAAGGCTCTCTGCTAACTTCATGCCAAGCATCAAAAAATTGAAACATGAAAATGCATTGACGTGTATGGGATTGAAGGATTCTAACCCAACCAAAACAAAAAAACCGAGGCTCACACCCCGGTTTTTCTTTTTTTAAATTGGATTAGTGCTTATTTGCTAAACTGCGTCAGTACCGAGCTGGCCATTAAGTCTCCTTTTTTGTTGTAGGACTCCTGTTTTACCATGCCCACACCTTCGGTCAACCATACTCGGGAAGGATAGGTTTGGTTGGCCATCATCATTTTGCTCTTTGTTTCACTGTAGATCACAAAGCAATCAAACGTGCCTGCAGGGGTGGTCACACTTTCCTTTTTTTCCACTTTTCGGTTGATGGTCTCCACGTTCATGTTCATATTCATCATCCCGCCCATTTTCATTTTCACATTTACGTTTCCATCGGGCAATTCCTGACCCACGCCCAGATTGTTCGGCCATTCCACATCGGTTCCCGAAATGTCCATCTCAACATCGCCCATTTGGCTCAGCATTTGTTCGTTCATCAAGGATTTAAAATCAACCTTGACCACATTGCCATTGCAAATTATATCATATTCAGACGAATAGGTGTTGCCCTTTTTGTCCTCAATATCCATGACCATGGTAGCGGAAATGTTGTCGCCGGACCCATTTACATTGGTCACTTTATAGTTGAGCTTGCCGTCTTCCTTGCCTTTTTTGTCATAGTTGGTGTATTGAAAGCTGGCCCCATCAACCAAGGGGTAGTATTGACTGCAACTGGTTTGTGCCGATGCAGCGGTGAAGCAGAAAATAGTGGCTATCAGTAAAAGAAAATAGTGTTTCATGTGTAATATGGTGTTTATTGTTTGATGAATTCAACTCTTCGGTTTTGTGCCTTGCCATCAGAGGTATTGTTGTCCCCAACAGGTTCGCTTTCCCCTTTTCCTTCGGAAATCAATCTATCCATGGAGACATCATATACCGAGACCAAGGCATTCTTTACGGCTTCCGCACGGTCTTTTGAAAGTTTTAAGTTGCTTTCTTCCGAACCATCCGCATCGGTATGTCCCACAATCTTGAGTTTCATGGAAGGCTCTTGTTGAAGCACCTGCGATATTTGCCGGATGATGCCCATGGATTGTGGCTGGATGTTTGCAGAACCCACATCAAAAAGAATCCCGTTGGTGGAAACCTTTCCTTCGGAAAGCAATTTTCTTCTAAGGTCAACCCCACCTTCGGCCACTTTTAGGTTGGAAATGAAGATTTTTTCCTTTCCGTCCTTAAGCCCGCTCACTTTAAATTTAAGTGTGGTCAATTTATTTTCTGGGACCATTTGGGGAATGTCCACATACTTTTCTTCGTTTACCCAAAGCCTAAACCGTGCATTGTTCACTGCAATGGAAATATGGGGTTGGTTGAGCACGGCTTGTCTGATATCGGACTGCACCTCACTATTGATAATGGAACCTTCTCCGTGAATATGGTTCCGGGTGCGGATGCCGAAGGCGGCATATTGTCCTACGGGAATCCAAGCTCTGGCAAAGTGGAGTCCTGCCTGAAAATTTTCATCATCGCTCAGGGAAACTTCAATCCCTGTTGTTGAAGAGGTTTTGTTGTCCATACCATACGTCAATAAATCAAATTCTATGGTATATTCCTCTGGAAGGTTGGGTACATTGGGCAAGTAATAAATATTATGTCCGGGAATCAGTTCCATCCATCGCTGGGGGGAATTGCCAATTGTGACTACCTCTCCGCTTCCGTTGGTATTCCATTTTGAGGGGAAATCACCGATAAAATCGTTGGCATAGTCATCAAAGAACAAGAGCTTGTCCCCTGGAACATAGTCGAATTTGCTGTAGATGGCAATTGATTTTTCGCTGGAAGCAGAGGGCGTGCCGGTATTTGTATTCCCGCTTGGGCCATTTCCGGTATTGGCGGGGGCATTGCCACCCTGATTGTTAACATCGGGCGCTTGGCTTCCTCCGGAACCGGGCTCCAAAATACTGTCCAATGCTTGGTCTGTCTTTTCGCTGGTTTCTCTTTCAACCCGTCTTTCAACAGTGCGTTCTGCGGCTCTTTCCGCTTTTTTGGCCAATTTTTTAAAGAATTGGGCATTGATTGAGGAACCAACCATCAGCGTAACAACCAAACTGATGAAGGTTTTACTTGAGGTTTTCATTATAGTGTACTTTAGTTTTGGTTTTTAAAAGCAATTCCATACAAATTACAAAAAAATCACCCCTACTAATCACTAAAATTGTGTAACTCGTTTAAACCAATGTATAAGCCGCAAGAAAGAAACCGTTAATTCATTTTGTAAACGATTATGGAATTATCTTGATCCTTGGCCACCAACTCCAATTTCCTGTCGTTGTCCATATCCGTAAGATCAATGAGAGAACTGCCATAGACGGGAAAATTGGGAATGGGTTCCGCCTGGCTGTCGTAGAGGTAGATTTTTTGGTTCTGGATGTCCGTGACACTCACATAAATTTTATCGTAGATGTAAAAAATCTTGGGTTTGGTATAAACGCCCAAATCCAGCTCTACTTTTCTGCCCTTAATACTTAGAACATTGTCGTCCATAAGAACCAAGGTGTTGCTCGTGGCATACATGCCATGGTCTTTGTTAAGGTTGAAATTACTGGCAGTGAGCTTTCCATTGGTATCAATCTGATGCAATACACCCGTCTTGTTGGTCACGGTAAATTTGTTTTTGTACAGGAAGACCTCATTGGTGGAGAAATCAATTTTTTCCTGAACTGTTATTCGGTCCGTTCCCACCCGATGCAATATTTTAAGGGTATTGTCCTCCAGTTTGAACACCAAATAATCACGGTTCCCAACCCTAAAGTGTTTGGGAGTTCCCAAAATGGGACTTGCTGCTTGGGTGTATTTGAATCCGCTGACAATTTTCGCTTTGTTGTTATACATAAAGACTTTTTGCCCTTGGGTGATTACAAAGCGATAATTCTTGCTGCCATCATAATCAAAAACGGCCAAAGGGTTTAGGTTGCCTCCATCAAAATCAATTTTAAAGGGAGGCACGTCATCACCGTTTCGGTCCACGATCATAAATTGGTCGTTGGTACAAAAGGCCAGTTGAAGCCTGCCATTCTTGTAAATATCCACTTGTTGAATAGGCGGTTGTATGCGCCCTTCCAGCTGTTTGGTCCACAACACCTTGCCTTCAGTGGAAATAAGATAAAGCACATTGTTTTGGTCCTGCACCACAATTTCCTGCTTATTGGTCCTGTGATTTTTGACAAATTGTGGATTAATTGCCAAATCGGTATCCAATTCCAAGGTAAACAGTGGAGTGACTGTATTCGTCTGAATGGTTTTCTCAATTTTGGAAACCAACATATTCAGATGGGCAAAATCCGTATCACCCACAACTTGCGTAGCAAAAGTGTAGTCCTCCAAATCGGTATCCTTGATGGACTCAAAAAGGTCAGGGGCAAGCTCTTGTTCGGCAAAAAGGTCAATCCCCGAAGCATTGGATACAAACAGCACACTGGATTCGCTAGCCAATGGAGCTTTGGCGGTTTGGTACAACGGTGCATTGCTGAAGGAAGACGTACCATTATGGTTGCTGATGATGGTCTGCAACGATTCTTTGTTCTCTGAAAAAACAAAACTGTTCTCCAAGATGGTGCAAAAGTTCGATTCAAAATCTCTGACCAGTGGTGCAAATCCCTCATTCAAGAAATTTTTGTCCTGCAATTCCATAATTTCACTTCCCTGATAGTTTTCTGAGGATGCCTTACTACCATCCAAAAATTCAAACAGACTGTCCGTTCCGTAGGAATTCAGCAAGACCACCCTTTGGTTGTTCAAGTAAATGACGCCCACTTCCTCGATGGTGTTGAAAAGGGAGTCCACGGGCTTTACCCGATCCAAATAGGTGTTTTGGTTTTTGGCAAAGACCTGATAATCATCAAAAGTGTACGAGACAATGGCCTGTGCATTCAACGGGGCAAGCGTTGGTGTCTTGTTGGTCAATGGGGATGTCCCTTTGAAAAGATTGATGAAATTTTTGGTGGAATCCGGGGCCATGGCAATTCCGTTGAGGCTCACTTCATCAGAATTGGCCGTAAAATCCAACGAAATCCATTCAGAAAACGGTTTTTTGGAATCGGATTCTTCTTTCAATGAAAGTAGTGATGCATTGTCGCTGAGATTCATGAACACCGTCCCCGATTTGTTGGGTGCCGTGGTCTCATACAGTTTTTCCAAAGTGGGATTCACAGGATTGTTCGCTTTGGTTCTTACCATGTTTTCCATCAAAAGCAGGGAGGAACTCAAAATGACTGCCTTATCGCTTGGCATTTGGAAGACCTCGTTTTCATCAAGAGTGTATTTGGTGATATCCGTACCCTGGTATTGGAGGGTCTCCACCGTTTTATTGCTCACATCGTCCACATTGAAAATGTCCGGATTCTTTTCGGCAATGAGAATGAAATCATAATTTCCTTTGCCCACTTCGTAAAGGGCCAAAAGACAGGTGGTATTGGTGGATAGGTGGCCTAAGTTATTTAACTTCCCCAAAACCTCCTTATAAACAGGAAAGCTTTTTGTCTTGGTCAGAAATGCATTGTTCTTGAGCTCGCTTTTAAAATTGGACAGATTGGTGATCTTAATGATCAATGCGGGGTTGGGCGGTAGGTGGCCTAGCAGGGAGTCTTTGGTCTTGACCTCGGTTTCGCAGGAAAGGATAAAAAGTGCGAGCAAACAGAACAGTACCTTATATCTCATGGTTGAAGTTTGACACAAAGTTAGGATTTTTAAATATCCAATGTGAACTGTTTCGGGAGTTGTCGGAAGCTTTTTCTGTGGTATTTGGTCAGGCCAAATTCTTTGATGGCCTCCCGGTGTTCCTTGGTGGGATATCCTTTGTTTTTTTTCCAGTTGTACATGGGGAACTCCTCATGGATTTGGGCCATGTATTCATCCCGATAGGTTTTGGCCAAAATAGAGGCCGCGGCAATGCTCATGTATTTGCCATCCCCTTTGATGATGCATTCATGGGCAATGGAGGGATAGGGCTTAAACCGATTTCCATCGACCAAGATAAAACTGGGGGTCTGTTCCATGGCATCCAAAGCACGGTGCATGGCCAAAAAGGAAGCGTTCAGAATATTGATTTCATCAATTTCATCCTGAAAAACATGGCATACCGAATAGCATACCGCCTCTTGTTCCAGAATGGGCCGTAGGCCTTCCCGTTTTATTTCCGATAGTTGTTTGGAATCGTTCAGGATGGTATTGGTAAACCCTTCGGGAAGAATTACGGCTGCGGCGGTAACGGGTCCTGCCAAGCAGCCCCTTCCGGCTTCATCGGTCCCGGCTTCATTTGGATATTTATAAAGGTCCTTTAGCATATTTCTTTCCGAACTGAAAGATAAGACCTGCTTCTTTGAAGGCCAAATATGGGTGCAGATTTCCAAATGTTGATTCGCTTTTTGATGGCAAACTTTTCACATTTGTTTAGAAACAAAACCTATACCTTTGCCTGAGCAATACCATGGAATGAGATTGATACTGTTTGCCCCGCTCTTTTTGCTGGGCCAATTTTTATTTGCACAACAAGACTCTTTGCCTCCCCAGAAAGAAGTGGATTCAATGAAGGTAGAGACGCTGGATTCCTTGGAAGTCAATCAGCTTGATTCCCTAAAGGTTGTAAAAATGGATTCCGTGAAGACCAAGCAAAAGGACTCTCTTGCCTCGGATTCCACTGCATTGGCTGATAGGAAGTTCATAAAGAACACAAAACCGATCAAAAAGGTAGATTCCGTTTCCATTAAAGATTACAAGATAGTCTCGTATGCGAGGGACACTACTTTTCTGGACACTACCCTTACCGTCCAAAAAGAATACAAGTACAATTATATCCGCGAGGATGATTTTGAGTTGATGCCCTTTGCCAATATGGGACAACCATATAATGAGTTGGGGAAAACATTTTCAAACAATCCATACTACCCCCGTATTGGCGCAACGGCCAAACACTCCAGATATTTTGAGGTGGAGGACATCAAATATTATAATGTGCCTACGCCGATGACCGAGTTGATGTTCAAGACCTCCATGGAACAAGGGCAGTTTTTGGATGCTCTTTTAACCTTTAATCTTTCAAGGCGATTCAATGCATCTGTTGCCTATAACGGTTTTCGCTCTTTGGGAAAATATCGATATGAACAAGCGCAATCCGGAAACTTCAGTACCACTTTAAATTATAGCACCCAAAATGATCGATACAATCTCCGGGCACATATTGCGGCACAGGATATTGAAGGGCAAGAAAACGGCGGGCTTTTGGACCGCGAACAATTTGAAGGGGATTTGCCCGACTTTCAAGATCGTTCCAAGATTGATGTGCGCTATACCGATGCCAACAATAGAATACTGGGTAAACGCTATTATTTAGATCACCAATATAAATTGGTAAATCACAAAAGAGATTCAACGGATATGAATCCTACCTCGCTTGCCATTGGTCACGAGTTTAGCTATGAGACCAAGTTTTACGATTTTGGGCAGACCAGACAAAATGATGCCTTCGGGGAGGACCCCTTTTTGACGCCCATAGCGGATAGGGCACGATTAAAGACCATGTTCAATAAAGGGAGTGTGGAGTTCTCAAACAGGATATTGGGCAAAGTCACAGGGAGTGTTGGACTCTATACCTATAATTATTATTTCAACAGTCTTTTGATTACGGATGAGGGTACCATTCCAAATAAATTGGAAGGAGAGGAGATAACCGTAGGCGGGGGGTATGCCAAAAATTTTGGGCGATTGTATCTAAAAGGAAATATCAATTATACCATTTCGGGGGACCTTACTGGAAATACGCTGGATGCCATGGCCAAGTATAGCATCAACGATAATAGCACTGTGTTTGGGGGAATCCACATATCGTCCCGTATGCCGGATTTCAACTACCTATTATATCAAAGTGACTACCGAAATTTTAACTGGTATAACCTTGACACTTTTGAAAAGCAACAGATTCAGTCGATCAAGTTTGGTTTTGATTCAAAATGGCTTGGTCGGATAGATGCGGAGTACAGTGCAATTGACAATTATACCTATTTTGCTTCAACAGCCACCCCAGAGCAGATTGAAGCAGCCCAAGAAACCGCTTTTGTAAAACCCTTTCAGGAATCTGGTACCATAAATCATTTACGGGCAAAATATACAAAGGAATTCAAGTGGCGCAAATGGTCATTGATGAACACCGTCTTGTACCAAGACGTTACCCAGGACAACCAAGTCTTGAACTTGCCCCAGTTGGTTACTCGGAATACCCTTTATTTTTCAAGCGATGTGTTTAAAAAGGCCATGTTCTTGCAGACGGGGGTTACCTTTAAATATTTCACCTCTTACAATATGAATGCCTACAATCCGCTCTTGGGTGAATTTTATATTCAAAACAACGAAGAACAGGGCGGCTATCCCTTAATGGACTTCTTTATCAATGCCAAGGTGAGGCAAACACGGATTTATCTAAAAGCGGAACATTTGAATTCCATTTTTTCAGAGCCTAATTATTATTCAGCCCCAAACTATCCGTACAGGGATTTTGTAATCCGATTTGGGTTGGTTTGGAATTTCTTTTCCTAGGAAGAATCAAATTAAGCTTGATAAACAGCGACTTATTAATTTTATGCGTTTTTTTGAAAAAAAATAAGCGAAAACTATTTGCGGAGAAAAAATAACCTGCTTATATTTGCACCCGCTTAGCTGATAAGGCTGGGTTGGTTTTAAGGGATGGAGGGGCCTTTTCAGGGTTCTTTTTTTTCCTTGATTTGAAAGAAGAAGTTCATATACATATTGTAACGACAGCGTAAAGAGAATTATATTATAAGAACCATTTTGATGCAGGGACTCAGGTCTTTGGGTGTCGGACAGACATTCAGAGAAATACAATGAAGAGTTTGATCCTGGCTCAGGATGAACGCTAGCGGCAGGCCTAACACATGCAAGTCGAGGGGCATCACGGAAAAGCTTGCTTTTCTGGTGGCGACCGGCGCACGGGTGCGGAACGCGTATGGAACCTGCCCCTGTCAGGGGAATAGCCCAGGGAAACTTGGATTAATGCCCCATGGTACCACGACATCGCATGATGATGTGGTTAAAGATTTATCGGACAGGGATGGCCATGCGTACCATTAGTTAGTTGGTAAGGTAACGGCTTACCAAGGCAGCGATGGTTAGGGGCCCTGAGAGGGGGATCCCCCACACTGGTACTGAGACACGGACCAGACTCCTACGGGAGGCAGCAGTGAGGAATATTGGACAATGGGCGGGAGCCTGATCCAGCCATGCCGCGTGCAGGATGACTGCCCTATGGGTTGTAAACTGCTTTTATACGGGAAGAAACCTCCCCTTGCGAGGGGAGCTGACGGTACCGTAAGAATAAGGACCGGCTAACTCCGTGCCAGCAGCCGCGGTAATACGGAGGGTCCGAGCGTTATCCGGAATCATTGGGTTTAAAGGGTCCGTAGGCGGGCCGTTAAGTCAGGGGTGAAAGTCTGCGGCTCAACCGTAGAATTGCCTTTGATACTGGCGGTCTTGAGTCATGGTGGGGTTGCCGGAACATGTGGTGTAGCGGTGAAATGCATAGATATCACATAGAACACCGATCGCGAAGGCAGGTGACCAACCATGTACTGACGCTGATGGACGAAAGCGTGGGTAGCGAACGGGATTAGATACCCCGGTAGTCCACGCCGTAAACGATGGATACTAGCTGTGGGGACCTCGGTCTCCGTGGCCAAGCGAAAGTGATAAGTATCCCACCTGGGGAGTACGTTCGCAAGAATGAAACTCAAAGGAATTGACGGGGGCCCGCACAAGCGGTGGAGCATGTGGTTTAATTCGATGATACGCGAGGAACCTTACCAGGGCTTAAATGCAGGCTGCATGGGGTGGAGACACCCCTTTCTTCGGACCGCCTGCAAGGTGCTGCATGGTTGTCGTCAGCTCGTGCCGTGAGGTGTCAGGTTAAGTCCTATAACGAGCGCAACCCCTACCG
>NZ_LXTT01000030.1 GCF_001683915.1 Allomuricauda sp. CP2A | reverse complement strand
CATAAAAATAGATTCGTCCTTAAGCCAAATGAAACCACGTTGTGGATCCATTTAGATTCATTTGGCCTCATATGGTTTTAGCCCAAATTATTTTTCATAAACATCTAGTTATTAACAAATTATAATTATATATTTCTCAATAATTATATAATTAATTAGGGATTTAGGTCATTAAACAATGCCTTGATTATTTCATCATTTAACTAATTATTGAAAGAACTAAATAACGGATTATGGATACAAAGATTATTAGTGTGGTAGGCGAAAAAGGTGGTATCGGAAAAACGACATTGAACATTATTCTAGCTTCAAATCTTTTCTATGCAAAGCAGCAAAAAATTGTGCTTTTGGATGCCGATAATCCTCAATACTCCATCTACAAAAAACGGAATCGGGAAATGGAAATGTTGGATGCCGAAGAAAGGGCAGGTTTGGAACTTTATCCTATTGAACCAGTAACCGTTCAGAATCTACAGGATGCCATCCTGAAGTACTATGGCCAAGTGGATTATATAATTCTCGACCTTCCTGGCAGTTTGAATGTAGAGATGGTCAAAGGGCTAATGTATGTGGAACATGTTTTTGTGCCCTTTGACCATGACGAACTGGAAATAGACAGCACTTCACACTTTTATTTCACGTTGAAAAATAATTTCCTTGATAATGAAGAGCGTGTATTAAAGAGCATCCATCTTTTTTTCAACAAGTACAAGCTGGTCAAAAGAAACAAGTTTGCGGTGCTGCGCCAGCAATTTAAAGAGGCGGGTATTCCCATGATGACCAGTGTAGTCAAGGACAAGACCATCTACAAGGAAAGATATCGGAATACACTGTACCCCATACCTGAGCATAAAGAAAGGGGCGAAAAAGATATCAAACATTTCTTTGAGGAAGTAAGCCAACTAACAAAATAGCGCAATACTATGAAAAGAGGAAAAAAAGTAAATACACTAGGTCTGATCCAAAAAATGGCGGAACAGAACAAAGAAACCGTGAATGTGCTGAAGACCTTGAAAAGTGAGCGTTCGATTGAGGAAACGCCGAGTGGGTCCAAACAACATTTTGAGCCTAAAACCGTTAGGAATACGAAAGAAACCGCAGTCATTGAGAATCATAAAGGGATGACATCCAAAAATTCTTCAATGACCGACGAGTACCCGGTTCGACAATTTAAATTGTTCCTACGCACGGAAAACTTTCGCGATAGAAAGGAATCCTTCGTGCTTTCCTTAAGTAAGGACTGCATGGGAAAATATGAAAAATTGGCACAGGGGGCATCCTATAAATTGGACATAAAAACCCATCGCAATGACTTGATAAGAAAGGTTTTGGAAGATTTTATAGATAAAAAGTATAGAAAACTGATAAACATAATAGAACAAAAATAGAAAACTTTGAGCAGCTACTGGTACATATTGATAGGTTTGGCCCTAATCTATTACGGGTATGTTC
>NZ_LXTT01000024.1 GCF_001683915.1 Allomuricauda sp. CP2A | reverse complement strand
CAAGATCTGCAAGGGCTGCCCGTTACGTTCGAGCTGTCTTGGCAAGGTGAACGAGAAACAATTTTCGGTGACCTACTATCGCGAAGAATACGAACGCAACATCCAAAGGGTCGAAAGTCCACAGGGCAGGTATATGAAGGGCAAACGGCAGAGTACTGTGGAACCGGTGTTCGGTAGCCTGACCCAGTTCATGGGACTGCGGAAGATAAATACCATTGGCCTCGGACAGGCCAACAAGTGCATGCACCTAGCGGCCATCGCCTACAACCTTAAGAAGTACCTGAAATTCGAAGGAAAACGGGTAAAAAGTGGGGCGGGGCAACTTGCTTTGTCCACTTTGCTGAAAAACGCACTTATTTTCCTCTTTGGACCTTTTGAAAAAGACATAAGGCCCAATCTTCAATGTTAATGGGAAAATAAAAAAGCCCCTTAAAGAGGCCTATATCAATCCGTTTTGGTGCTGATCAGGGGCTTGTGCAACGGTTACCATTGTTAGCCACTGGCTTTACTTCTTTTTATCTTTTTTAGAAGTTTTCTTTAATGGTTTAATTTCATCAAGGGTGCTTTCAATTCCTTGCTCTTTAAATTCAGAGGAAAGTCCAATTTGTACAATATCCCTTTCCTTTCTCCAATAAATTACTGCTAAAAAGGCGATTGTGATTTGAACTTGTATTTCCGAATTATCTTTAAACTCTTTACTATCCCATTTTTCTTTTACCTTTTTATTCTCTGGATTACTTACATCTATTACCGAAGCATATATATTTAAATCTTCATTAAGTAATTTTAGTTGACTATCCGCTTTTTCCTGCTCTAGTAT
>NZ_LXTT01000016.1 GCF_001683915.1 Allomuricauda sp. CP2A | reverse complement strand
TGATAAAATGCTCCTAACAATAGGATTACTTTGGCAAAATTAGCGGATAGTTTCTTTTAAAAAATGATTTTGGTCATTCAAGACTTCAATAGCTTGGCAATGGCATCAATTTCATCTTCCGTGTTATAAAAATGAAAGCTCAACCGGATGCCTCCCCCGCGGGGTGACGCAACCACATTTTCCTCCGTTAGTCTTTTGAACAGCTTTTCGTCTCCCTTTATATTGAAAATGGTGCTATGTTGTTTTCTTTCCAACACACTTTGTTCCAGAAGTCCCAGCTCCGAAAATGCGGTTTTGGCCGTATTGGACAGTTTTTGTAAATGTGCCTGAATATGCTCTAAGCCAATCTCATCCAAAAAGTTAAGTGCAAATTCAAAGCTGCCAAAGTTGAAGGAGTCCAAATGTCCGGGCTCCAGGAATTTGCAAAAAGGGATACTGTTGCGTTTGGACTGATCATTGTCCACAGAACCGTTGCCAATGCCTTTCAGCTCAAATTGGTCCATTGCGGTATCCTTCACCAGAAAAAAGGCGTTGCCATAGCCGGCCAACAGCCATTTGTAGGCACTGGTGCCCAAAACATCGAACCCAGATTTTTCAAAATTAAAGGTCTCCGTGCCGCAAAACTGGGTACCATCACCAATGATCAACAGCTTGGGAAAGTCCTTTTTTAGTTGTTTTACAAAATCAAGATCAATCCGAACCCCGCTCACCCATTGCACCAAACTCAAGGCCAACACGTCAATGCTTCCGGATTTTACCTTTTCATAAATATTTTCTTCCATGTGTTCATCGATGTCCACATATTCCCGATTGAAATTTCGGGTTTCAAAGGGCCAATTCACGGAAGGATAATCGTTTTGGAGCAACAAGATTTTCTTATCCCTGGAAAGTCCTTCCAAAAGCATGTTGAGCCCCAGACTAAAATTGGGGACCAAAGCCACATTTTCAGGTTTGCAATGAAAAAATTTTCCGACAGTTTTCTTGATCTCGGGCATGTGGGCAAAGCCTTTGGCCTTCATCTCGCTACCGCCAATGAGAAAGTCCAAATCATGGCCTTGTCGCCACTCCATTAGATCTTCACTCAAAAGGCCTGCGGAAGCTGTGTTGGCATATATACATTGATTTAGGACAGGAAATTTTTTTCTTAGACTTTGCATTGCGGAGATTTTGAGTACAATTCAATTATCTTTGTTGTTAAAGATAGCCATTCCATGTTGTCCTTCGGTAAAAAGAAAAAAACAGAAATAGACTTGGAGCAGCACGAACTGCTGGAGAATGCCCAAAAGCGCATTAAACAGAAGAAGCGGTTGTACACCCATTTGGTCATTTTTTTGATCGGGAGCCTGTTTTTGGTCCTGGCCAACAAAATCCTGAAATATGGAGAGGCCTACGATTGGTCCATTTGGATCATTATTATTTGGACATTTCTATTGACCCTCCACACCTTTAATGTGTACGTTACCCATAAGTTCATGGGACAGGATTGGGAGCGAAAACAACGCGAACGCTTGGTGGAGCAACAGAAAAAACGGATTGCTGAAATCCAAAAGGAAATCGATACGGATTTTCCACTGTCCAAAATCAATAAAAAAAAAGATTCGTGAAGAAGCGACTGATCATCATTGCCGCTGCCGCAGAGAACAATGCTTTGGGGAAGGACAACGATTTGGTCTGGCATCTTCCGGATGATTTTAAGCGGTTTAAGTCCCTTACCTCGGGACACAAGATCATCATGGGCAGAAAGACGCTGGAAAGTTTTCCCAAACCTTTACCGAACCGGGAACATATTGTCATTACCCGGGACAGGGGTTACACGCCAAAATTCCCTTGTACGGTAGTGCATTCCATTGAAGATGCCATTGATTTGGTCGGTGATGCGGAAACCGCTTTTATTATTGGCGGGGGTGAAATTTATAAGCAGTCCATGCCCCTTGCCACCAGTATAGAGCTCACCCGGGTACACGGGATTTTTGATGCGGATACTTTTTTTCCGAAAATCAACCCTGATGAATGGACGTTGGTGAAAGAAGAGCATCATCCGAAGGATGATCGCCACCAGTACAGTTTTACGTATCTCACCTATCAGAGAAAATAGGTCCTAGAAATCCAGATAAGCGATTTCAGCAGTAGCGTCATCTACCAGATTTTTCAACACTTCAATACCCTTATTGGAATAAAAAAGATGCTTCCCGATATGGTCCATGTGATTCAATAGCTTGTTTTTTTCCAAAACTGCCATGGTTTGTCGTGCCACAGCCTCACCGGAATCAATAATAGTAATGTGTTCGGGGAGTATATCCTTGAGCAAAGGAATGAGATAGGGATAATGGGTACAGCCCAGGACCAAACAGTCAATATTTTGATCTAACATGGGTCGTAAAAAAGAGAGAAGCAATCCACGGGTGACCACGGAATTGGTCTGTCCGGTTTCGATCAGTTCCACAAGACCTTTTCCTTCCTGTTCCACCACCGTAATGCCTTCTGCAAATAGTTTTGAGGTATTGTGGAACAAACTGCTGGACAAGGTTCCCTTAGTGGCCAAGACGCCCACTTTTTTGGTCTTGGTGTGAAGTGCCGCGGGTTTAATGGCAGGTTCAATGCCGATAAATGGAATTTTGTAATGGGTGCGCAGATAATCAATGGCATTGGTTGTGGCGGTATTGCAGGCCACAACAATGAGCTTACAATTTTGCTGTACTAAAAACTCGGTGTTCTTTATGCTGAGCTGAAGAATCTCCTCCTTGGATTTTTCGCCATAGGGGGCATTGGCACTATCGGCCAGATAGATGGTATCTTCATGGGGGAGCATTTTTTTGATTTCTTTCCAAATGGAGGTGCCCCCTACACCTGAATCGAAAATGCCGATGGGTCTGTGCATGTCCAAAAATAGATACTTAAAATGTTATGGAACAAAAAAACCGCTTTCTCTTTGGAAAAAGCGGTTTGTAGATTGTAAAATAGGGTTCTTAGAAGCCCAATTCTTGCTTAACAGCAGGTAATAGGTCTTTTCCTTTTGCCACGATAAGGCTCAACCCTGGGCTGGCATCGATTACATAATCAAAACCTTGTGCAGCAGCAACTTTTTCAATGGCGTTCTTTGCTTTTTCAGAAATGGGAGCAAACAGCTCTTGTTGCTTCTTTTGCAACTCCTGCATAGCAGCCTGTTCAGCTTCTTGAATGTTCCTTTCGAAACCTTGGAGCTCCAATGCTCTTTCCTCATTTTCCTCTTTGGTCTTAGCAGTGGCCTCGTTGGAGTATTGGGTATACTTATTTTTAAGTTCGGTCATGGAACTTTCTATGTCTGCCCTGTAGGTTTCCTGTAATTTCTTCAACTCGGCCTGTGCAGCCTTCATCTCCGGCATTTCAGACAATAATTGCTGTACATTGACGTGCGCAACCTTGCTCTGTGCATTTACAAAACCCGTAGCCGCCACAAACAATACGAGGGCCACAGCGATTCTTTTTACATTTTTCATGATTCTACGTTACTATTTTGATGTTAAATTTAGTGCTCCAATATTTTTATTGTATTGAATCCTTTTGTTGTTCTTGCGCTTTTTCCCGCTCTTCCAATCTGGCTTTGCGTTTGGCCTCGCGCTCTTCCAATAATTTCTTTCTTCGTTCCTCGTAGGCTTTTTTTCGTTCTTCCCTGAGCCTTAATTGTTCGGCTCTTCTATCTTCCACTGCTTGGGCATTGGCCTGCTGAATGGAATCTGTTCTTTCTTGTCTTTCTTTTAGCGCTTCACTGATTTCATCATCTTCGCCTTCGTCCTCAATAAATTGCTCCAACCTGTTCTGCTCTTCTTGTTTTCTGTTGGATGCGCTTATTTTTCTCGTGCGCCCTATCTCCCTTAATACCAAGTCACTGATATCGTGCCTTTTTTCGGAGTACAACATTACAACATCTGCTGATTTATCAAAAATAAAATCGTATCTTTTATTTCCTCCTATTTTTTGGACTTCATTGAACACTTGGTCCTGAATAGGCTGGATCAAGAGCTGTTTTTGCAGCACTAAATCGCCTTGGGGTCCAAAACGGTCTTGCTGGTAGTCCAGCATTTCCTTCTCCAAAATCTGAATCTCCTCCTCACGTTCGGCGATGAGTTCATCAGTCAGCAGCACTTTTTCTGCCATTAAATCTTTCTTCATCTGCTCAATGACGCTTTGTTTCAGTTCAATTTCTTTCTTCCACTTTTGCGCCTTGGCCTCCAACTGTTCGGTGGCATCCCTATATTCCTCCACATTTTCAAGGATATATTCCATATCCACATAACCTATGCGCACTCCCCTTTGGGAAAAGCCATACAAGGATGACATCAAAACAAGTAATGACAAAAGAACTTTGGTATTCATCTTTATCCGCTTTTACATAGAAAATATCGTGCCAAAATAACTAATTAATTTAAAATGAGCTATTTATAAATTGTCCAGCCACTATTTTCCTTTGATTAAAACTGCTGCCCGATGATGAAGTGTGTTTGCCAGCCACTTGGCCCTATCGATCCAGGTTGCGCATCGGTATCGAAGCCATACCCAAAATCGATTCCCAAGAGACCGAATGCCGGCATAAAAATACGTAGCCCCACTCCGGCAGATCTTTTTAATTCAAACGGATTAAACTCACTAAAATTGTTGAAAGCGTTCCCTGCCTCCAAAAAAGACAGCGCATAAATGGATGCGGAAGGCTTAAGGGTCAGCGGATAACGCAATTCCAAGGAGAATTTATTGTATATGGTTCCCCCATCCCTTTGTTGGTTTCCAGTAATTGGGTTGGTACTGTAAGGTGTCAAGGAACTGTTCTCATATCCTCTTAGCTGGACAACATCCCTGCCATCCAAGGTAAAGTTCCCAAGTCCATCGCCTCCCACAAAGAAACGCTCAAAGGGAACATCACCAATATCATGGTTATAACTGCCCAAAAAGCCAAATTCTGCGTTGGTCCGCAATACCAGTTTGTCTACCAAATTGGTGTACCAATCTCCCTTAAACTTTATTTTGTAGAACTCCAACAGCTTAAAACGCTCCTCTTCCATTCGCTCCAAATTGTCACTCAATTGGGCAAATTCCAGTTGTTCGTCTATATCGGTTGGGTTGGAACCTATTTCCAAAAGTCTTTCAGTGGTTGTCTTGATGTCCTCTCTAAGTTGCTTGTAGTCCTTTGAACTGAAAAGCGAATACGGAGGGGTAAATTTGGCCGTAACCTCAAAATTGGATCCTGACAATGGAAATATCCTACTTGGCCCTTGCGAGCTTCGCGAAATCCCAAAGGTATAGCTCAATGAATTTGAGCTTCCGTTACCAAAATTAAAAAGTCCGTTATTAAAGTCATTGAAATCGTACAACTGATAGCTCAAGGCATGGGAAACGGTAAAGAAATCATCGGGCCACTGTACCCTTTTGGCCAAACCTGCTGAAACCCCGGTAATGGAGAATCCCCTGCTCTTGTCCACATCGATCCTGCCCCTACTTGTGAAATCAGTGGCAAATTGTTGCGTCCGAGAAAGGGAAAGATTGAACCGTACCGGCTTTTTACCGCCCAACCATGGTTCTGCAAAATTTAAACTATAAACACGGAAGGTCCTACTGGCCTGCAAACGTAGGGCAAAGGTTTGGCCGTCACCCATGGGAACCGGTTTGTAGGCTTCTCCGTTAAAAATATTCTTCAACGAGAAGTTGCTGAATGAAAGCCCCAGGGTTCCGATAAAACCGCCACCGCCAAAACCACCTTGTAGCTCTATTTGGCTGGATCCTGCTTCCACAAGGCTATAATTTACGTCCACCGTTCCCTCATTTGGATTGGGGTTTTGAATATCAGGTTTTATCTGCTCGGCATCAAAGAATCCCAATTGTCCCAATTCCCTGATACTCCTCACAAGATCCTCCTTGCTATATTTTTGGCCGGGTCTGGTTCTCAGTTCCCTAAAAATTACGTGGTCATTGGTTTTGTCGTTACCCGTTACGGTTACATGATCCAAAAAGGTTTCCTTTCCTTCAATAATGCGAATTTCAAAATCAATGGTGTCGTTGACCGCAGATACCTCAACCGGGTTGATGCTGGAAAACAGATACCCGTTGTTCTGGTACAGATTGGTCAAATCATTGGCATCGGGTTTGGATTCGTCAGCTACGCGTTCTTTGAGCAGTACCCCATTGTAGGTTTGCCCTTTTCTAATTCCAAGGACTTGGCTCAGTTGCCGGTCCGTATATACTGTATTCCCTACAAAATCGATATCGCCAAAATAGTATTTGTCCCCTTCTTCGACCTCAATTTTTAAATCGATGTTCTTTTCGTTGACCCTAATAAAGGTGTCCGAGAGAACCCTGGCATCCCTGTATCCTCTTTCGGCATAGGTGTCCACCAAATTGGAAAGATCCTCCTCATAGTCTTCCGCAATGTATTTGGATTTCTTCCAGAAACGGTAGAATTTTTTCTTCTTGGTATTTTTCAGGGATTTTCTGAGCCGCTTGTTGGAAAGCTTTTCGTTGCCCTCAAAAGTAATTTTTCGGATCTTTACCTTATCGCCCTTGTTCACATTGATCACCATGTTCTCGGTATTGGTGGCCGATGTATCTGGGGCAGTGGCAATGTTTACCTTAGCATTGAGAAACCCTTGTTTTTTGTACTTGTTCTGAAGGTAGTTCCTGGTGTTGGCGATCAAACTTTCGGTAATCTTCTTGCCCTTTTTAAGGTCCGTATCGTTGATGATGTCCTCAACCTTACGTTTTTTAACCCCATATACGGTTACATTGGCCAAGGTTGGGCGTTCGGTGATGTTCAATTCCAAGAAAATCTTGTCATCCTCAATATTGGTATAGTACATCTCCACATTGCTGAACAGCTCCAGACCCCACAGTTTCTTTATTACCGCACTTATTTCATCACCGGGCACGGTAATGGGCTGGCCCACACGCAGACCGGTGTAGGTCTTTACCGTCTGCTCGTTATAACTTTGCAGACCGGTGACCGTAAGTCCTCCCAAAATATATTGTTTTCCATCCTCAAAAGGGATTTCCTGGGCAAGGCCCTGGCCGGAGATAAGTAATAAGGGAAGGAGTAACTTTAGGTATGGTTGTATGCAGTTTTTTATACCTTTAAGTAAGTTGTTCGCTAGTTTTTCCAAATCGTCGTTCTCTATTTTGGTAACTTAATATTGCCTCTACCAAATGATGCTCTCTAAAATCAGGCCAAAATACATCAATAAAATATAATTCGGCATATGCAATTTGCCAAAGTAAAAAATTGCTTATCCTATGTTCCCCACTGGTACGGATAAGCAAGTCCACATCTGGCAAGAAATGCGTGTAAAGATGTGTATTTATAACGGTTTCATCAATATTTTCGGGTGAAATTATATTATTTTTAACTTTGATACTTATCTCTTTTACAGCGCTTTTTATCTCATCCCTAGAGCCATAGCTAAGCGCCAGGGTAAGAATCATACCTGTATTTTTTGATGTTTTTGAAATGACTTCGGAAAGTTCTTTTTGGGCTTTTTGGGGCAATGTGTCAATTTTCCCAATGGCCTTTAGTTTGATGTTGTTCTTGTTGAGTGTTTCCAGCTCCTTTCGCAACGAGGCCACCAAAAGTTTCATCAAGGTCTGCACCTCCACTTTGGGCCGGTTCCAGTTTTCTGTTGAAAAAGCATAGAGGGTCAGGCACTGAATTTGAAGCTTTGCACAATTCTCTACAGTATTCCTTACTGCTTCCACTCCATTTTCATGCCCAAAGACACGGAGCTTGCCCCGTTGTTTGGCCCACCTCCCATTACCGTCCATTATGATGGCAATGTGCTTTGGCAGTTTCTCTTTGTTAACCTCGTCTAGCGTGTGCATTTTATTGAAAACAATCCTGGCAGGGCTTGCGTCCAAAGGTATACGTTAGTGTAAAACCTGTGAAAACATACCAGTCATCGCTCAATATATTGCCGAATCTAAATTGCTCAAAATTGGAACCCTCGGGGTTACTTGCGTCCAAATTGTCCGTAAATGTATACCTGGCTCCAATTTCGGCGCCAAGAATCAGAAATTGATTTAACCGATACTTTGCCCCAACCGTCATTGGAATTGCAAAACTACCTTCTTTTTGGTTAATATCCTGCACTTGAAGGGCATCAAAATACATAAAATCATACCTGAAGTAGGTAAAACCCGTGTAAAGATAGGGTGTGAAGGCAGGTCCGAGCTTATGAAGATTATATTCCACAAAGTTAAATTCCAACCCCAGGGAGGCCTCTAAAATGGAATTATCCACGCTATATCTCCTTTGCTGACGGGATTGCATGTGTGATTTTGTGTCGTCTGCCGTAAAATCGCCATACAAAACACTGGCACGCCAGGCATATCTTTTGCTCTTGTTCCATTTAAAGATACCACCAAATGCCGGACCGGATGGCAAAATGTAATTGGTCCTTCCCACATCCCCGATCATGTTGGTGCCCCCTGCAAAGATTCCAATCTCGTAGGTTTGCGCACTGACCTTGAGCATACAGCACAAAAAAATAGCCAAAACTATTCGCATACTATCCAAAAAATTTCACGTATTAAGAGTAAAGGAAGGTCAATAAGTATACTGTTATGATTGTTCTCCTTTGTTAAACAGTTTTTAGTCCCATTTATTGTTTTTGAACCGTTCAATTCCTTCTATCTTCCCCCCAAAGCAATTTGTTACGAAGTGTTTTTAAGAAGCTTTCTGATGAGTACTCGATCATCTTAATGGTAAAATTGGACTTTTTTATTTTGATTTCCTTGCCATTGGGAATATCTGCAATTCTAGAATCCAGGGACACCAAATGGGTCTGTTCCCTGCCGGAAACCCGTAACCGTATCTCGGTATCGTCCGAGATGACCAAAGGCCGTGCGTTAAGATTATGAGGAGCAATCGGGGTGAGCACCAATGCTTTTGCTGACGGAGCGATTACGGGCCCGCCACAACTCAATGAATAGCCAGTGGAGCCTGTTGGGGTGGAAACAATGAGACCATCAGACCAGTAGGATGTTAGGTATTCATCATTCAAATAGGTTTCAACAGTGATCATGGAGGTGGTATCCTTTCGACTAACGGTTACTTCGTTCAAGGCAAAGTTGAGACCATTGAACTCATCCAAATCCGAATTGAGTTCCACCTCAACCAAAGTACGCTCCTCAACGGTATAGTGCCCGGCCACAAATTCCGTGACGAGCTTGCGCACGCTTTCCTTTTTAAAGGTGGACAAAAATCCGAGTCTTCCCGTGTTTACCCCAACAATTGGAATGCCATAGTCCTTTATATAGGTTACAGCACGCAACATGGTGCCGTCCCCCCCAAAGCTCACAAACATATCAAAAGTGGAATCCAATCCTTTGGATTGCGAAAAAGTACCTTTTACATGACCATTGGTAAAGTCTGAAACAAGATGACTGAATTTTTCTTCAACAAAAACCTCAGCGTCTATCTTTTGGAGTTCATCCAAAACCTCCAACATGCAGGTTCTGTCCTCGTCCAGAAAAGTTTGTCCGTAAATAGCGACCTTCATGCTGAACTAAACGTTAAGATATTTTTCCAAATAATCTGACCGTTGTTTTAAATCCTCCAAAAACTGGTCATCACTATTTCCAAAGACAATGGTGTAGTTGTATCGTCTAAAGGTCTGGGCCACCTCATTAAGATTCTGTGTGCCGATTTTCAATGTAATTTCCAAGATATCGTTTTCCGAACCGGTTATAAAGGCACCCAACAGGCGGGCATTGTTGCTTTCCACTATTTGGGCGATTTCGCTAAAGGAATAATCCTTTATTCCAATTGAAATTACAAGAATGGCCCCAGGTTCCTTAAAAAATGGGGTGTCTATGAACATGCCCACAATATCTTCCAGATCATAGTAGCCCGTAATCACTTGGTTCTCATCCAGAATGGGCAAGATATTGGCCTCATTTCTAGAGAACATCTCCAAAACATCCAACCACGAAGTCTCCTTTGTCACAAAAAAGCTTTCCATCTCAAACCGAAACTCCTCGATTTTCTTGTCCGGCTCAAAACAGGCCAGGTCATTTTCAGACAACAATCCCAAATAAGTGCCATTTTCTGTAACGGCCACATGGGAATAGGTGGTCTCTTCAAAAAATTGAATAACATCCTTTAAGGTCTCCGATACCTTATAAATAGGAATGGTGGTTATAATTTGGCTCTGAATCTCCATAGAATCGCTATTAGGTGCAAAATACTAATTTTAAATCGCAAAAGGCATGCCTAATTCTTATTTTTGCCAATCTAAAAAAGAACTCCATGACAAAGCTGAGTGTCAACATAAATAAACTGGCAACTTTACGAAATTCTAGGGGCGGCAACGTGCCCAACCTCATAACTTCCACCAAGGATATTGAGTCTTTTGGGGCGCAGGGCATTACCGTTCACCCAAGGCCCGATGAGCGCCATATCCGCTACCAAGATGCCCGAGATCTTAAAAAAGTGGTCACTACGGAATTTAATATTGAGGGCAATCCCATTCCCGATTTTATCGATTTGGTCTTGGAAGTGAGGCCCACCCAAGTGACTTTGGTGCCCGATGCGGAAGATGCCATTACCTCCAATGCCGGATGGGACACCCTAAAACACAAAGATTTTTTGGTGGATGTCATCAAAACCTTCAAGGAAAATGGCATACGCACCTCCATTTTTGTGGACCCTGATGTAGACATGGTGAAAGGTGCTGCCGAAACCGGGACGGATAGAATTGAACTCTATACCGAAAGTTTTGCCAAAGCCTATGCCGAAGGAAATGGGAAAACGGGCATTGCACCCTTTGCTGAAGCAGCCAAAATGGCACATGAGGTTGGCTTGGGCATCAATGCGGGCCATGACCTTAGTTTGGACAACATCAAGTTTTTTAAGGAAAATATTCCTAACTTATTGGAGGTATCCATTGGGCACGCCCTGATCTGCGAGTCCATTTATTTGGGGATAGAAAATGTAATCAATATGTACCTACACCGTCTTAAATAACCTATGGAAGTATTACATTCAAAAATATTGGGAGAAGGAAAGCCATTTATCATCCTACATGGATTTTTGGGCATGTCGGACAATTGGAAGACCTTGGGCACCCAATATTCAGAAAATGGCTTCCAAGTACATTTGGTGGACCAACGCAACCACGGAAAAAGTTTCCATTCCACAGACTTCAGTTATGAATTATTGAGTGATGATGTCATCCATTACATGAACCATCACAACCTAGATTCTGCTTTTGTACTGGGTCATTCCATGGGAGGAAAAACCGCCATGCAAATGGCCACTTCGCATCCGGATAGGGTCACTAAATTGATCGTGGCCGATATTGCCCCAAAATTTTATCCCCCGCATCACCAATTTATATTTGATGGTCTCTCCCATTTGGATTTTGATAAAATATCAGATAGAAGGGAAGCCGATGAAGAGCTATCAAAACACATCAAGGATAGAGGAATTAGGCAGTTTTTATTGAAAAACCTCTATTGGGTTGAAAAAGAAAAATTGGGATTCCGCTTCAATTTTGATGTGCTCAAAGACCGAATGGACGAGATTGGCGAGAATATAGTTCCCACTGCCGTTTATGAAGGCCCTACCCTTTTCGTTCGTGGAGATCGCTCGAAATATATCCAGCCCAACGACTTTGAAGAGATCAAGCGGCATTTTCCAAAAGCCGAGATTGAAACCATAGATAAGGCCGGGCATTGGCTGCATGCCGAAAATCCCAAACAGTTTTTTGAAAAGACCTTCAACTTCCTAAATTCATAAAATTCGACCCTTTTTATTATGCATGCATAATTTTTTTGCCCATTTTATTGTCTGTATAACAAATTTGACCTAGTTTTGGTTAACCCCGGTTTAACCATAAGTTTAACATAAACTAACTCAAACAGATTTTGGATATGAAAAAGTTGTATGCCTTACTTCCCTTTTTAGGCTTATTCTTGATTGCATGTGAAGAAGATACTGCCTCAATTGACAACACACCAGACCCCATTGAATACACTGCTGGAACAGCAGATTTCTCAAAATACGTTGCCGTAGGAAACTCCCTAACGGCAGGTTTTTCGGACAATGCCCTTTTTAGGGCGGGCCAAGAGGCCTCTTTTCCCAATATGCTGGCCGCAAACTTTGCCCTGGTGGGAGGAGGCGCATTTGAAATCCCCTATATGGCGGATAATCTGGGAGGTGCCACCATAAATGGGGAAACAGACGCCAACATGGACGGTTCTCCCGATATAGGTAACCGATTAATTTTATCCTTTGCCGCTGGACCCGCCCCAGTCCCAGTAGCCGGCCAGGGAAGCACCGAGATTACCAATAAACTTTCCGGTCCCTTTAACAATATGGGAGTGCCAGGTTCCAAAAGCTATGAACTTCTGGCACCAGGTTATGGCAGCTTGGCTGGTTTGGCCGTAGGAGCTGCAAATCCATATTTTGTGCGGTTTTCTTCATCAGAGAGCGCAACGGTGGTTGGTGATGCAGCAGCACAAGGTGCCACATTTTTCTCACTTTGGACAGGAGCAAACGACGTCCTTCTCTATGCCACCGGAGGGGGTACAGGGGTGGACCAAACGGGAAATCTTGACCCGAGCACCTATTCCAGAAACGATCTTACCGACCCCAACGTATTTGCTGGGTCGCTTGATGCCATTCTTCAGGCTATGACAGCCAATGGAGCCGATGGCGTTATCGCTAATTTACCCAACGTAACGGACGTACCTTATTTTACAACGGTTCCGCACAACCCTGTTCCTTTGGATGAGGCCACAGCTGGGCTGTTGAATGGTGCCTACGGTGCCTATAATGCAGGATTGGCCCAATTACAGGGGTTGGGGGCCATTACAGCCGATGAGTTGGCACAAAGAACCATTACTTTTTCTGCCGGCGAAGGAAATGCTGTGGTCATCATTGATGAAGACCTTACTGATTTAACCGGATTCAATCCCGCATTGATCAATATGCGCCAAGCCACTGACGAAGATTTATTGGTATTGACATCACGTACCTTTATTGGCACCTTGGCCAATCCAAACGATCCTACCTCCATCAACGGGGTTGCTGTTCCCTTGGCGGACAAATGGGTTTTGACCCCCGAAGAACAAACCACAGTGGAAAATGCACTAACTGCATACAACCAAACCATTGCCGGCTTGGCCACAGCATATGACCTGGCTTTTGTTGATGCCAATGCCCTTTTGAATGAATTAAAGACAGATGGTTTCCAACAATCGGATGGAAGCATTGTGGATGCAACTTTTGCCACTGGAGGCGGTTTTTCCCTTGACGGTGTCCACCCATCGCCCAGAGGCTATGCCATATTGGCCAATGCCTTTATAGAGGCCATTAACGAAAAATACGGTTCCAATTTGCCTGGAGTAAACCCCTTGGATTATACGGGACTGTACATTAACTAAACAACGTTTTATTTCTTATCTTGAAGGCACCGTTTGTAACGGTGCTTTTTTTTGAACTCATCTTGAGTTCTTATTCCAAAAACTCTAAAACATCATCTTATGAAACTGATTTTAAGACTTTTGCTGAACGCTTTGGCCGTTGTTATCCTTTCCTATGTCTTGCCGGGTGTTGGTGTGGATTCCATGGTCACCGCCATCATCGTTGCCGTGGTACTGAGCCTTCTCAACTTTATTGTAAAACCCATATTGGTTATTTTAACCCTCCCCATAACCATTGTTACACTGGGACTGTTCCTCCTGATCATTAATGCCATTATTATTCTTATTGCTGCCAATGTAATTGACGGTTTTCAGGTTGTGAACATCTGGTGGGCTCTAATTTTTAGCCTTTTGCTCTCCTTTTTACAGTCCATCTTACACTCCATTCTAAAGGAAGATGTATAGAATGGATTTTAGTTTGACATTCAACGCTTTAAAAAGTTGCTACCAAACCAAAAATGCATTACTTTTGCCACCCATTTTTGAATAGCAAATTAGGTAGGAGATGAACATTACTAAAGAGCAGATTGACGATCTTAATGCAGTTGTAAAAGTCGCCATCAGTAAAGAGGACTATCAGGACAAAGTAGAAAAAATCCTGAAAGACTACAGAAAACAGGCAAATATTCCAGGGTTCCGAAAGGGACAGGTCCCCATGGGGCTCATCAAAAAACAATATGGCAAGGCCGTTTTGGTGGATGAAGTGAACAAACTGTTGCAGGACAATCTGAACAAATACCTTACCGAGGAAAAATTGGACGTTCTGGGCAACCCCCTTCCCAAACAACAAGAAAACTTTGATTGGGACAACGACAACCTCGACTTTGAGTTTGAATTGGGGTTGGCGCCCGACTTTGATGTTCAACTGAAGACCAAAAAAGCGGTCACCCAATACAAAATCGTTGCCGACAAAAAAATGATCGAGGAACAAGTGGAGCGTATCCAAAAACAATACGGCAAACTCGTTTCAAAAGAAGAGGTGGGCAAAAAAGATGAGGTTACCGGCTACTTTGCCAATGAAGAAGAAGATGTTGACCACAAGACCACCATAGAAATGGACAAGATCAAAAGCAAAAAAGCGGTTGATGCCCTTGTTGGGAAAAAAGTGGGCGATGTTGTCACTCTTTCCACCAAAGGTCTTTTCAAGGAAGATTATCTTTTGTCAAGTGCTTTGGGAATTGCCAGGGACAAAGCAGATAAGTTGAATATCGATGTAACGTTTACCATAGAGGAAATCAACGAAAGAGAGCCTGCCGCACTAGACCAGGAACTGTTCGACAAGCTTTTTGGTGAAGGCAAGGTCACTTCTGAAAAAGAGTTGAAAGATAGAATCAAGGAAGATTCCGAAAAACAATTTGAGCAGCAATCCGATCAGAAATTGTTGAATGACATCACTGAAAAACTCATTGATGACACCAAATTTGAGCTTCCTGCCGAGTTCTTGAAGAAATGGATCCAGATCAGTGGTGAGAATGTTCTTTCTGAGGACGAAGCCAAGGAAGAATATGAAAAATCTGAAAAAGGACTTCGCTACCAATTGATCGAAGGTAAGATCATCAAAGAAAACAACCTTCAGGTACAATTTGATGAATTAAAGGAATTTGCCAAAGGTTTCATCAAATCCCAAATGGCCCAATACGGCCACATGGACCCTCAGGAAGAGGAGCTGGAGAACATAGCCACTCGGGTTTTGGGCAACCAAGATGAAGTAAAAAGGCTATCGGAACAATTGATGAGCCAAAAGCTGTTGGATCTTTATAAAGAGAAGGCCAATCTCAAGGTAAAAGAGGTCACTTATGATGACTTTGTCAAAGAGGCGTACAGCTAATCTTGGGCTAAAAGAAATATTAAGTATCTTTACGGTGCCGAAAAGCTAATTTTTCGGCACCTTTTTTTTAAGAAAATTTGAGAGAAATCCTATGGATTACGGAAAAGAATTCAAAAAATATGCTACCCAGCACCATGGCATAAACAGCATGTACTATGATAAGATCATGAGTACCATGTACCCTATGAACATGACCCCAAATATTATTGAGGAACGCCAGTTGAATGTCATTGCCATGGACGTTTTCTCAAGATTGATGATGGACCGCATCATCTTTTTGGGAACGGGCATCAACGATCAGGTGGCCAATATTGTGCAGGCACAATTGCTTTTCTTGGAAAGCGCCGATGCCTCCAAGGACATCCAGATATACATTAACTCCCCGGGCGGAGGTGTATACGCTGGTTTGGGAATTTATGACACCATGCAATTCATTAAGCCCGATGTTGCCACCATCTGTACGGGTATTGCAGCATCCATGGCCGCGGTATTGCTTTGCGCGGGACAAGAAGGAAAAAGAAGCGGATTGACCCACTCCCGGGTAATGATCCACCAACCCCTTTCCGGCGCACAAGGCCAGGCCAGTGATATAGAAATTGCTGCAAAAGAGGTGCTTAAGATCAAAGAGGAATTATATCAAGTCATTTCGAAACATTCCGGTCAGTCTTACGACAAAGTATATGAGGACAGTGACCGTGACTACTGGATGAAGGCAGAAGAGGCCAAGAAGTATGGTATGATCGACGAGATTTTGGTCAGGGAAAAATCATAAAATAATTACAATTAATTAAATATCAACTACTTAATTTAGAACAAATTCAATTTTTTTACGTTATTAGTGGTTGAATCATGAGCTAGAGATATATGGCAAAGGAAAACTTGGAATGTTCATTTTGTGGAAGAAAGAAGCCAGAGACCAATTTATTGATTGCAGGCCTTGATGCCCATATCTGTGACAGATGTATTGAACAAGCCCATAGCATTGTTGCGGAAGAGTCCAAACAATCTAAAAATCAAGATCTTTCTTCAGAACTGGTACTTAAGAAACCCATGGAAATCATGGATTTTCTGGACACTTTCGTCATAGGACAGGAACGTACCAAAAAAGTAATGTCCGTAGCCGTATACAATCACTACAAACGACTGTTGCAGCCCAAGAGCAAGGAAGACGATGTAGAGATCCAAAAAAGCAACATCATTATGGTTGGGCAGACCGGAACCGGTAAAACACTGATTGCCAAGACCATTGCTCGAATGCTCAATGTTCCCTTGGCCATTGTGGATGCCACAGTGCTCACCGAAGCCGGTTATGTGGGGGAAGATGTGGAAAGTATTTTGACCCGATTGTTGCAAGCTGCCGATTATAACCTGGAAAAAGCGGAAAGAGGCATTGTTTTTATTGATGAGATAGACAAGATTGCCCGTAAGAGCGACAATCCTTCCATAACCCGGGACGTTTCGGGCGAAGGTGTACAACAAGGGCTTCTAAAATTATTGGAAGGAACCACGGTAAATGTCCCACCAAAAGGAGGGCGCAAGCACCCCGACCAAAAATTCATCGAAGTCAATACAGAAAACATCCTTTTTGTGGCCGGTGGAGCCTTTGATGGTATTGAACGTATCATCACCAAACGCTTGAACATGCAGGCCGTGGGCTATGCAGCTTCCAAAGCCGAGGATAAACTGGACAACCAGAACATCCTCCAATATATTATCCCAAAAGACTTAAAGGAATTTGGGTTGATTCCGGAGATCATCGGTAGGCTTCCGGTGCTGACACACATGAATCCTTTGGATGCCAAAACGTTGCGAGCCATCCTTACCGAACCCAGAAATGCCATCATTAAGCAGTATGAAAAGCTTTTTGCCATGGATGACATTACCTTTTCCATTACTGAACAAGCCCTGAACTACATTGTTGAAAAGGCTGTTGAGTATAAATTGGGGGCCCGTGGGCTTCGCTCACTTTGTGAGGCTGTTTTTACCGACGCCATGTTTTCATTGCCCAGCAGCGATGAAAATGAATTCAAAGTCACCAAAGCCTACGCCGAGGAAAAGCTCTCCTACGAGACCATTAAAAAATTAAAAGTGGTATCCTAAACTTAGACCGCCTTTTTGGTCGCTAGCTCCAATAGCCCCAGACTAACTTGGGAGATGATTTTCTCATCGGAATACAAGTGGTGACCAAAATTTGGGACAACAGTAAGGTCTATACCCAAGTTTTTTGCCCACTTGGCATTTGGTTTGAATTCATCCAACTCCCCATAGATCAAATGTAAAGGGGTTTTGGGCTTTTGGTCCTCCATTCGTATCCTAGTTGCTGAAACAGCAGTCAAGGATTTCATGGGCAGTCCTTTTAAGGCAGCCTTGTAAGCAATGGTTCCTCCCGTACTGAAAGCAAGGTAATGACTTGGTATTGATTCTTTTTTGAGCAAATGGGCAACTGCGGTATCTATTCCCCCTTCCACAAAAGCTTTATGGACATTCTCTTCAGTGGAAACGGGAACATCAATGTCCCCCAACTGTTGACAATCATAAAAAACGATGTCATAATATTGCTGTAGGTACCCAAAATAAGACGCTATCCAAAGGCCTCTCTTGGTTCCCCACATATCTGAGACAACAACTAGTCTTTCTGCCATGATTTTACTGGTTTAGTGTTTATATAAAAGATTTGATAAGGGAAATTTCACGATTAATGCCAAAACCGCCATTTTTTTTTGTTTAAAAGAAACGTTTGTTCGATAAAACGTTCAAATTTACGAAAACGTTTTCGTAAGCTCCTGTTTAATTGTACAAGATGCCTGTATTCCTTTATAAATGGCTGATTATGAGGTGTAAAGAATACACTAACTAAGGTTAGTTCATCTGAAGCAGCTCATCGATATAATCGCGATTATTGGACAATCTGGGAATCTTGTGTTGGCCGCCCAATTTGTTCTTGGACTTTAGCCAGTCATGAAAAAGGTTTCTTCGTGCCACATGCACCTTGGGCATGTTCAAGGTGATGTTGTTATAGCGTTTGGCCTCGTAATCCGAATTGAGCGATTTTAGGGCATTGTCCAAAAACTCCGTAAAATACGCAACGTCTTCGGGTGGTTTCCGAAACTCAATGATCCACTCGTGACCTCCCTTTTCACTTCCATTCATAAAAATGGGTGCCGCTGTGTAGTCCATAATCTCGGCATCGGTCTTTTGGCATATCTGCTTTAAGGCTTCCTCGGCGTTTTCAATGATCAACTCTTCCCCAAAAACATTGATGTGGTGCTTGGTCCTGCCCGTAATACGAATCCGATAGGGATTTTTTGAGGTAAAGCGAATGGTGTCCCCAATCTTGTACCGCCACAATCCGGCGTTGGTGGTGATTACCATGGCATAGTTGGTTCCAATCTGGACTTCCCAAAGTGGAATGGCATTGTTATTATCTCCGTTGGAATCCATCGGAATAAACTCGTAAAAAATGCCATAGTCCAACATCAACAGGAGTTCATCGGAATCATTTCTGTCCTGGATGCCAAAAAAACCTTCCGAAGCATTATAGGTCTCGTAATAATTGAACCGCTTTCTGGGCAACAACTTTTTATATTGATTCTTATACGGTGTAAAACTCACCCCACCGTGAAAATATACCTCCAAATTCTCCCAAATTTCAAAAAGATGGTTCTTCCCAGTCTTTTCCAACACTTGGTTGAGCAATACCAACATCCAAGAGGGAACACCCGCCAAACTGGTCACATTCTCGCGTATGCTTTCCTCAATAATGGCTTCCAGCTTGGATTCCCATTCGCTCATCAAGGACACTTTGTTACTGGGTGTGCTGCTATATTCGGCCCAGAGCGGCATATTATCAATCAAAATGGCCGAAAGGTCTCCAAAAAAAGTACCATTGTCCTCGTAAAGCTCCTTGCTCCCGCCCAAACGCAGGCTCTTACCCGTGAACAATTGGGAGTTTTCGTTGTTGTTCAAATACAGGCACAACAAATCCTTGCTCGATTTGTAATGACAATCTTCCAAGGCCTCCATACTCACCGGGATAAACTTACTTTTGGCATTGGTGGTGCCACTGCTTTTGGCAAACCATTTTATGGTCGTAGGCCAGAACAAATTCTGCTCGCCCCTTCGGGTACGCTCAATCAAAGGCGCAACATCTTCATAGGTTACAATGGGCACCCGGTTTCGGAACTCCTCGTATTTGGGGTTGTCCTGAAAGCCATATTGCTTACCGATCATGGTGTCCTTGGAAAAATCAACCAAATGCCGCAACACCTCATCCTGAACGTCCAAAGGGTACTTCAGAAAAAGTTCTATTTGATGATATCGCTTGCGTAAAAGCCAAGAAGCGATGGAGTTGAATAATGGTATTGGCATTTTAGGTATATTTAACCAAGAAATTTAGTTGGGTGCAATAGCTAAAATAGGTTTTCTTGCATTCATTTTCAAATCCATAAAAACATTCATTCCAACATGCTTTACGAAGGAGTCCTCCGCAAGATGCGAACTGAAAATGGCAATCCTATCCAGTATTTTTTAGTCTTTGACACCGATTTTTTGAACATGAACCAGGCCTTGGACAAAGAACTCCAGATTGATTTCATCAAATTTCAATGCCTGAACTGTGGGGAAGATAAGCCCATTTATCGACAAGGCTTTTGTAAAACTTGTTTTTATGAAACCCCGGTAGCCGGAGATTGGATCATGAATCCCGAATTGAGCACCGCCCATCTGGACAAAGAGGACCGTGATCTTGAATATGAAAAAAAAATGCAGTTGCAACCTCATATTGTCTATTTGGCCAATTCCAGCAATGTAAAAGTGGGAGTCACCCGAAAATCCCAGGTGCCTACCCGTTGGATAGACCAAGGGGCCCACGAGGCCATTGAAATTGTTGAAGTGCCCAACCGCTATTTGGCCGGAATCACAGAAGTTGCCCTGAAAGACCATGTGAGCGACAAGACCAGCTGGCAGAAAATGCTAAAAAATGACGTTGAGGATTTGGACCTAAAAGATTGGCGGGCCAAATTAAAACCCTATATCCCGGAAGAGGCCGCCCAATATTTTATTGAGGACAACTCCGAGACCAATTTAGAATTCCCCGTTTTGCAGTACCCCGATAAGGTAAAAAGCCTAAACCTGGACAAAACTCCAAGTTACAAAGGTGTACTTAAGGGCATTAAGGGACAATATTTGATTTTTGAGGATAATACCGTGTTTAACGTTCGGGGTAGTGAGGGGTATTATGTAGGGATAGACATCCATTGAGACCGAAAGCAGTTTTGACAGTATGAGGGTGTTTAAAAAGCTCGTTATCTGTCAGGTTGAGCCCTTCGACTTCGCTCAAGATGAACTAAAGTCGAAACCTTTTGACCATCACAATATTTTAGGTTCTCGACTGCGCTCGAACTGACAAATTCAAACTTTAGGTGCTTTTAGACACCTTATAAATAACCAAAACCAAACCGGATGAAAAAATTTCCCAATGCTTTCGTCATACTCATTGCTGTCATCATTTTTGCTTGGATTCTTACCTATTTTATCCCACAGGGAAGCTATGAACGGATAGTTGACGAAGTAACTGGAACAACAAAAGTTCTTGACAATTCCTATCAAACCGTTGATGCAGAAAATCTTTCAGCCTTAGATCTGATAGTGGCCATACCCAGAGGTCTTATTGGAAGGGCAGATGCCATTGTTCTTATTTTATTGATTGGTGGTTGCTTTTATGTCATAGAAAAAACCGGAGCCCTCAACCAAGGATTGGTAAAACTGGTCAACGTTTTGGAGGGAAAGGAAACCATGGCCTTAATCATAGTTTCTGCACTTTATACCGCTGCCGGAGTATCCATTGGGATGCAGGAAGAGGTCATCGCCATGATTCCCATTTTACTCTTGTTTGGAAAAAGTCTCGGGTATAACACATTTACCATCATACTCATGAGCTATGGTTCCACGGTTATTGGAAGTTCTTTTAGCCCATCGAACCCCTTTGCGGTCATGATCGCCCAAAAAGAGGCCGGGCTTCCTTTGCTTTCTGGTAGTGAGTTTCGACTAGTTGTCTTATTAGTGGCTTTTGTAGTTTGGACGCTCTATGTCATTCGATATGCCAATAAAAACAGGATTGAAAAAATAAAAATGCCCTCGGCCCACGAATCCATGACCACCCGAAGCAAAATCATTTTATTGTTGCTCTGCGGTACATTTGGCGGGGTCATCTACGGCCTTCTGTACTTGGATTGGGGGTTTAATGAGATGTCAGCCTCCTTTTTTGCCTTGGGCATTGTAGCTGGACTCATCGGCAAACTTGGCGTAAATAAAACTGGAGAGTCCTATATAGCGGGATTTAAGGAGATGGTCTTTGCCAGTATCATTTTGGGGCTTGCCAATAGCATTTCATTGATTTTAAAGGAGGGTATGATCATGGATACCATTGTATATGGTCTTTTTGGACCTTTAAAATACCTTTCTCCCTCCGTCTCTGCCGTATTTATGATGGTTTCCCATTCCCTATTGCACTTTCCAGTACCCAGTTACTCGGGCCAAGCGGTTTTGACCATGCCCATCTTGGTTCCACTTTCCGATTTAATTGGGTTATCCAGACAAACTTGTGTTTTGGCCTATCAGTACGGTGCGGTGATGGCCGATATGATCGTACCCACCAATGGTGCCCTCATGGCGGTTTTGGCTCTTTGTAAGATTCCATATAACAAATGGTTTACATTTGCTATTAAACCCACATTACTGATTTTACTGATCGGGGCCATCGCTTTGGTCATAGCCGTGGCCATAGGGTATCAATAGTCCTAATTTAATATGATGCTTGAAAAATCATTAGATTAGTCAATAAAAATACATAGCCAAACCAACGACCAGACCACCTATGTTAAAGCTCTTTAGAAAAGTTAGAAAGCAACTGATCGCTGAAAAAAAGTTCAGTAACTACCTCCTATACGCCATTGGTGAAATTTTTTTGGTGGTCATTGGTATCTTGATTGCCTTGGCTATTGATAATGCCAACGACAACCGAATCAAACGGGAAAAAGAGCAGGTCTATCTTAAAGGTTTAAAAGAAGAATTTGACATTAGCAAGACAAAGCTTGAAGAACTTATTAAGGTCAATCGGAAAAGTTATAATGCTGCCATCGAGATTGTGAGTCTGATGGACAAGGGAGAGGAAACCACTTCAGAAAAGAAACTATCCGACTTGTTCGTCACGGCTTTTGCCTATGACATTTTTTTTAACCCCAACAATTCCCTTTTAAACGAAATGATCAACTCAGGCAGTCTCAAAGATATTTCAAACGACACCTTACGGATTCGGCTGACCAATTGGATATCCAATATTGATGATATTGCCAACCAGGAAAAAATGCTCAGCGAAGAGCGTACCAATACCGTCAATGTTTTTAGGGACCAAGGCTACAGTATCCGTACTATTCTGGATAATACGGGAATGTCCTCCGAATTGGGAATTCCAGAACAAAGTGAGTTGACCAGTAATTTAGCTGTTTTGGAATCCGTTGCTTTTGAGAACAACCTCCTTTTGTTCATCATTACAAGTCAATCCACAGAAACAGAACATTACAATCCGTTGATGGTGAGCTTAAATTCCATTTTAGAGACCATCAACAACGAGCTGGAGCCATAAAAAAAGAGGCTGTCTGAAAAGATGATTTAAATGTTATGAGATTCTGAAATGAATTCAGAATGACGCATTCCTCTACTTTTCAGACAACCTCTCATTTTTTAATTAATCGTGTCTTTTTTCTTCTTGCCCAAAAGACCGCCCAAAACAGACTTTGCAGCGCTTTTTACTTGGTCCTCCTTTGTTGTGGTCTTGGTAGAGTCGGTTGTTGTTGTCTTTTCTCCGCCCAACAGCCCACCAATCGCTTCCTTCACACCATCTGATTTTGTGGAGGTGGAATCCGTTTCGTCTTTTTTAAACACATCGGACAACAAATCTTTGGCCTTGTCCTTGCCTTGGTTCATCAGTTTTTGCTTTTGGATCTCAACCAACTGGGTCGTCAATTTTTGTACTCCTGAGGTCAAATCCGTGCTCACCGTAGGATTGGTATAATTGCCCCCAATATTTGCCGTTACCGGAATGGTCAGGTCTTTAAGGCTTTCATCGTTCATTTGGGCAATAAGCTTGTTCACCTCCGTGCCCAAATATTTGGCCGGAACATCCAATGTGGCCTTGTATTGCATCTGTTTGTCAAAGGTGTGGCTACCATCCACATTAATGGCGATGTCCTTATAGTTTACGGTAAACGGTTTCACACTTACCTTACCATTATCAAAACTCAATGCAGTTTTCAAATCATTCAAATTGATATCCTTGGTATCCAAAAAATTCAACTTGCTGTCCAAGGCTGAAAGTAAAGGTGCTTTTTCCGTGGTTACTTTGGTAGAGAGGAGTTCTGCCAATAGGTTCCCAGAAATCGTAGCAAGATTTGGCGTAAAGTCATCCTTCAAATTTCCTGAAATTTTTACGGTGGAATTTAATTTTCCTTGCAATGCATTGGCCAATGGCGCCAACGCTTGAAACATGTCCAAAGCCGCAAAAGATTCACTGATGCCAAAATTGCTCATACCCAAATCCATATCAAAGGTGGAGGCTGCCTCTTTGGTGGAAACCGAACCAGTTAGCCCCAAAGTTCCTCCAAAAAGGTCTGAGGTCAAGTTTTTCACTGTGGCCGTTTCATCCTTTATGGTCAGGGTTCCTTTTACGTTCTTCAATGTTAGGTTGTCGTACAAAACCGTAGCGGCTGCCGCTTCAACGGTACAATCCAAAAAAGACGGAATTTTGATGCGCTCCTCCCCTCCCGAAGTTGGAGTTTGGGTCTCACCAGTTTCGCCTTCCGCTGTTTCCTCCATCATAAAATCATTCAATGCAAAGGTGTTGGAGGTCAATGTAAAGTTCCCTTCCACATTCTCATCATTGAACATAAATCCGAGCAGGTTCGTCAAAGTTCCTTTGGCATCAAAATCCGTGCTTCCCGTTTTTCCTTTAAACGAATCCAAGGTAACCGTGTTGGGATTAAAAGTAACAGCTGCCGCATTGATCACTACGGGATTCTTCAACTCTTCCGAAGCATATTCAAACCCCGAAACCGATGCCTTACCCGTAGTTTTGGTGTTCTGGTACTGTTTTTTCTCCAAGGATTCCATATCAAAGACCGTGGTGATATCGGCATTTAAAATTCCCTTAAGATTGTAATCGTCAGGTACTGGATACGCTTGTGAAATGTTGGCCAGATTGATTCGGCCATCCATATCTGCATTCACTTTGGTATTCCCCATCAGATCTCGAATTCTGGAGGTAAGATTAAACTTATCCTGATCAATGGTAAAGGACAGTCGTTTGATATCCACATAGGTATCTTCGGTAATTCCGGTGGTATTGTTGATCTCTGTATCGATGTACACATTTTGCACCGACTTGGGCAGATCGGGGTATTTGAAGGAAGCATTCTCCGAATTTATCGCAATGCGGAAGGTTGGAATATGCTCGTCATCCACAATACCTTTAAACTCGCCATTGACCTCAAAATTTCCGGTGGTCTGCACGGTTTCAATGTTTTTGGAATAGGCTTCAGGAATCACCGCCAAAAAGTTTTTGAAATCCGAAGAAGGGGTCTTAAATGTAATGTCCACTTCCTGATTATTCTCGTTCACCTTCACAAATCCATCAAAAACCAAAGGCAACTGGTTGATCAGGGCCTTGTTTTCCAAAAAAGTGTATTTGCTCTCTTTTAGGTCGATGCCAATCAGGGCATCCAAGGAAATCTTGTTGTTGTTCAAATATTTGGTGCTGTCCATTTCAAAAGAGACCAAGGCGTCGGTAAGGGTCTTTAATTGCGACTTTTCCAAGGAAAGGTCCCCGGTTCCGGAATGGTTCATTTCAGAAAGTGAAAAACGCATCCCGCTGGATCTATCATCATAGATGATTTCTGAATTGGTAATGGCATAGGAATCCATGTTCAGTTTAAAATTGTCACTGGATTCTTCGGTGGATTCGGTGGCGGCTCCTTCATCCGCTTTGGCGATGTCATAATTGGCATTTTCATTTTCATCCACCAAAATGTGCAGCTTTGCACGGTCAATGTTCAACCTCTGAATCACAATAGGTTCATCAGCGGATTTAAAAAGCTCTTTAATGGACATCGCAAGTTCAATACCCGAGGAAGCAAACAAGGTATCGCCCTCAAAAGGGGCCTTGTTCACCAGGGATAGGTTCGTGAGCTCCACATTGGCATTGGGAAAACTTTTGAGCAAGCTGAGATTGGCATCCTCAAAATCCAAGGTGGCGTTGATGCTGTTGTTCACCTTGCTCTTGATGATATCTTCAATCTTACCTTGAAGGAACAAGGGCAGGGCAACAATTAGGGCAATAAGTACAAGTAGGGTTATTCCAGTAATTTTTAGGACTTTTTTCTTCATAAATAGATGTTTTACAACAAATTAAAGGAGAAGTTGTCAATCCAAAGCTATTTCTTCCCCTATTTTTAAGTTAAATCGCTTACGTATCAGATATACGAAAAGATAGAGCAAAGGGGTGTCCAAGAGCGCTATAATTATTTTAAAAACAAAACCGCTGATGACCAATCCATAGAATTTGTCCCAAGGCAGCACGCCAAATATGCACAAAAGGCCCACCACGGTAAGCGTGTCCACAAGCTGTGAGGAAAAGGTGGAAAAATTGTTCCGAAGCCATAGCATCCTGCCCTCGGTGACCCGTTTCCAAAAGTGATAAATGGAAATATCGATATACTGCGCGGCCAAATAAGCGAGCATGGAGGCGAGCACGCCCAATGGGGACAAGCCAAAGACCTTTGTGAAGGTAACATCGTCCACGGGTGATGAGACTATTGCGGGGACATAATTCCCAATCAAAATGATGCCCATGGAGAAAAAAGAGGCAAAAATCCCTGCCGTGACCACTTGGTTGGCCTTTTTCTTCCCAAAGATTTCCGAAATAAGGTCGGTGATCAAAAACGTAATGGGATAGGGTAAAATCCCCACCGAAAGTTCAAAAAGGGGCGCCCCAAAAACCGTAACCTCCCCAAAGGGGTTCCAATAAAAGAATTTTTGGAAGATGAGATTGGACACCACCAGCGAGGTGATGAACAAGGCTCCCATGTAGAGGTAGAGGGAAAACGCCTTTTTTTGGTCGTTTTGCGTCATCCTTATTTAATGTTTAGACTGAACGGCATCTTGGCCTGAATTCCCTTTTGTTTGGAAAACTGTTTGAATTCGGATAGCAATTGATAGGCTTCCGCCCCTATTTGCTCCTTGATGGCCTCTTCCCCTATTTTGGACTTTACACCGCCCAAATCTTCCATAAACCGTTCAAAGTCCGACTTGTATTTTGGGTATTTCCGAATGCCATACGAATCCAGACCGGCCAATTCGGCGGCAGCGGCTATGGCATCATCCAGATTGCCCAACTCATCCACCAAACCATTGGCTTGGGCATCCACCCCACTCCACACCCTGCCTTGGGCAAGGGCATCCACTTGTTCTATGCTCATATTTCGGCCAGCGGCCACACGTTCCAAAAAGGTTTGGTAAGTATCCTCAATGCCTTCCTCTATGGTATTTCTGAAAGTATTGCTCATGGGCTCAAACAGGGAATAATCCACAGAATTTTTATTGGTACCCACCTGCTCTGCATTGATGCCGATGTTTCCGGCCAGCTCGTTTACATTGGGAATGGTGCCAAAAACACCAATCGACCCCGTGATAGTGGTAGGCTCCGCAAAGATTTTGTCCCCGCCGACACCAATATAATAGCCTCCGGATGCCGCCACATTTCCAAAGGAAACCACCACAGGCTTTTCTTCCTTGGTCAATTCCATTTCACGCCAAATGATATCGGACACCAAAGCACTCCCTCCGGGAGAGTCCACGCGCAACACAATGGCTTTTATGTTTTCATTGTCCTTAGCTTTTCGAAGGGCATCCACAATTAAACCTTGCCCAATGTAATCCTTGCTGCCTTCCCCGTAAAAAATTTCACCTAGGGCATAGATCACAGCTATTTTGTCCGTTCCGGTATGTACTTTTTTTCTGTTGGCCGTAAAGGCATAATCTTCAAACTTAATGTAATTGAGGGGTTCATCTTTCTCAAAATATACCTTTTCCCGAAGAAGGTCCTCGTACTGATCAAAATGCAGGTTTCCGTCCACAAGTCCGGATGCCAAGGCATATTTTGGGGTTCTACCGCCAAGGGTGTCGGCGATAACATTCAAATTCTCTGGGGTTATACTTCGGGATGTGGAAATATCATCAACAATAACATTCCAAATGGAGGAAATCAATTCTTGTATCTGCAAGCGATTTTCGGCACTCATGGTATTGGAAAGGAAAGGCTCCACGGCACTTTTGTATTTCCCATGGCGGATTACCTCCATTTTCACCCCGGTCTTCTCCTGCAAATCCTTAAAGTAGAGTATCTCTGTGGAAAGCCCTTTAAAATCCAAGGTTCCAACGGGGTTCAGGTAAACCTCATCGGCCACACTGGCCAAATAATAATCCTTTTGGGTATAAAAATCGGAATAGGCATACACAAATTTGCCCGTGGATTTAAAATCCAACAAAGCTTCCCGTATCTCCCGTGTCTGGGCTATTCCGGCCTGCAAAAAATTGGTGGTCAAGCTAATGCCCTCAATATTGGGGTCCTCTTTGGCAATTTTGATGGCATGCAGAATCTCATCCAATCCAATTTCATTGTTCCAAAGTCCCAAAAAAGGGTCGGTCTCATCCTTGCCCGTATAATCTTTTACCGGTGCCATAAAACCAAACTCCAAGATGGAGTTGCGCTTCACCACAACGCCGTCATCCGCATTGCTCACCAGGGCAATGAAGATAAAGAACATGCCCATCAGTATTCCAAAGGCCATCAAAGACCCCAAGATAGAGGCCAAAAGGTTTCTCAAAAAGTTCATCCAACAAAAATTTATTCCGCGCCAAAGATAACCATTGTTGCATTGTTTTGTTACTTTGTCCTTTTGATTATGGGCCAATCTCAACAAGTATATCTTTCGCTGGGCAGCAATTTGGGCAATCGGTTTGCAACGCTCCAAAAGGCCATTTTTCAAATTGAAAAAAAGGTGGGCAAAATTCTGACCGTTTCCACCGTTTATGAGAATCCGGCCGTGGGGTTTGAGGGGGATGATTTTTTGAACATCTGCTTAGTGGCCTTGACCAAACTTTCCCCAACGGAATTGCTTGATGCGCTACTTGAAATTGAAAGGCATTTTGGCAGAGATCGTTCTGGAACTGAAGGTTTTAAATCCCGAACACTGGACATTGATATTATTTTCTACGGAAAAGAGATCATAGACCTACCTCATCTGAAGATTCCCCACCCCCAGATGCAGCATCGAAACTTTGTGTTAAAACCCCTGGCCAATATTGCTCCGCAGTTTTATCATCCTGTATTCAATAAAGACATCCGAAACCTGCTTCAGGAATGCAAGGACCGCAGCAAGATGCACAAAACAAAATATAGGCTGTTCCGGAATCGGGCCGAGCTTTTCTCAAAATTGCAGTTCATTGCCATTGAAGGGAATATTGGTGCGGGGAAGACCACCTTGTCCAAAATGATCGCTGAGGATTTCAATGCCAAATTGGTGTTGGAGCGTTTTGCGGACAACCCTTTCCTGCCTAAATTTTATGAAGATCAGTCCCGCTATGCCTTCCCGTTGGAAATGTCATTTTTGGCAGATCGCTACCAGCAGTTTACGGATGACACGTCGCAGTTTGACCTGTTCAAAAACTTTATGGTGAGTGATTACGACATTTTTAAATCGCTCATTTTTGCGAAGATCACTTTGCAGAACGATGAGTTTAATTTGTACCGAAAGGTCTTCAATTTCATGTACAAGGAGGTAAAAAAACCTGAAATCTACCTCTATCTCTATCAAAATACAGAGCGGTTGTTGCAAAATATAAAGAAAAGGGGAAGGGATTACGAACAGAAAATACCTCCTGAATATTTAGAGAAAATAAACCGGGGCTATTTGGATTTTATCAAGGACCATCCAGAGCAGAACAGTATAATATTGGATTTAAGCGAGTTAGATTTTGTCCATAATCCAACCGATTACGAATCCATTTTGGAGCGGTTGGAAGACACTATAATTTTGGCAGATTTTTAAGAGAATTTTTACAAAATGTTTGGATATAACGAATGGTTTTATTTTATTAGAGCCCTCTAATCGAGGAACTAACTAACTCAAACTATATATCCAGCCCTGTTTTTACAGGGCTTTTTTAGTTTTTGGGGTGAAATTTGTTCCAAATATCCCAGACCACTACACCCGCACTTACCGAGATATTCAAGGAATGCTTTGTTCCAAATTGCGGAATTTCCACAACCGCATCACTGGCCGAAACCACTTCTTGGGAAACGCCTTTGACTTCATTGCCAAAAATTAGGGCAATCGTTTCCTTGGTGTTAACGGTAAACTCATTGAGCATTGTTGCATTTTCAGCCTGTTCCACGGCAACGGTCCGTATACCGGCCTGCTTTAATTCCCCAATGAGTTCCAAGGTGTCTTTTCGATATTCCCAATCCACGCTCTCGGTAGCGCCCAAAGCGGTTTTCCGAATATCCTTGTGGGGCGGGGTGGCCGTAATACCGCATAAATAGATTTTCTGGATCAGAAAGGCATCAGCTGTTCGGAACACGGAACCGATATTGTTGAGACTCCGAATGTTGTCCAAAATCAGGATTATGGGTGATTTCTCCGTTTGCTTGAATGTTTCCACATCCAATCGCTCCAATTCGCTGTTTTCCAGTTTCCGATTCATTTTTTTAACCATTGGGCCAAAAATATCAACAATAGTTCTGGGTGTATGGGGAAAACGATATATTCGTTTTTGCGTAAAAAAGTCTATCGATTTCCTTTTACTCGTTATGAAACCCGGTTTTTGTCTTCTTGAGCGCAGTCGAAAGATTGACAAAAACATCTCGGCAGCTCCTTCGACTACGCTCAGGATGACAGCTCGATGTGACATTGAAGTTAAATCGATACCCTAATTTTCCGTTTACCCTTAATTAGGACAAAAGTAAAAGAATAAAATACTTTGGCAGCCAATAAAAAGACAAAGAAAGTCACTCCCTTAATGCAACAGTACAATGCCATCAAGGTAAAACACCCTGATGCCTTGTTGCTGTTCCGTGTTGGGGATTTTTATGAAACTTTTGGTGACGATGCCATTAAGGCGGCCAAAATTTTGGGCATCATCCTTACCCATAGGAACAATGGCGGGGACAAGACCGAACTGGCCGGGTTTCCACACCACTCCCTGAACACCTATCTGCCCAAATTGGTAAAGGCAGGGCAACGTGTGGCCATTTGCGACCAATTGGAAGACCCCAAGCAGACCAAAAGTATTGTGAAACGGGGCGTTACGGAACTGGTTACGCCCGGAGTGGCCCTTAATGACGATATTCTTTCGGCCAAAAGCAATAATTTTCTGTGCGCTGTCCATTTTGGGCGGAACAAATTGGGCATTTCATTTTTGGATATTTCCACAGGGGAATTTTTGACCTCCGAAGGTTCTGTGGAACAAATGGACAAGCTGCTCCAGAATTTTGCGCCCAACGAAGTCTTGGTCTCCAAAAACCATAAAAAGGAGTTTGCCGAACTTTTTGGGAACCAATTCCATAGTTTCTTTTTGGATGATTGGATTTTTCAGGAAGACTATGCCGATGAAAGCCTGAACAATCATTTTGGGACAAAAACCCTAAAGGGTTTTGGTATTGATCATCTCAACCATGGCATTATTGCTTCAGGTGCGGTTTTGCATTACCTGTCCGAGACACAGCACAGCAGATTGCAGCACATCAACACAATTCAGCGTATCGCCGAGGAGGAACATGTTTGGATGGACCGATTTACCATCCGCAACTTGGAACTCTACCATTCCCCCCACCAAAATGCGGTGACGTTGTTGGACATTATCGACCATACCTTGTCGCCCATGGGCGGAAGACTCCTAAAACGATGGTTGGCCCTTCCACTAAAAAACATTGAAAAAATTCGGCAACGCCATCAGGTGGTTTCCTATTTGAAGGATAACGTCGAGCAACTGGAAAGGACCCAGCACTGGATCAAACCAATGGGCGATCTGGAGCGACTCATCTCTAAACTGGCCACAGGGAAAATCAATCCCAAAGAGGTGATTCAACTCAAAAATTCCTTGGAAGCGGTTGTGCCCATCAAGCAATTGGCCCAAGAGAGTTCCAATGCTTCGCTCAAATCCATTGGGGAACGATTGGATGCGTGTGATGCCCTTCGGAACAAAATCAAAGAAACACTAAATGAAGAAGCTCCTGTAAATCTTGCCAAAGGCAACACCATTGCGCAAGGCTATTCCGAAGAATTGGACGAGCTCCGTAACCTCGCCTTTTCCGGGAAGGATTATCTGGACAAGATGTTGGAGCGTGAAACCAAAAATACGGGGATCACTTCGCTTAAAATCGCTTCCAATAATGTATTCGGGTATTATATTGAGGTACGCAACACCCACAAGGACAAAGTGCCCGATACTTGGATTCGCAAACAGACGCTTGTGAGCGCGGAACGTTATATCACGGAAGAGCTCAAGGAGTACGAAGCCAAAATCCTGGGGGCCGAGGAGCGCATTCACCTGTTGGAGCAACAATTGTTTGAGCAATTATTGGTGTGGATGCAGGAATACATTGCCCCCGTACAACAAAATGCCCACCTTATTGCGCAATTGGACTGCCTCTGCGGATTTGCCCAGCTCGCCACAGCGAACCAATATGTGGAACCCGTGGTGAATGAATCCACCCAACTGGACATTAAGGAAGGGCGACATCCCGTGATTGAAAAGCAATTGCCCTTGGGGGAACGTTATGTGACGAATGACGTACTTCTGAACCGAGAGGAACAGCAGATCATCATGATCACAGGGCCAAACATGAGTGGTAAATCGGCTTTGTTACGGCAAACGGCGCTTATTGTGCTCTTGGCCCAAATGGGAAGTTTTGTGCCCGCTTCTGAAGCTACCATTGGTGTGGTGGACAAGATTTTTACCCGGGTCGGGGCCAGTGACAACATTTCCATGGGGGAATCCACTTTTATGGTGGAAATGAACGAGACCGCTTCCATTCTCAACAACCTCTCTGAACGGAGTTTGGTGTTGTTGGATGAGATTGGCCGTGGCACCAGTACGTATGATGGCATTTCCATTGCTTGGGCCATTTCGGAATATCTGCACGAGCATCCGGCAAAGGCCAAAACCCTTTTTGCGACCCATTACCACGAACTCAATGAAATGACCACTACTTTCCCCCGAATCAAAAATTACAATGTTTCGATAAAGGAGTTGGAGGATAATGTACTTTTCCTTCGGAAATTGGTGCCCGGCGGCAGCGAGCACAGTTTTGGAATCCATGTGGCCAAAATGGCGGGAATGCCCCAACAGGTCATCCAAAAGGCCAATAAGATTCTGAAAAAACTGGAGAAATCACATTCCAGTGAAGAGATGACCGATAAATTACAATCCTCCGAAATGCAGCTCAGCTTCTTCAATCTGGATGATCCACTTCTGGAAGAAATCAAGGAGGAAATATTGCATTTGGATATTGACACCCTTACGCCTGTAGAGGCTTTAATGAAGTTGAATGAAATCAAACGGTTGCTGAGCAAAAAGAAAAAAGCGACTTCCTGAAAAAATTCTTTCTATTTTATAGAAATGTTTTAAATTTGCACCTGCCTATGCTGGAAGGCTAGGTCAGCACTTGAAAAAGTGGTGGTTCTTTAAAACGCGAAAATAGCTCAGTTGGTAGAGCATCACCTTGCCAAGGTGGAGGTCGCGGGTTCGAATCCCGTTTTTCGCTCGACTTCGACTCCGCTCAGTCACCACGGGTGGAGTTTTTTTTAGTGATAAGTCCTGTCATGCCTACGGCAGACAAGCTCGAGTGGTGGAACCTGCCTGCCGGCAGGCAGGTTGGTAGACGGACTTTGAAAACAGGATTATGTTCTATACATATGCTTTGAATAGTTTGGAAAGAAACTATATTTATGTCGGAATAACTTCTGATATTGAAAGAAGAGTAAAAGAACATAACTCAGGTGAAAATAAAACGACAAGGCCATACAGACCATTTGTTTTAATTTTTAAAAAAGAATTTAAAACAAGATTAGAGGCCAGGGTTGAAGAGAAAAAATTAAAATCTGGCTATGGAAAAGAATTCTTAAAGAATTTGATTCACAACCAGAAAAATCAAAATACTGAAAATTAAGTCCTGTCATGCCTACGGCAGACAAGCTCGAGTGGTGGAATTGGTAGACACGCCGGACTTAAAATCCTGTGGGCATTTTGCCCGTGCGGGTTCAAGTCCCGCCTCGAGTACAAAAGCCCTTATTTTATAAGGGCTTTTTCTTTTCCTATAAATTTTCCATTCGCCTTGCCAAAAAATGCTTTAAAACAATACCTTTAGTCTATTCCAACACTATCGCATGAATCTAATAGATGGCGTAAAAACAGCCGAACTCAAAGTCTCTTCCGAAACCAAGGAACTCAGTGCCTTTGTAAAGGACAAAAGCAAATCTCTGGTGGATAGGCTGGAGAGTTTTGAGGATATCATCAATATTGAGGTGGGCGATACCTCCATGACCCGTGCCAAATCCTTGGAACGCGAATTTGACATTCGGCAACTCTTTATAAAATATGAAGGGGACAACCCTTCGGGCACCCAAAAGGACCGTATTGCCTTTGCCCAAGTGTATGATGCCCTTAGACGTGGGTTCAGCACCATCAGCCTTGCCACTTGTGGAAATTATGGTGTGGCCGTGGCCGTGGCCGCCGATCTTGCTGGATTGGAGTGCATCATTGCCATTCCATCCTCCTACCATACCGAGCGCATCAAGGAGATGGAATCGCTTTCGGCCAACATCATAAGGCTTGATGGAAGCTATGAAGATGTGGTAAAAAAAGTAAGTGAAATGGCCATGGAAGAGGAGTGGTATGATGCCAACCCCGGTGGGGCCAATACGCCATTACAAATTGCTTCCTACGCCCAAATTGCCACTGAAATTGTGGACGATTTGGGCGATGCACCGGAATATTGCGCCGTACCGGTTTCCAATGGAACGCTCTTGGCGGGCATCTATCGGGGGTTTGCCAGCTTGTACAAACGGGGAAAGACCTCAAAAATCCCCAAGATGATCGCGGCCTCCTCAACCCGTAAAAATCCGATTATCCAATCCTTCAAAAAGGGATTGGACCATTGCCAAGATCTTCAGCCTGAAAAAGTCAAGGAAACCAAATACAATGAACCCTTGATCAATTGGCACAGCTTTGATGGGGATGAGGCACTTTATGCCTTGAACCAATCCAAGGGTGAGGCCTTTAACATCAGCGATAAAAAAATGCGGGACATGAGCACCTTGCTGCTCAAAAAAGAAGGGCTCCGAATTCTCCCGGCCTCCACCGCAGGTTTGATCGCCCTCTTGGAGCTTAATGAAACCATGAACTTTGAACCCAATCGTTTTGTTGCGGTACTCACTGCAAAATACTAACGCTTATGAAAAAAATTGACGGAAAGGCCCTTGTGTATTGCGAAGGTGCATTCAATACCCCTAATGGAAAAACAGCCCACGGACTTGTTCGTTTTACGGAACGGTATGAAATAGTCGGCGTTTTGGACAGTAGGTATGCTGGTGAGGATGCAGGAATGGTCTTGGACGGAAAACCGAATAATATTCCCTTATTTTCCGATATAGAAACAGCCATTCAAGCTTTGTCCAAAAAAAATCAAATCCCAGATTATTTGGTCATTGGATTGGCTCCTGATGGGGGACGGTTGCCAGAATCCGCCAAGGAAACCATCAAAAAAGCATTGAAATTGGGTTGGAACGTGGATAGTGGGCTCCATGATTTTCTGACCAACGACCCGGAACTGGTAAAACTGGCCCAAGAAAACCATAGTACCATTCGCGATGTACGAAAAACCCCGGATAGGGATAAACTTCATTTTTTTACGGGCGATATTGAAAAAGTAGATTGCCTAAAATTGGCCGTTTTGGGAACCGATTCTGCTCTGGGTAAACGAACCACTTCGTGGTTTCTGGTCCATGGATTCAGGGATGCCGGCTATAAAGCTGAGATGATAGGAACCGGACAGACCGCTTGGATGCAGGGAGCCAAATACAGCATGATCATGGACAGCTGTATCAACGATTTTGTTTCCGGGGAAATTGAACATGCCGTGGTAAGTGCCTATCGCAATGAAAAACCGGATGTCATTGTCATTGAAGGGCAAGGCAGCTTGATGAATCCCGCCTATCCCGGTGGATTTGAGATTTTGGCCGCAGGCCGACCCGATTACGTCATCCTCCAACATGCTCCCAAACGTTTGGAATATGATGGCTTTCCAGGCTACAAAATGCATTCCATTCAGGAGCAGATCAATGCCATTCAGGTCATTTCAGGAAAAAAAGTGATTGCCATCACGGTCAATCATGAAAATATGGAGCCTTCTGAAATTCTTCCAGCGTGCAAGGCATTGCAAGAAGAGACCGGATTGCCCACTTTTGATGTTTTGGCCCATGGGGCGCAAGACCTCGTCCAGCTGCTCAAAACAAAGTTGAAATCATGATCATCACCAATATTGGGTATGAACGGCTGGAGTTGGAACTCTTGATTCCGTACACCATTGCCTATGAGGAAATTTCCAAAGCCACCAATTTCATCCTTAAAATTGAAACCGATGGCCATATCGTAGGCTTTGGATGTGCCGCTCCCGATATTACCGTTACCCATGAGTCCCCGGAGGATGTTGAAAATGCCATTGAAAATATCATAAAACCTATTTTGAAGGGGAAGAACCCTTTTCTGATTTCAAGGATTTTAGAGGAGCTTTCCCTTCAATTACCCCAAAAATCATCGGCTTTGGCCATGGTGGACATGGCCCTTTTGGATATTTCCGCCAAGAAAATGCAGGTTCCTCTCTATCAATTTTTAGGCGGGTATCGTCATGAGATAGCCACCAGTATCACCATTGGAATTCTTCCCTTGGCAGAAACACTGCAAATAGCTTCTGAATATGTAAAACAAGGATTTTCCATATTAAAAATAAAAGGGGGATTATCCGTGGAAGACGATGTTGAAAAAATGATAAAGATCCATGAGCAATTTCCCAATATACGGCTTCGGTTTGATGGAAATCAAGGATATTCGGTCCAAGAAACCATGACCTTTGATCAAAAGGTAAAAAATTTGAACATTGAAATTCTGGAACAACCCACAAAACCGGGACTTGATAAACATCTGGGTGAGGTAAAAAATACGCTTGACCTGCCCATAATGGCCGATGAAAGCCTAAAATCCGTTAAAGACACTTTTCGTTTGGCACAAAACCAACGGATTGACATGGTGAACATTAAATTGATGAAGGTTGGGGGAATTCGTGAAGGGTTGCACATCAATGCAGTGGCCAAGGCGGCCAATCTTGAAGCCATGGTGGGTTGTTTGGATGAATGCAGTTTGGGTATTTCAGCGGGATTGCATTTTGCCCTGTCCCGATCCAATGTAAAATATGCCGATCTGGACGGGCATTTGGAATTTAAAAACGACCCTTTTTCAGGATTGTTCCATCTGAAGAATGGGATTCTCCGCCCTAATGACAACTATGGATTGGGACTTAAAGACAAATAGTTCTATCCGTTGACCCAAATTCCATATCATTGTTGATCATGCACATGTTTTCTCATTTGAACACTAAGAAGTGGCTTTTTATGGACTGCCATAAATATACTATTTTAGAGCCGCGCACTATTGACTTTACATGACACAACTGAAAACGCTTCTCAAAGTCCTTGGTCCTGGTTTGCTTTTTGCCAGCATGGCCATTGGAACCTCCCATTTGGTATTGTCCACCAAGGCCGGAGCTCAATATGGATGGATCATGATCATCCCCATTATTCTGGCCAATCTCTTAAAATATCCTTTTTTTGAGTTTGGGGTGCGATACACCACCGTAACGGAGAAAAGTCTGATAGAAGGGTATTTAAACCTCGGCAAAACCTATTTGTGGATTTATGCCTTTGTTACTTTAATATCCACATTCACCATTTTGGCCGCACTGTATGTGGTCACTGCCGGACTTTTTATGAACCTGTTCCAAATTTCGAGTATGGGTGCCGGTGGTATTGCTTTGTGCCTTTTTGTTTTTATCAGCCTGTTGCTCATCATTGGAAAATACCGTTTTTTGGAAAATTCATTAAAAGCGGTCATCACCATATTGTTTGTGGCGCTTTTGGTGACCACCGTGCTGGTGATCCAAAAAGGGCCTGTGCCGAATGCCGAGTCGTATCAACGGCCAGAGATATTCAATGAGGTGGGCATTTTATTTTTAATCGGACTTATTGGGTGGATGCCCACTGCGGTGGAGGCTTCCGGATGGGTAAGCATGTGGAGCATAGAAAATTTAAAGACCATGAAGGAAAAACCCTCCCTAAAATTGGCCCTCCAAGAATTTAATGTGGGGTATTTTTTAACAGCGATTTTGGCCGTTTTCTTTTTGATCATCGGTTGGATGACCCTCTACGGCACTGGAACCGAGCTCAGCGGTAGTGCGGTGGTATTTGCCGACCAATTGGTTACTTTATTTACAGTGCACATTGGGGATTGGGCCTACTTTTTTATCGCCGTTGCAGCTTTTGCCACCATGTTCAGTACGTGCATGACCGCCCACGATGCCGTATCACGGGTCAGTATTGATGTGCTTGAAAAACTGTATCCCAAAAAAGAGGTTTTTAAGAGCAAGAATGCTTTTGCAGTTACCGTGATCATCATGGCCGTGATCAACTGGCTCGTCATCACGGTTTTTGGTGCCAACATGGCCAACCTCGTTGCCTTGGCCACCTTTGTTTCTTTTGTATTGGCCCCTTTGCTTGGATGGATGAACCTGAAAACGGTTATGGGCAAGGATATTCCCCAAGCACATAAACCCAAAATAGGGCTACAGATACTCACCTGGTGCGGAATGGTCTTCCTATCGCTATTTGCCTTGTATTATTGTTGGATGATCTGGAGCTGAACCTAAATCATCATTCAAAAAGAATATTATCGTTGAGTACCACCACCAAAGATCGCTGGTTTTGCTGATGGAGCATTTCCAGACAGAAAACCCCATTGGTACAGTTGTTCAAAATTTTATCTTCACCATACCCAACGGAATATAGGATATTGGAGGAAGGAACTCCCTGTTGAATCAAATATTGTTTTATGGCATCGGAACGGCTCTGTGTCAACCTAAAGTTAGTGGAGCTCCCTCCCCTACTGTCGGTATAGGTCTCTATCCGAAGCTGTGCAGACGGAAATCCTTTTATAAAATCGACCACCTTATTCAATTCAGACTCAATTTCAGGGGTCAATTGGGTATTGTTGTTTCCAAAGAGGAACTTTTTCATTTTCACGACCATTTGGCCTTCTTTTTCTTCCACCAGATCATCGTAGAGCGAAATGCCAATATCAAAATCCAAACTTTCCTTTCCCTCCAAATCACTTTCGGTAAAACGTTTGGTGAATTTGGAATACCGATCTTTGGTGGATTCCAAAACCACCTCTTCCACCCAAGGAATTTCCAATCTATAATTACCCTCTTCATCCGAATAGGTCTCCGCCAAGAGCTCTCCGCTTGCATCCTTCAATCGAATAACAGCTTTGTCCACCACTTCAGATGCATCATACGGCTTTACTACCTTTCCCTTGAATGTGATTGTTTTTAAGCCGGGTTTCTCGGCCACTTTAAATCCATAAATGTCATCCTTGCCCTTGCCTCCCGGTCTATTGGAAGTAAAATAGCCCAACAAGCCTTCACCTTCATTCCGCATGATCAATCCAAAGTCATCTTCCGTGGAATTGATGCCCTTTCCCAAATTGATGGGGATGCTGAAGTCCTCGCCTTCCATATTGGATTTGTACACATCCATCCCCCCAAAACCATAGAACACATCCGAAGCAAAGTAAAAGCTACCTTCAAAAATAAAGGGGGCTATCTCATTTCCCGATGAATTGATCCGTGGGCCCAAATTAATGGGAGCCGACATCACCTGACCATTATTGGTGTACACGTAGTAAATATCCGTGCCACCATAACCATCCTCAAAATTGGCCGAGAAATAAAGTTTTCCACTGGCTTCATCATCATAAAACGGATAATAAAAAGAGGTGCTTAAATCCTTCAGCAATAATTGAAACGAGCCACCAATGTCCTGCTTGCCTATAGCCAAGGCATTTTTTCCATTTGGGTCGAAGGCAAGCTCGCCGTCCTGGGTATTGGAAAGCACATAAAAAATACTCTCTTGATCTTCAGAAAAATAGGGTGTGGCCTTATGAAAGTTGGAGCTTGGGAGTTCTCCAAAAGCTTGTATATCCAAAATTTGCCCATCGGGTTGCAAACGAGCTCCATAAATATTGAAATAGTTTTCGTTGCCCGGTTCATACCTTTTCCCATCTTCCTGAAACCGTCCGCTGGTAAATAAAAGCTGGTCCTTGTAGAATGCAGGGGCAAAATCTGTCTGTGGACTGTTCGCTGTTAAGTTGAAAATCTGATACTCCAAACCGGATTCCGCAGCATTATTTTCCAACAATTGCTGATTGAACTCCATATTTTCCATGAGTTCTTTTGGGAAACTGGCGGACATGGTGGCCAGAAAAGCGTTCTTTCTTTCCGTATCGGATGTTTTTGAAATGCTCTGCAACATTTTGTTGTAATGGTGCCCACCCATCAAAGTATCTTTCTTGAAGATTTCCAAATAAGCTTCTGATGCCTTTTCAAAATTATTGGTCTCAAAATACGAATCCGCCAAGTTCAAAAACTGCTGTTCGGACAAAGTGCCCTCCGTCATTTGCGATTCATATGCCGTTATGGCCTGCTGGTATTTGTATTGAAAAAAGAAATTGTCTCCTTTGGACTTTTTCTGACCAAAGCAGAAAACCACGCCCAAAAGGGTTGCCAAAAGCGCCAGCTGTATTTTATTTGCCTTGTTCATGTTAGAAAAATCTTGGGGAATCTATCTGTTTTCCTTTGTTGTTTGAATTTTTGTTCTTGTTCCTTGTTTTGGAGCCGCCGGAACCAAAACCACCGCGACCAATATAAAATTTTAAGATAGCCTCGTGCGAGCCTCCGCTGTATTCTCCCAATAAATTGGTATTGTAATCGTATGAATAGCCAATGAACATAGCATCGGAAATCTGAAAACCTGCCAAGCCACTTACCGCATTGTCAAATCGGTATGAAGCTCCAACGGTTAAAGCATCAATAAACTGGAAATTGGCCGAAAGGTTCACATTTACCGGGGAACCCTGTAGGTAATTCACCAGAAAGGCCGGTTTAAACTTGGTTTGGTCCGAAATCTGGAACACATAGCCTCCAATGGCATTGAACTGCATGTTGTCCTCCACAATGGTGGCCACTTCATCATTATACAGGGCGTTGGTCAAAAAATTGGGCACTGAAACACCCAAATACCAATCTTCTTCGTGGTACATAAAAAGTCCCGCACCTACGGTGGGATAGAAGTTGGTGTATTCCCCACCCAAAATGGATGGGTCGGAGGGGTTATTCACTGTACCTTTAGAATAATCGATATTTAAAGATGACCCTCCAGCATTCAATCCGAATGACAATTTAGTTTCTTCGGATAGTTGTATTTGATAGGAATAGGCCACATCAAAATAGGTTTGGGTGGAAGGCCCGAGTTGATCGCTGACAATATTGATGCCCAATCCCATTTTTTCATTGTTGAAGGGAATGTTGGCCCCGCCCCTAATGGTTGTGGGTGCACCCTCAATATCCACCCACTGCGCCCGGTATAGACCGATGATCTCGGGACTCTCCACCGTGCCGGAATAGGCGGCGTTAAAACTTCCGATGTTGTACATGTATTGGGTGTATTGGGGTTCTTTTTGCGCATGGGCAACACCCATGGCCGCAAGAAGCACCACTAGAACAATTCTGTATTTTGACAAACCTGTTGTTTCTGGCATTTTAGTTGTTCCTTACAATTTGAATCCACCCTTTTACCACTTCCGTACCGTCTCCATTGAGGTCCAGAATATAGAAATAGGTTCCTTTGGGCAGATCGCCATTTTTTCCTGTTCCGTCCCACGAACTATCATACCCACCCATCTGGAAGACACTGTTTCCATAACGGTCAAAAACCTCAAAACTATTATTTGAATACTGCTCATGACCCACCAATATCAACCTATCATTCTTACCGTCGCCGTTTGGTGAAAATATGTTGCAGATGGTGCCTGGGTCTTCACATGCACTTCGATTCACTTGGATAGGAACTGTTGCTGTATTGTTTGAGGCAACTCCATCCGCTGGAAAAGAAGAGGTTATAGTTGCTGTATTCTGAACAGATCCGGCCGTAGTGGTATTTACTGTAATTTCCAATGTTGCCGTTTGGTCCACGGCGGTCAACTCGTCAATTAACCATTCCCCTGAAACCTGATCATAGGTTCCCATGGAAGTTTGGTGCGAAACATATTCGAATGCATCATCCAATAGGTCCGTTACCACAATATCCAAGACCCTGGCCATGTCCACATTTTCCAAAGTGATGGTAAAAGTGATTCGATCTCCCAATAGTGGTTCATCCTCATCCACATCCTTAGTGATGGCCAAATCAATATCCATTGGGTTACAGTCCGGCGTCAAGAAAGGATCACAAGCATCCAGAGGATCTGTCGCATTTTCTGGAATCGCAGTGGTACTTGGATCATCAACCACCAGCACTTCTTCGCCATCCGTCAGCCCATCGCCATCGGTATCTGGATTGTTGATGTTTGTGCCCAAGGTATTTTCCTCGGCATCGGTAAGCCCATCGCCGTCCGTATCCACATTGCAGGCATTGACGGTTATGGTCACTTGTTCGGTATCGTTGGTACAGGGTGCTACAGCTCCGGTTGTCGTGTATTCAAATACATAATCCCCGACAGGCAAGCCATCAAAATCCACATTGTTTTCGCCATCAATGGTCAAGGTGCCTCCAGAAGGATCCGTAATAATGGCCCAGCTTCCTGCATCAGCACCGGTCAAGGTACCATCCAGGTCTATGATATTGGGACCTCCGTTGCCGACTAAATTACAGGCTTCTGTATCGGTTGAAGTACCTGCCGAAGGAGTGTCCTTTATAGCCGCAACCACTTCCACCCGTTCAGATGCACAGCCACTGGCCGAAGCCTCAACATAATATGAGGTGGTCGTTGCAATGGAAGGGGTGATAAACGTATTTCCTGTTGCCAAGGAGGTTCCACCCGTGGGTGTGGCATACCAATTTAAGACTCCATTACTAGCTGTTGCCGACAAGGTCAATGTGCCTTCCCCACAACGCTCGTCCCCAACCGTGTTGGTTATGGTGGGTGTTGGGAAAAGCTCCAAGGTAACCGTAAGTACTGGACTGGCACAATCATTTACAGCATCATAAAAGAACCCAAAATAGGATGCAGGATTATTCACCATACTGCTACGGTGTTGGTCGGTTTGTAAGGGATCGGGGTCGGTACTCCAGGTTAAAACACTTCCGGGAGGTGCGGTATTGGTCACATAAAAATCTAGATTTGCCGATACTTCATCACAGAAAACCGTAGGTTGACTGGTATCCAAGGCTGGTGCGCTGTCCCCAGCATCGCAGGGAAGGGAACAATCTTGTACCGTGACCGTTAGATCCACACTTTGGTTGGTACACGGTGCGGTGGCTCCCGTAGTGGTATAGGTAAAAACATAAGCGCCTTCGGGTAGACCATCAAAATCGACACTATTATCCCCATTAATGGTAACGGGCGCACCTCCGGGTGATGATGTCAACGCCCATGTTCCGGGATCAGCTCCTGTTAACGTATTATCCAAAAGCAATATGCTAACCCCATCACCGGAATTGCTACATCTGGACACATTCATAGCCGTTCCTGGATTTGGAGTGGTATTCAATGTTAAAGTCACTTCCAAAGTTGGACTTGCACATTCATTCACTGAGTCGTAGAAAAATGCGTAGTAAGTTCCCGGAGCGGTAGCGGTATTTCCACTTAAGAAATCACCTGTTTCTGAAGTATCTTCATTGGTACTCCAGCGTAATGTAGCTCCTGAAGGCACCACACTAGAGGTATAGGCATCCAAATCTTGGTTGATGACATCGCAAAAGGCGGTGGGTGTACTATTGGCCACAGGTGCAGTAGTGCCTGCAAAGCAGGTTTCCTTTTCCACTTCATCCGTAACATCGGGGCCATCGCCATTGACATTGGATAAGGTAACACTTAATGTAATAGTACCATTGGAAAGTCCACTCAAATCAATTCCCGTTATCTGATCTGTCGCAGTTGCAATGGTTCCACTTCCTGTTACAGGGGTTCCACCACCGTCGCTGCTGAAAGTATAATCGAAGCCTGCTCCGACCTCCGCATTTGCAAAGGTGAAGCTTACACTATTTTCATTGGTTTGATCTATGGGGTCTTGGTCAATAGTTACAGAATAGCCTGAAGGAAGGGTCGTAAGCTTTGCAGCCGTATCGGTGGTTTCCGGTCCTTCGGTGCCCAAAACATTGGAGACCGTTACCCGTAGGGTAATAAGTCCATCAGGCAAACTACTCAAATCTATATTGTTTACAGTTCTATTTGCGGTAAGCACAAAGCCTGTACCCGTAACCGTTGTGGCACCGCCATCGCTATCACTGGAAAATGTATAGTCAAATGTTGTTAAAAAAGTTGGCGCTCCAGAAAAAGTAAAACTTATATTGTTTTGGTTTGCAGCACTTATAGGATCTTGATTGATAAGGACCGTATATCCGGATGGTTGCACATCATCATCACTGGCTATGGTCACAGTCGCGTTGTCTGGAGTTCCTAACGTGTAACCCGCACCTGAATCAAGGGTTACGATTACGGTCTCATCCAATTCGGTCAATCCATCGTCAATAGGGGTCACTGTAATTGGGGCTGCCTGTTGCCCATTAGGTACGCTAACACTGCCTGAAAGTGTAGTATAATCATCGCCCGGAGTGGCGGTGCCGCCAACCGTATAGTTCACCGTAATCGGGGAGCCCGTGCCATTGACTGCGCCCAAGTTGACCGTAAACTGCCCTGTATTAACAGGACTCTCAGCTGCCGTAGCATCATTGGCTGTAATGGTGGCAACAGCAGCATCCTCACTGCTTATCGTCACATCGGCGCTCGACGGTGTGCCAACCGTGTAGCCCGCGCCGGGATCCAAGGTCACCGTCACAATCTCGTCCAACTCCACATCGGGGTCGTTCACCGGAGTCAAGGGTATCGTGGCACTGCTCGCATTGTTCGCAATGTCCACACTTCCGGACAGGGCAACGAAATCATCGCCCGAAGTGGCCGTGCCCGATACAGAGTAAACAATCGTCAAAGGGGAGCCTGAAGTATTGGGAACATCAAGGCTGACCGTGAACTCACCCGTGTCCAACGGGCTTTCCGATGCCGCTCCGTCAGTCGCGGTTATCGTCGCAACAGGGTCCGGTGGGACATCCTCGCTGCTTATCGTCACATCGGCGCTCGACGGTGTGCCAACCGTGTAGCCCGCGCCGGGATCCAAGGTCACCGTCACAATCTCGTCCAACTCCACATCGGGGTCGTTCACCGGAGTCAAGGGTATCGTGGCACTGCTCGCATTGTTCGCAATGTCCACACTTCCGGACAGGGCAACGAAATCATCGCCCGAAGTGGCCG
>NZ_LXTT01000005.1 GCF_001683915.1 Allomuricauda sp. CP2A | reverse complement strand
GTATGATGTATTATAAATTGTCATAATGGATTTGTTTCAGCCCATAGAAAATCGAGGATCTCTTAGTAAGCATGTTGAAAATGAACTCACTAGGGCGATAAGAAAAGGTCAATATCGACCTTTACAGAAGTTGCCCACCGAGAACGAGCTCTGTTCCATTTTTAATGTGAGCAGAACTGTGGTACGGGAGGCCATTAAGGGATTAAATGCAAAAGGAATTGTGGAGGTGAAGAAGGGGAGCGGGGCCTATGTTTCAGAAATGAGCATTAAAAATGCTTCCGAAACTTTGAACATGTTCTTTAAGTTGTCCTCCGACAAGGATTTACTATTGAGCACCATAGATTCGCGGGCCATGATCGAACCGATGATAGCTGCAAGGTCAGCAGTTGTCAGGACAGAAGATCATTTGGTCCAACTGAATGAAAACATTGAAAAGATGAAGCAATGCCCATTGGAAAATAAAAAGGAAGAGGCCGAACTCGACAACCAATTCCATAGGGTTTTGCTCGATTGCGTGGATAATCCAGTACTGCACTTATTGGTAGATCCCATTTTTAATCTTATGCCAAAATTTAAACTCGGGGTTTTTGCAAAATCAATTAGAGGGAACCTTGAAGAAGAAAAGAAGGAAATGATGCACTATCATCAGTTAATAACCGATGCAATTGTTTCCCAAGATGCTCAAAGGGCCGAGAATTTTATGCGGGAACACTTAAGGATAACCCGCGAAAATTATATGAAGACAATAAAAAAATGATGGAATTTGTCACTTTTGGAGAGATCATGTTAAGGCTTACGCCTTCACAAAAAGGGGATAAGCTGTTGCTTGCCCAAGAATTTGCTGTGGGATATGCGGGAGCCGAATCCAATGTGGCCGTTTCCCTGTCCCTTTTGGGAAATCAGGTTTCCTTTATAAGCAAGGTGCCCAATAATCCAATGGGAAAGGCTGCTTTGTTTGGGCTTAATCAATTTGGGGTTTCTACCGATACTGTCTCGCTCGGGGGCAATAGAATGGGCACCTATTTCATTGAGCTTGGCGCTTCAATCAGGCCTTCGCGGGTGGTATATGATAGGCAGGGTTCCTCAATTAGTCAAATAGAGCCTGGGGAACTAGATTGGGATACCATTTTACAAAATAAGAATTGGCTGCACCTTTCTGGAATCACGCCAGCCTTATCCGATCAATGCGCCAAAGAGTCGATTTTGGCTGCGGAAACCGCAAAAAAATACGGTGTCAAGGTCAGTTTTGACCTAAATTTCAGAAGAACACTATGGCCGGATGGAAAAACGGCCCGGAACATATTTGATGCCATAATAGCAAACTCTGATGTGGTCTTTGGCAACTTGGGTGCCCTGGGAGATGTATATGGACTTCAATTCTCTGGAAAGGACGGGATGGAGCGGACAAAAAGGGCAATGTTGAAGGCAAGTGACCTTTTTGGGGTTAAAAATATGGCTTTTACCATACGGGAAAATCGTTCCGCTTCTCAAAACAAGCTTCAAGGCGCTGCCCTAAAAGATGGTACTATCTTCTTTTCAAGACCTTACGAGGTTCAAGTGGAAGATCGTTTTGGTACCGGGGATGCCTTTGCCGCGGCCTACCTGCATTCATTGAACAAGGATTGGAAATCGGAAAAAGCAATAGAATTTGCCACTGCGGCCTTTGCACTTAAGCACACCATAAACGGAGATTTGCATACCAGTACGGAGGAGGAAATTATTTCGGTGGTGGATGGAAATCTATCAGGACATGTGATACGATGAAGAAAGAGAAAATACTATACAGGATCTTGGAGGAGAAGATCATTTCAATTGTCCGCCTTAAGGGCAGCAAAATGACATCTAGCGTAATTGACCACCTCATACAGGGAGGAATTAAGGTACTCGAAGTTACTTCCAATACACCAAATTTTGATACCGAAATCAGTAAAGTACGAAAGAAGCATCCAGATATTCTGGTCGGGGCAGGTACGATTACAACTTCAGATTTGGCTTTAAAAGCTATAGAAGCTGGAGCTCAATTTTTGGTCACGCCCAATACCAACAAGGGTATAGTGGATGTGGCCAAACAGGCTGATATACCGGTGGTCATGGGGGCGTTTACCCCAACGGAGATAGCCGATGCAATTGTCTTTGGCGCGGATATCATCAAACTCTTCCCAGCCAATCATTTAGGAACGGACTATTATAGATCTTTAAAGGGTCCCTTTTCCAACACCAAATTTTTTGCAGTTGGTGGTATAGGGGTTGATACCATGAACGATTGGTTCAAGGCGGGCATCGATGGAGTCGGTATAGGAAGTACGTTGGTTCCATCTGGGGTCGGAACTGAGGAAGAATTGAATGCCATTACAATATGTGCATCAAAGTTTGTGGAACATTTAAAAACTGAAAATGGGTCAATTGCAGATTGAGAATATTGAGCTGTTCAAGGTGCCACCGAGATGGTTGTTCTTAAAAGTAACCACTAAAGGAGGCATTGTTGGATGGGGAGAGCCTGTAGTGGAGGGAAAAGCCGATACGGTCGCTACATGTGTGCAGGAACTTTCAAAATATTTCATTGGCCGATCGGCAAATGATATTGAGGATATTTGGCAAACCATATACCGCGGAGGCTTTTACAGAGGAGGACCCATTTTGATGAGCGCTTTGGCGGGAATTGACCAGGCACTTTGGGATATCAAGGGAAAATCTTTGGGTGTTCCGGTGTATGAACTGCTGGGCGGAGCGGTCAGAAAGAAAATGAAAATGTATTGTTGGATCGGGGGCGATACCCCGGATGTCGTCATAGAACAAGCCCAATCCAAGGTGAAAGAGGGATATACGGCAGTTAAAATGAATGCCACAGGGGCACTGGAATGGATCGATTCCACAAAAAAAATAAAAAGCGTAACAAAGAACATCCAACTGCTCAGGGAGGAATTTGGGGATGACCTGGATATTGGGCTTGATTTCCATGGAAGGGTGCACAAAGGCATGATGAAAAGGCTCATAACAGAACTGGAGCCCTATAGGCCCATGTTCATTGAAGAGCCCATATTGGGAGAAAACAATGGGGTTTTGGAACATATCTATTCCTTCACATCCATACCAATTGCCACCGGGGAACGCATGTTCTCAAGATGGGATTTTAAGGAACTGCTGCACAGGGGTGTTGTTGATATTGTGCAGCCCGATCTTAGCCATGCCGGCGGTATATCCGAGGTAAGAAGGATTGCTGCCATGGCCGAGGCCTATGATGTTGCTTTGGCACCGCACTGCCCTTTAGGTCCAATTTCGTTGGCATCGGCATTACAGATTGATTTTACGAGCATCAATGCCTTCATTCAAGAAAGCAGTTTGGGTATTCATTATAATAAGGGATACGACCTATTGGACTATATGGAGAACCCAGAAGTTTTTGACATGGAGGACGGATATATTTCACTTTTAAAAGAACCGGGACTGGGTGTCCGCATTGATGAAGAAAAGCTTAGGAGCGCGGTGAAGGAAGGGCACCAATGGAGCAACCCCATTTGGAGGAACCAAGATGGCAGTCTTGCTGAATGGTAGGGGTGAACATGGGTGGTTCCAATAAGGGCAAATAGGTTCTTTTATATTTCTAAATATTTCCAACATAGCTTTTAAAATTGTGCATGTTAAAGGATTCTGTACCATTTGTTAAAAAATGACACAATTTGCTGGCTTTAAAATAGTAAAGCCCAAAAATTAAGAAGAAAGACCAAATAGGCCACCAATTACAAAGCATAGAAATTATGTGATTGGTTTTTAACGGGATATGAAGTATCCTCACAATCTGCCACTATGGAGGGTATCAAAAAACACTTGGGCTTTCATGTGGCCCGACATACGTTGGCGACCACTGTAAAACTTTTAAACGGAGTTCCGATGGAATAGAATTCGTACCTTTATTCTTAGAAAAAAAAGCTATCATGGCAACAATCGATTTAAGGAAAACGGTCAAGGAGTAGGTGGACACTGCGGACATAAGACTTTTAAAAATGATAAAGGCATTGGCCGAAAGCTACCAAAAGGACGAGCAAGAACTTACCTTGGACGAAGAGCAATACAAAATGATGGACAGGCGAAGGGAAGCGCATTTAAAGGGCGAGAGCAAATCACTTACTTGGGAAGAGGTTAAAAATAATGCAAGAAACGCCAGCTAGTAAATGACCTATATTTTGGAGATCAAGGATGAGGCCAACCGGGAAATCATAGAGGCCTATCTTTATTATCAAGAAAAACGAACAGGACTGGACTAGGAATTCTTGGAACATTTGGACGGTAATTTCGAGAGGATTGTAGCGAACCCGAAACACTTCCCTCAAAAGCGGTAACCTTACCGGGAAGCATTCATAAAACGTTTTCCGTTTCTAATTGTTTACGAAATCACAAAAAAAAAAGATAATTGTTTACTCCGTGTTCAACACTTGGCAAAATCCGGAGAAGAAGAAAAAATAGTCCTCCAAAACAAATCACATTTTTTTAGTTTCTCAAAACTCCCTGTCTTTTGTTCCGTTCTCTGCATGGATGAGACGGATAATGGGAGTCCTTGAAAACGGCAAATATAAACCAGTCAGTTTGTTGTTTCAGTGCTTTGTAAATCAATTCCTTATAGGTTATTGGGACATACTCAATTTTTTCTGGGAAAGGTGGTGTGCCTCATCCATTTTATACAGATATAGGGGCTTCGGTATATTCCTTCATCAATGACATAAAGTCCATATTGTTAGTCTTATTCGTGATCAAATTCCATCCCTGCCTTCAGTGACACAAGAGTGAACCTGAGCCAAATAAATATTTTAATCAGCTCAAATTCTTATTGTTTTTGAGCCGAATATGACCTTTAATCCGTTCGGTCCCTTTATGAAACTACAGTCAAGAAATTTGCCAGTATACAGGACTACTGGTGGCATCCCAAATCATTTTATTGTTTCCAATCTCATTTCTTGAACATGAAATAAACGGCTAAAATCAAAAAAAGAAAGGAAATGATATGGTTCGGACGAAACGTTTCTGTCTTGAAGACCACCAAGGTGAATATCGCAAAAACAACCAATGTTGTTACCTCTTGCAGTACTTTCAATTGGATGAGGCTGAACGGTCCCCCATGTTCCTTATACCCAATCCTATTGGCGGGTACTTGGAACATATATTCAAACAGCGCTATGCCCCAACTGATCAGTACTATGGAAACAAGCCCAAGCTTATTGAACCACTTCCATTCTGAAAATTTGAGGTGACCATACCAGGCCACGATCATAAAGGAATTGCTCATGAACAACAGGCCAATTGTCAAAAATGCTTTCATCGAGGATGTTTGGGTTAGTGAACCGTTCCGGGACCTTGATTAATGGCCAGATCCGTGTTCTTTTCAAAAGGTGGAAATTACAGAAAAAACCAACACAGGATGAGTGTGTTGCCGGGATACACAATAAGCAAAATACACGGATAGTGATCCCGGACGGGACGGTTACTTTTTAAGTTTTTTGAGTTCCCTTTTGGACGCCTTTAAAATCATATGGAGTTCTTTCCTTCTCTGTTTGCATGTTGACCTTGATACTTCCTCTTTCGTGCGGAACATAAGGGATTCGCAATAAGCAATTCGATATTTACTTGAGAATTGTACAACCTTTCTGTACAGGGGGTCGATTTGTGGTAGTGTTGATGAAGATTTTTTGTTTTTTGTTAAGAACAATGTGGAACAATTTAATTTGATCATTGTTGATAAAGCCACAACTTCTGTACCAAGTATGATATGGGAAATTTAGGGAACGCAATAGAATCTTATGTTCGACAGGCGATACCCTCTAAGAATTGCAATAGGTAAAGCTCCCATTCAAAGATTCGTATTGAAGGCAATGCCAGACAAAATTTTTTCTCAAGGTCAATTGTCCACTAAAAAATCTTGGCCCAGATATTAAACTTAGCTCTAATATGTTTCAAAGATTCATGGAAATAGCGGCCGAAACATGAAACAGAATCCATTTATCCAAAGATTGTGTTTTGGTACAATCCCTCGACAGATAGCGCAAACCGCATTTACGACGTTTGTTGGGAATCTATAAAAGCACTGGATATGGAAATATCCGGGAACGGTCCTTTACTGAAATCAAAGTGGCTTTTTTAACTTCGCCACCATAAATGACTCCATCGCTAGTTCATCCAACGGTTTTTCAATGAACGAAGCAACATTAGGCAGACCATTGGCCCTATCCCTGTCACCAGGGTTTATGGAAGACGTCAAAACATGAATCTCCATGCATGTTTCAATCGTTAAGGAATCCGCTGCTTCAATAAATTCCCAACCATTCATCACGGGCATATTGATGTCCAAAAAAACAATATAATGTTTGTCCGGATTATTCTTTATATATTTTAGACCTTCCAAACCATTATAGAATATGGTAATGGGAATGCCCTTTATTTTCTGTTCGATCAAATTTTGATTTAAAAAATTGGTGATGGCGTCGTCATCGATTAATAATATTTCCTTGGTCATTATGAAATTTTTTGTTGGTTATCTTTATTACCTTATGCAGTTCTTTATCTATTTCATCAATGGAGGTTGAAATAATATCCAACAAATCCATGGTTGAGAAAATTTCCTCCCCATAAGCCTTATGATGCATCAGCAGGGACATTATCCTTGTCAGGGGCGAACGGATGGCATGTGACTGCAGCCAGGCTATTTCCGTGAGCATTTTGTTCTGATTCTTAATTTTTTCCAATTGTTCCCTTGCCACCGTAACATCCGTTGCCGAACCAATAGTTTTTATAGGGTTGTTATTGCAATCCCTTTGGACATAAAAACTATCCAGGACATGCCCAATGGAGCCGTTTTCGGAAATTGTCCGATACTCGATCGCCCAATCATCCTTTTCAGATTCGAACAAATGGTTTTCAAGGGTGTCCCAAACAAATTCCCTGTCTTTTGGATGGATTCTTCTGAACCAATCATTATCTATTTCAAACGCTTGCTTTGTTATTTGTTCCTCAATCCGGTTGGAAACTTGGCAATATAACATGGTCTTGGATCGATGGTCCAGCTCCCAAATGACCTGTTTACTGGCTGACATGGCCAATAGGAAACGTTCCTTACTTATCCTTAATTGCAGCTCGTATTCCTTCTCCTTCGTAATATCCCGGACCGTTCCCTCAATATGCAGTGGCTCCCCTGTGGATTCATCGATGATCATTTGGATTTCTTGGTGCACCCATTTAACGGCCCCGTTCCCCGTAATGATCCGATGCTCAAATTTTGTGATGACCCCTGGCTCTAGATGGTTGTTGGGGTTTTCCTCGATAAGGTGTCTATCTTCAGGATGGAAGGCATTGGTGACATTTTCCATGGTCGGAAGGAAATTTTCCGGCGTATATCCGAAAATCCGATAGGTTTCTGGGCTCCACTCACTGAGGTCCGAACTGAAACTTCTGTACCAATAACCGATTTTGGCTATCCGGTGTGCCCGGTGGAGCCTGGCATTTGACATCTTAAAGGATTGTTCTAATTCCTTTTGGTCCGTAATATCCTTGGCGACGGCCAGCACCAGTTCATGGTCTTTATTGGCAGTACTTGACCATATGAACCATTTTTCCATGTTATTTACGGACAACATACGAATTTCAACGCCATCCGTTCTTCCCAAACCACAACGATTGGGTAACACGAGGTCCAATTTGTCCCGATTGGATTCATGGATGAATGCTTCAAATTCGCCTCCCACAATTTGAGTTCGATTTATTCCTATAACCCTGGCGAAGGCTTCATTGGCCTGTTTTATTCTCCCATCAAAACCAATGATGCAAAAAGGATCGGGTGAGAGCTCAAAAAATTCCAAATATTCCCTCAGGACCATTTTTTGTTTGATGGTTCCTCCTATCTGATGGCCAATTCCCTCCAAAAGGTATATGGCATCATCCAATTCATCTTTTGGTTTCTTTGAGAGCAATAGGAGACACCCGATGGATTCCTGGCCCGAAAGTATGGGTAGGCCTATGCAGGTTCTGAGCCCAAACTTTTTGGCAACATTTGATCGGACAAATTCAGATTTCTTGTCAAAATCATCCCAGATCATCAATTCGTTCGCCCGTTCAATTTTACATTGTACCCCCGTCCCCGTAGAAAAAAAATCCACGGGCATGGGGTGATTCAAAAAAAGCTCACCGTCTTTGTCCCTACTGGCCTGGCCTAGCAGGATGAATTTGGCCCCGTCCTTTGATTTTAACCACACCTCAGCGGCTTCGATCTCGCACACTTTTGCCAGTTTTTCCAGCATGTTGTCAAGGCCCTCCCGAAGGCTTCCCTTATTTCCAAAAGCTTTAACGAGGTCCAGTACAAGCTCCTTCTTCAGTTTGGACCTCACCCTATCGGTAACATCCTTGGAATTCATGACAATTCCTTGGATGTTAGTTTCGCCCAAATGGTTGCTCCAAATGGATTCGATCCACTTCCAGTTCCCATTGGAATGTTTAAACCGGAATGGTTCGATCTCAACTTTCTGGGCCTCTTGCACCATTTCGAGTGCACTCCTTAACCGTGGTACATCCTCATTGGACAATCGATCAAAAAAACAAGTGTCAATCAAATCATGGGTTGAATACCCTAATTGGTTGTCAAAAGATGGGGAAGCATAACGGTAGATCCCGTCCATATCCACGATGGAGATCAGATCGGTTCCGTTCAGCACCAGGCTTTTGAACCTACTTTCGCTGTTCTTCACTTTGTCCAACACATCTGATTGGTTGATCAAGTGGGATAGATTGGTGGTAAGTGTGTTCAACAATTGCACTTCCTCTTTCGTCCAATTCCTTTCCAACTCATGGTCCTCCAAGCCGATAAACCCCCTGAAAGTGCCTGATGAAAAAACAGGAAGTGCCAATAATGACTTTAGGTTTTCCGTCTCCAATGTTTCTACAAGACTGGGGTCGGAGATTTTCGACCTCTTCATGGAAAAGACCCTTCCTTTTCTCAACCGCTCGATCAGGTGCTGTAGAACTGGGAAGGGTAAGGCGGGGCATCCATATCGTTCGGAACTTATTTTAGGGCCGGGACCGGTCTTAATTTTCATTAAAATGATCCTATCATGTTTTGAATCGCTCTGAAAGAAATAAACCCGATGGATTTTCAAGGTCTCCAACAACAATGTAAAACAAACATCCAAGGCTTTCAACCAATCCGGATTTCGAATCAAATTGTTGTTCATGTCCGATATGGCCTGGAAAAGTCGGTTTTGGGAAAGCAATCTTTTCTCGTGATCTACGGTATCGGAAACATCCACTGCAATGACAAGTTCAGCTTGTCTGCCTTTATATTGAATGAGATTGCCTTTTAGGAATACCGGGAAAACCGTACCATCCTTTTTCTTATGGCGATAAAAGCCCTCTTTGTAGGTATCCTTTCTACCTTTGGCATTCTCGATGGCTATCTGTAGCTTGGGAATATCTTCTTTAGGTCTAATGGCTTTAAGGGTCATACGGAGAAAACGGCCTTTTGTAAAGCCATACTGTTGGACAGCAGCATCATTGACCTTTAGAAAACGAAGCGTCTCTAAATCATAAACCCACATGGGGTGTGGACAAAAATCAAAAATATAGTCTTCCGATAAACTGGAAGCATCTGGAGTGGGGGACATTCCTTTGAGGTTGGTTGAAAAGGTTTGGGATAATTGAAACGGTTAGACAACCAAATCACTGGTAAAAAATTAACTTCTGAGGCATGTTGGCAATTTAGATATTGTTGGTCTATTAAATTAAAATTACAAGGCCCTTGTAATTTTATCCGTAACGAATTTTATTCTCAAATATTATTAAAATTATAAATTAAGTTTAATTAAATCAAAAAAACTTAACAGCTCGTCTCTTAGTTTCTTCACGAAAAAAGCCGATTTAGATCTCCAACATCCCTAATGCCGGCCCGATTGTAATTATGTAAGACTCCTTTATACATTCCAAATAGTATCTTAATCTGAGATATCTTCGTCTTGACAAAAGCATGCCCAAAATAAACCATACTAATCATTAATATCACTATTGTCTTCACTACTTCCTACCTGTTTAATAATAGTATTAACCCTTTAACGGGTTTCAACCACCTCAATAATTCCTTGATGCCCGGAGGTCCTTCCCACTAGGAAAAGTGTGAGTAAAATTTGAACTAAGATGACAACAGAAATCAAAACTGGTTTGTCTGCCAAATAGAACTCTAAACCTTTTATCTGTGGAACGAACATAGTTAGATTGGCAAGATTGAATAGAAGGATAATCCAAAATAATGACTTACTTCCTTTGTAGTACCACCAGCAGAAAATTCCAAATGCCAGTTCTAGGAAAAATGCCACTATAGGTGCCGAAGAATATAACCCCATGCCCAACAAGGAATTATTCGAAAAACCCAAAGGAATATCCGCGGCATGAGTCAATAAATCCAGGACAATATGAGAAAGAAGGGCGAGAGCCATCCAAATGGCAACCCGCCAAGACCTCTTCCATACCAAGAACAAACCACCCCCGACTACTGCTATGATAAACGAGGACAGAACGGAATGGGAGAAAGGCATATAATCCAAATGAATATCACCAACATAGTTTACAGTCTTCTCAGTTACAGTGTTCTCAACGCCCAACAAATTTAATAGCACCCATAGCAGTTCCACGAACTGCACAGATAATAAAACCCAGACAACGGAAACCTTGTTTCTTAACTGCTTTTTAAAAATTAAAGCAGATGCCGCATGATTTATTGCAAACATAATATTGAGTATTAAATAGCAGTAACAACCATTATAATTTTTCACCACTAAATATTTGACATCCCTTCAAAACCCAATGAACCATAGTACTCTACATAACTCAGGCTAAATTTGATTACTTCTATAAAGTACTAAAATAGTATATTTAGTACAAATATAACGTTTATTTGAATTCTCGGGTTAGAAATTTGATTGTCAATAATAAAATTCTTGCTCCATTGATAGATTCTCCAGCTGGAATGGTCGGTTGATTCTTGCCATTAAAGTTTTCTTAGTACATTACCTTCATGAAAAAAGGAACAATAAAAAAAAGAGTTTTAAAATTAGCTTACGAAAAATTTTTGAGACATGGGTTTTACCGTGTCTCAATGGATAGTTTAGTGGAAGAATTGCGCACAAGCAAAAGCAGTCTCTACAATCATTACTCCTCAAAAGAAGATCTTGTAAAGGCAGTTATTGATGAGATCAATAATAAAATTAACACCAAATTGGAAAGTGTCACTGAGAATGAAAACCTGCCATTTAAGGACAAACTTATCATCATCTCCGAATTTACAAAGAACTATCTTTCAAAAGTCAGTGATGCCTTTCTCAAAGATCTTGCAATAAGCACTCCTGGAATTGGGGATTATTATGAACAACAGCGCACTAAAAGAATAAAGAAGTATTATAAACGGCTATTTGAAACCGGTATTTCTGAAGGGGCGGTAAGGAAGGATATCGATCTTGACCTTATTCTTGCTATATATTTGAACCTAACAATGATGCCCCTTAGGCCAGAATACCATCAGTTACTCAATATGGAGAATAAAAACATCTATAGCGATGTTCAAGAAATTTTTATGAATGGCATTTTAAAAGATGAACGGACTTCTGTCTGAACCCATTAAACCTAATCAATCAGCCCTGAAAATTATCTATCATGTAACTAAAAATCTATTAGCTTCCATTTTCTTTATTTTAATTTTTCAATAGAATTTAAAAATTTGGGCCGTAACGGATAGCAATTTCATGGTCAAACCCTTAATGGATTTATCAGACATTTATTACGGCCATCCCACTAAACCCCAATAATAAGAGCCTAATTGGGATTTAATACGTGTATGGGATTGCTACAATTCCCTTTATGGGCCATGAACCCGAATGCTGAATTGGAATCGGGCTCCTCCTTATAGATCAGGTATTCACAGCCTTCGAAAACAATGGTCTCAAAATGGTCCTTGGGAATTCTTGCCGTCTTGCCCTCTTGCCCTCGACCGAATTGGCCAATGAATCCTCGCCACGTTGCCGTTCCAAGCGCAGTTTTTCGTAATCCCTGTCCTGACAGGAGGAAGCAGTGATCATTGCCATTAACAACCCAAAAATGAGAATATTCCTTGAATCAATCATCCTTTAAAAACTTCTTGATATCCTTGTTCGAACCATAGACCACTATGATATCGTCCTTGTTCAAGAGACTATCGGGATTGGCCACTCCTTTCACTTTCGTTACATTTCGTGTCTTTCCCACTACGGTCCTTTCTTCGGTATTGGCAATAGTGGTCAATACCAATAGGTTGTACTCTTCCCTGATATTGCTCTCCCTAATGGTCTTTCCATGAAGTTTCTTTGGTACATCTACCTCTACAATACTGTAATCGTCGTTCAGTTCAAAAGAATCCACAACGCCTTTCAAGCAAAGCTTTTTGGCCCAGCGCTCGGCTGATTCTTCCTCTGGGTGCACAATTTCATCCACGCCGATGGCATGCAGCACTTTTTCATGCAGTTCGTCAATAGATCGGCTGATCAAACGCTTCACCTGAAAGTTCTTGAAAAGGGCCGTGGCCATCACACTGGCCCCTTTGTCCTCCCCAATGGCCACAATGACCATATCTGTATCCTCCAAGGGAAGGCCTGACACCGTAAACTCATCGGTGGCATCCATACAAATGGTATGGGAAATGCGTTCCTTGTAATTGTCCACGCGGTTCATGTTAGAGTCTATACCGATAACTTCATTGCCCTGTTCGGTCAATTTTTCCGATAGTGAGGCACCAAAACTGCCCAATCCCACAACGATATACTTCATATTGATGTTTTTTAGTTAATGGTAAGCTCCTCAACGGGATACCTGTAATTTTTCTGTTTGACCTTTTTGAAAACCGCGATCAACAAGGTGAGCATACTGATCCGCCCAATGAACATCACTGCTATGATGACAAACTTGCTGGCGGCACTTAAATTTGCGGTAATTCCAAGGCTCAATCCCACCGTACTATAAGCGGAAAAACATTCAAAGGCGATGTCCAGCAATTTCTTTTCACTATCAAAAACGGAAATCAGCATAATCCCTGTGCCGATGACCAAGAGCGAAAGTGCTATCACCGCAAAGGCACGTCTTACCGAGATTTCTGCGATTTCCCTTCTAAAGACCTCGATCTTGGCCTTTCCTTTGGCAAGGCTCAAAAAATTAAGGGTAGCAATGGCAAAGGTGTTGGTCTTGATTCCGCCTCCGGTGGAAGCGGGGGAAGCACCCACCCACATCAACAAAAAGATCATCATGATCGTGGAAAATTCCAACGCTGCCATATCCACGGAATTGAAACCGGCCGTCCTTGGGGTAGCAGCACCAAAAAGGGCCGTTACCACTTTTCCTATACCCTGATGCTCCGCCAAGGTATTGTCATATTCATTAAAATAGAATAGTATGGTCCCCAAAACGGTGAGGGAAATGGTCGTTATGAGTGTAATTCGACTGTTTAGGTTCAGTACCCAAGGCCTATACTTTTTTTCTTCCCCGGTTAGGAAGAACAGTTTCCTTAAGACAAAATATTTGAGATACTTTATGATGTTCACCACGATCGGAAACCCCAGTCCACCCAATACAAAGGCAGCAATGATAACCACTTGGAGCGTATAATTGTATCGGAATCCAGTTTCGTAAAGACTGTTGGGCAAGGTGGAAAATCCGGCATTGCAGAAGGCCGATACCGCGTGGAACACCGAAAAGAAAAAGCGTTGAAAAAAAGAGGCGAACAAGTTATTGTCCATGCTCAAATAGATCAATAGTGCCGCAACCAACTCAATTGAAAATGTAATGACCAGGATGCGTCTCAAAGTCGCGAAAACCTCCCCCAGCTTTTTGCTTCCGGTCATATCGCTCAAGGTCAACTGGTTTTCATAGGAGGCACCCCCTTTGAAAAAGTAACTGAAATAGCTTGCCACAGTCAGGATCCCGATTCCCCCGGCCTGGATAAGGCAGAGGATGATCGATTGTCCAAAAACGGTAAAGTAGCTTCCCGTGTCCACAACGATGAGTCCCGTTACACATACAGCACTGGTGGAGGTGAACAAAGCATCCAAAAAGGAAATGCCATTATGGGTGGCATTGGGCAACATCAACAAAAGTGAACCGACCAAAATGATGCCCAAAAAACTGGCAATGAACAATTGCGCGGGATTGAGAAGTGTCTTTTTATAGTTGATTTCCTGCTCTGAAAACTCCCGCACAAACGTAAGGATAATCGCAAATTTCACCCAATTGTCATTGTATAGGAACGATAGGTGCCTATGTGCCTCCTCACCAAAAAAATGGGCGTAGAGTATCATCAGGGTCACCAGAATGGTCACCGCATCAAAAATAACAACGGCACGCTTGATCTGTTTTTGGCGTTCCACGTACCGTAGGGCCGTGGCCAAAATTCCCAGACCGATGACCACAAAATAAAAGGTATTGAACCAAATCTGGACCTGTTGAGATTTATCAAAGCCAAAATCGACAACGAATAGAAAAACCCCAATAATGCTTGTATAAAAGGCCAATTGAAAAAGAATTTTGGAAAACTCCCAATCAAAAAGCCTTGACCCTCCCCATTTGAAAAGCGACATAGAAAACCATAATTCGGTTGGAAACCGTAAAGGTATGGATAGCGTTATAAAGATTTTATAAAGATTGGATGCCCGCTCAAAGGGCAAGTGCGGTTGAGAGGTAAATAATGGCTATGGTTCCAAAGACCAAGACCTTCCTGGGGGAATGATGGGGACAAATGGGCTAAATCGCCAAGTCTTCACTGCCTTTTTTGATCCTCAGCTTGTTCTTTTTGGCAAGAATGGCCAGGCCAAAGGTCAACAGGCCCAGCCTGCCCACAAACATCACAACGATAAGGACCATTTTTCCAAAGGACCCCAAATTCCCCGTTATCCCAGTGCTCAGGCCAACAGTGCCGATCGCTGAGGTGGTCTCAAAAAGTATCTGTTCCAAAGGAAAATTTTCTGTCAGGGACAACAGAAAAGTGGCCAAAAATATAACGGATGCATAGAGCATGAACACGGAAGTGGCCACATAGAGCCTTTCCAAGGGGATGGTCCTTCCCCAAAAGGTTACTTGTCTATTGTTCCTGATCCGGCTCCACATAATCGCGATCAGGGCGGTGACCGTTGTGGTCTTCATACCCCCTCCGGTACCAGATGGTGAGGCCCCTATATACATGAGAAAAACAACGACCAAAAGGCTCCCGGTAGCAAAACCCCCCAATGGGACCGTGTTGAACCCTACCGTGGTCAAGGCGGTCATGGCCTGGAAGAAGGAGGCCATCAACCGATGTCCTGCAAGGTCTTCCACGGATGGCTCGAAACAGTAGATCATCAGGGTGCCAAAGACCAATAGGATGGCCATGGCCCCCAAAATGATCTTGGTGGTGAAGGTGATATCCTTCGTTTTCCCGGAAAGCCTGTTCCAAAAGTCGGTGACCACAATAAAGCCCAAGGAACCACAGATGGCCAAAAAGGAGAGTATGATATTAATAGAGGGATTGTCCGTAAACTGTTCAAAACTGTCATTGTACAGTCCAAAGCCAGCGGTGCAAAAGGCCGAGACACTATGATAGATACTGCTCCACAGGGCAAAGTTATGTTCCACCCCTGCATTGGTAAAGGCAATGTAAAGACATAGGGCTCCAATGACCTCGATGGTGAAAGTGAAAAGGATGACCGACCTCAGAAAATCCTTTACCTGAAACCCCTTGGGCATGGTAAACTCGGCATTGAGGATACGTTGGTGCCAATGGGTGAGATCACTTTTTTTGGAAAGCAGGACAAAGGTAGTAAAGGTCATATAGCCGATTCCCCCTATTTGGAACAGGAGCAAGATAATGAACTGGCCGAACCAGGAGTAGGTATCAAATACACTCACCGTGACCAGGCCCGTAGTGGAAATGGCAGAGGTGGCAATGAACAGGCTGTCCAAGGCATGAACATCCAGTTTATGGGAGAGGGGGAGGGACAAAAGTGACCACCCGATAAGGGTATAGACCAGAAAGCCGTACAACAGGTTTTGTTGGGGGGACAATGTCAACTGAAATTTTCTGTATTTCCTTAACAAGGTGTTCATGAATTATATTTTAAATGGCGTGTTAAAAGATGTTCCAGTTCGGTTACCTCGGAAAGAATGTTGTCCAGGAGTCCCAGAACCTGAGTCTTATTCCCCGATCCATTGGGAACCGTTTCATAAATGGCGATGGTATTCTTGACAAAATCCATGGTCTTGCTTGCTTCCTTGACCAAGCCCCGCATGCCCAAGGCTCCCAACAGCGCATCCATCCGTTGCTTTACATCGGTATGGACCCATTGAAAGAGCATGGCATTTGGTCCGGGCTCATCCATTGATATTTTTTTCAGTTCATTGATGCTGAAACAAAGACTGACCAACAAATCCGCTATCTGCTTGTTGATGATGGCTTGTTTTTCCATGGGATAGGTCTTAGGATGGAGAATTTGAAGCAGCGGAAGATGACAATCCAAATTCCGAGCATAATGATCAATGGATACATGAGATACCTTTTGTCCCTGTACCAACCTTTCACAGAATTGTAAGTGCTACCGGAACCTTCATCATATAAAAAATTCCATATCATCGTTGTTCTGTTCTATTGCAGCAAATTTCAGGGAAAAGGGGTATTTAAAAAATCAAGAAAGGGGGTGGGGGAGTAAAGATTTTATAAAGCTCCTTGGAAACGATAGCCGACCCCACTTTGCGTAATGATATGTTCGGGGTGGTTGGGGCTGTCCTCTATCTTTTTTCTCAAGGTGCCCACGAACACCCGTAAATACTGGGTCTCATTCTGGTGCCCATAACCCCAGACCTCGTTCAGGATATACTGGTGTGTCAATACCTTGCCCTCATTCTTGGCAAATAGCGCAAATAGATTGTACTCGGTCTGTGTGAGTTTGACCAGGGTTCCATCCTTTTTGACCGTTCGGGCCACAAAATCGATTTCAAGATTCCCAAATTGTACGACCGTATTGAGCTCGATGTTGTGGTCCCTGCGCATAGCAGATCGGATACGGGCCAAGAGTTCCCCTGTCCTGAAAGGTTTGGTCAGATAGTCGGTGGCCCCATTGTCAAGTGCCTTTACAATATCCGGTTCATTGTCCTGGACGGACAAGACAATGATGGGCTTATGGTACCAGTCCCTGAGTTCCACCAAAAGGTCATGGCCGCTTTTATCGGGCAATCCGATATCCAATAGGATGACATCGGGTAAATGGCTTGCCGCCAGTGAAGTGCCTTCCTTTGCATTTGCCGCCTGTAAGATCTTATAGCCATTGCTCTCCAGATTGATCTGGAGAAGTTTCCTGATCTGGGGCTCATCGTCTATGATCAATAGTTGTACCTTATCCATTTTCATAGGTGCTTATCGGGGATGCTTCTGCTGGAATGGATATGGTGAACAAAGAACCGCCTTCTTGTCCGTTCTCCAACAGTACCTTGCCGTCCATGGCCTCCGTAAAGCCCTTGACAATAGATAGTCCAAGTCCAGATCCCCCGACCGTGTTGTCAAGACGATAGAACTTTTGGAAAACGGAATCCATTTCATTTTCCGGGAACCCTTTTCCGTTATCCGAGACCCAAACAATGCAACCCTCCCCGGTCTGATCGGCCCCAATGGTTATGATGGAGTTTTTGGGCGTATGTTGAAGGGCATTATGGATAAGGTTGTGCAGAATCTGCTCCAATAACCCCCCGTCCAGTTTAAAAAGAGGAAGATGTTCCTTGGGATTGAACAGGATTGTATGTTCCGTTGCATCCTGCGAGTTTCTTCGCATGGTGGAAAAAATGGTCTCGTTGATATCGCACCAGTCCCTTTTGGGCTGGATGAACCCCGCTTCCAACCTGCTCATGCTCAAAAGATTTTCCACTTGACGGTTCAGTCGGAGCCCCGCTATCTCGATTTCCGCATACAGTTCGTTCCTGTTGCTTTCCGAGAGTTTTGAACGGTTGTCCTTGATGGTGTCCACTGCACCAATGATGGTCGCTATGGGGGTCCTGAGTTCATGGGAAAGGGAATTCAACAAGATGTTGTAAAGGGCAATGGATTTGGTGCGTTCTTCCTCGTCCCATTGCCTTTTTTCGAATTCCCTGATCTTAAAGGTAAGCACGGCATTGATCGACGCGATCACGAAATACATCAGGAACATAAGACCATCCTCAGGGGTCTCAATATGGAAGGTAAGGGTGGGAGGGATGAAGAAAAAGTTCCATATCAGTGCACTCAACAGGGCCGAAGCCATGACAGGGAAAATGTCGAATAGGATTGCATTGAGGGAGACCGCCATCAACAAGATCAGGGCAACGGCACCATAACCGATAAAATTGACCAAAAAGAAACAGATGGCCGAGGTGGCCACAATGAGCAGGATACTTATCGTGTACTGTTTCCTTTTACTGTAGTTCCTTGTTTTTAGGAAATCCAAATCTTTTTTGGTCAAAGTTATTCAGAAGAATATAAAGATTTTATATGGATTTAATATTGGACCGCTATTATTTGATGGTTTTTTGCAGACCAACCATTCCCATTGTTTATTTTTGGTCCCTACAATTTGAAGCTTATGGCGGTCTGGGGGTTTTTCCTTTTGGGAATCCTTATTTTCTTGGCATTGGATCTCGGTGTCTTCAACAAAAAGGCACACATCATCAGTGTGCGGGAAGCATCGATATGGACCGGTATATGGGTGACCATGTCCTTCCTGTTCTCAGGCATTGTCTACTGGCTGTACGGAACCGGGAAAGTGGACAATGTGGATTCCCTGGCACCCATGGAGGCCAGTTTAAAATACATTACCGGTTATCTGATCGAGCTTTCGCTCAGCATTGACAACATCTTTATCATAGCCGTGATCTTCGGTTCGTTCCATATCCCACAGAAATACCAGCACCGTGTGCTCTTCTGGGGGATTTTGGGGGCCATTGTGTTCCGTGCTCTGATGATCTTCTTTGGTGTGGCCCTGATCAAGAAGTTCAGTTTTATGACCTATATCTTTGGGGCCTTTTTGATTTTTACCGCCATAAAGATGTTGGTATCCAAGCAAAAGGCATTCAATCCCAAAAAGTCCTTCATTTACCGAAATTTAAGAAAGGTCATGCCCATTACCACGCACATGCAGGGCCAGAAGTTTTTCATCAAACTTCGCCACATCACCGCAGCCACCCCATTGTTCATCGCCTTGGTGATCATCGAGTTTTCCGATATCCTTTTCGCATTGGACAGTGTGCCGGCCATTTTGGCCATAACCTCGGACCCCTTTTTGGTGTTCAGTTCCAATATATTCGCCATTTTGGGCCTTAGGTCGATGTACTTTTTCCTTTCCCACATGATCAACAGGTTCCACCACCTTAAATATAGTCTGGTGGCCATCCTGAGCTTTGTGGGGGTCAAGTTGATATTCGCACACCATTATAGCTTTCCGGAATGGGCTTCCCTGGGGTTCATTGCACTGGCGCTATCCATTGGGATTTTGGCCTCGTTCAGAAAAGAAAAGGAATAAACCGCACATGGGGAGCTATTGGGACCCTTCGCTCCAACCGGTCTCAACCAAAGAGTCGCTTTGCTTTCCTATCTGCCATCAGGACCACGGAACAAATGGCAGTAAGGAAAAACAATGCCCCAAGCACAACCTGTGAAAGGGACAGGGAGTGATGGAAATACCTGCTCAGGCCATGCCCCGTGATACTGCCGTAAAGGACCATGGCGTGGAGGATATAAATGGCCAATGTGTTTTGCCCAATATCAAGAAGAATCTTATGGTTCAGTATGTTCCTCAATAAAATGAATATGGCAAAGACAACAAGGACCACGCCCAAACGGGCAAAAAGATAACTGTCGTCCAATGCGCTGTGCAAAAAACGTATATCGGCCAGAATCCCCAGATCCCTTATGAACTCATAGGATTGGAAGATCAACAGAGCACCGATGGACAGCACGATCAAAAAGGCTTTGGGGTAAAACCCATGCTTGGCAAGATTGGAAAGGAAAAACCCCGATAGGCACCCACCCGCTGTAGCAAAGCCAAACCAGGGCACCATGGTAAAAACGGAACCGTTTTCGCGTGTGATGTAATTGGAGAACCAGTCGGGCAGGAAGCCATACTCCCATTGGCCCACGGTGCCGCTGGATAGGAAGAGCAAAATGGTAATGGAGCCCAACAAGATCTGGAACAGGTATTTGTTGAACTTATAGGTGGCCAAATAAAGCGCAACGATCAAGATCATCGAGAGTCCCAAACATTGGAGCACATGGACAATATCAAAACTGGCATTGATCGAGCCTTCCAACAAAAGGCCAAACCTGATCTGCAATACATAGCCGATGAGAATGAGGAGACCACCCCTTTTGATCCCCTTCTTGACACGGGGATTTGACCATCCCTTTTCATATTTCTTGAAGAGCAAATAAGTGAATATGAATCCCGTTACGGTAAAGAAAACTGGAGCGGTCACTCCCCTGAGATAAGCCCAGGCCAAATAGGTAGTACCTCCTCCTTCCCGATAACCTTCTGCCAATAAAGCGGACACAAAGTGTCCCTGAAGCATCATCAAAATGGCCCAGGCACGAAGGGCATCTATAAAGGATAACCGCTCAGAATTGGGTCTGTCGGGAAATTTTACGGGTTCAATGTTGATTTGCTCCAATGGTTCAGCTCTGATTGGGTTGAAAGGATCGATATTGTTCTTTATGTACGGAATAAACCTCACCATGGATCGTGTTGACCACGCTTATTTGCAATCGGGAATATGTTGGGGCATGGTGGCGATATGTACATCCCCGTCAACACTCTGAATGAAAAAGCATACTATCTATGGAACCCCGACACGGGAATTGCCACCAAAGCTTTTGACATAACTGGGGCCGACCTCTCGGGTGTGTTCAACATTACCAATAACAACTAAGAAGATTGAATTTAAAATCCCTTCAAATATTGGGGGAAATTATAGTTGTAGATGTTTTCCATTATTAAAAATAACTGGGATTCCGGACATAAGATGTGGATTTAAAATCTGGACTGGCTTGATGATTTCTCGGTCACGATTCTTTAGTGGATAGGTAATAGGTGTCAAAGTAGCCACACAAAGTTCAAGTTTATAGGATATTTTGACATGATATGTATCAATACCGCTTCTTCAAATTAGTTTGTGCTGTTCCTGATTTTTCAACACTTTGACAGGTGTCAAGCTTTATAGTTTATATTGCTTATCAATATTCCCGAAAGGTAAACCCGCAAAATATTTCTCGGACAAGGGACGGCATAAAACCGTTTCTATTGTCACTGCCTACCAGGTCGGCAGACAGGTTTATTCCGTTTCCTTGCCGCTCCAAAATTTTGTCTTCCGTTTGGTTCCCGCTCAAATATTGTTTAACCAAAATCCAAAAATCATGGAAGCACAAACAAAACAAAGAGGGGCCCGAAAGAGAAGCAATGGGCAGGGAACTAAAGCAAAGAGTTCAGAAACAGTCGGAAAAAAGGTGACCGTTCCACAGATCCAAATGCTGGACATCCAATCGGTATCCCCAGATCCCGACCAACCCCGAAAGACCTTTGATGAGCAAAGCCTTCAACAGTTGGCCCAGAGCATTGCCGAACATGGGGTCTTGCAACCGATCACGGTCCGTAAATCAGGGAAGGGTTTCATTGTTGTAATTGGGGAACGCCGGTACCGGGCCAGTAAATTGGCAGGGCAAAAGACCATTCCGGCCATGGTCAGGGCGTATGGGGACAAGGAGATCTTGGAGGTCCAGATCATCGAGAACCTACAGCGCAAGGATGTGGAGCCCACAGAGGAGGCGGAGGCCATCCAGTTCCTGTTGGACCGTTACGAACCTACCGAGATCGCCAAGCGGCTGGGCCGGTCGGAGAACTATATCCGGCAACGCATCAAACTGGCTGGCCTGATCGAAGGGTTCAAGGCCTTTGTCCGAAGCGGGGAAATGACCCTGTCCCTTGGTGTGGCCGTGGCCCTGTTCGAGCCGGGGGAGCAACAGCTGATGTTGGAGAGCCTGGAGGGGGATTTTCAGGCGCATCGGGTCAAGCGGATGATCGACAACCGGACCTTTGACCTGACCAAGGCCTGCTTTGATGTGACCGACAAGAAGTTGGTGCCCAAGGCCGGAGCCTGTGATGTCTGTCCCTTCAATGCCGCCAACCAGGGCAACCTGTTCGGGCAGGGGAAAATGGTCTGCACCCGGACCGCCTGCTTTGAGAACAAAAAGACCAAGACCTTTATGCAGCTCCTGAAGCGGGTAAAGAAAGAAGGGCTGAAACTCATTCCCGACATCAACAAATACTGGGTGGACGAGGAACACAACCAATGGGTGATGGCCCAAATGGAAAAGCAGGGGCTTGAGGTCCATCTGACCGATGGGCTGGACATTTTGAAAGAACCCGTAAAGCCCACCATGGAGACCATCAGGGAGGAACATCGCCATTTTGGACACAGCGAGGAGGAATTGGGGGAATTCCTGAGAGAGGCCCTGGAATCCTTCACCGAGGAGAAGGATGCGTGGGACAATGCCAAGGACCATGGCTTTGAGAAGGGGATTCTCCTACATACCGATACCTACCGTACCGAGGCCATTATTGTTAGGCCAAGGGAAGAGGTCCAAAGTGGAGGCCCAGGTGCCAGGCCCTTGGAAAACCGGAAAATGGCCGAGTGCACCCCGGAGGAACAGATCATCAAGATCAATGCCCGGGAGCTGCGGAAAAAACAGATCGAGAACAACCGCCAGTTCAAGGAAGTGGTGGAGATGGTCAGGGAGACCGATTACATTGACCGGAAGAAGGCCCTCTCCACGGATGAAATGGTGGCCCTTTCCATCTCACTGTTCGAGAACAACATCGGATGGGAGGACCAAAGGGAGCATTTCGAAGGGTTCTTTGGGGATGATCATAATTTGTCCAATGAGGAAGTGGTGGCCCGGCTCAAGGCAAATTTCAAAAAGGAGACCTTCCATAAGCTGCTCCGGTTCCTATTGACACGTCAGGTACACCTCGGGGAGAGCAACCATGCCAATAATTTGACCAACCGGTCCTTTTATGTCGCCATGCAGACCTTTTACAGGGACAAGATCTCGGCCATTGAGGAAACCTTTGCCGAAAAGTGCCAAAAACGGGAAGCACGGATCAAGGAAAGGGTTGCGTCACTGGAACAGCAGGCCAAGGCACTGGAAGATTGATTTGGTTTGGCCAGGGGGCCTGGAAACAGGCCCCTCTTTTTTATGGCCAAACCTTGGTATGGTCATCAATTAAATGCACCCTTTTGCCCTTACGACGTAAGGAAGGTTGGATACTGAACACCCCTAGAAACGGACAATCTGAACCATTGTAGGTTTTGACTTAGAGGTTTGGTTTTCAACTGCTTGTAGCTGATTATGCTATGCTCTATTTTATCGACCAATAGGATAAACCTTGTCCCACACTCCCATACAAACCCAAGCCTTTTTGAAACTATTGGTCAGCCAATATTTAGCTGTTCTTCCGGGCAAGCTAGCCTGAATGACGATTTCATTTGAAAATACGCTTGGGTAACTCTTGTCAAGGCCCATAGCCCTATTTCCTGTTACATCCTTTATCCCATTCTCAGGCCAATGTTCGCATCCATTGTATATTCCCTTAAAAAGGTGATTCAGTGACGCAATGCCCATAGATAACGTTGATTGGTTCAATGAGACAATCAGGTATGGACCTTTCCTCTTGTTGGTACTGTGGCTATTTCTTAAAGCCACGTACCATCAGGTAAACCCTTTCCCTAGCGATCTTAAAAACCCTTTGAATTTTTTGATAAAGCCATTAAGGCTTATGTGTCGGGAACTTCCATTCCCAAAGAAATACAGGTAAGTGATGTGCAGGAAAAGGGCATAGACTACCATGATCAAAGAGATTCCTATCGCCAAAGTTCCCATATCCAAACATTTTAAGGTTTTCCATTTGGTTTATTTCATTTTACTGCGGCATCATCCTCACTGCAACCATTCATCCAACTTTCTGTTGGCATGGTCATAGCCAAGGACAAAGGCCTTGTCGATTCCCTTTTTGTCCAGGACCTTGATGTTCCCCAGTTCCTCCGGTACGATCAAAAGATCGGGGATGTGAAGTTTGTCCATGGCATTGGCGTGCAACATCAAAAGATTGGCCCTTTGGGAAATTTGAAGGGCGCTCTTGATCTGGCCCTTCCCCACCTCCTTCATGGACGAGGCATAACACCCAATGATCACATCGCAGGCACCGGCCAAGGGCTCCACCGGAAAATTGTTCATGATCCCGCCATCGGCAAAGAGCTGTCCATCGATGGATACTGGACTGAACACCGGTGGCAGTGCCGCCGAGGCCAACAAGGGCGCGAACAGTTCCCCCTTTTCGAAGTACACCGGTTCGCCCTTCAATAGGTTGGTGGCCACCACCACAAGCCGCTTATCGAGTTCCTCGAACCGATGGGCGGTGAAAAAGTCATCAAAGAAGGGTAGGTACTTATCCGTATCGAACAGCCCCGGTTTGTTCAGTGTTACAAAGTTGTATTTGAGCAAAGGGGTTTCCTTGAAGAACAGGAGCATTTCCTCAATGGACGCCCCATCTGCATAAAGTCCACCCACAAGTGCCCCGGCACTTACTCCCGAAATCTGGCTTGGATATATCCCGCGTTGTTCCAGGGCCTTGAGCAGCCCAATGTGGGCCATCCCCTTTACCCCTCCACCGGATAGCACCAAGCCCAGTGTGGTGTTGATCAATCTTTCCGGTTTCATATTCAAAAGTTTACTGTCAAGGGGGCATTGCTCCTTTTCTTAAGTGGTTCATTTTAAAAGAAACAAGGTTTGGACAAAGATGGATCCGTATCATTTTACAGACTGTCCCTCTCCTGGACCCCCAGGTCGGAGCGGTACTTTTCCAAGAATCTCTTTTGTCTTTCCATCATTCGCTTTCTGATATTGTCAAGCTCCATAAAGTCCTCCCCGAAATCGCTTTTAAAAAAATCTTCATTGAAGAACCTTTTGCTGAAAAGTGAGTCCGGTTCGAAAAGGTCCCCGAACCCTTGGTCCTTGAACTGGGAAAAGTGGCTGTAGAACTTGGATTCAAAGTTGCTCAAAAGGCTGTCCCTGTCCAGACCGGAGAGGTCGTCCAACGAATCGGAGGACCAAGTGTAGATACTGTCATAACGAATGAGGTTTCCGTTCTCGTCAAATTCCCGGTCGACCTTCCAACTGCCCTTGGGTTGGGCCATCTCTTTGTGGTCACCTTCCTTGACCATTTCACTTTCCTTTTTCTCTTGGCCCTGACAACTGGTAAGGGCCAGTAACAGACCTGTTAAAACTAGGGTTTGAATTTTCATTTCTCACGCTTTTTGGGTTCAACATTCTTTTGATCATCGATTCTCCGCTAGGTTTTGAAGATTCCTTTGGTGCCCAACACTTTCGACAGTCGGTTCTGGTGGAATACCCGGGATCTTCGCTGGCCATTGCGGTACCATGTACATTCCACATAGGTGTCCCTGTCCAGGAACCCAAATATGGGTTCCTTCTTGGTGATATATTTGGACACCTCCATTTTGGGGCTATCGGACGCTCCCTTGGCCTTGACCCAATCCCCTGCCTTGAACTTCCGTGCCATATTGTGTCAATTGGTAGAGCATTGAACATCGGGTCAGGCCACTTTCAGCAGGCGCCTGTAGGTGGTTTCCCTTTTGGAGAAACGAACCTGCAAAATCCATTCCCCAAGGTGGCATGTATGCTGTCAGGGGCAACATCCCCCGGGAGCTCCAAGGTCTTGTGGAAGGTGGAACGCAAAAACTCCCTGTGCACACCATAGCCTTCCTTGACCTCACGTGATCGTTCCTTCTCACCGCTGATGATGAGGGTGTTTCCCTGAAGTTCCAACTTCACGTTGTCCGTACCGCACCCGGGCATGGGAATGGAAAGGCCAAAATCGTCCTCCCCGACAGCGCTGCCCGTCAATGGCTTGGCCAACGATCTAGGTTTGCCAATGCCCGGTACACGCTTTGCCCAGTTCTTCATCCGTTTTATGATAGGTGGGATCTGGATTGCCTTGCCCACCTTTTTGCCAAAGATTTTCATTTTTGCAAAAATTTAGGTTCAACAATTAATGGGTTGAATGGAAGGGGCCGGTCTATCGGCCCCGGTCCACATGATCCGACAAAAAATACTTTGCTACGTAATCTTGATGGTCCTGGCTGGTTTTTGCCTTGCCTCTTCCTTTTTCGGAAGATGAATGTTCAGGATACCATCGTTGTACGTGGCTTTGATCTTGTCATCGTCAATGGAATCGGGAAGTGTGAAAGATCGCCGGAACGATGCATAGCTGAACTCCCTACGGGTGTAGTTGTCCTCCTTGTCCTCCTCTTCCTGTTTCACCTCGGTCGAGATGGAAAGCTGCTGGTTGTCCAGATCGATCTGGAAATCGGACTTTTTCATTCCGGGCACGGCCATTTCCACCCAATAGGCATCCGCCGTTTCCTTGATGTTGACCTTGGGAACGGTAATCCCGGTGCTGAAGTTGGAAGTGGACACTGAAGGTAGGTCCGAACCGAAAAAACTGTCGATCCAATTGGACCAGCTTGGGAAGTCCAGATTTGATTTTGCCAAACTTCCATTTTTTGGTACAGAAACTAAATTGCTCATGGTTTAAAAAATTTAAGTTCAACATTATTTTTAACGTATGGGGCTTTTCCAAACCCCAATGTGTGATGGGCAAAGGGCATGCCAAATTGGATCTCTGTCATTTATTTGTTAAGGGATTCTAAATGGCCCTGTCATATTTTCGGAAGGATTGGAGCCTGCAAATATCATTTTAATAAAATATTGACATTAAATATGTCATATTGACATTTTGATTGCCGTTTTGCCAAGAATAAAGTTGAAGAGATCATAGGTTTCCCTCTTTGGAACGGCATTTGCCCTGGTTGAAACGGTATTTTTTTTATGGTTTAACTTTTTTAAAATTTTAGGTTATGGAGAAAAAACCAGTCAAGGTAAGGCTTATCGGAAAAAATGGGAACTCCTATCAGATCCAGTTCCCCAATCTTAAGATCCCCGTCAATGTGGACGAGACCGTGTACAATAAAATGCTCCACAGTAAAGAGTATGAGTTTGGCCATTCACGCCCCAAGATGAAGCAACCTTCCTATTCTGCATAGGGACGCTTGGTTCTTTATTTCGGTAGTTAAACGGGCCACCTTTGGATGCTGGAAATCCCAGAGGCCCTTTGGAAACGAAATGAGGAACGTGTTTCTTTAAGAGCCGATTTTGTCCAGAAGAATACTATGGGCCGGACTTCCCCGTTAGTTTAATATGACGTTGAAAAATAGATCACTATTGCGAGCGATGGGCTTACCCCTGATAGTATCGATCCTTGTCGCTGGATGTTCCACTGATGGGGAATCTGGATCCATGGATGATAATCTTCCGGAGGGAACGGATGTTTCACAAAACCGAAAGGCTGTTGGGGAGTCGGCCCCGGATCTTTTGGACGGCACAAATTTCACCGAGCTTTTCATAGAAATATTCTATGTTTCCGGAATGGAACCCAGTGCGACGGCTTTGGATAATTTTGAGACCTTTTTAAAGGAACGGCTCCACAAACCTGACGGGGTTTCCATTGCGCTTACAGAAATTCCATCCCCGGATCAAGCGATGTATTCCATTACTGATATTAGAAGTCTAGAGGACGAGATCCGAACAGCTTATAACCAAAAGGGTACACTAAAGGTCTTTGGACTTTTTCTTGATGGGGAGTACGCGGAGAATACGGAGAACGGTTCTGTTTTGGGCGTGGCCTACCGCAATACTTCCTTTGTGCTGTTCGAAGAGACCATTAGGAAGTTCAGCGGGCAACCTTTGGCCCCTAGTACCACAGTACTGGAAACCACGGTTCTTAACCATGAATTCGGACACCTGTTGGGATTGGTCAACGCAGGCACCCCACTGCAAAGTGCGCATCAAGATGAAGCGCACGGAAGACATTGTACCACTGAGGATTGTTTGATGTTCTGGACAGCGGAAACCGGTGAGGGGCTCATCAATATGATCAGTGGCGGCAACATTCCAGAATTGGATGCGGCCTGTTTGGCAGATTTACAGGCCAATGGTGGTAAATAATACCTTTGACAATTAAAAAAAGCCCCGTTCTGGGGCTTTTCTTGTTATAATCGATGGGATTGCCTATAACGAAGCGGTCCCTATTACGGTAACATTGGCGCTCAACTGTAGGGCCGATGTGATATTGATGGCCCCAAGGTCGAGACCGGTGGTGGACTCCACTTCCAATTGTGAGTTGAAATAAAATTCAGTACCATCTTGGGTATAGGAAGCAAAGATGAGTTCATATTCCCCTTCGGCCAAAAAATTAAGGCTATAGGAGTTGTTGATGCCACCCACCTCAGCACTGGTAACGGCATTGGCGAACCTGATATTGCTCTCCCCCTGGCCCTGGGTCTCCACTTCGGCATTGTAGGTGCCCTTTTCATAGGCGTACACCACAATTTTATCGGACGTATTTTGGGAATCGTTGACCGTACCCGAAATCTCCCCGGTAGTTTCCTTGTTTACGGTCCGAATACCTGCGGAAAGCTCTGAAAGAGTTACGAAATCAAAGTCCGATTCCAAGGTTCCCTGTTCTTCCTTTATGGTCTTTCGCAGGTCAAAATCAATGATGATCTCATTGGTATTGGTGGCAAATACCTCAAAGGAATCCGTGATGTTCACGGTACTGGAAGAGGCCTCTATCTTGTCCTTGGTCCCATCCGCCATTTCGACATAACATCCAGGACTGTTGCCATCCATGTCATTGGCATAGTCCAGGACCAATTCGATGTTGGAATAAGTTCCTGCTTCCATTTGGAGATTGCCCAAGGTCTTGGTCTGCCCATTGACCAAGGCCGAAAGGTCAAAAGTGGTTTTGGAGAACCCCTCAACGGAGTTTCCATCCACCTTTACATCGGAGACGGTAATGAACACTGCTTCCACATTCGCATTGTCTATCGGGGCATCCGTCATTTTAATGGTTGTTTGATAAGATTCCTTCTCTACATTGTCATTTTCATTGTCGTCACTACAGGATATTATCAAAAGTGTTGTTCCAAAGATAATTCCCAAGTTTTTCAAAAGGGTCTTCATAAAAATTAAGATTTAAGGGTTTACTATTTGTTTCAATAGTATAACAATTGGGTTGCAACAAACCCTACTTGGACCTTGAAAACATTGAGGGACCCCAAACCGGGAAGGTTGTCATCAATTTGAGCCATAGGAGATTACGGGAAAGGGAAGTGCCCTATGAAAAATTTAGGGACGGATTCTCAAAAGGGGATTTAAAGTATCCGATAGAATGGTACTTGGAGGTTTTCTCAAGACATAAAATTATACTTAAGTTATTGCTTAAATACTAAAATATATTATCTTTAGGAAATGAAGGACAACACCTGCATCAGACAGCAAGCGGATCTGGAACAGATTGAACGGTGCCGGAAGACCGCTGCGACCTTGGATGGTCCCATGGACCAACTTGCCGACCGTGTACTGTTATTGGGCAATCCAGTGCGCCTGAAGATCTTGTACCTGCTCCATGGGGAGGGCAGGCTCTGTGTCTGCGACCTGAGTGACATTCTGGGCATGACCGTCCCCGCGGTGTCCCAGCACCTCAGAAAACTAAGGGACCGCGGCTTTATCAAGGCTCAAAGGGAGGCCCAGACCATTTTCTATTCCCTCCAAAGGGACAACGAACCCTTGCTCTTGCCTTTGTTCGGACTATTGGACAGGGATAAAATACCACAACCCATATGATACCGCCGGACCTGACAAGAGAAGTAAAAATATCCCTCAAGACGGCCATGGGCCAATTGGGTTATATTTTGGGGCAAATCGATGATGAAGGACAGGCAGAGAATATACTGCTGCAGCTCAAGGCGGTGAAGGCGCTACTTGACAAAACCACACTGGAACTGTTGGATGGGACCTACCGTAAGGCCATGGCCGAAAAAATTGCCTTGGCACACCAAAATTGCCCAGGGTACTGTGGCAACGAAGCGGCCATCGAACAGTTAAGGAGACTCTTCCCGGACATTCCCTTGGAAGAAGTGCCGGAAAGACTAAAGGAGGCCGAAGCATTGGACGAGCGCTTGAAAAAATATTTATCCAAGAAAAATTTGGACACCCCCCTATCCGGTACGTGATATTTGTGTCATTGTTCAACCTTAAAAGATTATACCATGAAAAAAAGACTCATGATCTTTACGACGATGGGCTTGTTGGCCGTTGCAGAATTTGCATTTGGCACGAATAGGGACCGAACCCTATCATGTCCATGGGAGGGCACCCCGAGTGCCCTAAACTGGGATGCCCTTTGGCCGATACGCCTCAATGTCCCTTTGAAAAGGATGAAACTGCGATGGCCCTGCCGGCCTGTTGCAAAAAGTAAATCAAAAAGGGTGTGGGCAACCAATCCCTTTTCTTGCGAACACCTAACATTAGATGCTTCAAAATTTAATTGAACCAATGATATGAAACATATAGTTATGGCCCTAGGGGCTGCAATCTTGAGCTCGCTGTGCTGCATCCTTCCCGTTCTGGCAATCGTTGCCGGAACTAGTGGGCTGGCCACGACGATTACATGGCTCGAGCCCATGCGGCCCTTTTTGATCGGTGCCACCGTATTGGTCCTTGGTCTTGCCTGGTTCCAAAAACTAAGACGGAGAAAAGAGACCCAATGCCAATGTGAGGCCGGGGGAAGATCAAAGTTTGTCCAAAGTAAACTCTTTTTGGGCATCGTCACCTTTTTTGTAGGTACGATATTGCTCTTTCCCAACTATGTGGACCTGTTCTATCCAAAAGTGGAAAAGCAAATGACAAGCAGTGGGAATATTCATCTCAAGACCGTGTCAATACCCATTGAGGGAATGACCTGTACGGGATGTGAGGCGCATATCGAACATGAGGTGGACAACCTTCCCGGGGTGGTCAAATCGACGGCTTCCTACCAAAACGGTAGTGCATGGGTCGAATTTGATGGGTCAATGACCGATTTGCCCCAAATTGAAAAGGCCATAATATCGGCCGGCTATAGGGTAATCGATAAAAAGAAGGGACAAGAATGAAAGTCCTGTTGCGCTCCAAGATCACCTGTCCCGAATGTGGCCACCAAAAGGAAGAGGAAATGCCGACCAATGCCTGCCAGTTCTTTTATAATTGTGAAGGCTGTGGTATGGTCCTGAAGCCCAAGGCCGGGGACTGTTGTGTCTTTTGCAGTTACGGTTCGGTCCACTGTCCCCCGGTCCAGCAGGGGAACTGTGCCTGTTGATGTTTCATCCGTTTGGCACGCATGGGCAACATGGGTAACACTGCCATTCTCCATTTAGCCAAGGTATCAGAAGAGATAAAACCGGGATAGGTCATCTACACTGCATCTTGTCCTTTTTTCCGGTCTTCCTTCTTTTTTTGTTCCGGTATATGTTGAGCCCCGTCAAGAACAACAGCAAAGGGACCAGACCGGAGACGAAGACCAATATCCTGCCGATGGTACCGGCCATTTCACCGATATGGATAGGGTAGAACTGCGTTGCCATTCGGTTGCTGTTGGGGTCCGTCCTAAAATCACTCACCACCCTAACACGGCCCTTGGCATCGAGCTCCACTTCTTTGGTCCTTCGAAGCCCAACGGTTATGTACCGTTCCCTGATATATCGAAGCCTATAATGGTCCGTTCCATTCTTGGGAAAGTGGATGGCCCGTAAGGCGTAGGATTCATTTGTTTTTGACAGATAATCCTGCAATCGTGGAGAATCCCCAAGTGCCCATGGTCGTTGGCTTTCCAGGCCCGTGCTGTCGCGTTTCCCATCAAAAAGGCCGAGGGCCGATATATAGTAGGAGTTATAGGTAAAATAGGAACCACTGAGGGCCATGAGGAGCAAGGGTGCCATAAAATAGGCCCCAAAGGCCTTGTGCAAATCGAAATTGATTTTCTTTCTTTTTGCCTTCCATTGAATGGTAAAGCCCTCTTTAAAGTTGTTGCGATAGGATGTTGCCCAGATATAGATGCCAGAGGTCAACAGGAACAAAAAGAAAATGATGGCACTGGTCCCCACAATGTATTTGCCATACGTTGGAATGCCCAAGGTCCGGTGAAGGACCAACAGGTTTTCAAAAAAGAGGATGGAAGCTGATTTTTTGCCCAGATAGGCATGGGTCTCGGGGTGGTAATAACTGGTCTTTCCATTATTGAAAGTAATGGAGATCGTCTGTTGTTCCCGATAGGGGAGGAACATACTGTTGATGCTGTCCCCATGAATGGCAACCAAACTTGCCGTGGTTTCCATGATGGTCCTATCGTCCAGATTCCCAAAGTCCTCCACTTGGAGCAGGTCGGGATTGAGAAATACGGAAAGTTCGGGTTGCCAGACATAGAGGGAGCCCGTGAGACCGGAAAATGAGGCGATAAGCCCACAGGTGAGGCCCAGCCAAAGGTGTATTTTCCGTATCGTTCTGTTCATAGTGGTCAGAAGGGTGCCTGATATTGTTTGAAAACGGTGCCAATGGGAACATCGACACTGCTTTCTACGGATTAGAAACTGTACAAAAGGCTCAATTTCGTATTGATGCCTTCCCCGGCTCCGGTAAAGGTGCGCAAGGGCGCTGCCCATTGCGACCTTGCGGGCAGGTAATATTCGTTCAACAGGTTATTGATGGCCAAGGAGACGGATATATTGGACTGCAATCGATAGGTCGCGGACCAATTGAGAAAGGTATAGCCTTCCACTGGAAATTGGGTGTGCCTAAAGGTGTAATTGTCATTGGCATCCAGATAGGGGTCAAACCTGTCCCTGTCCCCCAAATGGGTCATTCGTAGGGAGCTGCCCAATTTGTCCGTTGGTGCCCAATTGACATAGGCCGTCCATTTAGGGGCAGCAATGACATCACCTCCCAAGTAAACCAGATTGTTTTCATTGCCCGCATTATGGGTCACTCCTTCCACATAGGTGTACGAGGTGCCCAGTTGCCATTTGTTGTCCGGGGAAAAATAATCCAGGGCAACCTCCCCGCCATAGATATCCTGGGGCTGTTTTGAAGGGACAAAGGAATTGATGTTCTCATCGAATACAACGCCAGTGCCCAAATTGGAGGTGCTGTAATATCCCACAGCTTCAAATTTGATGTTCTGGAACTTGGACAGGAAGCCGAACTCATAATTTTTGGTCACTGCCGGTTCCAATTGGATGTCATTGATGTTGTCAGCGGTTGCGGACCGGAGCACCGAACCCAGATCGGCAATGGAGAATCCTTGGGAATAGCTCACATAGGGGATGAACTCTTGGTGTTTGATATAACGGAGACCCACATTGAAGGCCAGGTTGTCAAAACCTATCTTGCCACCTTCGACGGCCACTGATGGGTTGAAGTTGCCATCCCCAAGAGGAGAATAGGGAAGTGTATTGTAGTCCTCAATGTCCAAGTTCATGTCATCAAAACGAAGACCGGCCTTCACCACCCAGGTCCCATTGAACTTTGCAGTGGACTGAAGGTAAGGGGCCCAACTGAACATTTTAATGTTCGGCACCCATAACCTGCCATCCAAAAGGCCTTGATTGGTCTTGTCACGGAGCAGGTCCACACCATAGGTCAGGGAGATGTCCGTTGCAGTATTGATGGGAAAGGTCGTATTGAAATTGGGCCTCAGTCCATATTTTTCAGCATTGATGACGGATTGGCCACCATTTTCAAATTTATCGGAATAAAAGAAGATGTTTTCCGTGTTCTGGTAATATAGGTCCGCCGTAAAATCTGTGGTCCCCGAGAAAATTTGGGTCAGGTTATATTTTAGCTGTCCGTTGACAAGTGTCGATCCCGTGGGTTCCTGTCCCTCCACAGAACCCTCGACCCCATATCCAGCCGTGAGGGTATAATCCCCTTCCTCGTTAAAGACCTCGAACTCTGCTGGAACAGGTATGAATGGGGTGTCCTGGGCCGATTTGTATAGGTTACCGCCCAAAGTGATATTTTGGTTATCGGAAATCCGGTATTCCAACTTGGCCAGGGCACTGTAGATCTTCGTGTTATCCAGACCATAAGTGGGCAAGATCACAGTCCCGTCGGCATCATATTTGTTTCCGGTCTTTTCATAGCTCCCGCTGATATAGTACTTAAATCTGTCCAGATTGCCCTTAAGGGACTGGTACAGCCCAAAACCAAGGGCGTCATCTGTCGCCGCTAGGTTGGAGGCGCCCCAAACATTTGTAGTGCCCTCTATTTTTTCGGCAGCGTTCGGCTTTTTGGTGATATAGTTGATAAAACCCCCATTGCCCCCATTGCCAAAAATGGAGGTGGCCCCTTTGATGACCTCGACCCGGCTGATATCATTGGGGCTTATCGATTTTATGCCCAACTGTCCATTCCGAAGTGGGGTGGACTGGGGAATCCCGTCGACCATCACCAAGAGTGAACGTCCCCGTAGGGTCTGTCCCCAATTGGAAAAGGTTCCGGTGGACACCGCAAGACCGGGTACCGTAAATTCCAATATTTCACTGATGTTCGAGGTGGAGTTGGAGAATTCCTGTAGTTTGACCTCGCCCACCACGGTCACGGAGGCCGGGATTTCGGAAAGGTATTCCGAGTTTCTGCTGGCCGATATGACGACCTCGTCCAGACTGTTCAGGTCTTCGGTCAATACGGCCGTGAACGGGATGGTCCCAACTTGTGAAAATGTTATTTGCTCCACACGTGTCCGAAAGCCCAACATCCTGAAAGTCACCTCCCAGGTACCCTCTTTAATGGAAGTGAGTTCAAAGTTGCCATCAAGATCTGTAGTGGTTCCAATTTGTAAAGCTGGGATGTAGACTGTGGCCCCCATAAGGGGCTGGTTTTGTTCATCGGTCACTTTTCCGTTCAGATTCGACTGGGAAAATGCGCCAAAGGTGAATAGTAGTGCCGTAGCAAGCGTAATGGGTTTCATTAATTTGGATTTATTTAAATTAAGGGACCAAAAATAGGGTATAATGCGATAAACACAAATCTTATTTAGATTTAATACAAATAAAAATCAAGAAATGTTTTGCGAGGTAATCTGGTTGATCAGAAATCCGAAATTACTATAAGATTTGAATTTGGTGATTCGTCGTTTATTTGAACTTTGGTAACGCTCTCGGTTATCAATAGTTGTGCGCGTTGACAAGAAACTATATAAGTACACACTAAACTGAGAATCCACCAATATTTGGAGAGGTAGCCCTAAAATGAGCACCTAATTATAGCCTTTATTGAACGGGTTATTCGTCAAACAATCCCGATTTTGCCAGCTGTCGGGCTATTTGATGCAAGTTATTGAGTAAAATTCGGCCTTCACTGTCAAAACCACGGGTACCGAAATACGCGATGACCAAATCACGGCTAGGTGAAATGTACAGTCCCTGTCCGCCACCTCCCTCTTTGAAAAAATCGCCATCGTTCATCACTACATCCCATTGATAAGTGGAATGTCTTGGAGGCTCACCGTCCACTAAATGTTCCGCGGTAATTGGATCATCGTAAATGAAAAGATCAATTGGCCCCGAATTTTTAATGATTTCAGGTCGGCCGCCTTGTTGTATTTTCTTGATGTAAGCTATTGGTATAAAATCATAGGGGGAAATTCTACCCGATGGGGTGAACAAATGTCCGAAACGTGCATGATCTCTCAAGGTAGCACTGAGTCCTCCCATATACATCCTATCGTTCGAATTGGGCAAAAACATCAGTGCATCCGATTCCGCACCCATTCTTTGCCAGATCCTTTCTTCAATCAATTCAACAGCTGTTCTATTTGTAATCCGCTCGATGATCCATCCCAGAACTTCTGTGTTGAGGGAGAAGTATTCATAAATCCGTCCAGAAGGTCCTGTCTTTTTCATTGGAGCAAGTTGACTCGATGGTCCTCCTTTGGATTTATCGTTACCGATCCAGCCATTCTCGTTAAAGAATAGTTGTGCAAAAAGATTATCATCGATTCCCATTCCGGAGCTCATGTCCAATACATCAATAATGGGAACCGCACCCCAGTCCGTTCCTTTCAGTTCTGTTAAATATGCTGATACTGGTTTCTTGACATCTATCTCACCCTCCATCTCCAACAGGGCAATGATGGTAGAAACATAAGGTTTGGTCACTGAAAAACTATGATGCTTGTAATAATCCTTCATGTGCGGATATTCCTCGAACACGATTTTGCCTTTATGCAGAATGATCATGCCGTCCACCAAAGGACTTTTTACATATTCTTCCAGAGGTATCTCCCCTTCCCAGGTTTTGGTGACAAATTTCTTTACATCCTCCCTTAAAAGATAGTCCAATGGTCTGATGGAGCCTGATCGGCTAAGGACTTGGTGCGGCCAAAATTCAGACATGTGAGAATTGATGTACCGTGTGAAATCACCTCCTTTATTCGATTGTTGATGAATGTCAAAATCGGTATGGATGGCTTTTATTTCATTCAAAGTGTGGCCCTTAAATTCTTGGGCACAGATTAAATGAGGCAAAAGAATTGCAAAAAGGACCAATAGTCTTGATTTCATTTGGCGTTTTTAAATTGACCACAACTTGTTTATTTTATATCAATGTAAAATACATCTGTACATTCAAAATGGATTGATATTGAAGTATTTGATTATTGTTTATTCTAACTTTGGCCTCAATTTTTGTTATGATGCCTCTCTTTATGTTGTCTCAATAAATCTTTTCCATAATCATTTCCGTTTGGGGTTCTTACCACCGTATGAATATGGTTTCTTGATGGCTTCCCATCATCGGCATTGGGTACGCCAACGACTCTTTGATGATCAAATTCGATCAATACCACTGGACTATGGATTCGATAGTAAAAAACGGCATTCTCAGAGGTGTTTCCGACCCAAGAAAACCATGTATCATCAATATGTTCCATCACTTCCCTCATTTTTACCTTATCATGCCCCTCTCTAATATTGCTGATGTACAAATAAATTAAGTCCAAAAGTTTTTGCCTTTGTTCATCTGAAAACTTTGAGACTGGAATACCTTCATAATTAAGGGTTAAATTATCTTTATTAGCCTCAGCCAAATTGTTATTGCCAGTTTTGAACGTTGTAATAGTGGCTTCTTTCTGGTTTTCGGACTCTAAGGACTGCATCAGTGCCAATCCCATATTCTGTTCATCCTGAAAAATGGTATTTCCTCTGTACTTTCCTGAAGTGGTAATTATTGGTTCACCGCCCATAAATACGGGTGACATTACAACTTGGTCTCCCAATATAAAGTAGTTGATGACCAGATGGTGTCCATCCAATTGCCATCCCCAAGGTTCAGTACTTGAAGGTTTTCCCATTATGGTCAAGAAATATAATTCTTCATCATAATCCAATGACCCATTATTGAGCTCTTTAAGCGTCTGGTCGGTCTTCATGATGTCCCTACTCAGTTGCAGCCCCTTTGCGCTTAAAGATTCCTGTATTAATCCAAAGGCATTTTTTTTCTGGTTATCAGTTAATTCTTTTAGGCTAACTCCCTGTCTGTCATAAATCCCATTATCCACGTTGCACCATTTCCTCCATTCATCGTCATCAATAGTAAATGTGGTACGTTCTATTTGTGAAGCGGACAGGTTTTTTAAGAATATCTCAGCGGCTTGTTGAATCGGTAAAGTCGAAACCCCAGTGGAACGAATTTGAAATAATTCGGTCGAATCGTCCTTTTTAGTAAAAATACCAGCATATTGCTCTTTCAAGGCCTCCGCCTCCATTTTGGCAAAACGTTCTTTCACAGGATTTGCTTCCTCAGGATTTTCATTTGTTTTGGCATTTCCGTTTTGAACCTTTTTATGCCTGCAACCAAAGACAGTCCATAGTATGAGCACTATGAGTATGTTTTTCATCGTTTATAGTTTTTTAGCCCTGTGAACTACTTAAATGTATGGAAAAAAACAACACCTGAATAGTACCTAATTGGAATATAACCGATTGTCTTTCATTGGGATTGGTTATTTGAACTTTGATAAATGTTGGAATTTCCCAGTTGTTAAAAATTGTGTTTTCGGTTAATAGTGGTCAACCTGTCTAGAGAAACTGAACTTTATTATAGGTGTAATTTATGGTCTAAATGGAAAACCAATTAAGTGTGCAGAAAAGTATACTCTTATTATCAGTGAGCTTGCATTAGGTTAATAGTTCAATTCTCCGGCACAACAAACGGGAAAGGGATCGCCAACTCATCTTTTATCACCTCTAAGGTCAGGGAATGTTGCCAGTAATCCCCGAAATCGTATGGATATTCCAATTTCTGGCCCCTAAACCTGAAGGACATCACCAATTGTTATCGTTTTTGAGTCGATGATCTTATTGGGGGCATTAAAGCCATCGTCTTCAAATTGTTGCCCAATACGATAGCTGTCCAATGTGATTTCGTAAAGGTGATAGTTCTCCCATCCCATTACGATTTGGATGATATGATGGAGTCTATAAAATGTCGTATTGGATGGAACCAAAAAATTCACGCCATATTTTAGGGGAAGTCCCTTCCAGTGCAATTCGAAACTTGAATATTTTTTCAATGTATGGTACTTACGTTATAGAATAGCACTCAATTTTATAACAAAATTGTCATATACTAAAATTGTTTGGGAGGTATTGGCCAAGTGATTTTTTCTTGTTTTCTATCTTTTATAAGGAAAGGGTAGGAGCTATGGAACAACAGGCCAAGGCTTTGGAAGATTAGTTTTGATACAGCGAGGGATCTGGAAATAGGGTCATCCATAGGAAATCGACACTTCCTCATAATCCACTTTGTCCACGATGCCGGGATAATTGAAATCCACCGTTCTGCTGTACAGGTCCTTGGTCACCGGATGGGCCTCCAGTTCCCCTTCCCAAAGATCATCATCAATGAGGTCCTGTACATCGGAGGTCGTATTGCCATGGTGGAGCCAAGATTCCAGGTTCCCGTCGTCGATGATCACCGGTCTTCGTTTTTTATCATTATGGATTTCTTCAAACATTGGAGTTGCATCCTTGGTCAATACGGCAAAGGTCCTGCGTCCATCTGCGGTGTTGGTATAGATGCCACCCAGATAAATGGGATCCCCGTTCTTTCTATGGAAATAAAAAGGCACCTTGAAATCCTTGCCCTTTACCTTTACCTTGGTGTTGTGTGGTTCAAAGAAACCGTCCACAGGGATGATGCACCGCTGGTTCTCCCAACAATACCGGTACAGGAAGTGGTCAAAGAGCTTTTCCGATTTGGCATTCAGCCCCCCAAAGGTCTTGGGGTTCTTGAAATATTGCTTGTAGTCTTCCTGTTTTTCCCTAGGTGGCATGATGCCCCACATCGCCGGGAGGAGGTTGTTGGGCTCTTCCTGGCCCAAGGACCACATCACGGGATGGCTCCAGCCGTTGGCATGGAAATAAATGAGTTCCAGATCGGTGTCGATGTCACCGTACATGGCCTTTACGGAAAGGAGTTTTTCCAGCTCCTTCCGTTCCCGGGTCTGTCTGGTCGAATAGCACATTTTGAGGTTGGATTTTTGCAGCAATAAGATAGTCAAAATTGTTAAAGTTTTGAAACCGATCTCCGCTTTCTGTAATTTTGGATATATTCCAAATAATAGGAAATAATCCAAAATCATACTATGAAACCCACCATCCTCCATCTCGATCTGGATACCTTCTTCGTCTCCTGTGAGCGGCTGTTGGACAGCCGTCTGATGAAGCGGCCCCTCTTGGTCGGTGGGTTGGGGGACAGAGGGGTGGTCGCGGCCTGTAGCTATGAGACCCGACGGTTTGGGGTACACTCGGGGATGTCCATGAAAGTGGCCCGTAGATTGTGCCCGGAGGCCACGGTCATCAAGGGCAATGCGGGTACCTATATGAAGTTCTCGGACAATGTGACCGAGATCATCAAGGAGAGCGTGCCGGTCTTTGAAAAGGCCAGTGTGGATGAGTTCTATGCCGACCTATCGGGGATGGACCGTTTTTTTGGCTGTTATAAGTACGCCTCGGAACTGCGGCAACGGATCTTGAGGGAAACGGGGTTGCCCATTTCCTTTGGGCTGTCCCGGAACAAGGTGGTCTCCAAAGTGGCCACCGGGGAGGCCAAGCCCAACAACCAGATGAAGATCGATCTGGGCCTCGAAAAGGAGTTCTTGGCGCCCCTGCATATCCGTAAGCTCCCGTCGGTGGGGGAGAAGACCTATGGGCTGCTGTCCAATATGGGGGTGACCACCATCCGGACGGTACAGGAACTGCCCTTGGAACTATTGGAAAGTGCCTTTGGCCTGCACGGCAGAACCATTTGGATGCGGGCCCAAGGGCTGGACAATTCCCCTTTGATTCCTTTCCATGAACGGAAGTCCATTTCCACGGAACGTACCTATGGAAAGGATACGACCGATATGGTCAAATTGGAGACCACCTTGTTCGCCATGGCGGAAAACCTGGCCTACCAACTCCGTCGGGCCGACAAGATGACCGGCTGTGTGAGCGTGAAGATCCGGTACAGTGATTTTAAGACCTATACGAAACAGAAGCGGATACCCTATACCTCAGCGGACCACATTTTGGTGCCCTTGGTGAAGGAACTCTTTACCTCCCTCTATGACCGAAGGATGCTCATCCGACTCGTCGGGGTCAACTACAGCCATATCGTGGGGGGACACTATCAGATCGACCTCTTCGCCGATGATGAAAAACTGCTGAACCTCTACCAGGCCATGGACCGGGTGCGCAGCCGCTTTGGGGAATCCAGTCTGATACGGGCCTCGGCCCTGGGGGCCCATAGCATAGGAAGGGGCGGGAACCCCTTTGACGGACAACCACCCATTTTATTGGCCCATAGACAGCAATAATATGTACCTGAATTGCCATACCTACTATTCCCTGAACTACGGGGTGCTCTCCGAAACAGAGCTTTTGGTGTTGGCCCGTTCCCATGGGGTGGAAGTACTGGCTTTGACCGATATCAACAACAGTTCGGCAGGGATGAACTTTGTGCGCTTGGCCAATGAGCAGGGGATCCGTCCCATTCTGGGCATCGATTTTCGAAATGGTAACATACAGGAATTTGTGGGCCTGGCGCAAAACAATGAGGGGTTTCGCGAGATCAACGCCTTTCTATCCGAACACCTGCACAAGGGAACACCCATTCCCTCCGTGGCCCCTGCCTTTGTCCATGTCCATGTCATCTATCCCTTTGAGAAGATCCAGGAAGAGGAGCGGACGGATTTCAGGACCTATGAGCATATCGGGGTGTCGGTAGAAGAACTCCGGAAATTACGCTTCTCCCGGTATAGGGAATACAAGGACAGATTGGTGCTGTTACAGCCCGTGAGCTTTCGCAGCAAAAAGGATTTCAATACGCACCGGTTGCTAAGGGCCATAGGCTTGAACACGCTATTGAGCAAACTCCCCCAATCCGAGGAGGCCAGACCGACCGATATCCTTCGGCCCATGGAGGAATTGAAAAGGGCTTTGGTCGATTTCCCGCATATCTGGGAGAACACGCAGCGATTGATGGATTCCTGTAACATTGCCTTTGGGTTTGGAAAAGAAAGGGTGTCCCAGAACCAGTCCCGTTTTTTGGGGTCCAAGGAATTGGATGTGGAACGGTTGCGGGAACTGGCCTTGGAAGGGCTGTTCCGACGCTATGTCCATCCTTCCGAAAAAGTCAGGGAACGGATGTTCCGGGAACTGAAGACCATCCAGGAACTGGATTTTGTGTCCTATTTTTTGATCAACCATGATATTGTCTCTTATGCCAAGTCCAAGGGTTATCCCTATGTGGGCAGGGGAAGCGGGGCCAACAGTCTGGTGGCCTACCTGATCGGGATCACGGATGTGGACCCCATTGAACTGGACCTGTATTTTGAGCGGTTCATCAATCCCTTTCGGGCCTCGCCCCCTGATTTTGACATTGATTTTTCCACATGGGACCGGGATGATGTTACCGCTTATATTTTTAAGCGTTTCGAGCATGTGGCCCTCTTGGGCACCTACAACACCTTTAAGTACAGGGCCGCCGTTCGGGAACTGGGCAGGGTGTTCGGCCTGCCCACCGAGGAGATCGATAAGCTCAGTGCGGGTCGGTACGAACAGGGAACCTTGGATGAACTGGCCCGATTGGTGCTGAAATATGCCACCTATATCCATGGGATGCCCAATTATATCAGTGTGCATTCCTCGGGGATCTTGATCTTTGACCGTTCCGAGCACCATTACTCGGCCACGACCCTCCCGCCCAAAGGGTTCCCGACGGTACAGTTCGATATGATCATTGCCGAGGATGTGGGGCTGTTCAAGTTCGATATTTTGGGACAACGGGGCTTGGCCAAGATCAAGGAAGCGGTGGAGGTCATTAAGAAAAATCAACCGGATGCCCCCCTTTTGGACATCAAGAGCGTGGAGGCCATGAAGCAGGATGCCAACATCAACCGGCTGTTGAGCGAGGGGAGGGCCATTGGGGCCTATTATGTGGAATCCCCTGCCATGCGGGGGCTGATGAAAAAACTGCGGACCCATGATTACCTTGGTTTGGTGGCGGCCAGTTCCGTGATCCGTCCAGGGGTATCCTCCTCGGGAATGAAGGACGAATACATCCGCAGGGAGCGGGAACCGGAACGACGGAAGGAGGCCAATCCAGCTTTACTGGAGATCATGCCCGAGACCCACGGGATCATGGTCTACCAAGAGGATGTGCTCAAGGTGGCCCACCTATTTGCGGGACTCGACCTTGGGGAGGCCGATGTGCTGAGACGGGGGATGAGCGGAAAGTTCCGTTCCCGGGAGGAATTCCAAGAAGTAAAATTGAAGTTTTTTGAAAATTGCAGGGAAAGGAGCCATGACAGCGCCCTGACCCAGATGGTCTGGGAACAGATCGAGAGCTTTGCGGGCTATGCCTTTGCCAAGGGGCATTCCGCTTCCTATGCCGTGGAAAGCTACCAGAGCCTTTACCTAAAATGCTACTTCCCCTTGGAGTTCATGGTGGCCGTGCTCAACAATGGGGGAGGGTTCTACGATACGGAACTTTATGTCCATGAGACAAAGATGTGGGGAGGCATTATCCATCCGCCCTGCATCAACCGCAGTGACCACGTCAATGCAATCTATGGTAAGCACATCTATCTGGGACTGGGGCAGCTGAAAAGCTTGGAACGTCTGGTCATCCAACGCATCCTCAACGAAAGGCAGCTCCATGGGAAGTTCAGGGATTTTGATGATTTCATCGACCGGGTCCCCATTGCCATCGAACAGCTGACCATCCTGGTGCGCATCGATGCCTTTCGGGGCTTTGGGGTGCCCAAAAAAGAAGTCCTTTGGCAGGCCGTGTTCAAGACCAAGGCCCTTAGAAGGAACACTTTTCAGAAATTGCTGTTCAAGCCCCGGCACAGGAACTTTTCAATGCCCCGTCTGCCTTCCCATCCCATTGAGGATGCCTATGACCAATTGGAACTCTTGGGCTTTCCGTTGTGCGGGTATTATGAACTTATGGACGGGAAAGTGAAGAGTAGGTTGACCGCCAGTGATTTTGAGGCCCATGCCGACCAAAGGATATGGATCTATGGCTCCATGGTGCACACCCGGTTGAACACCACGTCCAAAGGGGACACCATGCGCTTTACCACTATGTTGGACCTGGAGGGGAACTTTTTTGACTGTGTGCATTTCCCCCAATCCATGCCATCCACGCCCATTCATGGAAAGGGGATCTATCTGTGCCATGGTAGGGTCACCGAAGAGTTCGGGCACTATAGCCTGGAGGTGGTCACGACCCTCAAACAGCCCTTGAAACCAGATCCCAGACAGATGGGATCGGGAGCACTGATGGCCAAGTGAACACACGGTGTGATCTATCCCGATCAATGGGTCCCCAAAGGTGAGCCCGGACGATAATTCTCGGACAGGGGGAGGCAGAAAGCCGCTCCTACCGCCATGACCTGCCCATTGCGGGCGGTTTCCGATTCCTTGCCGCCCCAAAATTTTGCCTTCCGTTTGGACCATGCCCAAATGGTGTTTGACCTAAACTTGGAAATCACCGAAGCTATCGGACCAATGATCTTGATGCCCTTTGCTAAAGACAGCATTTGTCCGCATCGGGGATAGGCCTATAGGAGTAGTAGTGCAAAACTTCTTCCACTGCCATTTTCAGCGCCTTGTTCACGGGGACCATTCTATTGCCCAGATGAAAATCAATTTGGTTCAATTGCATATAATAATCCGTGAACACCGGAACATACAGTCCTTTTGTGATGGCTTCGGAAACGGAACGGTAATTGGCGGCCTGGCCCTCACTGATAATTTTACAGGTCACCAATCTCATGCTCCCATATTTATCCCTGTTTGCCGCAAAGCCGAACAATCGGCAGATCAGACCTCTGTAGGCATATGTATCACAATGGCCCTGGTCAACAACGGAAACGGGCTTGAGCAGAAAGCAAGTGGAGCCATGTTCCCCGTTGAGCGCATCAAGCATATTTTCTGCCTTTCCGGACAAAAACAGGTGAAATGCCCAAGGTAAGAATTCCAATGGGGAAGCCTCTATTTGTGGGTAGGTACAACATTTGCCACAACCGGATGCACAACCCAGGCCCGAGCTTTGTTGAAATTGGGCGCCCTCTTCCTCCAATTGGGCGAACAGTTTTTCGACCAATTGGACCTTTAGCTCTAAATCCATCGTTTCATATCAGGGATATTTGGTTCACGCTACTAGTTGAAAATCATATTAAAAAAGAATATTTTACTGTTTATAGGTGCAAAGGGTTCGATCCGGGACATGTTCGGGCGAGAAGGTCAATAATCGACCCCTTACAGGGAAAAGCTTTAGATCTGGCCGTCTAGAAAAAGGGTCGACCTGATTTTGTGGGCCGTCCAAGGAACACCTATTGATATAGGGATATGGGGAATAAATCCGATACGTCGGGCCTCTACACCGTAGATGGTCTTGGCAATGTACTCCCGACACACCGTAACCCCGACATGGCTATTTATGACCATGGCCTTTTGCCATTGGCAAGGCATTTGATTATCGAACCAAAGGAAGCGAAAAAAAGGATATGCCGTACCATTCAAATGATTTTTTAATAATGGGAATTTTTTTGGGCCATATCCTAAATCAGAACCGGAATTTGTAGGGTTTCAATCCATGCGCTCAATGGACTGTATGTCCTTGATCTTGATCGGTAGATCCAATCGGTCATTTCCTTTTATGTGCACTGTGACAATGATCTCGTGCAGCTGCTGGATTTCTAGGGAGTAGTTTTCAAATTGGTCAAAATTGTTCTTTGAGGATTGGATGATACAGGAAAGTATGGAAGCATCACTTGTTTCCAAAGTGACCATTTCATCGGTAAAGATCTTGATGTATTTGGCTTCCATTGTCACCAAATATAACCCATTTTTGGATTGCCGGTTGTTTCGACCACGCCTTTCCCGGTGAACCCGATGGGCAAACTGGATCTGTCCACTTGGTCAGGACAAAAGTGGGAAGTCCAATAGTGTCTGTTTGGATCAATACTGCCCAAAGGTAAACCCGGAAAATATTCCTCGGACAAGGGACGGCATAAAGCCGGTCGTCCACTCTCTTTTTATTCCGTTTCCTTCCCGCTCCGGAATTTTCCCTTCCGTTTGGCCGTGCGCCACTATTGTTCAACTTAAAACATATCATCATGGAAAATTCCCACGTAGTGCAGCTGGATTTTGGCTTTGAAATGGAGCCAACGAAAACACCAAATCCAAACCCCAATCCTAAGTCCCTTAAGAAGGCTAAATCCGATTTTATTTTCGACTTTATGGATGTCCTCGCTGGTCCCATCATTGTGTATCCCTCTGCTTGGCAGGATTTGATTCCCGTGGATATATTGCAGAACATCACCTCGGCCCGTATGCGGGTCCAAATGGAAGGAAAGCAAACCGCGTCCCTTACCGAGGTGGTTGCCTATATGATGCCCAGGACCTATGAGGCGCCCATGCCCAGTGAATGGACGAACATTTACACTTGGTGCGGGCTACAATATGTCCGGACCTTCAACAAGACCGAACAGTTTGAAGCAATGATGGAAATAGCACCCGAGCAACTTTCCGATCATGAGAAAGGACTCTTGGACAACCTAAGGTCATGGATCTATGAGAAACGGAGACAGGCCCTAAGGGACAAACTGAAAACTTCAAAGCGTCCAGATACCAAAACTTCCCGGAACAATCAGGGAGAACTGTTCTGAGCGGAGGAAAAAGTGATTCCCGTATTATATCCTCCAGAACGGGAGTATTGCTCCATCGGCCACCGCAATGTTGGAAGAATACAATACATCCACATCCAACAAGGAAGTCGGCCGAACGGATTTTGATGCGGCCTTCCTTTGCAGACCCTTCTTGGGGGCCTTGCTTTGGAAGGCCGCAAATCCGCCAGTCCGCCCACCAAATTTTAAGGGATCCGTAATAAAAGAAGCTCTTACTTGTTTTTCGGGGCATCGAAAAACAGGGCAGGGCCCAAGGACTTCCGATCAGGACACCATCGCCCGCACTCGCTCAACTTCCCGTACGCTCCCTTGCCAATGGGTCAGATGGAATTCCTAGGGCCCTCATCGAACCTGTCAAGACCAAGACAGGTTTTGGCCATAAATAGGGTATCCACTTCCTTGAAAACCTTGCCCACCATCGGCGGTCAGGGTTTTGCTACGTCGCGGAGCCTCCCGATTTCCGCCCAAAAGCCTTGACAGAACCCCCTTCTTTTATTGTGCTGCGCACGTAAGAAGCAAACAAACGCCCCTTAAAATTTGGGAAACATTGACCAAAAAAAGAGGGGAATTTATTAACCCGTCTGCCCGATTGTCCAATAGGAAGAGGGCAGGCACTTAAAGCTTTTTATCATGAGTACATTGAGAAACAAAGTACAGTTGATCGGAAACGTGGGACAAGATCCCGTGATCACAGACCTTGAAAAAGGGAAACGCGTGGCACGCCTGACCATGGCCACCAATGAACATTACAAGAACTCCGAAGGGGAACGGGTGACCAATACTGAATGGCATACCGTCATCGGATGGGGGAAACTGGCCGACATCATCGAAGGTTTTGTGACCAAGGGCAAGGAAGTTGCCATCGAAGGGAAATTGACCTCCCGCTCCTATGAGGACAAAGAGGGCAATAAAAAGTATGTCACCGAAGTAGTGGCCAGTGAGATCCTTTTGTTGGGCGGTGGTGAGAACAATACCACCGAGTAAAATGGATAGGGGTGCCCCGTAACAACTTGGGGCATCCTTTACTTTTTCAAACTTAAAAGCACATGAAATGGAACATCGTGTCAATGAAATACAGATCAGTTACCGGGAAAAGCTCAGCACGCTGAAATCCCTGTCCGTGACCAACTCCAACGAGGTGGCGGAACTGTTGTTCCAAAATTGGGACAACAAGACCATAGGCCTGCACGAGACCTTTAAGATCGTGCTGCTCAACCAGTCCAACAAGGTAAAGGGTATTTACCCACTCTCCCATGGGGGCATCACGGGCACCTTGGTGGATGTGCGCATCCTTTTTGCCATTATCCTAAAGACCCTTTCGGTGGGGATCATTCTCGCCCATAACCATCCCTCTGGACAGCTTAAGGCCAGTTATCAGGACAAGCAATTGACCCAAAAGATCAAGGAGGCCGCACAGCTGTTTGATGTCAAGGTATTGGATCATATCATCCTGGCACCTGATGGGCGCTACTACAGTTTTGCCGACAATGGAATTTTATAGGCGGGACCATTGGGGGGCTGACCTTTTAAATGGACAATTGAAAAACATGAAAAACACAAACCATGGAAACACGTATCAGAAAATCGCTGGAGATCCCGGCCAGAAAACGCCAAGCGAACCATACCAAAAAGGAATCCAATGCGGAGAAGGCCTTTCTATTGGTCATCAACATTTGGCTCTTTCGGTTTGAGTACTCCAAGGAGCTGTTCAAATCCTGATCATAACTTTTGGAAAGACGCTTGGAAAGACCCTCGAAGGAGGGTCTTTTTTTTGGCCCATGGGCCAGCACCCGACGTTTTGGACCCCCAAAAATGACATTCAAATTCCATTTGGTGCCAAACCCCGCCAATTGTGCACAATATGTGTTTTCATCTTAGCGGGAATGTCGCTACATTTATGTAGTGGAACCCCAATGGACGCCCAATGGCGACCCATTTGGTCCAACACCTCGGACAGGCATGACTTTCCCAATGTCCGTAGAATTCGATTTGACTTTTAGAACAGAGGCAACTGACCCTTGGGTCATGTTGTGCGATACGATTTTGTCCCTGCGGGACAATTCGGAGAAGCAAGAGGGTAGCACGCTCGCGCGTCCTACCGATCATGATTGCTCCGCAAGGCCCCTGTTTATGGGGGTTTGCGGTATCAAGGAAAATGACGGCGAAAAGGTTTTTGACTAAAAAAGGCCTCTAGCCCAATAAAATCAAGACGTTTTTGACTCAAAAATGGATAAAGGATACGAAAAAGAGGGGTTTAGGACCATTCGGGTAAAAAGCTCGGTGGCCTTGAAATTTAGACGGTTTTCCCGAAAGTTTGGACAATCCCGATCAATGACCCTGTTGCTCATGGTGCACTTTTTTGAACGACATGGAATCTCACCGGACCAACATCTGGGGGAGACCATGGCCAGTATGAAGCTCTACATAAGGCGGCGCTTCAATGCCATGATCGCTATCATGCGCAGCATCGAAAAGGAACAGACTCTGCCCACCGTTGGAATGATGCAGGCGCTCTTTGAACAGGAACTGGCATCCGATGACGAGGAATGGGACAGCGATTTTGATTTTATCGAACAGCAGTTGACCGAGGCCAAGCCACCCAAGGAGACTGATGTATTTGATGGGGAGGTCACCGTGCCCAAAATCCGTTATGACCGACTGGAGGAACAAATGGAAGAGCTCAAGGATGATTTTGCCTATGTGCTGGACCATGTGAGCGTATACCACAACCGCTTTGGCAAGGACCACCTCAAATTGGATTTGAACCCCGAGGCCATTGAAAAATACCGCACAAAACTTAAAAAACAATAAGTATGTACATCGCCATCACACGCCAACAACTGGGGGACAATTTTAAGGGCAGTGCCCGGGACTTTGTCAACTATCTGGAAAAGGAGAACGAAGGGAAGGAACCGGAACAGCAGGAAGGGTATTTCAATCAGGAAGAGAACAACATCGATGCGGAGCGGGTCATTGCCGAGATCGACGCCAATACGGCCAAGCTCAAGAAACGGGAGCCCAAATTCTATTCCCTGGTGGTCAGTCCTTCCCAACGGGAACTCCATCATATCGGAAACGACCCCGAGAAACTGAGGCAATACACCCGGCAGGTTATGAATACCTATGCGGCCTCCTTTTACCGGGACCGTGAAGTGACCGTCAAGGATATCCTCTATTTTGCCAAATTGGAACGGGAACGCACCTATTCCCAAAGGGATCGCGAGGTCAAGGAGAACCAGGCCCATGCCAGCAAGATCTTGGAACTACAACACCGGGTCAGGGCCATCCAAGAAGGACGGGAGCAAGGGGAAATTGCCAAGCTCCGGGAAAAGATAAATGTACTGGAAGGAGAGGCGCCCCACCAACTCAACGGAAAGCGCATCGTTCCGGGGATGGCCAAGGAGGGCCACCAAAGCCATATCCATATCATCGTGAGCCGAATGGACAGGACCAATACCCATAGCCTCTCCCCGGGGTCCAAGTTCCGAACTTCCGAGACCACCCTCCATGGGCAGACCGTCAAACAGGGCTTTGATCGGGATAAATTCTTTAGGGCAGCGGAAATGACTTTTGACAAAAAGTTCGGATACAAAAGAAATTTTGTGGAGACCTACCATGCCCGTAACCTGTTGGACAAGGATCCGAAACGCTTCTTTTCGGCCCTCTTGGGTTTGCCGACGAATGAACGGCAAGCGGCCAAGCAGTTGTTGTTCAAGGCGGGCGTCAAGGTACCGACCATCCCCAAGAACAAGGCACAATTGGCCTATAAGGCGATGATGCAGCTCAAAAAAGGAATCGGAAAGGCCTTGGAATCGGGGTCGATCGGAATTTAAAACAGTGTTGCTATGGAAAATTTAGGATGGATGGAATGGATAATCGGTTTGATCGTTGGGGTAGGAATCTCATTTGTGGCCAATAGGTATCTCAAGAATGGCTTTCTGTATTATCTCGGTATCCTGCTTATGTTGGCAATCACCATTGGAGTGATATTCGGCTGGGACTTACTTTTGAAACAGTCCTTGGGCCTGTGGCTCCCTTTGTTTTTTGTGCATACCGTCATCTATGGGCTGGTGGATTATCATAAGGATACGAGTAAACCTTCAAAGGTGTTCGAGGTCAAATTAAGGGTCAAGGGCAGGTCCTTGGTCCTGGGGAACATCCGCAGGGGGGTATCCGTGATGGCTTCCGCAGGGAGCGGGAAGACCGAAAGTGTCATCTATGGCTTCTTGGAGCATTTTAAAAAAGAAGGTTTCTCCGGGGTCATCCACGATTACAAGGATTTTGAGATCACGGAAATGGCCTGTCCCCTTTGGAAAGATCAAAAGGTACCCTTTCATATCGTGTCCTTTGGGCCGATCTACCATCGGGTGAATCCCATTGCACCCCGTTACCTGCCCGATGAAGAGAGTGTCCACGAGGTGTCGCGGGTCCTGTTGGAGAATTTGATGGAACACAGGGACTCCGATGGGAACAGTACCTCCCGTTTTTTTAAGGATGCTGCTGAGGGCTTGATCAGCGGACTGATCTGGCGGCTCAAGACCGATCACCCCGATTTCTGTACGCTGCCCCATGTGATGGCCCTGTACCAACAGTTGGGCACCAAGAGCCTGATCAAGTTTTTAAGGGAGAATCTTACCTCACGTGCCATGGCCGATGCCTTTATCAGTGGGGTGGGGTCGGAGCGACAGACCGCTGGGGTGATGAGTACCTTGGCCAATGCCATCAAAAAGATCAGTACCAGAAAGATTTTTATGGTATTGTCCGCCGATGAGATTCCGCTGGACATCAATAATGAAAAACATCCCTCGGTCATTGCCTTGGTGAACAATCCACAAAAAGATGCTTCCCTATCCCCGGTGATCGCCACCATTATACATACCATCTCCAAACAGATGTCAAGACGAAACCGCAAACCCTCCTTTATGCTGTTGGAGGAGGCTTCAACCTTACGGCTATTGAACATGCACCGCATTCCTGCCACCTTGCGGAGTTACGATATTGTGAGCGTATATGTGCTACAGGATAAGGTTCAGAACGATATGATGTACGGTGAAAAGGCCAGCAAGGCCATTTTGTCCAATCTATCCTATCAGTTTTTTGGGAAGGTGAACGATCCGGATACGGCCCGCTATTATGAGCGGTTCTTTGAACTGGTCAAGATGCCGACACGGAGCGTGAGCAAGAGTTCAGGCTTGAGTTTGGAGCGACGGATCACGGAAGGGGAGAAGGAGGTGTCCAAACGCAGGGCCGAGGTGTTTTTTCGGTTAAAGCAGGGGGAGTTCGTGGTCTTTGCGGATGGAAAGGACCGAAAGGTACGGTTTCCAAGACCTGAAATTCCAAAAGGCTTGCCCAAGCACCTTGAAATCAAAGATGGGGATTTGGAGCGACATTATCTGAAGGTGCATCGGGAGGTGGCCTCCATATTTCAGAAATAAAGCTTCAACAGACCCAAGGGTATGGGTTACGATTCTTAAATGACAATGTGCTCAAAATCCTGGATCTGGTTCATCCGTAAGCCCATGTGCAGGGATTCCGTAATGTTCGCCATGGCATCAGAATCAAGGATTTCTTGATCAAAAACGAGGCCTGTTTGTTCTTGCACAAAAGCCACCGGTACTTGATAGGTCTCGTAGGGGCCAAAGACAAACTCGATATCATCCAACCATTTCTTTTGGCTCAGTATATAGGCCGTCGCATAAATGCCATTGTCCCCTTTATTGGCCACCACGACTTTCCAAAAACTTTCGGGTATCTGAATGTCCCGATAGAACATATCGGTTTCCGAAAAAATGGGGCCATTGTACACACAGATCTTCATTTCGTTGTCCACGGTTTTGGAAAGGATATATTCTTCAAGCCCCAACCATATCTTTTGATTGAGGTTCTTATGTTGCGGTGCACAATTGGTATAAAAGAAGGTGTCCTCGGAGGCGTCTTTTGCCGCTTGATAGGAGGTTCCCCAGGCTGGGTCCATCCTTCTGACTAGGTGCCCCCGATCAAAATTGTTGTACTTGTACAGTTCATTGCCCACCTGTTCGCTTGGCTTTATCCTTGGGTCTTTTGACCATTTGTCCCTGCCCCTGGTGATGTGTCGCCATTGGGTACCATCGATATTTACGGCGGTAGCCAAAGCAAGACGCTTCTTTTTGCTCATGACTACGGAATAATTCAGGTAGTCCAGCTTCGTCTGTTTGCTGTTCTTTAATTGGGCGAGCTCTTTTTTAAGTTCCTTGGTAACCCCTGGAAAAGGTGTTTTTTTGTTCAGGAAGTTTTCATCGAAACCCTTTCGGCCCTTCAGATCTTCTTGCGAGATCTTTTCCAGCTCTATCGAAGGATCGAATTCGCCTTCCGATATGAAAAAGCGCTTGTTGGTCACAGTATTCTTGAATATCCTATCAATGATGACAGCGGGTATGGCAAAGTTTCCTTGACGTTCCCTTCCTGCAAAGTGCAGTCCGTATACCTTTTGTGTTTCGATGTCCACGATGGGGGAACCTGAATTCCCGCCTAGGGTGGTACAATCATGAATGAAAAACTGCTTATCGGGGTCCACATAGTCAATTTCACCTACGGCCAGTCTTTTCTTGTCGAATACATCGGAGAAAATACGGATCTGATCTTCCGGTATTTTGGTACGGGAATCCCTGGCAGGATATCCGATGGTGGCAATGGTCTCATCCGTTATTAATTTATTCGCGAGCTCCAAGGATGGGAACTTCGCATTGTTATCGTCCCATACGATTTGAAGGATGGCCATGTCATATCCACTTTCAGGTTCAATATGCAGTACTTTGCCAATGACATAGCTTTTGGAAGTGGGATTGTTCAGCTCTTCCTTAAAATCAATGGAACACGAATAGGCCTCGTTCAGGAAGTTTCTTTTGAATACAAATCGTTCCCCAAGTCTTGTGGCGAATTCTTGGGCAACGTGCCTATTGGTGATGATATAATCGTCCTGATACAACCAACCGGTCCCAACCCAATCCAAACTGGGATGTCCTGCCAATTCTATCCTACCGATCGATGGGATTACTTTTGTTAGCCCTTTCTTGTTCTTTTTTAGAATGTCCTTCCAGAAATCAAGTTCGGGCTCATTGACATCAAAGGAATCGTCACGGATTTCAAGTACCGGACGGCCCATGACATTGATGATGGCCTCTTGCACATCGTTCAGGTCAAAATTGCGATTGGTGAGTTGTTCCCCCAGTTTCTTAAAATCGACCTCGTCATTGTCCCCAATAATGGCAGTACGCCCAAATTCCGGGAATTCCATGTTTCCGAACTTGTTTTCCATTTCCGCTAAGATCTTGTCATTTTTGACGATGCGCTGTGATAGATTGAATGCTTTCATGTTTGTGTTTTTTAATTGATGTGTCTCGAACTTGTGTTTTATTTCGTTTGATCTGAAAATAATCGCGTTACATACCCCTGGCCTTGAAATCCTTGATGATGGTATCCATGATCCATTTGGTCATTTTTTTGGATAGCAGGGATATGAGGAGGCCAAGTCCTATGCGCATCGCCCAGTTCGAAACCTTCTTTTTTAATTCAGCTTTCAATACGGCTTTCAGCCTTTTTTTTATGGGTTTCTTTAGTTCTAGAAACTTCACTTCATTGAATTTCGGAAACTCCTGCACCTTATATCGGGAAGGGTTGGAATCGTCATCTTTATCCAGTTTGCCCACATCAGGGATGATGGGCAGATAGGTCTTGCCATTAACTATTTTTCTGAACTTTTTTAGGGCTTTCGGGTGGATACCATAGAAAAGGTTGTTTTTATCGGTCTCATCATATTCCATAAAGAATACCCCTCTTAAAAAGTTTTGGGCATTTTTGCGCCCTAGGAAAAAATCATGGATTCTGAAATCAATATCCAAAAACCCTCCAAATCCACCGATGCCCCCTGTAGCCAACGGAGGGTGTTCAACCTCTTGGGTAGTCCCCAATTTTAATTTGCGGGGGAAGGCCATAAGCTTAAAGAGTCCGATACCGTAGGTGTCGGTCTGTTTGTTCCGTGCCTGATTGAGCACCGTGGGAATCAAGTAACCAATGATGTCCATGATACTGGTCAACTTAAAGTCTATGTTTCCAGGTTTCTTTTCATATTCAAAATTGGGAAACGGATCGATCAGTACCGTGCCATATTTTGGATTCTTCTTATTGGCAGCCCCATGAGTGGCTACCAGGGTTCGGAGAATCTCGTCGAACGGTTCGTTATTGATGGCTCCACCGTCCACTGCGGTGAATTTAAAATCGGAAACCGATGTGGTATCAAGTTCGATATCCATACTGGTATCAAAAGCCTTGCGTTGGGATAAACTGTAGTTCACGTAAGCAGAAGAAAAGTCATCCGCGAAATATCGAGGGGCAAGTCCAATCGGAAAAGCACCAGTGGCCTTGGTCACGTTGGTCAGAAACTCCGTGTTCACTTTTTCCACGGGACTTTTGGCGGTGGGCCTAAAGGGCAGGAACTTGTCCTTGTCCACGAGTTCGTTATAGTTGAGCTTAAAGTGGGCTACAATATCATGATGGCTGATCTTGTGTCCCGGGGTCGAATCCAAAAACTTAGACTTGAGTTTGCTTAATTTGACCTTGTAGTCCACGGGTCGCAAACTGGTAATCGTCAATAATAGCCGCAGGTCTTGAGAAATATAGGCCGGAAAATTGACCGTGCCAGCATCCTTTGGAATCTTTTCAAAGACCGTTTCGGCAATGGTATCGATGGGTGTTGAGTTCAATAATGATGACGCACCTTGGTCCCCTGTAAGATCACTGGTGGAAAGCATCTTTGCAAAAGTGGTCTTTCCTTTACGGGTTCCGTTGTATAAGCTGTCATCATCGTCCAAAAACACCCAGCTGTCATAGAGGATATTCCCGGTCTTTTTTCTGGAGACCTCCTTTACCGGTTTATGGATTCCCGAGTAAAGTGCCAATGTGGTTATCATACTGACCATCCCACCGGCGGAGGCGCCCCCCAAGGCATCGATGATGACATTGTGTTTTGGGATGACATCATCGGGGCTAGCTTCTTTTTTGGCCTTTTCCCAATTATCCAAGGCTTCGATGATATAATCCATAAAGCCTGCGGTATAGGCTCCGGCTGAAACCGCCCCCGCCATGGTTATCCCTAAATGGAACGTATACTTATTTTTTGACATAACTTAATTCGCATTCGTTTACAGTTGATCTTAGTGTATTTGTAACTCCGATTAGGGGTGTTAATCAGTTTGAACTTTTTTGGGGGAATTGGGTTGTAGGAAGTGCAATGGTTTGAGGTTCTTAAAGATAAGACGTATTCGCCAAAAAAAAGTGCGGGAAAACCTTAATTTTTCTGGGGTTTTGCTGTAATGATTGACCAAGGGCTTGAAGGTGATTTAAAGAATATCCGACCTATTCTTCCTCAGTTTTTATACCCAATTGTATGCGTTAGGTCATATCGGATTGATGCGCTGGCATTATGTTACATTTTGATTTCAGGACCTTTTACCAGTTTGATAGGCTTTTCACTGGTTGGGCAAAATCAACGCAACTTGAGGATAAGATTACGGCTACCTTGGGCCTCCAATACCTTTACTTGTAGGCGTTGCTCTGCATTCAAGGTAAATTTGGGATAGACCATCACAAAACGAACTGAACTACTTCGACCGATTTGTTTGGGCATTTTGAATTCGAATAGGGGAGTGATCGGCAATTCTTGGTAGGAGGCCTTACGTTTTGTGGTACCCAATACCTTTGACAATTGGAACTGTCCAAGTTCATAAGGGATATTGGAACGGTTCTTCAATTCATAAACCATATAGACGTGATCATCATGGTACACGCGTTGCATGAGTTTGACCCTGATGCCTTTTTGACCCTTACTGCGGTGGGTTGACGATTTCTTGTGTAGCAATTGGGTACATAACAGCGTAAAGTGCTCTTCTTTGGCAGAAGCGGTTTTCTGGATGGAATCTTGTGCTGAATTACCATTGGAAGAATGTTGCAAAGGGTTTTTCAAACGTTGGTCCGGGGCGATGAAATAATGCAATTGGGAGAGGTCTTCCCGATAAGAGAGGATAAAGGAATAGAGGTTTCCTGTGGTGGTCCGCACCAACAGATTGCTCTCATGGGCTTTTTCTGCCTGCAGCAATCCCAAGTTTTCCGCTTGCTCCCTATTGAAATTGAAGGTAAAGTTAGGGGAACCGGTCATACCTGTTTGGATAGGGTCCGTAAAGGAAAGGGATACCACCTGATGGTCGTTGGCATAGATGGTGTCCAAGGTTTGACATTGGGCATAATTGCTGGAAACGATGAAGATGATAACGGGGATAAGACTGTATTTTTTCATGGTGTTAATTTTGTTTTATTACTGTTTCGGTTTTAATAATAAGCGATGGCCATCCAAAACGGTCACCTTCTGCTTGCGCTGGCTGCGTTGGAAAACACTTTTTAGGCCCCTTACTTGGGGCAAACCGGCAATATTGATGTCCTGAACCATATCGTCCATAATCTCTTGGGTGGCTTCCTCCCGCAGGGAGTTTTCCAAATAGAGGCCTGCAAGGCCATCCTGTAGGTCAAAGGCTTCCCATTGCAAGGGAACATGGTCAATTTGGGTGATGTTCAGGATGGTCCGATTGGGCCGGAAACGCACGGTACCGAACAACGTGGTGTATTTGGGGAAACGATGGCCGTTGATTATGGTTGGCTCCACCAACCGCAACCGGATGCGGCTGTTCTTTCGTAAAACCTGTTTGCCGTCCACTTCGACCAGAATGCCGGGATTGGTTTTTTCTTCCAGAACTTTAGGTTTGGAGGCAAAGAACAGTTGCTGTTCCAAAGCTAGTTCGGATATGGGTATGGGATTGGCTGATAGGGGTTCTTTGTTTTGTGTTGGTTCGGTTTTCGGTTCGATGGATGATGTTTCTTCCCCTAATTCCATTTGTTCACGTTGTGGGGCCAAATTGCCCGTACTGTAGACACTATCGATGATACGATGTTTCTCATATTCCATATAGTCCGGATTGAAATAGCCCTTGTCATCGACCATATTATCGGGATAGACCTGGGGAGCGGTGTTCTCGCGTTCCTCTTTGAGATCATCCAGGGCCTCCATCTTGGATTCATACACTTTTTGGTTTTCCTCCAGATCGGGCATCGGAATGCGGTCCGGTCTAAGGTCGGTTTTCTTGTCCTTACCAAAGGTTAAGATGGAGTAGGCCACGATAAAAAGGACCACCCCGATCAGGACCAATACAAATACAATCTTATTCTGCTGTGGTTTCATAGTCTTCTATTTTACGGAGGGAGTTTTCAAAAAAATCAGTGATCAATAACCCATGGGGGTTATGGGGAAAATTTCGGGCCACTTGGATGAGTTTGCCCGTAGTTATCAATTCGTAGGTGTCAATGACAGCACCTCGATTGATTCGGATCACGGTCCGGGTCTGAAAGGCATAGGGTTCCTGGTCCATATCGATTCGGGATTCGATGCGCTCCACCTGCTGGATCAAGGAATATTGCAACAAGCGGTTGTAGAAGCCATCGGCCTTCTTTTGCCGATAGAGGGCATCCACCGAGCTGTTGCCCAACCACAGGGCTTTCTCCAAGTTGCTCTCATAGTTACTGGCATCGATTCCATAGAAATAGCCGTGGAACAGTTCCAGATGTGCCTTGGCCTCCACTTCGAGGTTTTCCAGTTGGGAGACCATTTGTAACGGAATCACGCTTCCATCCCCGTTGACCACAAAGGCATTGTCCATACTTTCCCTGTGGAGCTTGATGACCATCAGCACCGAAACGATACAGGTCAGTACGGCCCCGATGATCGTGGCCAACACGATAAAGCGGTTGAGCTTTAGGACATCGTATATGTTTTTATAGGGTGTTTTCATTCTTTATTGATTTTTGTTAAGGTGCATTGGACAGTTATAAATGTGCCTTAGGCACCACCAAAGAGTTTGAAGGTAAAGGAGGTGGCCTTGCGGTACAGTTTGAACTTCAACAGCACGATAAACCCAATGGAAGCCAGTTCGATCAAGGGCGCAAAAAATTCACTGCCCCAGTCCGTCCCGAACAGGTTGTTCCAAAAGTTTGTGTTGATCTCCGTGTACAGGGCATTGACAAAGACATTGACCAAAAAGAAGGCCGGCACCAACATATATACCCCGGCATAGAGCTTAAAGAAGTTATAGGCCAATCCCCTGAACTTCTCGAACACGGCCAAACTGATCACCAAGGGAAAGAAGGCCCGCATAATGCCCAATAGGAAAAAACGTTCCGCCAAGAACAGCGGATAGATGAACAGGTCCATCATCCAAAGGAAAATGCCGATGATAAAGGCCAGCAACTTCAATCCGTACAAGGGGGTCACCAAGGCCTCGTACAGTAGTGCCAAAGCCTTTTTGGCGGCCTCCAGTGCGCCCACATCCCGTTCCAGATCCACATCCTGTAGCTGTAACGGGAGGAGCGCTGGGGCCGTATCCCGGTATTGGGTCTCAATGGAGACCAAAATGGTATCAAAGACATCCAATACCTGTGTGGAGAAAATCACCAAGATCACAACAGCAAAGTTCTTGGCCAGTTCCGTGGGGGTCAGCCCCCAGGTATGGCCATCGGTCGAAGCGATGCCCTCGTTGTACTTCTTTAGAATGTTCACCAAAAAGAACAGGACGGCCAGTGCCTTCATGCCCGTAATGGTGTACTGGGCAAAATCACTGTCCATGATGGTCCGGTAGACTGCATCCACATATTCCAATCCTATTCCCAAGTGCAAAAAACGGGCATAGTATACCACCTTCGGCGGGTCAAACTGAGCCACCCGCGGCGGACCAAAGTGAGCATAGTGGGGCGGATGAAAGTGAGCCACTAAAAAGATCGATTCTATTTGAGTGTTGCGATGGTTTCTTTTGTAAAAAAGACCATGGCGAACAAACAGATAGATATGCGCAAGGCAAAAAGGATTTACAAATTGTACGGCGAGGGGGCCAGCAAGCGACGCATCAGCAAGGAACTTGGCATCTCCCGCAACACGGTGGCCAAGTACATCGAGTTCTTCAAGTGCTACAGGCTGACGCCCTACGAGGTCTCGGAGATGACCCTGGAGGAGATCCACAGGCTCTTCAAGGCGGACCAAAAGCCCAAGAGCGAACAGCTGAGGACCTTAGAGCGGTACTTCCCTTATTTTGACAAGGAACTCCGCAAAACGGGTGTCACGCGACAGTTGCTCTGGGAAGAGTATCATGCGAAGCACCCGGACGGGTTCAAGCTCTCCCAGTTCAGGTACTGGTACCGTGAATGGACAAAAGAGACATCGCCAGTGATGCACTTCACCCATAAGGCGGGCGACAAGCTCTTCATCGATTTTACGGGTAAAAAGCTCCATATAACGGACAAATATACGGGAGAGATCCAGGAACTCGAGGTATACCTGTGCGTGTTGGGCAGCAGCCATT